>NZ_JBVKDQ010000039.1:0-61750 GCF_055633755.1 Amycolatopsis sp. NPDC114484 | reverse complement strand
CTCCACCTGCACCCACCGCGGCAACCACTGAAACACCCGCGCCACAACCCCACCCCTTCAACAAAGCGGTGTTGCAACAACCCCATGACCCCAAGGAACCCTGAAGGAATCTGATTCCCTCAGGGTTCCCCTCACAGACCTTTGCCCTCACCCCGCAACGAAACGAGGCAACTCCGCCGCCACCTCCTCCGGCGAAGGCATCCGCGCGATCTCGGCCGCCATCTTCTCCGCCGCCGAGAGATAGCCCGCGTCGGTCAGCAGCTCCTCGGCCTTCGCCCGCACCGCCTCCGCTGTCAATTCATCGGGCAGCAGCCGCAATCCTGCGCCGGTGGAGAGCACGGCGTCCCCGCTGCCGAACGGGTCGTTGTCCCAGGGAAGGCACAGCTGGGGCACCCCGGCGGCCAGCGAACCGAGGGTCGTGCCGCTCCCGCCGTGGTGCGCCACCAGGTCCAGTTCCGGAAACAGCTTCGCCTGCGGAACCCAGGATTCGAGCCGCACGCGCGGCGGGATCGTGCCGAATTCGCTGACGTCGAGCGAGCGGCCGCTCGACACGAGCACGTCGACGTCCAGCGCGGCCAGTCCGTCGACCGCCTGGCGCAGCGCGCCGACAGAGCCGCTGCCGGACGTGCCTAGCGTCAGGTAGACCAGCGGCCGTCCGCGGTCGCGGGTGCGCACCCACTCCGGCAGTTCGCTGTCGTCGGAGAACGGCACCGGACGCAGCGGGAACCGCCGCCCGGTGTCGAGCAGTTCCCGGTCCTGCATCGAATCCGGATAGATGTCGAGGTACGGATTGCCCAGGCCCAGCAGCCGGCCCGCCGGGAGCGCGACCCCGAGTTCCGCGCCGAGCGCGCGGACCTTGTCCTCGATCGCGAGGGTGAACTCGTCCGGGCTTTCCCGTCCGATTCCGTGGCACACCGCGGGAATTCCGGCCACCGCGGCGGCGAGCCCGGCGCCGTAGCTGCTCACGTCGTGCACGATCAGCTCCGGCCGGACCCGGGCGAGCACGTCGGCGAGCTGCCGTGCGGACCGTCGCGGGATCAGCCTGCCGAAGGCCAGCGACGACAGTTCGCGGAGGTCGTCCGGGCTGAGACCTTCGGGACTTTCTCTGCCGAAGGCGGTTCTCAAGCCCTCCTGAAAAGCTTCGGTGACCGGCACGCCGGATTCCTCGTGCCGGAAACCGAGCGCGGCCAAAGCCGGTTCGAACTGTCCGCTGGTGGTGAAAGCGATCTCGTGCCCGGTGTCGCGCGCGGCGACGGCCAGGGGCAACAAGGGATAGGTGTGTCCGGGGCTGCCGAGACTGCAGAATAGAATTCGCACGCGTGAGGGCCTTTCGCCATCGGATCGGGAAAAATCAATTGACGTGATGACGTTTTTGGCAGCACTGTCAGAGGTGGAAGCGCTGTCTTGGCTCCGGTGCCCGCGACCGGAGCCATTCGAAGAACGACGCGGGCAGCAGTGAGGGTGCCAAGCGAACGCGTATTGCTCAACCTGGTCGCCGTTGTTCGTCTGCGCGCCGTTGACGGCTGTTTCCGCGGCCAATCTTCGTTGTGCGGTGCGGCGGTAGCGCCACGCACTTGTACGAGGTTATCTTTGCGGCACGGAAATCGGGGGGACGACCGTGGGTGGCGGGCCCTCGACCGGACGCCGCCGGCCGATCGCCGTGAATCGCGGGCGAGAAACCAGGATGCGTCCGGAAAGCGCGCCGACTCGGATGTTCTGTCCTGCCGTCGATCACGATTCGCCGCGCGCTTATCCGGGCGGACTTCGTGCCGCACTGGATCGCGCGCGGCCGTGGTGCGTAAGGAAACCGTTCTTCGACGGCACGGAAGCGAGGTAGTCATGTCGCAGCCCAGCACGCGAATCCCGAGCCGGTCTTCGCTGCGGCCGAGGGAGGATCACTCGCTGCCGCAGCGGATCGCGCGTTCGGCGGCGGTGACGGACGCGGGCCTGCTGTCGATCGCCGGATTCCGTTCCTGGTTCGCCGAACGCGCGAGAGCCAACCGGTTCAAGGTCGAACGGGTGCGCCTCGACCGGCTCGACGGCTGGTCGTTCGAGGACCCGACGGGCAACGTCGTGCATCGCAGCGGCCGGTTCTTCGCCGTCGAGGGCCTGCACGTCTCGGTCGGCCCGGAGCAGAGCCGGGAATGGCACCAGCCGATCATCAAACAGGCCGAGGTCGGCATTCTCGGCATTCTCGTCAAAGAGTTCGACGGGGTGCTGTACTGCCTGATGCAGGCCAAAATGGAGCCGGGGAACCCGAACCTGCTGCAGCTCTCCCCGACCGTGCAGGCGACCTACAGCAACTACACCCGGGTGCACGGCGGCTCGCCGGTGCGGTACCTGGACTATTTCGTCGACCCCGCCCGTTCCCGGGTGCTCGCCGACGTGCTGCAGTCCGAGCACGGCGCGTGGTTCTACCGCAAGAGCAACCGCAACATGATCGTCGAAACCGACGAGGACGTCCCGCTGGACGAGAATTTCTGCTGGCTCACCTTCGGGCAGATCAGATCCCTTCTCGGCTACGACAATCTGGTCAACATGGATTCGCGGACGGTGCTTTCGTGCGCCCCGACGGTGCAGCCGCACCGGTCCGGTGCCTTGCATTCCGATTTGGAGCTGCTTTCCTGGTTCACCGCGGAACGGGCGAGGCACGACGTGCGTTCCGAGCGCGTCGGATTGGCCGGCCTTCCGGGATGGGTGAGCGACGGAGCGGTGATCGAACGCGCCGACGGCCGGTATTTCCGGGTCGTCGGCGTATCGGTGGAGGCCAGCAACCGGGAGGTGACGCGGTGGTCGCAGCCGCTGATCGAACCGGTCGCCCGCGGCGTCGCGGCGTTCGTCGCCCAGCGGATCTACGGCGTCCCGCACGTTTTGGTGCACGCCCGGGTCGAAAGCGGGTTCGTGGACACCGTGGAGCTCTCGCCGACCGTGCAGTGCATTCCGGAGAACTACGCGGCGACGGCGCAGCGGCCGAGGTTTCTCGACCTCGTCCTCGCCCCGAACCCGGAGCGGGTGCGCTATTCGGCCGTGCATTCGGAGGAGGGCGGCCGTTTCCTCAACGCGGAAAGCCGGTACATGATCGTGGAAACCGGCCCGGACGAGGTTCCGCTCAGCCCGCCGCCCGGCTATTTCTGGGTGACCGCCGAACAGCTCACGTCGCTGGTCCGGCACGGGCACTACCTCAACGTGCAAGCCCGGACCCTGCTCGCCTGCCTGAACGGAATGGACTGGCACGCCACGGATTCGGCCGCCCGGTGACCGCCTTGCGACTCGCCGTGCTCGGATGCGCGGACATCGCGCTGCGGCGGATGCTGCCCGCGGCGGCCGCCACTGCGGACTTGGACGTCACCGTGGTCGCCAGCCGGGATCCGGCCAAGGCCGCGGCCGTCACGTCTGTGTTCGGCGGCGAGCCGGTGCACGGCTACGAGACCGCGTTGGAACGGAAAGACGTTGACGCTGTCTACCTTCCGCTACCGGTCGCGTTGCGCCCGGAGTACGTGGAACGGGCCTTGCTCGCCGGAAAGCACGTGCTCGCGGAGAAGCCGGTGACCGCGAAGCACAGCACCACCGCGCGACTGTTCGGTCTGGCCCGCGAGCGCGGGCTGGCGTTGATGGAGAACGTGATGTTCGTCCAGCATCCGCTGCACGAGGCGGTCCGGAAGCTGATCGACGACGGCGCCATCGGCGAGCTGCGGTCGATGCATTCGGCTTTCGCGGTGCCGCCGCGCGACGAGGGCGACATCCGGTACCAGCCCGAACTCGGCGGAGGAGCGTTGCTGGACATCGGCATCTACCCGGTGCGCGCCGCGATGTACTTCCTCGGCGACCTGCGCGTGGCCGGAGCTGTGCTGCGCCGCGGTCAAGGACACGCCGTCGACACCTCGGGCGCGATCCTGCTGGAAACGCCGGACGGGATCCCGGCGCAGCTGACCTTCGGCATGGAGAACGCGTACCGGGCGGAGTACGAGCTTCGCGGCGACCGCGGCCGGATCGCGGTCGACCGGCCGTTCCAGCCCCCGCCCGACGAAGACCCGGTGATCGAGCTGGCCGGCCCGGACGGCACGCAGCACCTGCGCCAGCCGCGCGTCGACCAGGTCACCGCCACCCTCTCCCGGTTCGTCGCGGCGGCCCGCGCGGGCCGGACCGTCGACGAGACCTCGTGCCTGCGCCAGGCCGAGCTGCTCGAGGCGGTTCACGACCGGCACGTCGCCGCGAGGAGCGCGTCGTGACGCGGCCGGGGGAGCACACTGCACAAGGACCTGACCGAGAAGGGCGTCCCGACATGTCTCTTTGCCGGATCTGCGGCGGTACCGTCACCGAGTTCGTGGAATTCGGCAGGCAGCCGATTTCCGACGCGTTCCTCGTGCCCGGCCGGACGGAAGGGGAGTACTTCTACCATCTGGCCGCCGGGCTCTGCCAGTCCTGCACGATGGTGCAGCTGCTGTCGGAGGTGCCCCGGGAGATGATGTTCCACGAGGACTATCCGTACCGGACGTCCGAATCGGCCTCGATGGCGAAGCATTTCGAGCTGGTGGCGAAGCGGTTCCTGGAGACCGAGCTGACCGGCCCGGACCCGTTCGTGGTGGAGATCGGCAGCAACGACGGGGTGATGCTGAAGACGATCAGCGACGCCGGAGTCCGGCACCTCGGCGTGGATCCCTCCGCGGGCGCGGCGCGCGCGGCCGAGCGTGCGGGCGTGCGGGCGCGCGTGGACTTCTTCGAGAAAGCCTCGGCCGCGGCCATCCGGCAGGAAGACGGGCCGGCCAGGGTCATCTTCTCCGCCAACACCTTCAGCCACATTCCCTACATCGGTTCGGTTCTCGAAGGCGTTGGCGAATTGCTCGCCGACGACGGCGTGTTCGTCTTCGAGGAGCGCTACCTCGCCGACATCGTGGCCAGCAAGGCATTCGACCAGATCTACGACGAGCACTACTACCTGTTCTGCGTGCGGTCGGTGCGCAATCTGGTGGAGCGCTACGGTTTCGAACTGGCAGACGTCGAACATCTCGCGGTGCACGGCGGCGCGGCCCGCTACACCGTGGCCCGGCCCGGCGCTCGCCGCCCGAGCGCGGCGGTCGCCGAATTCCTCGACAACGAAAACGCGCTGGGACTCGCTGACCTCGCGACGTTCACCCAGTTCGCCGCCAACGCCAAGATCATCCGCGACGACCTCATGACGTTGCTGCGCGACCTGAAGGCCAAGGGCAAGACGATCGTCGGCTACGGCGCGACCGCGAAGAGCGCGACCGCGATCAACTACTGCGGGATCGCCTCGGAACTGGTTCCCTATGTCTGCGATTCGACGCCGGACAAACAGGGGAAGCTGATGCCGGGTTCGCACATTCCGGTTCGTCCTCCGTCGGCGTTCGCCTCGCCGTATCCGGATTACGCGCTGTTGTTCGCGTGGAATCATGCCGAGGAGGTCATGGCGAAGGAACGGGAGTTTCAGGAGTCCGGCGGAAAGTGGATTCTTTACGTGCCGGATGTGCACGTAGTCTGAATTGCTGCGCCCGTGCGGCTGGTCCGGTTTTTCTTGTCACCGGACCGGCTGTGCGGGCTTTTGCTTTTCCTTGTGGGGTCCGACCGGGCAGCTCACGTGCCGGGGAGGCGTCGATCGTCGGCTACGACGTGACTGCGATCAACTAGTGCGGGATTACCTCGGAGCTGGTTCCCTATGCCTGCGATTCGACGCCGGACAAGCAGCGGAAGCTGATGTCGGGTTCGCGCAGCCGGTCCGGGTGCTTCTCGTCACCGGACCGGCTGCGCGGGCTTGTGCTTTTCCTTCGCGTCGAGCCAGAGTGCCTCGATCGCGTCGCGCAGTGTCCGTCGTGGGGTCCAGCCGAGCAGCTCACGCGCCGGGGAGGTGTCGACCCGGGTCGACACCTCCGACTCCGAGGACAGATCGGGGGAGGGCAGCTCCGAAACTGTCGCCGGCACCCCGCTCACCTCGATCAGCATGGTGACCAGTTTGCGCACCGGCACAGTCTCGCCGCGGCCGATCGCGACCGGTTCGCGCAATGCGGGAACTCCGGCCGCGGCTTCCACGGCGTCGGCGACATCCCGGACGTCGACATAGTCGCGGTGCGCGTTCAGCGCGGTCACCTCGATCAGCGCGGATTCCCCGCGCCGCGCGGCGTCCGCGAGTTTGCCCGCGACCAGGCCCGGCAGGCTTTCCGCCGCTGCGCCCGGGCCCACGACATTGGCTAGCCGCAGCACGGCCGCGTCCACGGTTCCGGCCGCGCCCGCCGCCAGCACCGTCTCCGTCGCCGCGAGCTTGAGCTGGCCGTACGCGCTGTTCGGTCCGACCGGCGGCGGCGCGAGATATCCGTACTCCAGCACCGATCCGAGATGGATGTACCGGGGCGTCACGTCGCTTTCCGCCAGTGCGGCCATGATGTTCCGCGACGCCCCGACACAGCTGTCCACCAGATCTCGCCCGGTCAGGCCCCATTTGCTGCCAGTGGCGTTGACGACCACCGCCGGGCGCTCGGCGGCCAGCAATCCGGCCAGGTCCCGCGTCGGCGTCCGGGCGACGTCCACGGTCCGGAACCGGCAGCCCGCGGCCGTTCGCGGCGGGGTCCGCCCCAGCACGAGCACCTCGCGTCCGGCGGCGACGAAATTCTGGCAGATCTGGCGGCCGAGGAATCCCGTGCCGCCGAACACGACGACGCGACCGTCGCTCACGCGTGCCTCCTGAGTAGCTTCCGGTTCAGCTCGGCGGGCCGCGGGCCGGACCCGCCGACAGCACGACCGTTCAGCGGCCCAGCCGCTGAACGGTCGGCCGTCACCGGCCCGCGGTGCGCAGGGCGGCCACGTCGTCCTCGGTCAGCTCGCCGGTGCGGGCCAGCTTGGCGAGCAGATCCGCGACCTGCGCGGCGGTCGGCTCCTCGGCGATCGACTTGCTCAGCCCGGCGGCGCTGCGGCGGTAGTTGCGGTTGAACAGCACCTCTCCGATGGCCTGGTCGATCGCCTCCCGCTCGACCGTCAGCCCGGGCAGCGTCTTCGTCGCTCCGAGAGGGTCCAGCCTGCGGCCGTAGAGCAGCCCGTCGTAGTTCAGGGACAGCGAGATCTGCGGCACGCCCAGCGCGATGCCGTTCATCAGGGTGTTGGCGCTGCCGTGGTGGATGAGCAGGTCGCAGCCGGGCAGGATGAGCTCCAGCGGGCAGTTGCGCAGCACCCGCACGTTCGGCGGCAACGTCCCGAGTTCGTCCACTTCGGACACCGCCGCGGTGAGCACCACCTCGGCGGCCTGCTGCGAGGCGGATTCGATCGCGTGCCGCAGCGCGGGCACCTGCTTGCCGAACACGCCGGTCGCCGAGTTGCCCCACACGATGCACACGCGCTTGCCCCGCACCGGGCCCAGCAGCCACGGATCGACGTCCTGGGAGCCGTTGTACGGGTGGTACCGGACGGGGATGCGCAGCGCGTCGCCCAGCGGCGGGACAGCCGCGCTCGGCGAGGGATCCACCGCGTACTTGATCTTGTGCCGCGACCAGTCCACCCCGTACTTCGCGAAGCACAGCACCGGATCCCCGGCGAGGAGGTTGAGGTCCGGATCGGTCTCGACGGTGCCGATGAAACCCGGTCCGTAGTAGACGCTCGGCACCTCGTTCAGCTCGCCGACCAGTGCCCCTTCGAGCGCCATGAGGTCGTGCACCACCAGGTCGGGCCGCCAGGACGCGGCGTAGTCGACGGTGCTGTCGTAGCTGCGAAGCACCGCGGTGACGGCGTTCTTCCAGAAGTCGCCGAGGTCGCCGGGGTCGAAATCGCGCACCGAACTCAGCGTCTCCCCGGTGAACGGGTGCAGCGGCAACGGCGTCTCGCCGCTCTGCGGCGGGGTGTTGATCACCCGGACCCAGACCGCCAGCCGCGCGGCCGCCATCGAATCGGGCGCGTCCAGCACCGACACCGGCATCAGTCCCGCGGACGCGATCGACTGCACCTGCTGCGGCGGGCAGGCGACCCGCACGTCGTGCCCGGCCGCCCGGAAGGCCCAGGCCAACGGGACCAGGCACATGTAGTGCCCCGGCCAATTCGACACCGTGAACAGAATCCGCATCGCACGCTCCCCTGATTGCCGCTGGTTTCACGGTTCTCGGCGGTCAGCGCCGCACCGGGAACGAGCCGCTTGCCCGCCCTTGTCCTGCCGGGCCCGCAAAGCCTTGCCGCCGTTCGACATCCCCAGTTCGCCGCACCGTTTCCCCGCTGCGGGGAAGCTGCCTCGCCAGCTCGGCGCCGTCCGCGGACCCGGGCTGTCAGCACCGCCAGGCCACTCGGTCCCGGGCCCGGAAAACATCGTGCCGTGTCCATTCGACCACGTCGAAGCCGCAATTGAACGCCATTACGCTGACCCGCGGCGGCGAACACGATTATCGCGGCGGCCGCCGCCCCATTCTTTCCCGCCCGGAATCAGGATGTCGATATCGATGCGCACTGAGGTTGTTCTGCTCGGCGCCACCGGATTCGTCGGTTCGGCGGTATTGCGCCGGCTCGCCGAGAAACCGATCCGGATTCGCGCGGTGTCCCGGCGCCCCGCGACGATTCCCGCCGGCGCGGTCGCCGACGTCGAGGTGTGCCCGCTCGATCTGACCGAACCGGGTGCGCTGGCCGAGGCGGTCGGCGATTGCGCCGTCGTAATCCACACCGTCGCCCACATCACCGGTTCGTCGACCTGGCGGATCGACGAGGGGGACGCCGCGGCCGAGCGGGTCAACGTCGGACTGGCCCGCGATCTTGTCGCCGCGGCGCGCACGAGGGTTCGCGGCGATCGGCTGGGCGTGGTGTTCACCGGCGCCATCACCCAAGCCGGTCCACTCCGGACCGAAACCGTGGACGGCACCGAGCCCGACCGCCCGAACGACGAGTACAGCAGGCAAAAGCTGGCTGCCGAACAGCTCCTGCTGGCCGCCGACGCGGAAGGCGTGCTGCGAGCGACCTCGGTACGGCTGCCCGCGACTTACGGCTACAGCGCGCAGTCCTGCGCCCGCGACAAGGGAGTGGTCTCGACCATGGTCCGCCGCGCGCTCGCCGGCGAGCCCTTGACGATGTGGCACGACGGCACCGTCCGGCGAGACCTGCTCTACGTCGAAGACGCCGCCGACGGCCTGGCCGCCGCGACCCGCAACCTCCCGCGTCTGGCCGGCCGCCGCTGGGTAGTGGGAACCGGCCGCGGTGAACCGCTGGGTGAGGTGTTCCGCCGGGTGGCCGATCTGGTCGCGGAGCGAACGGGGGAGCCGCCGGTGAAGGTGGTGTCGGTGCCGCCGCCGGATTACGCCAAGGCTGCGGATTTCCGCAGTCTCACTATCGATGCGTCGGCTTTTCGGGAGGCGACGGGGTGGAGTCCGGCGGTTTCCCTTGACGAAGGGTTGCGTCGCACGGTCGATTTCTGTGCTGCGGGTCGCGAGGCGGCGTTCGTGGCCTGAGCGGGTCAATGGTCGTTGCCGTGGCGAAATACGCTGACCTCGCCGTAGGCGGACAGCGTGCCCGCCAGGTCGCTGGATCCGTTGCGCAGAACGGAATCCAGAAATGCGAGTGTGGCAGCGGCGACGACACGCGGGCTCTCGGCGCGACCCAGTGAACCGACTATCGACGGCACCGGCGGCAGATACAGGGGACCGTCCGTAAAGGTGAGATGCGCGGCACCCGGGACAGCGACCCGGTAGTTCGTCGCCGTCCCGCGCGTGAGCACCTCGGTGAGCCGAGGCAAGTAACGCGGATCAGTCGCCGGAGTGACCGCCTGGGTAAGCGCGAGCGTCGGCCGATCAAGTGCGGGCGACAGCGGCGCGCGAGGGTAGCCGTCCAGATCGACGACGGCGGCGAACCGATGGTCCCGCCTGGCCGCCTGCAGCGCGGCGGCACCACCCATGGAATGACCGGTCACGGCGACGCGGCTGGTGTCCAGGCGTCCGGCCAGTGGGTCGGCGCCGAGCCTCTCCAGCCGAGTCAGGGCGAAGCCGAGGTCGGCGGCCCGGATCGCGGTCCAGTCGTCGGCCAGCCGGTCGTCCTCCTCCCGATCGCCGGTGGAGACGGTCGCGCTGGTGATCGTCCGGCCGTCGGCGAGCACGACCGCGGCGGAGTCGTACGGGTGGTCGAGTGCGGCGACCACGTAGCCGTGACTGGCGATCTCCTCCGCCCACGCGGTGTTCTGGGTGCGCACTCCGCTGGACCCTGGCGAGAACAGCACGACCGGAAACCGTCCGCCCTCGACGGCCACTGGTGCGTCGGGAATCGCGTGGGTGCGGGCGCGCGGGACACCGTCGAACAGGAAACCCGGCAGGCCGACGCCGCCCGCGAGCCCTTCGGCGACGGTGCGTGCTTCGTCCTGCGTGCGTCCGAGGTACTGGGCGCGCGGTACGTCCGCCGGGCTGTTCTGCGCGGGGTACCAGAGCTGGGCCACGACCGTGCGCCGGTCCTGCGGATCGGCGGTGAAGGTCTCGGGGCGGTCCGGGTCGGTCCACTGCAGCACCCGGGTGCCGACCGCGAAGCCGCCGGAGGGCGCCGGGAAGACGGGGACGGGAAAGGCCCACGCCGTCACGGGACCGGTGGTGTCCAGACCGACGCAGGCCAGCGATCCCGGCAATGCCCACCACCAGCGGACCCGCCGAGCACGGCTTCGCACCAGAGGGGAGAAGGAGAACGGCGCTGCGACGACAGCACCCGCAAGGACCGGCAGCAGTTGCCAGCGGAGCCCGGTCACGCAAAGTGCGATCGCGGACACCAGGAACACCGCCCCCGCCCCGATAGTGAAGCGCGGGCGGACAGCGGCGGGCAGCCACCGCACCACCACCAGCGCGACGGCACTGAGCAACGTCAGGATTTCCAGCAGGGACAGGTTCATCTCGCCATATTCGGTCCCGGAACCGTGCGCCCACATCGCTCTCCGGACCCGATCTCAGTGCCGCCTCCAGTGGTAATCGAGCACCCGGACCAGCGGTCGGACTACGACCACAGGAGGTATCGGGACTCCTTCTGCGGTCGCAATCCGGCCCATCACGGTCAGACGGCAGGCTCATGTGTGCGACGGCCCGTCGGCCTACGCTTGCTAGGTGAGAACCGAGTGGCGCTGGGCGTCCCGGCTGCCGCCGACAGCGTGGGATTCCCTGCTGCCCGCGCTTCTCCTGCTGCATGTCTTGATCATGTGGGCACCCGCGGAGCTACCGGTGGCCCTCGCACTCACCGCCGCACTCGCGCTGCCCCTGGTGTGGCGGCGCCAGGCCCCTCTCGCGGTGTTCGGCGCGGTGGTGACCGCAGCCGCCGTCCAGTGGACCATCGGCGTTCAACTGCCCGCAGATCTCGCACTGCTGGTGGCGCTCTACACAGTGGCCGCGAACTCGGGCAAGCGCGTCACCCTGGTAGCTGTCGCCGTGGTTGAGCTCGGGGCCGTCCTCGCCTGCCTGCGCTGGGCGGGCGACGGTGCGTTCCTGACCCCGTTCGCCGCGCTCACCGCGATGGTCGTCGCCGCGGCCGTCCTCGGGATGAACAACCGGACCGCACGCGCGTACTTGGAAGCTGTGCGGGAGCGGGCAGTTGCCGAGGAAAGGGCCCGGATCACCCGGGAAATGCACGACATCGTCACCCACAACCTGTCCGTCATGGTCGCGCTCACCGATGCCGCCGTCTCCGCGCAGCATCGGTCTCCGGCCAAAGCCACCACCGCGATGCTCCAGGTCTCCGAAACCGGCAGACAGGCCCTGACCGACATGCGGCGTTCACTCGGCCTCCTGAACACCGACGAACCGGACGCGGCGCGCCACCCACTGCCCGGCATCGCGCAACTGGAAACTCTTACGGGCCAGATGTGCGCCGCCGGACTCCCGACCAGCCTCGACCTCGACGGCAGCCACACGCACATCCCCGCGACCGCGCAACTGACCGTCTACCGCCTGGTGCAGGAAGCCTTGACCAACACTCTCAAACACACCCCCACCGGAACCCACGCGAAGGTCCGGATCGAGTGCACCGCCGACACCGTCACCGTGGACGTCACCGACACCGGCCCGCAGGCTTCCCCCGTCACCCACTCCGGCAACGGCATCACCGGCATGCGCGAACGTTCAGCCGTCTACGGCGGAACAGTGCTGGCCGGACCGCTTCCCGGCGGCGGCTGGGGAGTGCACACCCGCCTCGCCTTCGGCGACTCAGCGGAGTCCGCATGACGATCCGCATCCTGATCGCCGACGACGAAGCGTTGCTGCGCATGGCATTCAGCATGGTCTTGGACGCCGAGCCGGACCTGGAGCCAGTCGGCGAAGCCTCGGACGGTGCCGAAGCCGTCCGCCTCGCCGCCGACCTGCGCCCCGACGTCGTCCTGATGGACGTCCGCATGCCCGGGACTGACGGAATCGAGGCGACCCGGGAGATCCTCCGAAGCTGCCCGCAGACCAGAGTCCTGATCCTCACCACCTTCGACCTGGACGAATACGCCTTCGCCGGGCTCAAAGCCGGAGCCTCGGGCTTCCTGCTCAAGAACGCCAGACCCGGTGAACTACTCGCCGCGATCCGTACCGTGGCCGCAGGCAACGCCGTGGTCTCCCCGCGCATCACCCACCGCCTGCTAGAGAAATTCCGCCCGCACCTCCCCGAAACCGGTGCGATTGCCCGCGACGAGCGGCTCAGCAGGCTCAGCGCCCGCGAACGCGAGGTGCTAGTCCAGGTGGGCTCCGGCCGGTCCAACGCCGAAATCGCCGCAGCCCTGCACCTCGCGGAGGCGACCGTGAAGTCCCACCTGGGGCGGATCCTGCACAAACTCGAACTCCGCGACCGGATCCAGGCCGTGATCTTCGCCTACGAAAGCCGCCTCATCCACCCGGCGTGAAAGCCGCGCGAGCGCCGTTGCGCGGCAAAGACAGGCATTCTTGGCCAGAAATGAAAATTGGCCGATACTCGCACCTTGAAGGTGTTTTCGAGTATCGGCCAGTGCTGTGCCCTCGGCAGGATTCGAACCTGCGACACCTGCCTCCGGAGGGCAGTGCTCTATCCCCTGAGCTACGAGGGCCCGCTTGCGCGACTGAACAGAGCCTAGCGCATGCCCCCTGATGGCCACGCACAGAGGGTGCTTAGCGCGGTAGCGTCGAACTATCGAGGCGGAAGGAGGCGGCGGTGCGCGCCGAGCCGTTCCAGGTCAGGGTGGCGGAAGAGGACATCGACGACGTGCGGGCGCGGTTGCGGCGTACGCGGTGGCCCGAGGCGGAGACTGTCGGCGACTGGTCGCAGGGGCTGCCGCTCGCCTACGCCAAAGAGCTGTGCCGCAGCTGGGCCGAGGACTACGACTTCGGGTTCGCGGAGCGGCTCAACGTCTTCCCGCAGTTCCGCCAGGAGATCGACGGCCTCGGGATTCACTTCGTGCACCTCCGCTCGCCGGAGCCGGACGCGTTTCCGCTGGTGATCACGCACGGCTGGCCTGGCTCGGTGCTCGAATTCCTCGACCTCTTCGGCCCGCTGGCCGACCCGCGGGCGCACGGCGGCGATCCGGCGGACGCGTTCCACGTCGTCGCGCCTTCGTTGCCGGGGTACGGCTGGAGCGACAAGCCGAGTGAGACCGGCTGGGGCGTTCAACGGATCGCGAAAGCCTGGGATCAGCTGATGGTCTCCCTCGGCTACGACCGGTACGGCGCGCAGGGCGGCGACTGGGGTTCGGCGGTGTCGGGCGCGCTCGGCGAGGTGGCGCGGGAACGGGTCGCGGGGGTGCACGTCAACATGGCGGCCGCTCCGCGCGGCCACTTCGAGGACGAGACCGACGAGGAGCGCGAGGGCGCGGAAGCGGCGGCCGAGTTCCGGCGCACCGGTCAGGGGTACTCGGGGCAGCAGGGGACGCGTCCGCAAACTCTCGGCTACGGCCTCACCGACTCGCCGGCGGGACAGGCGGCCTGGATCGCCGAGAAGTTCTGGGCCTGGACCGACAACAACGGCCACCCGGAGGACGCGGTCACCCGGCAGCAGCTCCTCGACGCGATCTCGGCGTACTGGTTCACCGCGTCGGCGACCTCGTCCGCGCGGCTGTACTGGGAGAGCTACCGCAGCTTCGGCGATCTCGTCACGGCGCCGTCCGGCATCTCCGTCTACCCGCGCGACATCATCCGCCCGTCGCGGCGGCAGGCGGAGCTGAAGTACACCGATCTGCGCTGGTTCGAGCGGCTGCCCCGGGGCGGGCATTTCGCCGCGATGGAACAACCGGCGTCGCTCGTCGAGCAGATCCGCGGCTTCTTCCGGCTCGTGCGCTGATCTTTCCCAGCTCTCGGAACAGGGCTGGGAGAAACGCCCCACCACGCATTAGAGTGAAGTTAGGCTACCCTGTATTGCACATATGCGCATGTCACTATATATTACTCTCGACACCGAGACTTGGGAGGCGAGCGATGGGACACGGGCACGGCCACGGGCACACCGCCGCTCCGGCGAGCGCGTCCGGCCGCTACGTCCGCGCGCTGCTGATCGCTCTCGCGGTCGGCGCCGGGTTCATGGTGCTGGAGTTCGTCGTGGGCTTCGCCACCGGCTCGCTCGCGCTGATCTCCGACGCCGCGCACATGTTCACCGACGTCCTCGGCGTCGGAATGGCGCTCGCCGCGATCGTGCTCGCGCGCCGCAGCGGGCCGACGCCCAGCCGCACGTTCGGCATGTACCGGGCGGAAGTCCTTGCCGCGCTTGCCAATGCGGTGCTGCTGTTCGGCGTCGCCGGGTATGTGGCGGTCGAGGCGATCGGGCGGATCGCGGACCCGCCGGAGGTGCCCGGCCTGCCGGTGCTGCTCGCCGCCGCGGCCGGTCTCGTCGCGAACATCGTGTCCTTCCTGGTGCTGCGCTCGGGCGCGAAGGAAAGCCTGAACGTCCGCGGCGCGTATCTCGAAGTGCTGGCTGACCTCATCGGCTCGGTCGGCGTGCTGCTCAGCGGAGCGATCACGCTGACCACCGGCTGGCGCTACGCCGACCCGATCATCGGCGTCGCGATCGGACTGTTCGTCCTGCCGCGCACCTGGTCGCTCGCCCGCCGCGCGCTGCGAATCCTCTTCCAGCACGCGCCCGCCGGTGTCGACGTGGACGAGATCAGCACCGAACTCGCCGCGCTGCCGGGCGTCGCGGACGTGCACGACCTGCACGTCTGGACGTTGACCTCGGGCATGGAGGTCGCCTCGGCGCATCTGACGGTGAGCGCCGAAGCCGAACAGTCCACTGTGCTCACCAAGGCGCAAGACCTGCTGTCGGTCCGCTACGAGATCAAACACGCGACACTTCAGGTCGAGGGACCGCAATGCGCCCGCAGATGCGCGGAGCTGTCCTGGTAGACCGGGGACCATGCGCAAGGACTTCGACCCCGCACAGCTGGCCCCGAACGCCTTCTACCACCTCATGACCGCGACCGTCGTGCCGCGGCCGATCGCCTGGGTGTCGAGCACCTCGCGAGCCGGGGTCGACAACCTCGCACCGCATTCGTTCTTCACCGTCGCCTCGGCCGCGCCCGCGGTGCTGCAGTTCACCTCGGTCGGGCGGAAAGACACCCTGCGCAACGTCGAGTCGACAGGTGAGTTCGTGGTCAACCTCGCGCCCGAGCCGCTGTTCGAGCAGATCAACGCGACCGGCGCGGATTTCCCGCCGGAACTGAGCGAATTCGACGAGGCCGGGCTGACCCGTGAGCCGAGCCTCAAAGTCCGCCCGCCGCGGGTGGCGGAATCGCCGGTGGCGTTCGAATGCGAACTGCACAGCACGGTCGGTTTCGGGCGTTCGACGGTGGTGTTCGGCCGGGTCGTGCACCTCGCGGTCAACGAGGACGTTCTCGACGGCGACCACCCGCTGATCGACCGGCTGCGCCCGCTGTCCCGGCTGGGCCGCGACGAGTGGGGGACGCTGGGCGACATCAAGGAACTGGCGCGGCCCACATACAAAAGCTCGTGAGCGGCTGAGGCGCTCACGAGCTTTTGGGAGGGTTTTCGAGGAGCGTCAGGGGGCGGGCAGAGGCTGTGCGTCCCGCCCCTTCAGCATGATCTTCATCTGGTCCATCTCCGCGCCCTGAGACACCAACATGCTGCGGCACAACGCTTTCACCGCGTTGTTGGACGTGTGGTCCTGCGCGTACTCGGCCATCGCGACGCCGCCCTGGTGGTGGCGCAGCATCAGCTGAAGGAAGTCGACGTCCAGCGCGCGGCCGGACAGCGTGCGCAGCTTCGCGATCTCCGCGTCGGTGGCCATGCCCGGCATCGGCGCGCCGCCAGCCGGGCTGCTGGTCGGCATCTGCATGCCCGCGTGGCCCATCGGCTCGGTCATCCACGTCATGTACGCGCCGGTCGCCTGCTCCGGCTGGTCCCACAGCATGAGCCAGCCCTTCATCCGCCCGATCTGCTCGTTCTGCGTGCGCTCGATGTCGAACGCGAGCTGGCGGATCTCCGGGTCGGTGGAGTGATCGCGTGCCCAGCCGGCCATCGTGACGGCCTGCAGGTGGTGCACCGACATGTCCTGGGCGAAGCCGACCTCGACCGAACCCGCTCCCGGCGTCGCGGGCACCGCGTCGCTGCCGTCGGTGAGCCGCGTCGCGAAGACGCCGATCGCGGCCCCGACCAGCAGCACGGCGATCAGCGTGCCGCCGATGACCACCCACCGGGACCAGCCGGTCCGCTCCGCCGGAGCGGCCTCCTCGGCGAACTCGGCGGTCTCAGTGCTCCCGGCGGAGGACGGGACGGATTCGACTCCGCCCGTCTCCGCCTGATCAGCGTGGTTTTCGGAACGGCCCACGGTCACTGCCCGGCCGGCGGGGTCCCCGGCATGCCGCCCTGCTCGCTCTGTGCCCCGGTGCTGCCCTTGTAGTCCATCGGCTTCGCGTCCTTGCCCGGCTTGCTCGGGTCGAACTTCGGCGGGTTGCTCGGGTCGAACATGCCCTTGCCGAGCGCGTCGCACGAGGCGCCGATCTCCGGGTACACGCCGTTCGGGTTGGTCCGCAGCGCGGCGATGAACTGGTCGATGCGCGGGTCGTCGGCGCTGTCCAGCTTCAGCTGGTGGCCCCACGACTGCAGCGAGATCGGCTTGTCCAGGCCGGGGTAGGGCGACATCATCGTGTACGGCTTGCCCTTGACCCGCGCCTCGAGCAGCGGGAGCTGGTCGCCCTTGACCTGGTCCGGGTTGTAGGCGATCCACACCGTGCCGTGCTCGAGCGCGTGCACCATGTTCTCGTTGCGCACCGCGGCCGGGTAGACGACGCCGGTGCAGGTGGCCCAGTAGCCGTCGTGCGGGCCGCCGAACGGCGGGCTCTGGTCGTAGGCCACCCGTTCGGTGGGCAGGATGTGCACCGAACCGGTGTATTGCTTGGTGATCACGCCGGGGATCTTCTTCGACGGGTCCGGATTGCTCGCGGTCGGCGCGAACGCGGCGGCGGCCTCGTCCCGGGAGGCCTGGTCGCGCTTGGGCGCGGAGGCCTGCAGGTAGTAGACGATGACGCCGGCCAGCAGGGCGACCACCACGACGACGCCGATGATGGTGCCCCAGGGCGTGCCCTTGCCCGCGACGACCGAGCGGTTCTTCGCCGCCTTGACCGCGGACGCGCCCGAGCCCTTCTTCTTGGTGGTCCCGTTGGCCATGATTGCCGAGATCTCCTCGTGAGAGCGGGGGAGGGAGCCGGACGGATCCCTGCCGGTAGCCCAGTGTAGAGACCGGGCGTGCGATCACCGTGAGCACCCGCGAGGCGCCCCGGCGAGCGGAACATCCGTCTCCGGTGTGCCCGCCGTCTCGCCAGCCTGTACCGCCGCGACCGCGCGGCCGGAGCGCACCTAGAATCCGGCGAGTGACTCCCGCCGCTCTCGCCGATCTGGTCCGCAGCTCCGCCGAGCAGGTCCTCGCCGCACGCGGCGTCGACGCCGCCGTGCTGCCGGAGACCGTGACCATCGAACGCCCGCGCAACCCGGACCACGGAGACTACGCGACCAACCTCGCGCTGCAGGTGGCCAAGAAAGCCGGGCTTAAGCCGCGCGAGTTCGCCGAGGCGCTCGCGGAGGTCGTCGCGGGAGCGGACGGGGTGGCCGCGGCCGAGGTCGCCGGACCGGGCTTCCTCAACTTCCGGCTCGCCGCCGACGCGCAGGGCGAGGTCGTGCGCCAGGTGCTGGCCGCGGGCGCGGCGTACGGCCGCGGCGACGCGCTGGCCGGGCGCCGGATCAACCTGGAGTTCGTCTCCGCGAACCCGACCGGCCCGATCCACCTCGGCGGCACGCGCTGGGCCGCGGTCGGCGACGCGCTGGGCCGGGTGCTCGGCGCGCAGGGCGCGGACGTCACCCGCGAGTACTACTTCAACGACGCCGGCGCGCAGATCGACCGCTTCGTGCGCTCGCTGATCGCCGCCGCGAAGGGCGAGCCCGCGCCGGAGGACGGCTACGCGGGCGGCTACATCAGCGACATCGCGGCCGAGGTGATCAAGGCCGAGCCGAGCGCGCTGAGCCTGCCCGAGACCGAGCGGCACGAGACCTTCCGGCGCATCGGCATCGAGCTGATGTTCACTCAGATCAAGCAGAGCCTGCACGAGTTCGGCACCGACTTCGACGTCTACTTCCACGAGAACTCGCTGCACGAATCGGGCGCGGTCGACGCGGCGGTGCAACAGCTCAAGGACTCCGGCAACCTCTACTTCGCCGACGGCGCCTGGTGGCTCAAGTCCAGCGAGTACGGCGACGACAAGGACCGGGTCGTCCTCAAGAAGGACGGCAACCCGGCCTACATCGCGGGCGACCTGGCCTACTTCAAGGACAAGCGCAACCGCGGTTTCGACCTGTGCATCTACATGCTCGGCGCGGACCACCACGGCTACATCGCGCGGCTCAAGGCGGCCGCCGCGGCGTTCGGCGACGACCCGGCCACGGTCGAGGTGCTGATCGGCCAGATGGTGAACCTGGTCAGCGACGGCAAGCCGGTGCGGATGTCCAAGCGCGCGGGCACCGTGATCACGCTCGAGGACCTGGTCGAGGCGGTCGGCGTCGACCCGGCCCGCTACGAGCTGATCCGCTACTCCGTCGATTCCTCTTTGGACATCGATTTGGACTTGCTGCGCAAGCATTCCAACGACAACCCGGTCTACTACGTGCAGTACGCGCACGCCCGGCTGTCGTCGCTGCGGCGCGGCGCGGCGGACCTCGGGCTCAAGGCCGGTTCGGACGTCGATTTCGGACTGCTCACCCTGCCTGCAGAAGGCGACCTGATCCGCACCATCGGCGAATTCCCCGCCGTGGTGCGGCGGGCGGCGGAGATGCGCGAACCGCATCGCGTGGCCCGCTATCTCGAGGAACTGGCCGGCGCGTACCACAAGTTCTACACCGTGGGCCGGGTCCTCCCGCAGGGCGACGAGGAGGCCACCCCCCTCACGTACGCCCGGCTCGCTCTGTGCGAAGCCGCGCGCCAGGTGCTGGCGAACGGCCTGTCGCTGCTCGGTGTCTCCGCTCCGGAACGGATGTAAACAATGGCGCACCCCGCGGGCCCCCGCCACGCCGACGTCTACCCCCATGCCGACGCCTCCGGGTTCCCGCCCGCGAGTGCGGGCGAACTCGACCAGCTGCCCGCGAAAGTGTGGCCGCGCAACGTTTATCGCGCCGCCGACGGCGTCGTGCGGATCGCCGGCGTCGACGTGCGCGACCTCGCGCAGACGTACGGAACGCCGCTGTTCGTGGTCGACGAGGCGGACTTCAAGTCCCGCTGCGCCGACTACGCCGAGGCGTTCGACGACCCGGCGCTCGTGCACTACGCGTCGAAGGCGTTCCTGTCCGTCGAGGTCGCCCGCTGGGTGGCCGAACAGGGCCTGAGCCTCGACGTCTGCAGCGGCGGCGAACTGGCCGTCGCGCAGCGCGCGGACTTCCCGGTGGAGCGGATCACGTTCCACGGCAACAACAAATCGGTCGCCGAACTGGACGCGGCCGTCGAAGCGGGCGTCGGCACCGTGGTGGTCGACTCGTACTACGAGATCGCCCGGCTCGCCGAAATCGCCGCCGCGCACGGGATCGAGCAGAAGGTGCTCGTCCGGGTGACGGTCGGCGTCGAGGCGCACACGCACGAGTTCATCGCGACCGCGCACGAGGACCAGAAGTTCGGTTTCTCGCTGGCTTCCGGCGACGCCGCCGAGGCGGTGCGCCGGGTGCTGAACGCGCCGTCGCTGAAGCTGATCGGCCTGCACAGCCACATCGGTTCGCAGATCTTCGACGCCGACGGGTTCGAGGTGGCCGCGCGCCGCGTCGTCGGGCTGCTCGCGGAACTGGCCAAGGAGCACGGGCCGGAACTGCTGGAGCAGATGAACGTCGTCGACCTCGGCGGCGGTTTCGGTATCGCCTACACCGAAAAGGACAACCCGCCGCCGCCCTCGCAGATGATCACGCAGATCCGCGAGATCGTCCGCAAGGAATGCGCGTACGCCGAGCTTCCGGTGCCGCGCATCGCGGGCGAGCCGGGCCGCGCGATCGCCGGCCCGGGCACGTTCACGCTGTACGAAGTCGGCACGATCAAGGACGTCGCGCTCGGCGACGAGACCGCCCGCCGGTACGTCAGCGTCGACGGCGGCATGAGCGACAACATCCGCACGGCGCTCTACGACGCGGTCTACGACTGCCGCGTGGTTTCGCGGTCCGCCTCCGACGGCGAGGAGCCGGTGACCCCGGCGTTGTCTCGCGTGGTGGGAAAACACTGTGAGTCCGGCGACATCGTCGTCCGAGACTGCTGGCTGCCAGACACGCTGGCTCCCGGCGACCTGCTGGCCGTCGCGGCGACCGGCGCCTACTGCTACGCGATGGCCAGCGGCTACAACCGGCTGCCGCGGCCCGCGGTGGTCGCCGTGCGCAACGGCGCCGCCCGGCTGCTGCTGCGCAGGGAGACGACGGACGACATGCTGCGCCTGGAGGTTTGAGAAGTGTCCACTGTGTCTCCGAAAAGCCCGTCTCCGAAAAGCCCGTCTCCCACCGACCGCGCGCCTATCCGGGTCGCGATGCTCGGCTGCGGCACGGTCGGCAGCGAGGTCGCCCGGCTGCTCACCGAAGAGGCCAGCGAACTGGCGGCCCGCGCGGGCGCGCCGGTGGAACTGGTCGGCATCGCGGTGCGGCGCCCGGACAAACACCCGGAGCTGCCCGCCGAACTGCTCACCGACGACGCGGCCGCGCTCGTGGCGCGCGACGACGTCGACGTCGTGGTCGAGCTGGTCGGCGGGATCGACCCGGTGCGCAGCTGGCTGCTCACCGCGCTGAACGCGGGCAAATCCGTGGTCACCGCCAACAAGGCGCTGCTCGCCGAGCATTCGGCCGAGCTGTTCGAGGCGGCCGACGCGGCCGGCGTCGACCTGTACTTCGAGGCCGCCGTGGCCGGGGCCATCCCGCTGCTGCGCCCGTTGCGCGAATCGCTGGCGGGCGACCGGATCACCCGCGTGATGGGGATTGTCAACGGCACCACCAACTACATCCTCTCCGCGATGGACGCCACCGGCGCGGGCTACGCCGAAACGCTCGACGAGGCGAGCCGGCTCGGCTACGCGGAGGCGGACCCGACGGCGGACGTCGACGGCTACGACGCCGCGTCGAAGGCCGCGATCCTTGCCTCGCTGGCGTTCCACTCCCGGGTCACCGCGAAAGACGTGCACCGCGAAGGCATCGCCGACGTCACGGCGTCCGACCTCGCTGCCGCGCGAACGCTTGGCCGCACGGTGAAACTGTTGGCGATTTGCGAACGGGTGACGGCGGACGACGGTGCGGAATCGGTGTCCGCCCGCGTGCATCCGGTGATGATTCCGCGCAGCCACCAGCTGGCCGGGGTCGGCGGCGCGTTCAACGCGGTTTACGTCGAGGCGGACGCGGCCGGCGAGTTGATGTTCTACGGCCAGGGTGCCGGCGGCGCGCCGACCGCCAGCGCGGTGCTCGGCGATCTCGTCGCGGTGGCGCGCAACCAGGTGCTCGGCGGCCGCGGCCCGCGCGAATCGGCGCACGCCGCGCTGCCGGTGCGGCCGATGGGCCAGACGCCGACGCGTTACCACGTGAGCCTCGACGTCGCGGACCGCGCGGGTGTGCTCGCCCAGGTGGCGCAAGCGTTCGCGGCGCACGGCGTGAGCATCGCCGCGGTGCGCCAGCGCGACGCGAACGACACCGCGAGCCTCGTGGTGGTGACTCACCTCGCGCCCGACGCGGCCTTGCAGTCCACTGTGGACGAAATCGCGAAACTCGATGTGGTGCACGAGGTGGTCAGTGTGATGCGCGTGGAAGGCGAAGACGCATGAGTGCGTGGCCGGGAATTATCGAGGCGTACCGCGACCGGATTCCGGTCCCCGACGGGGCGCACGTGGTCACGCTCGGCGAGGGCGACACCCCGCTGCTGCCCGCCGCGCACCTGTCGGAGCTGACTGGAGCCGAGGTGTACCTGAAGGTCGAGGGCGCGAACCCGACCGGCTCGTTCAAGGACCGCGGGATGACCGTGGCGATCACGCACGCGCTGGCCAGCGGTCTCAAAGCGGTGATCTGCGCGTCCACCGGCAACACGTCGGCCTCGGCCGCCGCGTACGCCGCGCGGGCCGGGCTCACCTGCGCGGTGCTGGTGCCGCAAGGCAAGATCGCGATGGGCAAGCTCGCCCAGGCGGTGCTGCACGGCGCGCGGATCCTCCAGGTGGACGGCAACTTCGACGATTGCCTCGAACTCGCCCGCAAGACCGCGGCGGACTATCCGGTCACCCTGGTCAACTCGGTCAACCCGGTGCGCATCGCCGGACAGAAGACGGCGGCGTTCGAGATCTGCGACGTGCTCGGCGTGGCCCCCGACGTGCACTGCCTCCCGGTGGGCAACGCGGGCAACATCACCGCGTACTGGAAGGGCTATTCGGAGTACGCGGCCGACGGTGTGGTCAAGAACACCCCGCGGATGTTCGGTTTCCAGGCCGCCGGCGCCGCGCCGCTGGTACACGGCGAACCGGTTTCCGACCCGGACACCATCGCGACCGCGATCCGCATCGGCAGCCCGGCTTCGTGGGACGGCGCGGTGCACGCGCGCGCCGAATCGAATGGCCTGTTCGAGGCGATCACCGACGAGAAGATCCTTGAGGCGTACCGGCTGCTGGCCCGTCGCGAGGGTGTCTTCGTGGAGCCCGCGTCCGCGACGAGCGTGGCCGGCCTGCTGGCCACCGCGGCGGACGGACGGCTGCCGAAGGGCGCGAAGGTCGTCTGCACGGTCACCGGGCACGGCCTGAAGGACCCGGCCACGGCGCTGGAGGGCAACGTCGAGGTGGAACCGCTCGCGGTCGACCCGACGGCCGTGGCGGCGGCGCTGGACCTGCGATGAGCGGGTTCCGCGCGACGGTCCCGGCGTCCACGGCGAACCTCGGCCCGGGATTCGACGCGCTCGGCCTCGCCCTGTCCCGCTACGACGTGGTCGAACTGCAGGTCACCGAGGGCGGCCTGAAGATCGAGGTGCTCGACGCGGGCGCGGGCGGCGTCGAGGACGTGCCGACCGACGAGTCCCATCTGGTGGTCCGCGCGCTCCGGCGGGCCTGCGAGCACCTGGACGTCCGGCCGCCCGGCCTGCACCTTCGTTGCCACAACAGCATTCCGCACGCGCGCGGCCTCGGGTCGTCGGCGGCCGCGGTGGTGACCGGCGTGGCGCTGGGCTACGCGCTGGCGGAGCGTCCGCTCGACGCCGACGCGCTCCAGCTCGCGGCCGAGTTCGAGGGCCACGCGGACAACGCGGCGGCGAGCCTGTTCGGCGGGCTCGTGGTGGCGTGGTCCGAGGACGGCCGGTTCCGCGCCGAACGCGTGGAGCCGAACCCGGCGATCCGGCCGGTGGTCGCGGTTCCCGCGGAGAAGTCGTCCACCAACACCACCCGCGGCCTGCTTCCGCAGCAGGTGCCGCACGCCGACGCGGCGCACAGCGCGGGACGGGCGGCGCTCGCCGTGCTGGCCGTCACCGAACGGCCTGAGCTGCTGATGGCCGCTACGGAAGACCGGTTGCACCAGGATTACCGCGCCGAGGCGTACCCGGCGAGCACCGAACTCGTGCGCACGCTGCGTGCCCACGGCGTGCCCGCCACGATCTCCGGGGCCGGGCCGACTGTGCTCGCTCTCACTCTGACGGGAATACTCCCGCCCAGCGTGGACGTTACGGGCTTCGACGTCGCCGAATTGCCGGTGGACCGCGATGGAGTGCAGGTTGTGGCCAGGTGACGACCTGGTCACAGGCTGGGCGGCAGCGTGCGCCACGCGGGGGGTGGTTGTTGCACCCGGACAGGGCGCGGTCTACCCTCGGGGGCGTTCGATCACCGTGCGTTTCCGCACCCGATGCCGGGCCTGTTCGCCCCTAGCGGCGGCTCCGGTCCGCATCCTTCGTCGATCCGCCCATTCCGCACCGCCCGGCACGCGGGAGGCGGAGGGACGCAGGCGGGTTTCCGGTTCCGGCGGTGCCGAATTCCGCTTTCTCCGTCCGGAGGGGGCAAACACCCTGTGCTGGCGGCGCTTCGCTGTGTCTCGCACGGCTGGGCGCGAGCCGTCCGCATCGGAGGCAGAAGCCGTCTCGCTACCGGCGGCAGTCCGCTGATCCACCTGGAACGTGGATCGGTCAGGAAGGACATGTGTGAGCAACACCGATCTGTTGAGCGGCGACGTGGAGACCCCCGCCGCGGCCGCTGAGACCAATGGGGCCGCGGCCGCTCCGAAGCGCCGCACCGGGGGCCTGTCCGGAATGGTCATCGCCGAGCTCCGCCAGCTGGCGGGCGAACTGGGTGTGGGCGAGACCACCGGCATGCGCAAGGGGGACCTGATCGCCGCGATCCGCGAGCGCCAGGGCAAGAGCAAGAAGCGCGCCGCCGCCGAGACGCTGCCGCTCGACGGCGTCGGCGAGCCGGTCAAGGCGGAGAAGGCCGAGAAGCCCGCCCGCCGGGCCAAGGCCGACGCGCCGAAGGCGGAGGCTCCCAAGGCGGAGCCGAAGGCCGAGCCGGTCCAGGCGGAGGCCCCCAAGGCCGAGGCCCCGAAGGCGGAGACCGCGCAGGACGGGAAGCCGGCCGCGCAGGAGCGCCCGGAGCGGCACGACCGTTCCGAGGGCCAGTCCGACGGCCAGTCCGAGGAGGGCGGCCGCAACCGGCGTCGCCGGGGCGGCGCGAACCGGGGCGACGGCCAGCGCGACCAGCGCGGCGACCGCCAGGGCGGCAACCGCGACAACAGCCGCGACAGCCGGGACAACCGCGACAGCCGGGACAGCAACAGCGGCCGCGAGAACCGCGACGGCAACCGCGACAACCGCGGCGGCCAGGACAACCGCGGCGGCCAGGACAACCGTCCGGACAGCCGCGACAACCGGCAGCGGAACCAGCAGGACAACCGCGACAACCGGGACAACCGCAACAACGGCCCGCAGGACGACGACGAGGAAGGCGGCCGCCGCGGGCGCCGCTTCCGCGACCGCCGTCGCCGGGGCACCGGCGGCGGCCGCGCCGAGGGCGGCGCGCCGGACACCGAGATCCGCGAGGACGACGTCCTGCTGCCGGTCGCCGGCATCCTGGACGTGCTCGACAACTACGCGTTCGTGCGCACCTCGGGCTACCTGGCCGGGCCGAACGACGTGTACGTGTCGCTGTCGCTGGTCCGCAAGTTCGGCCTGCGCCGCGGCGACGCGATCACCGGTGTCGTGCGCCAGCCGCGCGAGGGCGAGCAGCAGCGGCAGAAGTTCAACCCGCTGGTGCGCGTCGACTCGATCAACGGCCTGGAGCCGGACGAGGCCAAGCGCCGTCCCGACTTCACCAAGCTGACCCCGCTGTACCCGAACGAGCGGCTGCGCCTCGAGACCGAGCCGCACAAGCTCACGACCCGCGTGATCGACCTGATCATGCCGGTCGGCAAGGGCCAGCGCGCGCTGATCGTGTCCCCGCCCAAGGCCGGCAAGACGACGATCATGCAGGACATCGCGAACGCGATCACGACCAACAACCCTGAGGCGCACCTCATGGTCGTGCTGGTCGACGAGCGCCCGGAAGAGGTCACCGACATGCAGCGGTCGGTGAAGGGCGAGGTCATCGCCTCCACCTTCGACCGCCCGCCGTCCGACCACACCTCGGTCGCCGAGCTGTCCATCGAACGGGCCAAGCGCCTGGTCGAGATGGGCCACGACGTGGTCGTCCTGCTCGACTCGATCACCCGTCTGGGCCGGGCCTACAACCTGGCCGCGCCCGCGTCGGGCCGGATCCTGTCCGGTGGTGTCGACTCGACCGCGCTGTACCCGCCGAAGCGTTTCCTCGGCGCCGCGCGCAACATCGAGAACGGCGGCTCGCTCACCATCTTCGCGACCGCGATGGTGGAGACCGGGTCCACGATGGACACGGTGATCTTCGAGGAGTTCAAGGGCACCGGCAACGCGGAGCTCAAGCTGGACCGCAAGATCTCCGAGCGCCGCGTGTTCCCGGCGGTCGACGTCAACCCGTCCGGCACCCGCAAGGAAGAGCTGCTGCTCTCGCCGGACGAGCTCGCGGTCACGCACAAGCTGCACCGCGTGCTGCACGCGCTGGACTCGCAGCAGGCCATCGACCTGCTGATCTCGCGTCTGCGCAAGACGAAGACCAACATCGAATTCCTGATGCAGGTCTCGAAGACCGCCCTCGGCGGCGGAGACGACGACTGAGTTTCGCTTCAACGCACCCGGCCCGCCCCCATCACCTCGGGGGCGGGCCGGGTGCGTTCGCGGTCCGTGAGGGCCACCTTCAGGGACTCTGATTCCCTCAGGGTTCCCCTCACGACTCCCGCCGTCCGTGAGGGGAACCCCAAGGGACCCTGATTCCCTCAGGGTTCCCTTCACGGACTTTTCTCCCCGCACCGGGGAGGTGGCGCGGGGAGAAAGCTCAGTGGCGGGGGACAGCGGCCGGGGTCCAGCCGCGGTAGTTGTTGAAGTAGCTCGTGGAGCTGCCGTGGCCGATCTTGCCGCCGACGCTGGTGGCGTAGAACCCGCCGTTGCCGTCCGCGATGCCGACGTGGCCGTAGGCGCTGATGTTCCAGTACACGAACGAACCAGCGGGCGGCTTGCCGCTCGTGTGCTTCGGGCTGGCCCCGTTCCAATGTGCGTTGGCGGACGCCCAAACCCCAGTGGTGCCGTAAGAATTCTCGGCGGCCTTCTCGCAGTAGTGCTCCCACCCGGTGCTCCCGGCGTGCGCCTTGTACCAAGCGACGGCACCGGCCGGGGTGCCGTCGGCGGCGCCGGTCAGATTCGCCTCGGACAGCTCGGAGAACGTGCCCGCGGCGGGGTTCACGTCCGCCGTCGTGATCCCGTCGGCGGCGTTCGCGGCGGGCGCGAAGACCGCGGCGGAAGCGGCCAGTGCCAGCACGGCGGCCGGCTTCGCGAGCCGGGTGAGCAGGTCGGTCGTGCGCATGTCCGGACCTCCAGTAAGTGAGCGATTCACGAACTCGGCCAGCTTCACGCCATCAGGTACAAAATCCGTACAATGCGAATGTCCTTCACTACCCACCGTCGCGTCCGGCGGCGGAATACCTGGTCACCGGGGTGTGTTGAAGCCCTTGCCAGCACGTCTGGCAGAATGACCCGCTGAAGTCCGGCACCGGTTCACCCCGCACTGGGGACCCGGGGCCAACGAGAGAGGACACCATGAAGAGCGGTATTCACCCCGAATACGTGACCACGACCGTCACGTGCAACTGCGGGAACAACTTCGTCACCCGCAGCACGAAGGAGTCGGGTCAGATCCACGTCGAGATCTGCTCGAACTGCCACCCCTTCTACACCGGCAAGCAGAAGATCATGGACACCGGTGGCCGGGTTGCCCGGTTCGAGAAGCGCTACGGCAAGCGTCAGCAGAAGACCGACGCCAAGTAGCTTGTCCGACGGCGCCCACCCGCACGCCCGGGTGGGCGCCGTTGTTCTGTCCGGGCTTGTTTCGCGAGAGGGAGACGGCGAAGTGGATTCGAGTTCGCTCAAGGGGCTGCTCGACGAGCACGCGCGGCTGGAACAGCAGCTCGCCGACCCGGCGGTGCACGCGGACCAGGCACAGGCCCGCAAACTGGGCCGCCGCTACGCCGAGCTGAGCCCGGTCGTGCGCGCGGTGCGCGAGCTGGACCAGACCCGCGACGATCTTTCCGCGGCCAAGGAACTCGCGCCCGAGGACGCGGCGTTCGCCGCCGAGGCCGACGAGCTGGCGGCGAAAATCCCGCAGCTCGAAGCGAAACTCACCGAACTCCTGCTGCCGCGCGACCCGTACGACGGTTCCGACGTCGTCATGGAGATCAAATCCGGCGAAGGCGGCGAGGAATCCGCGCTGTTCGCCGGCGACCTGCTGCGGATGTACCTGCGCTACGCCGAACGGCACAACTGGAAGGCCGAGGTGCTCGACTCGACGGAGTCGGACCTGGGCGGCTACAAGGACGTCACGCTGTCTCTCAAGAGCAAGACCGCGGACGTCGAAGGCGTGTGGGCGAGGCTGAAGTTCGAGGGCGGCGTGCACCGCGTGCAGCGCGTGCCCGCCACCGAATCGCAGGGCCGCATCCACACGTCCGCGTCCGGCGTGCTGATCTACCCGGAACCGGAAGAGGTCGAGGTCGAAATCGACCCGAACGACCTGCGCATCGACGTGTTCCGGTCTTCCGGCCCCGGCGGGCAGAGCGTCAACACCACCGACTCGGCGGTGCGGATCACGCACCTGCCGACCGGGATCGTCGTGTCGTGCCAGAACGAGAAGTCGCAGATCCAGAACCGCGCGCGGGCGCTGCAGGTGCTGCAGGCGCGGCTTCAGCAGGTCGCCGAGGAAGAGGCGGCGGCGAAGGCCTCGGACGCGCGCCGTTCGCAGGTGCGGACGGTGGACCGTTCGGAGCGGGTGCGGACGTACAACTTCCCGGAGAACCGGATCTCGGACCACCGGGTGAATTACAAGGCGTACAACCTGGACCAGGTCCTGGACGGCGAACTGGACGGCGTGCTGGACGCGCTGGCCACCGCCGACCGGGAGGAGCGGCTCGCTTCGCAGTCGGGCTGATTCTCAGACTGCGGCAGGGATTTCCTCGGCGCTCGGATCCTTAGTGCGCTCCGGCTCGGTTTCCGCGCGGGGGAGCAGGCTGAGGACCGCGAACACCACGGCCAGCACAGTCGGGAACAACGTCAGCAGCTGGTGCTTCACGCCTTCGATGCCTTCGCCCAACGCGGACAGTCCAAGCTGTCCCGCCGCGAAGAACACCAGCAGGAACGCGACAATCCCGTACTCGCGCCGACCACGACGGAACGCGCGCACCCCGGCCCAGCCGACGAGCACCCAAATCGGCACCAGCGCGAACAACCCGAGCGGCGCGATCAGTGCGGCGAGCCCGGAGAACACCGGCACCCGGTATTCCTTGGCCAGCCGCGGCTGTCCGGAGAGTTCGCCGAAGCTGCCGAGGTTCTCCGGGCGCGCGGTGAGAGCGTCGACCCCGCCCTGCTGCAGGATTTCCGCCGTCCGGGCCGGATGCGTCGCGTAGTAGTGCAGCACGTTGCGGCGGCTGATTTTGTCTTTGTACCGCGGGTAAAGCGGGTCGTGCCAGGCCGCGCGCTCGCCCCACCAGCCGGTGCCGACGTACTGTTCGAACGATTCCGGCAGCCCGAGCGCGGCGAGGTCGGCCTTCGTGTCGTGCTTTCCGTCCACAATGGAGTCGAAGATCGCGTGGTACATGTTGGCCTCGCGGTATTCCGCGTTGGCCGGGTCTCCCTGGGACTGGATCGCCAGGGTGCCCGCGCCGACGATCGCGAGCACCGCGAGCGGCAGCACCCAGCGCTTCCGCCCGTGCGCGCCGGACGGCCGGGCCAGCAGCAGCGCGAGCGCGAAAAGCGGGATGAGCAACAGGGTCTGCGATTTGGCGTTGATCCCGATGAGTCCGCCGAGGACAGTCACCGCCGCACCGGCCCAGCGCAGCTTTCCGGTGCGGTGCAACAAGAACAGGCCACCGCAGATCAGCAGGACGCCGAGGAACGCCGCGCCTTCGCTGAGCACCGACGCGAAGTAGCCGAAGAACGCCGAGTCGCCCATCACGAGCAGCAGCAACACCGTGGCGATCAGCCGGTTTCGCCGGTTCAGGTCGAGACCGAGCACGGTGACCGTGATCGCCGCCGCGACCAGCACGCAGGTGAGCACGCCGAGCACCAGCAGATTCAGCACACCGGAGGCACCGAACAGCGCGCCGATCTTGCCCGCTGCCCAGTCGAGCCAGGTCTGGCTCGAGACGTAGGCGGAATCGCACGGCGGCGCGGACCCGTAACTGAACCGGACGAACCCTTCCGACGGCCGGTCCAGTTGCCGCCCGCCGAGTTGGCACAGCAATCGCCAGCCGTCGCCGTTGTCGGCCATGCCGACCGGACGGGGCACCAGGAACCGCAGCAGCAACAGTCCGAGCGAGGCGACGAATACCCCGAGGCCGAAGCGCAGGTCCCTGGATCTCACCGGCCGGAGTCTAGAGGGGACCGACGCGGGGCCAAGGAGGCGCCGGGCTCGTGAGCGTTTATCGCGGTTCCAACCGGGATAGGCACTCACGAGGTCGCGTCAGCGAAGGCGGCCATCCGCTCCTCGTATCCCTCGTCACTCCCGAAGTGCACGGCCACCGCGTCCGCGCCCGCCTTCCGATACGCCCGGTAGGTCTCGACGGCCGAGCTCAGCTCCTGACTGAACTGCTGCCGGGCGATCCGCCGCACGCGCCGCTCCGGATCGAGCCGAGCCAGCGTCGCGACCCGTTCCGCGAAAGCCCCCGGCGAGAGGCCCGCACTGAGCCACTGGTCTCCGGCCCGGACCGCGCGGCGCAGCGCGACCGTCGAGTTCCCGCCGACCAGGATCGGGATCCGCCGCCGCGGCCGAGGTTCGAAATACCCGCCAGCCCGGCCCCGTCCGGTGGTGAACAGCTGGTCCAGCAGCGAAAGCGTCTCGTCCAGCACCGCGCCGCGCCGAGCGAAATCCGCGCCGATCTCCGCGAACTCCGGCTCGTTCCACCCAGCGCCGACGCCGAGCACCAGCCGGTGCCCGGACAGCCGGTCGATCGTCGCGGCCTGCTTGGCCAGCAGATACGGCTCGCGCAGCGGCACGATCACCACCGACGTGCCCAGCTGCACGCGTTCGGTCGCGGCGGCCAGGTAAGCGAGCGTCGCGAGCGGTTCGTACACCCCGCCGAAGACCTCGCCGAACGGTTCCGGCGGCAGCACATGGTCCGGCAGCCAGACGGATTCGTACCCCAGCTCCTCGGCCAGTCGCGCGAGGTCGGCGAGGCGTCGAGGGGTCAGGTCGGGCGATTCGTTCGGCAGGACGACCTGGCGGCTCATCGCAGGACCTTCCGGATCGCGGTGAGCCAGGCGTCCGGCGCTTCGTCGGTGATGCCGTGCCCGGACGCGATCTCGACCAGCTCCGCGCCGGGAATGCCGTCGGCCAGCTCGTGCGAGTGCCTCGGCGGCACGAGGACGTCCAGAGTCGTGGCGATCACCAGCGTCGGGACCGCGATCGACGCCAGTTCCGCCCGGGTGTCGACGGATCGGACCAGCTCGACCTGCTTCGCCGTGCCCTCGGGCACCGACTCGGCCAGCCCGGCGACCGCCGCGGTGAGCTGCTCGGGCGTGAGCGCGGCGAGGAACGGCTCGCTCGTCGCGAGCAGCATCAGGTACTTGGCGAGCAGGGTGCGGTCGCCCTCCAGCAGGTGCGCCCACAGATCCAGCGCCAGCTCCATCCGCGCATCCGGCCGGGCGAGGCCGGCGGTGAGGATGAGCCCGGTCACGCGGTCGGGGTGCCGGGTAGCCGCGCGGACCGCGACGGCCGTGCCGAGCGAGTAGCCGAGCACCGTGAACCTCTCGACGCCCGCGTCGACGGCGGTCGCGACCAGGCCGTCGGCGAATTCGTCGAGCGTGCCGCCCGCGACGGGGTAATCGGCCCCGACCACGGTGTGCGTGCGGGCGAGATCGTCCAGCAGCGGACCGAAGTTGGCGCGTACGCCGCCGCCCGCGCCGTGCGCGAGCAGCAGGCCGGGGCCCTGTCCGAGAACGAGAGGCGCGAAATGTTCTGTCATGTTCGCGACGTTAAGGATTGACACCAGTGTGAAGGCCAGACGCAGGGGAAGAATCGGATGCTGATCGGCGAACTCGCGCAGCGCACCGGCGTGGCGCCGCGGTTGCTGCGCTACTACGGCGAGCAGGGGCTGCTGTCCTCGACGCGCAACACGAGCGGGTACCGGGTGTACGGAGAGGACGCCGTCGTCCGCGTGCTGCAGATCCGGAAACTGCTGGCCGCGGGCCTGACCACGGAGATGATCGCCGGGATGCTCGACTGCGCCAGCGGTCCCGCCGCGCATCTCGACCTGTGCCCCGACCTGGTCCGCAGGCTGCGCGGGGAACTGGCCGAAGTGGAGCGCCGGATCGGGGATCTCGCCCAGCGGCGCGAAGTCCTGTCCGGGTATCTCGGCCAGGCGTGAGGCCCGCGCGGGCGGGGGTCGATACGCTGAGCAGCACCCCCGTTGGGGGCAGTTTCGACGAGTGAAGGACGACCAGTGAATCGGCAGCCGCTGCGCCTGGCCATCATGGAGGCCACCCGGATCCTCACCGAGGCGGGCGTGGAATCGCCGCGGTCGGACGCGGATCTCATCGCCGCGCACGTCCTCGGCGTCGAACGGGGCAGGCTGCCGATGGTGCCGCTGGTCGACCCGCCGGTGATCGACGCGATCGGGCAGCTGGTCGCGCAGCGCGCCAAGCGGATCCCGCTGCAGTACCTGACCGGCTGGGCCGCGCTCGGCAACATCACCGTCAACGTCGGCGCGGGCGTGTTCGTCCCCCGCCCGGAAACCGAACTGCTGCTCGAATGGGGCGTGAAGTTCCTGCAGGGCCGCGAATACCCGGTGGTGGTCGACCTGTGCACCGGTTCCGGCGCGCTGGCGCTGGCGCTCGCGCACGAACGCCCGGACGCGGTGGTCTACGCGGTCGACGTCGACCCGCAGGCGCTCGCCTGGGCCAGGCACAACGCCGACGTGCACACCGCGGCCGGAAACACGCCGATCCGGCTCTACTCCGGCGACATCGCCGACCCGACGATGTTCGCCGAGCTCGACGGTCTCGTGGATCTGGTGCTCTGCAACCCGCCGTACGTGCCGGAGGGCACGCCGGTCCCGCCAGAGGTCGGCGAGCACGACCCAGCGCGCGCGGTCTTCGCGGAGGAAAGCGGCCTGGCGGTGATCCGACACGCGATCGCCGCCGCCGCGCGCTTGCTGCGCCCGGGCGGCGGCCTGGCGATCGAACACGACGACACGCACGGTTCGGCGGTGCCCGCGCTGGTACGGGCGCGCCGGGTGCTGACCGGCGTCGAGGACCACCCGGACTACACGGGCCGAGCCCGCTTCGTCACCGCCCGTCGACTGGGCTGACGCTCTTCTTGCTCACCGAAGGTCTGTGAAGGGCTCCTTGAGGAATCCAAGTCCCTCAGGGGTCCCCTCACGGACAGCAGCGGGTCGTGAGGGGGGCCTTGAGGGAATCAGAGTCCCTGAAGGTGGCCCTCACGGACTTCACCCGGGCACCCCTCGCGGACGGCGGCACTGCGCCATTCGCACCTTTGCCCCTGTCTTGCCCGACTTTCGTCGTGCGGCAGCGGGGTGGATTTCGTTCGCGCGCCTAACGATCACCGTTAGCGTCGGGCCTCGGGACCGCCGGGCGGACCGGCGGACTGTGAGGAGCGAGGATGAGATCCCCCTTACCCCGCCGGGATCACCGCACCCGGACCACCCGCCTCGGCATCGCCCGGACCGCTCGCGTCCGGAGCACCCGCCTCGACGCTGCTCGTACCACCCGCGCCTGGACGACCGGTCTCGGCACTGCCCGCGCCGGGACCACCCGCGCCTGGACGACCCGCCTCGGCACTGCCCGCGCCCGGACCGCTCGCGGCCGCGTCGCCGTAGTCGTGGCGGTCGCGGCACTGGCGCCCGCGCTGTTCGCCGGGACCGCCGCGGCCGATCCGCTCACCCAGGGCTGGCCCGCGGCGCTGGACTCCGCGCACTGGGCCGACCAGGCGAGCATGACCTGGCAGGACTACCGCCACGTGCCCGGCACCAACTGGGCCGACCCGTCGCTGAAACCGACCGTGCGCAAGTTCAAGGGCGCCGTCGTGCTGGCCGACTACCCGGACGAGGATTTCGTCGTCACGAAGCCGCCGCATTCGACCGTCTTCGGCAATCCGACGCCGTCGGCGAGCAATCTGCCGCGCGAAAAAGTCGCGCAGCACTACCAGGATTTCCTCAACAAACCCGAAACCTTGAACCACGGCCACACCATCAACGAGTACTGGATGGAGGACTCCGGCGGCCGCTTCGGCGTCGACCTCACCGCGTTCGGCCCCTACCGGATGCCCGGCAAATCCTTCGAGTACGGCATGGAAATGCAGCCGGAGGACTGCCCGGCGAACGCCGACTGCACCCGCGACCTGCGCAAGGACGCGGGCGACGCGTGGCGCGCCGACGTCGGCCCGGTCGCCGACCAGTTCGATTTCATCTTCTTCCTCTCCGCGGGCCAGGACGAAAGCTCGACGTGGCAGGAATTCGGCGAGATGAAGTTCGGCTCGAAGGAGAACGTGCCCGCCGAATTCGGCCCGCCGGGCAGCAAACCGGGCGACCAGAACTGGGCGCACACGCGGTACGTGCCGTGGACGTCGTGGGCCTCGGCGGCGAGCATCTGGCCCAACGCGGCCGACGGTTCCTCGACCCAGGGGGAAAGCTCCGGCCAGGCCGTGTTCGCACACGAGTTCAGCCACATCCTCGGCATCGGCGACAACTACAACAACCCGTTCGGCAACCCGCCCCGGCGCTCGTACACCGGACCGTGGGAAATGTTGTCGCGCGGCAGTTTCAACGGTCCCGGCGGCCCGCACACGCGCTGGCAGATCCCGGCGACCGAAGGCGGTTCGATGGGCGCGCACCACATGCTGCGCAACAAACTCAAGCTCGGCATCGTCGATCCGAAAGCCGTACTGACCCTCGACCGGAACCAGCTCGCCACGACCGGTCCGGTCACCGCCCGCGTGACCGCTCGGGAAGCGGAGCCCGCGCCCGGCGCGTACGCGGGCGTCACGATCGCGCTCACCGGCGGCGACCGTTCGCCCAAGTGCGATCCGGCGAAGGACCCGAAATGCGACGGCGGCGGGTACGACCACTACAGCGTCGAAGTCATCGACCGGATGGGATCGGACTCGTTCGCTCCCGACTCCGGCGTCCTGCTGGCCAAGACCAAGAGCCGGGACGCCGCGCCGTTCGAGTGGATCGTGGACGCGAACCCGCAGGACATCGGCCTGACCGACTACGTCCGCTCGGACGGCACCCCGGTCAAGATCACCGTCGGCGACTACCGGCAGCTCAACGACGCCACGTTCAAGGCGGGCACCGGCGCGGCCAGCGGCTACGAGTACACCGACGAGGCCAACCGCTTGCGGTTCCTCGTCACCGACCTCGACCGGGACAGCCGGGGCGTGCTGTCGTACACGGTCACCGTCGCGTCGCTCGACGGCGCCGGACCGCAGGCGCGCGGCGCGTGGTTGTGGCCCGCACTGCCCGCCTTCACCCACGGCGGGCTGGCGACCTGCGACTTCCGCCTTTCGAACCAGGGCTCGGCACGCGGCGCGGCAGCTCCCTACGACCAGGACACCTACCGGCTGACCGCGTCCACCGACACCCGGGGCTGGGAAGTCCGGCTGCCGAACGCGTTGGCCACCGCCAAGTTCGGCAGCTCGACGCAAATCCAGGCGTACGCGAAACGTTCGGCGAACGCGCCGCACACCGCTCGCGTCCGGCTGACCGCGACGTCGATCGCCGACCCGGCGAAGACCACCACCACCGCCTGTACCGCGATCGGATTCTGAACCCGGAAAGGCGCCATCCGTCCACCCGGCGGATGGCGCCTTTCGGCTGGGCGGCAACTGCTTGCCCCCGCGCCGAGCGAGCCCCTACCTTGGGGCGGCCGAACAATCAGACTTCTGGGGGAGTCATGTTCTTGCGTCATCGAATCACCGCCGGATGCGGCGCCGCGCTCATCGCCGCCACGGCGTTGACCGCGAGCGCGACCAACGCGTCCGCCGCGGCCGGACCGACCACGCTGCCCGCCAGCGAATACACGCTGACCTCGGATTACCACAAGTACGACGCGGCCTACTCCGGTCTTTCGTCGAAGCTGCACACCGTGCCGGTGCACACCGTCATGGACAACGCAAACCACGACCGCAAACCGCTGCCGTCGACCTTCAACCCGGCCGGTCTCGCCGGCGGATTCCGCTTCGACGACGGCGACAACACCGACTGCACCAACTACCCGCAGGGCATCACCACCAGCCGCGACGCGGTCGGCGGCGACAACGGCGGCAACTACGACGGCCACCAGCTCGTCGCGGTCAGCTGGTACACGCGCGACAAATGCGGCGGCAAACAGGTCCGCAGCCGGATCACGCTCGCCGACTGGGACGCGACGTACCCGAACAAGTACCGCAAGATCCTGCTCGTCGAACCCACCGGCACCACCGCTTCGCCGAACTACAAAGACATCCCGATCCACGCCGGCGGCGTCTCCTGGTACGGCGACTACCTGTACGTCGCCGACACCGGCAGTGGCATGCGCGTCTTCGACCTGCGCAAGATCCTCGAGGTCAACTCGGGCGGCACGGCTGACCAGATCGGCCTTTCCGGCGGCCAGTACTACGCGCACAACTACCGCTACGTCCTGCCGCAGGTCGGCACGGTCGCCGCGCACACCACGTCCGGCACGAACCTGGCCTGGTCGAGCATCTCGCTGGACCGGGTGAGCAAGTCGATCGTGATGACCGAGTACACCTGCAAGGCCGACTGCACCGACTACCCGAACCGCCCGCCGCGCGCGGTCCGCTTCCCGTTCGCCCCGGGAGCGACGACGTTCGCCGCCTCGACGACGGCGAGCCAGGCGCTGCAGCTGCCCTGGTACAACCTCAACGGCGTCGCCTCGCACAACGGCCGCTGGTGGTTCAACTCCTCCACTCAGAAACAGCTCTACTACTGGACCCCGACGGCGGCCCCGGCCACGCACGCCTGGGTGAGCAGCGGGGAGAGCATCTCGTACTGGGAGGACCCGAAGGACGCGGATCTGCTGTGGTCCCTGCAGGAGGGGGCGGGGAACCGGAACGTGTTCGCGGTCAAGCAGGCCAGTTACGGCAGTTGACCGCTGACTGCTGGCCGCTGATTGCTGGCCGCTGATTGCTGATTGCGGCCGCTGACCTTTCGGCTTGCGGCCCTGCTCTCGCAGCCGTCCGTGAAGGGCCCCTTGAGGGAATCAGATTCCCTCAAGGGGCTCTTCACGGACCTTCACCGCGCCGCCCCTTCGCCCGAGCCCTTCACCATCGCCCGGTCGGAGCCGGGTCAGCCCGCGCGGCGCGAGATCCCCGCATCTCGCCCTATCCCGGAACCCGCCCCGATCCGCACCCTCAATCCCGGCACCCCCGCCCATCCCGGCGCCTCGCCCCACTCGGGTGCCTCGCCTCGCTCCGGCACCTCGTCCCGCTCCGGCACCTCGCCTCACTCCGGCACCTCGCCCCGCCCTGGCACCCGCCTCACTCCGGCGCCCCGCCCCGGCACCCCTTCCCACCTCGGGGCGCCCCAAACCCCCGCACGCCGGGGGATAGGCTGCCCGTCATGAGTGCGGTCTACGACTGCGGCAAGCGCGAATCCCGAGCCGAAGGCCTGTCCGCGGCGGCCGCCGCGGTGCGGTCTAGCCGGCTGGTCGTCCTGCCGACGGACACGGTGTACGGCATTGGCGCCGACGCGTTCGACTCCGGCGCCGTCCAGGCGCTGCTGCGGGCGAAGAACCGCGGCCCGGACATGCCGGTCGGCGTTCTCGTCGGTTCCTGGTCCACTGTGGACGGTCTGGTGCTCGGCGTTCCGCCGCAGGCGCGGGCGCTCATCGAGGCGTTCTGGCCCGGCGATCTGTCGATCGTGCTGCCGCACGCGCCGAGTCTGCAGTGGAATCTCGGCAACTCGCGCGGCACGGTGATGCTGCGGATGCCGTTGCACCCGGTCGCGCTGGAGCTGCTTCGCGACGTCGGCCCGATGGCGGTGTCGAGCGCGAACGTCTCCGGCCGTCCGCCCGCCTCGACCGCCGAGGAAGCTCAGGAGCAGCTCGGCGATTCGGTGTCGGTGTACCTCGACGGCGGGTCGAGCGGCGAAGCCGTGGCGTCGTCCATCGTGGACCTGACCGGCGACAAGCCGGTGGTGCTGCGCGAGGGCGCGGTCACGAAGGCCGCCATCGCCGAGGTGATCGGCGTCGCCGAGGAGACGCTGGACTGAGCCGGGCAAGCGACTGCCGTTCACCGGGGCCGCACGCGGGCGCGGTAGCGTGGCGCGGTGACTCCGACCTCCCGGCGGGCGTGACGCGGTCATGCCTGTAGTCCAAGGACTTCTCCCGATCCGGGAGTACCTGCTCGTCGCGCTGACCGCGACCGCGGTGACCTATCTGCTGACCGGCGTCGTACGGCGCGTGGCCATCCGGATCGGTGCGATCGCCAACCCCCGCGCACGCGACGTGCACGTCAAGCCGATCCCGCGGATGGGCGGCGTCGGCATCTACCTCGGGATCGCCGCGGCGATGGGTCTCGCGCACCAGCTTCCCGCGCTCAGCCACGGTTTCGACGTCTCCTACGACGCGGTCGGCGTGCTGCTCGCGGCGGGCGTCATCTCGCTCATCGGCATCCTGGACGACCGGTTCGAACTCGACGCGTGGACGAAGCTCGCCGGACAGGTCATGTGCGCCGGGATCCTCGTCATCTTCGGCGTGCAGTGGGTGTCGTTCTGGGTGCCGTGGGGCGGAAACGGCGATTCCATCGGCTCGGTGCTGGTGCTGGACAAGAACCAGGGGGCGCTGCTGACCGTCGTCATGGTCGTCGTCATGGTCAACGCGATGAACTTCGTCGACGGCCTCGACGGGCTGGCCGGCGGGCTCGGCTTCATCGCCGCGACGGCCACCTGCGTCTTCTCGCTCGGCCTGCTCGACAACGCGGGCGGCGACTTCGGCTCGTACCCGCCCGCGCTCATCGCCGCCGCGCTCGCCGGGGCGTGTCTTGGTTTCCTCCCGTACAACTTCCAGCCAGCCAAAATTTTCATGGGCGACTCCGGATCGATGATGATCGGCCTGATGCTCGCCGGAGCCACCACCTCGGCGAGCGGACGGGTCAACTACACCCGGTTCTCCGCCTCGGACGCGCTGGCCCTGCTGTCCCCGCTGGTGGTCGTCGTCGCGGTGCTTTTCGTGCCGGTGCTCGACCTCGTGATGGCCGTCGTCCGGCGCACGCGGCGCGGGCAGAGCCCGTTCGCCGCGGACAAAATGCATCTGCACCACCGTTTGCTGGAAATCGGCCATTCGCAACGGCGCGCGGTGCTGTTGATCTATTTGTGGGCCGGAATTCTCTCTTTCGGCGCGGTCTCCCTCACGATTTTCGACAGCCCCGTCGTGTTCTGGGCGATTGGCGCCGCACTGGTGGTCGCGGTGCTCGTTTCACTGGTGCCGCGACTGCGTTCCCGGCACCGCCACGGCGTCTGAGACTTCGGGCGGTCTATACTGGCGGGTCGAACCGAACGAGGAGCGAATGCAGTGAGCGACACCGAGACGCCCGAGACGACGCCCGAGACGTCCCAGGCAGCGGCTCAGGCCAAAGCTCCGGAGAACCCGCACGCCGCTCCGGTGCGCCAGCTGGCGCGCTCGATGACGCGGGCCTCGCTCCTGTTCACCCCGCCGTTCATCCTGGTCTGCATTGTGCTTTTCACCGTCCTCAACGGACTGCACGGCTTCCTCGGGGCCCTGGTCGGCGGCGTGCTCGCGATGGTCGCCTCGCTCTCGACGCTGGGCATGATGAAGGTATCCGCCGGACAGGACCCGTCGCTGGTGATGCTCATCGCGCTCGGCGGTTACGCGGCGAAGGTCATCCTGCTGTTCCTCGCGCTCACTCTGCTCAAGGGCGTCACCGTGCTGCACCCGCTTTCGCTCGGGATCACGATGATCGTCGCCATTCTCGTGGCCGCCGCCGTGGAGTTCGCGACATTCCGCAAAGCGCGTATCCCGACCATCATTCCCGCCTCGAATTGACGGATTCGGGACAAGGGTCCCAGCCGGATTCGGGACCTAGGTCCTGGACCGTTCGGCTGGTTAGGAGTACGCCTGTACGGCAGTGATTGACCTGCTGGTATGGTCCGCGTCATGGGTGGCGGTCTCGGCCGCGCACTCCCGACGACGAACCGCGATCAGCAGTGTGGCGACCGGATGGTTCCGCCTCATCCCAAGCTGGTCCGAAGTAGACCGCAGGGCAGTGTTCACGCGAGACATCCCTCGTGCGCAGACCGGCAAGCCGGCTCCGCGCACAGTGGGTACCGCCGCCTCCGGCGTCCCGATGCGTATCGGGTACGTTAAGTCCAGATCGTGACGATTCCCCCGGCGGAGTGAACGCCGGCCGGGAGAACCGGGAGGAGCCCAGTGGCCGCGCTGGTACTGACCGAGGGTGCGACCTTCGCGCCCCCTGGCGCCGAAAGCTTTGAGCTGCCGCCGTTGTTCGGCTTCGTCACGAAGCCGATGCTTCTGGTGGTGCTCTCGGTGATCATCATCGCGGGGTACTTCCTGCTGGCGACGCGCAAGCTGAAGGTGGTGCCGACCAAAGGCCAGTTCGTGGCCGAGGGCATCTACGACTTCGCGCGCAACAACATCGCCCGCGAGCAGATCGGCTCGAAAGACTTCCAGCGCTTCGTGCCGGTGATCTTCGCGTTGTTCACCTTCATCCTGCTGAACAACCTCTACGGGGTCATCCCGTTCCTGCAGTTCCCCACCATGGCGCGGTTCGGGTTCCCGATCGCGTTGTCGGTGCTCGTGGTCTACCCGATGTACCACTACGTCGGGATCAAGAAGCACGGGCTCGGCGGGTACTTCAAAAAGGAACTCGCGCCCGCCGGCGTCCCCGGCGCGGTGCTTCCGCTGTACGCGCTGATCGAGTTCGCGGAGAAGTTCTTCCTGAACCCGCTCACGCTCGCCATCCGTGTTTTCGCCGCCATGTTCGCGGGACACCTGATCCTGGCGGTCTTCACCCTCGGCGGCTCCTTCCTGCTGACCGAGACCTCGAGCATCGCGCTGAAGCCGGTGTCGCTGGTGGCGTGGATCTTCGCCATCGGCCTGACGTTCCTGGAGGCGTTCATCCAATGCCTCCAGGCGTACATCTTCGCCCTGCTGTCCGCGGGGTACATCGGCGCCGCGCTGGCGTCGGAGCACTGAGAACACCTAAAGACCCCGATCCGCGTGAGTGCGCGGACCGAAGTGAAGGGAAACGCTCGTGAGCAACATCGTTCTGGCCCAGCAGGCCGCCGAAGCCGTCAGCATCAACAAGGGCCTCGCCGCGATCGGCTACGGCCTGGGCGCGATCGGCCCCGGCATCGGTGTGGGCCTGATCTTCGCCGCGGTGATCAACGGCACCGCGCGTCAGCCGGAGGCCCAGAGCAAGCTGCAGGGCATCGGTTACGCCACCTTCGTGCTCACCGAGGTGCTGGCCCTGATCGGTATCGTCATCTACTTCATCGCCTCCGCCTGAGTCGTCCGCTCTCGCGTAAGGAGACGTTGTGCTGAAGACCGAAGTGGTGCTCGCATCAGAGAACCCGATCGTTCCGGCGTGGCCGGAAGTGATCCTCGGCATCGTCGCCTTCCTGATCCTGCTGTTCATCCTCAAGAAGTACGTCGTCCCTCGTTTCGAGAAGGCGTACGAGGAGCGGGCGCAGAAGATCGAAGGCGGGATCGAGAGGGCCGAGAAGGCTCAGGCAGAGGCCGAGAAGGCGCTGTCGGAGTACAAGGCGCAGCTGGCGGACGCCCGTTCCGAAGCCGCGAAGATCCGCGACGACGCCCGGCTCGAAGCCGAGCAGATCAAGGCGGAGCTGCGGGAGCAGGCGGAGTCCGAATCCCAGCGGATCGTGGCGCAGGGCCACGCCCAGCTGCAGGCGCAGAAGGCGCAGATCGTCGCCGAGCTGCGGGCCGAGATGGGCCGCAACGCGGTCGAGCTGGCCGGTCGCATCGTCGGCGAGTCGCTCGAGGACGAGGCGCGCCGCCGGGGCACCGTCGACCGGTTCCTCGCGGAGCTGGACACCGCCGGGGCCACTAACGGAGCGGGGAAGTAACCAGAGATGACGCTGCATGCTGCGAGCCGTGAAGCGCTCGACCTCGCCGAGGAACGCCTCGGCGAGGTGCTGGCCGGAGCGGGCGCCGACCCCGCGAAGGTCGGGGACGAGCTGCTCTCGGTCGTCGACCTCCTCGACCGCGAAATCGGCCTGCGCCGTGCGGTCGGCGATTCTTCGGTCGCGCCGGAGAGCCGCCAGGGCCTGGTCCGCCGCCTGTTCGACGGAAAGCTGGGCGAACAGGCCCTGAAGGTGCTCGACACCGTGGCGGGCAGCCGCTGGTCCAGTCCCCGCGAGCTGGTGGACGGGCTCGAATCGATCGGCCGTTCGGCGCTGCTCACCGCCGCCGAGAAGGCCGGGAACATCGAAACCGTCGAGGCTCAGCTGTTCCAGGTCGCGCGGATCGTCGCGGGCGCCCCGGAACTCGAGGCGGCGCTGTCCGACCTGGCCGCTCCCGCCGACGCGAAGCGGACCCTGGTCCGCGGGCTGTTCGCGGACAAGGTCGACGCGGTCACCGAGACCCTGGTCGAGCAGGCCGTGCAGCGCGCCAAGGGGCGCGGCATCGGCGGCGCGCTCGACAAGCTGGTCGCATTGGCCGCCGAACGGCGTGAACGCTCGGTCGCGTACGTGACCTCGGCGAACGCGCTCACCGACGAGCAGCGGGCCCTTCTCGGGACCAAGCTCGACGGCATCTACGGGCGGCCGATCGCGCTGCACGTCGAGATCGACCCGGCACTCGGCGGCGGCCTCGTCGTCCGCGTCGGGGACGAGGTCATCGACGGCAGCACCTCCGGGCAGCTGGCGGCGGTGCGCCGCACGCTGAGCCGGGCCTGAGCGGCACCACAGACTTTGCACACTGGACAGAAGAGAAGCGAGAGCGGGAACGAAATGGCGGAGCTGACGATCTCCTCGGACGAGATCGCCCACGCGATCGAGAATTACGTCTCGAGTTACGCCCCTTCGGTGGAGCGGGAAGAGGTCGGCGTCGTCGCCGACGCCGGTGACGGCATCGCCCACGTCGAAGGGCTGCCCTCGGCCATGGCCAACGAGCTGCTCGAGTTCCCGGGCGGCGTCCTTGGCGTGGCGCTGAACCTGGACGCGCGCTCCATCGGCGTCGCGATCCTCGGCGACTTCGAAAGCATCGAAGAAGGCCAGCAGGTCAAGCGGACCGGCCAGGTCCTTTCGGTGCCGGTCGGCGACGGCTACCTCGGCCGCGTGGTCAACCCTCTCGGCCAGGCCATCGACGGCCTCGGCGAGATCGAGACCTCCGGCCGCCGCGCGCTGGAGCTGAAGGCCGCCTCGGTGGTCGAGCGCCAGCCGGTGACCGAGCCGCTGCAGACGGGCATCACCGCGATCGACTCGATGACCCCGATCGGCCGCGGCCAGCGCCAGCTGATCATCGGCGACCGCAAGACCGGCAAGACCGCGGTCGCGGTGGACACGATCATCAACCAGAAGGCCAACTGGGAGACCGGCGACCCGAAGAAGCAGGTCCGCTGCATCTACGTCGCGGTCGGCCAGAAGGGCTCCACGATCGCCTCGGTGAAGACGGCGCTCGAGGACGCGGGCGCGATGGAGTACACCACCATCGTCGCGGCCCCGGCCTCGGACTCGGCGGGCTTCAAGTGGATCGCCCCCTACACCGGCTCGGCCATCGGCCAGCACTGGATGTACGAGGGCAAGCACGTCCTCATCGTGTTCGACGACCTGACCAAGCAGGCGGACGCCTACCGCGCGATCTCGCTGCTGCTGCGCCGTCCGCCGGGCCGCGAGGCGTTCCCCGGCGACGTCTTCTACTTGCACTCCCGTCTCCTCGAGCGGTGCGCGAAGCTGTCGGACGAGCTGGGCGCCGGCTCGCTGACCGGCCTGCCGATCATCGAGACCAAGGCGAACGACGTGTCGGCCTACATCCCGACGAACGTCATCTCGATCACCGACGGCCAGTGCTTCTTCCAGTCCGACCTGTTCAACTCGGGCCAGCGCCCGGCCATCGACGTGGGCATCTCGGTGTCCCGGGTCGGCGGTGCCGCACAGGTCAAGGCGATGAAGAACGTTTCGGGTTCGCTCCGCATCGACCTGTCGCAGTACCGGGAGCTGGAGGCGTTCGCCGCCTTCGCCTCGGACCTCGACGACGCGTCGAAGGCGCAGCTCGAGCGCGGCGCCCGGCTGTACGAGGTGCTCAAGCAGCCGCAGTACTCCCCGGTCCCGGTCGAGGAGCAGGTCGCCACGGTGTTCCTGGGCACCGGCGGCTACTTCGACTCGGTCCCGACCGAGGACGTGCGCCGGTTCAACCACGAGCTGCTCGAGTCGATGCGGCGCAAGCACCCCGAGGTGCTCGGCGCGATCCGCGACACCGGCAAGTTCGAGGACGACACCCGCGACGCGCTGATCGCGGCGGTGAACGAGTTCAAGAAGGAGTTCACCACCTCCGAGGGCAAGCCGCTCGAGTCGAACGCCGACGCGATGGCCGCCGAGAAGGTCGGGCAGGAGACCGTCAAGGTCAACAAGCCCGCTCCGAAGAAGTGAGCTGGTAGCCCATGGCCGCACAACTCCGGGAGCTTCGCTCTCGCATCAAGGCGACGAAGTCGATCAGCAAGATCACCAAGGCGATGGAGCTGACCGCCACCGCGCGGGTCGGCAAAGCGCGGGCGAAGGTCGCCGCTTCCCGGCCGTACGCGGAGGAGATCACCAAGGTCCTCTCCGCGCTGGCCGGCGCGGCGGCCAGCCTCGACCACCCGATGCTGGTCGAGCGCCCGAACCCGAAGCGGGCCGCGGTGCTCGTCGTGACCAGCGACAAGGGCCAGTGCGGCGGTTACAACTCCAACGTGCTGCGGGCGACCGAGGAACTGCTCGCGCTGCTGCGGTCGGAGGGCAAGGAGCCCGAGGTCTACGTGACCGGCAACAAGGGGCTCGGCTACTACCGCTTCCGCGGCCGCGAGGTCGTCAGCAGCTGGACCGGGTTCTCCGACCGGCCGTCCTACACGAACGCGGTGGAAGCCGGCGAGATGCTGGTGGACCGGTTCCTCGCCGGGACGGCGGCGGGCGATCCCGGCGCCACCGACGGGGTGGACGAGGTGCATGTCGTCTACACCGAGTTCGTGTCGATGCTGACGCAGCGCCCGGTGGCCAAGCGCGTCGCGCCGCTCGAGGTCGAGTACTCCGAGGGCGAGGACGAGAAGCCGGCCGGTCTGCTGCCGAGCTACGAGTTCGAGCCGAGTGCCGACAAGCTGCTGTCCGCGCTGCTGCCGAAGTACATCAACACCCGGCTGTACTCCGCGCTGCTGGACTCCGCGGCCTCCGAGCTGGCGGCCCGCCGCACGGCGATGAAGGCCGCTTCGGACAACGCGAACGAACTGGTGAACACGCTGACGCGGGAGGCGAACCAGGCCCGGCAGGCGCAGATCACCCAGGAGATCTCCGAAATCGTCGGTGGCGCGAACGCGCTCACCGCAGCAGGAAGTGATGACTGATGACCAGTACTGAAGCCCCGCGCGCCAAGGGGCGCATCGTCTCGGTGACCGGGTCGGTCGTCGACGTCGAGTTCCCGCGCGGTTCCGTCCCCGACCAGTTCAACGCGCTCAAGGTCGACATCGAGTTCGAGCAGCTGCGCAAGACGGTGACCCTCGAGGTCGCCAGCCACCTCGGCGACAACCTCGTGCGCACCATTTCGCTGCAGGCGCAGGACGGTCTCGTCCGCGGCGCGGAGGTCACCGACACCGGCGGCCCGATCACCGTGCCGGTGGGCGACAAGGTCAAGGGCCACGTCTACAACGCGCTCGGCGAGTGCCTCGACGTGCCCGGCTACGGCGACGACCTCGAGCGCTGGGGCATCCACCGCAACCCGCCGCCCTTCGACCAGCTCGAGGGCAAGACGGAGATGCTGGAGACCGGCCTGAAGGTCGTCGACCTGCTGACCCCGTACGTGCAGGGCGGCAAGATCGGCCTGTTCGGCGGCGCGGGCGTGGGCAAGACGGTGCTGATCAAGGAAATGATCACCCGTGTCGCCCGGAACTTCGGCGGTACGTCGGTGTTCGCCGGCGTCGGCGAGCGCACCCGTGAGGGCAACGACCTCTTCCTGGAGATGTCCGAGGACGGCGTCATCAACGACACCGCCCTCGTGTTCGGCCAGATGGACGAGCCGCCGGGCACGCGTATGCGCGTCGCGCTGTCCGCGCTGACCATGGCGGAGTACTTCCGCGACGTCCAGAACCAGGACGTGCTGCTGTTCATCGACAACATCTTCCGGTTCACCCAGGCCGGTTCCGAGGTGTCGACCCTGCTGGGCCGCATGCCCTCGGCGGTGGGCTACCAGCCGACGCTGGCGGACGAGATGGGCCAGCTGCAGGAGCGGATCACCTCGACCCGAGGCCGTTCGATCACCTCGATGCAGGCGATCTACGTGCCCGCGGACGACTACACCGACCCGGCCCCGGCGACGACGTTCGCCCACCTGGACGCCACCACGGAGCTTTCCCGCGGCGTGTTCCAGAAGGGCATCTTCCCGGCGGTGGACCCGCTGGCGTCGACGTCGACGATCCTCGACCCGGCGATCGTCGGCGAGGACCACTACCGCGTCGCCTCCGAGGTCATCCGGATTCTGCAGAAGTACAAGGAACTGCAGGACATCATCGCGATCTTCGGCATGGACGAGCTTCCCGAAGAGGACAAGCTCACCGTGCAGCGGGCGCGCCGGATCGAGCGCTTCCTGTCCCAGAACATGCTGGTGGCCGAGGCCTTCACGCAGATCCCGGGCTCCACGGTGCCGCTGTCGGAGACCATCGAGTCGTTCGACCGCATCACCAAGGGCGACTTCGACCACTACCCGGAGCAGGCGTTCTTGGGCATTGGCGGGCTCGAGGACCTCGAGAAGAAGTACCACGAGATCACCGGCAAGTGAGTGCGTGAGACCGGCGGGGGCACTGTCCATTGTGGACATCAGCCCCCGCCGTTCTCGTAACCGAAGCAAGACCTATTACACTCGGTGGTGACACCCCGAGCGAAGGAGTGCTACGTGGCTGAGATGTCCGTGGAGCTGGTTGCCGTCGAGCGCCGGCTCTGGTCGGGTACCGCCACCTTCGTGGTGGCGCAGACCACCGAGGGCGAGATCGGCATCATGCCCGGACACGAGCCGGTGCTGGGCCAGCTCGTCGAGGGTGGCGTGGTGAAGGTGAACACGACGGACGGCGACGTGCTGACCGCCGCGGTGCACGGCGGGTTCCTGTCCGTCACCGCGACCGGCGTGAGCGTGCTCGCGGAGAGCGCCGAGCTGTCCGACGAAATCGACGTGGCGGCCGCGAAGGCAGCCCTCAGCACCGGCGACGAGGCCGAGCGGACGAGGGCCACGGCCCAGCTCCGCGCGGCTGGACAGTCGGTCTGAGCGGACTAGACGGGCAGGAGCCGGGCCGTGCAGATCGCTGTGGTGGTGCTAGCGCTCCTGATCGTGCTCGTCGTCGTGGTCGGCTGGTACGGCCAGCGGTGGATCCGGATGCGCCGCGGCGGCGGCGTCAGCGTCGCGCTGCGGTGGCGTCCGGACAGTCCCCGTTCGAGCTGGCATCTCGGCCTCGGCCGGTACGAGGGCGATAAATTCGTCTGGTACCGGGTGTGGAGCCTGCGCACCGGTCCGGATCGCGTTTTCCAGCGGGAAAGCATGCAGATCGCGGACCGGCGGGACCCGTCCGGTTCCGAGGCGTACGCGGTGCCCGAGGGGTCGACGGTGCTGCGCTGCGAGTCCTCGGACCAGGAAGCGATCGAGATCGCGATGGGACCGGGTGCGCTGACCGGGTTCCTGTCGTGGCTCGAATCGGCTCCGCCGGGTCGAAGGCTGCCGCGGGCTTCGTGAGTTTTTCAGCCGGGCCCGTCACCGTGTACGCGGTGGCGGGCCCGGTTTTTTGTTTCTCGTGCGGTGGTTTCGCGGCGCTATCCTTGAGGCATGGACGCCCGAGAACGGGAAGACCGCGCTCGCCGGTGGCAGACCTTGCCGAAGCCGGTGCGGCTCGAGGACCTCACTGTCGCCCAGGCCGTCGAGCCGGGCCGGGATTCGACGTGGGACGTCGATTACGAGCGCTACTGGGCCGCTCAGGAAGCCAGCTGGGCCCGGTAGCCAGAGGTTCCGCCCGGCGGCCTGAAGAACGTCGTGCCCGGCCGGTCTGGATGCGCTCCCGCCGGATTCGCCGGATCAGCCGCCCGGCTGCCACAGCACGTCGCCGTCCGGATTGGCCAGCCGGGCGAGGATGAACAGCAGGTCCGAGAGCCGGTTCAGGTACTTGGCCGCGATCGGGTTGGACGTGTCCGGCTCGGCCTCCATCAGCGCCCACGCCGACCGTTCCGCGCGGCGGGAGACCGTGCGCGCCTGGTGCAGGAACGCCGCGCCCGGGGTGCCGCCCGGAAGGATGAAAGACGTGAGTTTCGGCAGCCGGTCGTTGAACTCGTCGCACCAGCCTTCGAGCCGTTCCAGGTACGCCTCGGTGATGCGCAGCGGCTCGTACGGCGGGTCCTCCTGGATCGGGAGGCACAGATCCGCGCCGACGTCGAACAGGTCGTTCTGGATCCGGCGCAGCACGACCGAGATCTCGTCGGGGAGCCCGCCGAGGGCGATCGCCAGGCCGAGCACGGAATTGGCCTCGTCGGTGTCGGCGTAGGCGGACAGCCGGGCGGAAGTCTTGGGCACCCGGGAACCGTCGCCGAGCGCGGTCGTGCCGCTGTCGCCGACCTTCGTGTAGACCCGGTTGATACGAACCACCATACGGCCGACTCTACCGGCCCGGGTTCGGGCAAAACTGGGCGAGAGGGCATGATTGGCGGCCATGAGCGAGCACTTCGACGTGCATGGCGGAGCGCGGCTGGTCGGCGAGGTCGACGTGGTCGGCGCCAAGAACAGCGTGCTGAAACTGATGGCCGCGGCACTGCTGGCCGAAGGCACCACGACCATCACGAACTGCCCGCAGATCCTGGACGTCCCGCTGATGGGCGACGTCCTGCGCAGCGTCGGCTGCGAGGTGGAGATCGAGGGCGACACGGCGCGCATCACGACGCCCGCGGAGCTGTCGCACCGCGCCGATTCGGCGGCGATGGGCAAGCTGCGCGCGTCGGTGTGCGTGCTGGGCCCGCTGGTCGGCCGGCTGAAGCAGGCGGTCGTCGCGCTGCCCGGCGGCGACGCGATCGGCCAGCGTCCGCTGGACATGCACCAGAACGGCCTGCGCAAGCTCGGCGCGACGAGCACCATCGAGCACGGGTGTGTCGTCGCGAAGGCCGAAACGCTGGTGGGCACCCAGATCTGGCTGGACTTCCCGAGCGTCGGGGCGACCGAGAACATCCTGATGGCGGCCGTGCTGGCCGAGGGCACGACGGTGATCGACAACGCGGCCCGTGAGCCGGAAATCGCCGACATCTGCACGATGCTGACCGAAATGGGCGCGAAGATCGAGGGCGCGGGCACCTCGACGCTGACCGTCCACGGCGTCGAGGCGCTGAACCCGACCGAACACCGCGTGATCGGTGACCGCATCGTAGGCGCGACCTGGGCGTTCGCCGCCGCGATGACCCGCGGCGACCTGACCGTGCGCGGCGTGAACCCGCACCACCTCGACCTGGTCCTGGACAAGCTGCGCCTGGCCGGCGCGGAGGTGACCACCTACGACGACAAGGGTTTCCGCGTCGTCCAGCCGGAACGGCCGAAGGCGGTGGACTGGGTGACGCTGCCCTACCCCGGTTTCGCCACCGACCTGCAGCCGTTCGCGGTCGCGCTGTCGGCGGTGTCCGAGGGCACGTCGATGATCACGGAAAACGTGTACGAGGCGAGGTTCCGCTTCATCGAGGAAATGATCCGGTTGTCCGGCGACGCCCGCACGGACGGCCACCACGCGGTGGTCCGGGGGATCGAGAAGCTGTCGAGCGCGCCGGTGTGGGCGTCGGACATCCGCGCCGGGGCCGGGCTGGTGCTGGCCGGGCTGTGCGCGGATGGCGTGACCGAGGTGTGGGACGTGTTCCACATCGACCGCGGGTACCCGCATTTCGTGGAGAACTTGAACCGGCTCGGCGCCCGGATCGATCGCGTGACGGGGGAGCCGGAGCGGGCTTGAGCCGCACCGTGGTCGCGAAGCGGGGAAGCTGCTTGTCCCCGGCTTCGCGATTCGGCTGTGTCAGGCCTCTTCCCAGCTCAGCTGTCCGGCCCGCAACGTCCCGACGTGGTGGGAACGGCCGATCAGGTGCGCGATGTCCGTGTAGGGATCGGCGTCGAGCAACAGTGCGTCGGCGACGGATCCGACGGTGATCGTTCCCCCCCTGCTGACCGATCTTCTCGGCTGAATGCCGGGTGCCGGCCGCCAGGACCGCGGGCAGCGGCACGCCTGCCTTCGCCAGTAATTGCAGTTCCCGCAGCAGGGCGACGGGCGGTGCGGGCATCAGCATCGCCACGTCGCTGCCCGCACTGATCCTCACCCCCGCGTCGTGCATCAGCGCCAGCGTGCGCATCGCGTAGTCGAAGCGGAGGCGGGAATCCTTCGCGGAATGCCGCGGGAACTCGTGGCCGTAGATGGGGCGGCTGGTGATCTGCGGAAGGTCTTCGGGCGTCGCGAAGCCGTCCTTGACCAGCTGCTGCAAGTAGCCAGCGTCGCCGTTGTGCGCGATCTGCTCCCAGGTGACCAGCGTGGGGCAGTAATAGGTGTTCGTTTCCGTCAGCAGGGCGGCGACGTCGCGGGCCTCGGCGGTGCTGCTGGGGTCCTGCGGCTGGAAAGCGTGTTCGATGCCGTCCGCGCCGGCTGCCACCGCCTCCTCCAGATCGAGGCGTTCGTGGATGTGCACGAGCACTTTCTTGCCCTTCTCGTGGGCGGCCGCGACGATCGCTTTGAGCGCGTCCAGAGGCAGCTTGTCCGGCGCGCCGGGCTCGCCGTCGTAGATGCACTTGAGGAAGTCGACCTGGTCGGACAGCTCCAACGCTTGCCGGTAGGCGACGTCGGCATCGTCGATTTGGCGAGCGATGGGCGCCCGCTTCGGATCGTCGAGGATTGGCCAGCCCTCGATACCGGTGAACACCGGCCCGGCGAAGAACAACTCGGCGGCGGCGTCGGTGGCCTTGCTCCGGTGGTCTCGGACGGCGAGTTCGACGTCGAGCGGGCCGCCGAGGTCGACGACGGTGGTCACCCCGACGCCAAGGAAGTCGGTGAGCAACTGGGAAACGTACGCCGCGCGCTCGTTTTCGGGCTTGGAGTAGGCGTACCCGCCCAGATGCGTGTGGCTCTCCCACAAACCCGGGACCAGATAGCCGCCCCGCGCGTCGAACACGGGACCGTCGTCGGCCGGCCGAGCGTCCGTTGACGGCCGGATGGCGCTGAATTTCCCGTCGGCCACTACTGCTTCAGCGTCGGTGATCGGGGTGGCTGACTGCCCGTCGAGGACGGTCACGTTGCGAATGATCACGGGTCTCTCCCTGCCTGGACCAGGATGCATAGGTTCCTATGCATCCTGAACGTATAGGAACCTATGTATTAGGTCAATAGGACCCTATATACTTCGCGGCGTGAAGGATCCCCGGTTCGAGTTCGCGCCCGCCGCCCTGGTCAACCTCGCCTCGCGCGCGTTGTCCAGGGTCAATGACCGGCGGTTGCGGCCGTTGGGGCTGACCTTCGCGCAGATGCCGGTACTGGCGGCGCTGGCCAAGTCCGATGCGCTCTCCCAGAAGGAGCTGGCGGCGCTGGCCCGGATCGAGCAGCCGTCCATGGCCCAGTTGCTCGCCCGGATGGACCGCGACGGCCTCATCCGGCGCGTCCCCGCCGAACATGACCGACGGGTCAGCCTGATCTCGCTGACCGAGGCCGGATCGGCGAAGGTCGCGCACGTGAAGTCGGCGCTGGTCGAAACCAATGAGCAAGCGTTGCGGGGCTTCGCCGCCGAAGAAGCCGATCTGCTGGTGGATTTGCTGAAGAGGCTCGTCGCGAACCTTGAAGAGGATTCGCCCGCGGAGGATTCGATGCCCGGCCGTCGATCATGACCGGCCGGGGTTCGGGTTATGCGCTGAGTGCGCGCACCACCAATTCCGTCACTTGATCCAGATAATCCTCTGCCACGGGAACTCCGCGCACGATCAATCGCCAGTAGATGATCCCCGCGCCCATGTCCTGGGCCAGTTCGACATCCGTGTCCGCCGGGATCTCGCCGCGCTCGATCGCCCTGGTGAACACCGCCCGGTTGATGGCTCGGCGAGGTCCGCCGATCGCTTGGCGGGCGAATTCGGCCATTGCCGGGTTTTGCCGGGCTTCCGCGATCAGCCCGGGGAAGATCCGGGAAAACCGCGGATGCGTGATCCATTCGTAGAGCGCTTCCAGGGTGGCCCGGATATCGCCGCGCAGGCTGCCGGTGTCCGGGTCCGCCGCGCGTGCCACGCTGAATTCCGCGATCACCGCGCCGATCATTTCGTCTTTCGACGGCCAGCGCCGGTATAGCGCGCTTTTCCCGACTCCTGCGCGTTTCGAGACCGCTTCCATCGACAGCCTGCCGAAGCCGTGATCGGCGAGCTCGTCGATCACGGCTTCGGTGATGGCGTAGGTGACGTCGGGCTGCAGCACGGCAGCCCCGGTCGGCGTCCGGCGGGTCGTCATGCCGAGCAGCATAGCGGGTGGACGGGACGGTCCCGTCCCGTGTACGTTCTCGTTGAGACGGTACCGTCTCGTCCGTTCCTGAGGAGGGGGTTCGATGTCACTCATCGATCACGCGCTCGACCTGCTGGTCCAGCACGACATGGCCGGATTCGTGCAGCTGTTCGCCGAGGACGCCGTGCTCGAGTTCCCGTTCGCCGCGCCGAGCGAGCCCAAGCGTGTCGAGGGCCGCGCCGCCCTGGCCGAGTACCTGCGCGACTACCCGAACCTGTTCGACGTCCGCGAGGTCGCCGCCAAGACCGTGCACCAGACGACCGATCCGGAGGTCTCGATCGCGGAGTTCGAACTGGCCGGCGTCGCGGTCGCCACGCAGAAGCCGTACCGCCTGGGCTACGTCGTGGTCCTGACCGTCCGCGACGGCCTGATCCGCCGCTATCGCGACTACTTCAGCCCGCTCGCCGTGATCGACGTTCTCGGGGTGCCGGGTGTCTGACGTCCTCGTGCTCGGCTCGACCGGCACCACCGGCAGCCGCGTCGTGCGCGGGCTCGAAGCCGCCGGGGTGCGGCCGCGCGCGGCGACCCGGAATCCGGTGCGGGCCGGTCAGATCCGGTTCGACTGGGACGAGCCCGCGACGTACGGCCCGGCGCTGGACGGGGTCTCGGCGGTCTACCTGATCGCGCCGGTCGCGGCTGATCCGCAGCCACTTGTCGAGGAGTTTCTCAAGCACGCCCCGCACGCGCGGGTGGTCCTGCTCAGCTCGTCCTCGGTGGACGAACACACCCCGGTGCTCGGCGGTCTGCCCGGCCTCGTCCGCCGTCAGCCGGGCTGGGCGGTGCTGCGGCCGTCGTGGTTCATGCAGAACTTCACCGCCGGGAACCTGGTCGGCGACAGCGCCCGCGCGGGCCGGATCGTGACCGCGACCGGCGACGCCCGGGTGGCGTTCGTGGACGCCGGCGACATCGCCGCGGTCGCCGTTCGCGCGCTGCTCGATCCGGAGCCGCACAACACCGGCCACCTCATCACCGGCCCGCGCGCGCTCAGCTACGACGAGGCCGCCGAGATCGTCGGGAAGCGGCTCGGCCACCCGGTCGCGCACGCACCGGTTCCCACCCTTGAGTACCAGCGATTCCTGGTCCGCGACGGCCTCCCCGAGGCGTACGCCGAAATGCTCGCCTCGCTGGACGAGGCGATCCGCGGCGGTGCCGAGGACCGCGTGACCGACACCGTCGAGCGGGTCACCGGACGACCCGCCCGCGATTTCCGCACCTTCGCGAAAGAGGAGATCCGATGAAGCCGCTGCTGTTCGAAGACGACCCGCAATTCTGGTTCGAGACGCTGATCGCGCTGGGCCAGATCGCCTACGGGGGCGCGGATTTCGGCGAGGTCGTGGCGATCGCGTCGAACATCAAATCCGGTGACTACGACAGCTGGCACGACGCGTGGCTCGCCGCCGCCGAACGGCTCTACGACGAAGCCGCCACCATGCACCCGGTCAGCGCGCGCGACGCGTACCTGCGCGCCTCGACGTACTACCGCCGTGCCGAGTTTTTCTTGCACGGCAACCCGGAAGACCCGCGGATCAACTACGCCTACGAGCGCAACGTCGAGTGTTTCCAGCGCGCCGTGGAGTCGATCGACAACGTCGAACGGATCGAAATCCCCTACGACGGCCACGTCCTGCGCGGCTACTTCTACCGCGCTCCCGGCGACGGCCCGAAGCCGCTTCTGGTGGCGCACAACGGTTTCGACGGCAGCGCCGAGGACCTGCACTTCATGGGCGCGACAGCCGGCCAGGAACGCGGCTACCACGTGCTGACCTTCGACGGTCCCGGCCAGCCCAGTGCCGTGCACCGCGACGGAATGCTGTTCCGCCCGGACTGGGAGCACGTCGTCAGCCAGGTGCTCGACTACGCCCTCGCTCTCCCGGAGGTGATCCCGGAGAAGGTCGCTCTGATCGGCTGGAGCCTCGGCGGAATGCTCGCGCCGCGCGCCGCCGCGTTCGAGCCGAGGCTGTCGGCCGTCGTCGCGGTGGACGGCCTCTTCGACGCGGGTGCGGTTTTCGTGCAGCAGCTTCCGTGGGACCGCGACGAACTCGTCCGCCGGGCGTACGCGCCGGAGGATCCTGAACTGGACGCCTTTCTAGCCGCCGCGAGGGAGCAGAGCCCGACCGTGCGCTGGGCCCTGAGCCACGGCCGCTACGTGATGGGCGGCGCGACCGATCGCGAGTTCCTCGCGAAGTACCTCGAATACAACCTGTACGACGGGGTGGCCGAGCGCATCACGTGCCCGGCGCTGATCTGCGACGCTCCGGAGGACCTGTTCTTCACCGGCGAGCCGCAGCAGTTGTACGACCGGATCAGCGGCCCGAAGAAGCTGCTGAACTTCACCGCGGAGGAGGGCGCGGACGCGCACTGCCACGTCGGCGCGATGCGGCTCGCGAACGGCCGCATCTACGACTGGCTGGACGACGTGCTGTGAGGTCCCGTGAGTGTTGTTCCCGGCGCGAGTCGCACGTCCTAGCCGCGATCAGCACTCACGAGGATTCGAGGGCCAGCGCCGCGCCGAACCCGACCAGCGCGGTGCCGGTCACCCCGTCCAGCGCGCGGCGGACCTTGCGGCGGCTGAGCCAGGCGCGGACCCGGTGCACGAAGAACAGGAGGACCAGCAACCAGATCGTGCCCAGCACGGCGACCGTGTACGCGAGCACCAGCGCGTCCCAGGTCGTCGTGCGCACCGGGTCGAGGAACTGCGGCAGCACCGACAGGTACAGCACCAGCACCTTGGGGTTCGTGATGTTCGACAGGAACCCTTCGCGCCACCGCCGGAAGCCGCTGGTGCGCTTGCGCTGGGTGTCGGCGACCGTGTCGTAGTTGCCGCGCCAGGCGCCGCGCAGCGCTTGGAAGCCGAGGAACAGGAGGTATGCCGCGCCGAGCCACTTGAGCGTGAGGAACACCGGTTGCGAGCGGGCGATGACCACGCCCAGCCCGAGCGCCGCGGCAGTGCCCTGCACCGCGTTGCCGGCGAGGATGCCCGCCGTGGCCAGCAAGCCGCCGCGCGCCCCGCCGGACAGCGCGTTCTTCAGCATCACCATCGTGTCCGGCCCCGGCGCGAGCACGATGAGGACCACGATCACCAGATAACTGCCGTACCCGCTCCACGTCACGTTTGACCACGGTAGATCCCGGATCGGCCGACGTCGCGCGGATTTCCGTCACAGTGCTCGGGCAACCCGGGCGAACCGGACGGCGTGCACTCTTCGGGAGCGAGGAGGGCGTCATGTACCCACTGGCAGAAGACGAAAAACTGCTCTGGTCCGGGCGGCCGCAGCGGTACGTGCGCCGGTACGCGGACTATCACGGTTACGTAGCAGCGGCGGTGGTCTTCGGGATGCTCCTCGCGCTCGGCACCGTCGGCATCGTGCTGTTCGACGTGGATCCCGTCATCTTCACCCTGTGGCCAGGCTTCCTCGGGGCGATGCTCGCACTGATCGCCGACCAGAACCGGCAGCGAAAGGTGCTGTTCGGGGTGCTGGCCTACCTGGTGACGGACCGTCGGATCGTCTTCGTCGCCGACCGTCCGGGCGGCATCGAGTTCCGCTGGGTGTGGCTTCCCGACCTGGGCGAGCCGCGGGTTCGCGACCACGGCGACGGCATCGGCACCGTCGGCTTCGGGGCACCCCCGCGCGTGCGGCTGCGCGCCCGGAAGTTCCGGGCGCAGTCGTCGCTCACGACGATGGTGCCCGAACTGGTCGCGGTCGAGGATGCGGGGCACATCGCGGAGCTGATCGCCCGGAACGCTCCGCGCACGCCGGTCGTTGGCTAACCATGCTGATGACCTTGCTGGGTCTCTCGCTGCCGGTCGCCACCATCGCGCTGCTGATCGTCGGCGGCTGGGAACTGCGCCGAAAGAGGAAGCCGTCCCGGCTCAAGGCGCGGCTGTCCTCGACCTACCTCGACGAGGTCACCTCATTCCTTTACGGCACCAAGCGCAACGAGCTCGAACACCGGGATTCGGTCGAGATGACCCTCGACGAGGACGCGCAGGGAGCGCCGCCGCTGGGTACCGTCGACCTTGACCGCGGGGTAGTGGTCGTCCGGCCCGGCGCGTCACCCGGGCGTGGCCGAATCCACTCCGCCGATTAAGTTACCGGCGGGTACACTCGGGCGGTCGTCTCGGCGAAGAGAGGTGCACCGTGCCGTACCCCACCGACCACGAGCGCGACCGGCCCTGGGTGATGCGCACCTATGCGGGTCATTCGTCCGCCGCCGCGTCCAACGAGCTCTACCGGCGGAATCTCGCCAAGGGGCAGACCGGGTTGTCGGTCGCCTTCGACCTTCCGACGCAGACCGGCTACGACCCGGACCACGTGCTCGCGCGCGGCGAGGTCGGCAAGGTCGGCGTCCCGGTTTCGCACATCGGCGACATGCGGCGGCTGTTCGACGGCATCCCGCTCGCCGAGGCGAACACCTCGATGACCATCAACGCGCCCGCGATGTGGCTGCTCGCGCTGTACGTTTCGGTGGCCCGCGAGCAGGCCGAGGCCGAGGGCCGCGACGTCGACGAGGTGCTGGCCAAGCTCACCGGCACCACGCAGAACGACATCATCAAGGAATACCTGTCCCGCGGCACCTACATCTTCCCGCCCGGGCCGAGCCTCCGGCTGATCACCGACATGATCGCCTGGACCGTGCACCACGTGCCGAAATGGAACCCGATCAACATCTGCAGCTACCACCTGCAGGAAGCGGGCGCGACGCCGACGCAGGAGGTCGCGTACGCGCTGTGCACCGCGATCGCCGTGCTGGACGCGGTGCGCGACTCCGGCCAGGTCGACCAGGCCGACATGGAGAAGGTCGTCGCGCGCATTTCGTTCTTCGTCAACGCGGGCGTCCGGTTCGTCGAAGAGATGTGCAAGATGCGCGCGTTCACGCAGCTGTGGGATGAGCTGACGCGTGAACGCTACGGCGTCGAGAACCCGAAGGCGCGACGGCTGCGGTACGGGGTGCAGGTGAACTCGCTCGGGCTCACCGAGGCCCAGCCGGAGAACAACGTCCAGCGGATCGTGCTGGAGATGCTGGCGGTGTCGCTGTCGCGGGGTTCGCGGGCTCGGGCGATTCAGCTGCCCGCTTGGAACGAGGCGCTCGGGTTGCCTCGGCCGTGGGATCAGCAGTGGGCGCTGCGGATGCAGCAGGTGCTCGCGTTCGAGACGGATTTGCTGGAGTACGAGGATATTTTCGACGGGTCGCGGGTGGTCGAGGCCAAGGTCGACGAGATCGTTTCCGGCGCTCGCGAGGAGATCGCCCGGGTGCAGGATCTCGGCGGGGCGGTGGCCGCGGTCGAGAGCGGGTACATGAAGTCGCAGCTCGTTTCGTCTCTCGCGGAATATCGGCGGGGGATGGAGAACGGCGAGCGGGTTCTTGTCGGGGTGAATAAGTTCGAGACGACTGAGCCGTCGCCGTTGCAGGCGGAGGGGGCCAAGGCGATCGAGACTATTGATCCCGCGGTGGAGAAGGCCGCGGTTGCCGCGGTGGAGAAGTGGCGGGAGGAGCGGGATAACGCTGCTGTCGCTGATTCTCTTGCTGTGTTGAAGGACGTGGCTCGTACTTCGGGGAATTTGTTCGAGGCGACGGTGGATTGTGCTCGGGCGGGGGTGACTACTGGGGAGTGGTCCGGGGCGCTGCGCGAGGTGTTCGGCGAATATCGGGCGCCTACTGGGGTTTCCGCCGCGGCTGCTGCTGGACAGGGGGATCCGGAGTTGGAGCGGGTCCGGGAGCTGGTTCGCCGGACTGAGGCCGAGATGGGCGAGCGGCTGCGGATTCTGGTGGGGAAGCCTGGGCTGGACGGGCATTCCAACGGGGCCGAGCAGGTTGCGGTGCGGGCTCGGGATGTTGGGTTTGAGGTTATTTACCAGGGGATCCGGCTGACTCCGGAGCAGATTGTCGCGGCTGCTGTGCAGGAGGGGGTGCATGTGGTCGGGTTGTCTGTGCTGTCCGGGTCCCATCTTGAGGTGGTGCCGCTCGTCGTTGACGGGTTGCGGGCGGCGGGGGCTGGGGATATTCCGGTGATCGTGGGTGGGATTATTCCGCCCGACGATGCGGCGTCGCTGACTGAGCGGGGGATTGCTCGGGTGTTTACGCCTAAGGATTATGAGTTGACGGACATTATGGCTGGGATTGTGGAGTTGGTTCGGGAGCGGGGCGGGTTGGGGGCTTAGGGGGGCTCGTCGCCTGGCGGCGACATTGCGCCCTGTTGTTGCGTGGGGCACCCCGAAGCCCATTGTGATGACAGTCTGCGGGGGCTTGTCGAGGCGGGAAAGATGCCTTGACAAGCCCCCGCAGACTGCATTTTTGGCTTCGTATCGGGGTGCGGGGGTGGTGTGGGTGCGGGGGTGGTGTGTGGGGTGCGGGTGCGGGGGTGGTGTGGGTGCCTGGTTGGTTGGGTGCGTGGGCTGCGGTTTGGTGCGCGGCGGCAGCTCGGCGGCGGTGGCCGAGTGGGCTGTGAAGGGCTCCTTGAGGGAATCTAGGTACGTGAAGGGGTCCCGCACGGACTTGCGCTGGTCGTGAGGGGAACCCTGAGGGAATCAGGGGCTGTGAGGGTGGCCCTCACGGAGCGTTGGCCAGGATTTCCTTGGTGGATTTCACTGTGGCGAAGCCGCCGCCGTGGAGGTTTGTCGCGGTTGCTCGGGAGAGTTCTTCGGCGGTCAAGAGGGCGCCGTCTGGGCCTCGCAGGTCGAAGGTGAAGGTGGCGTCCAGGGCGAAAGTTACTTCGTAGCCTAGGTTTCCGCCCATGCGGGCGGTGGTTTCGCAGCAGAAGTTGGTTTGGATGCCGGCCAGGACGAAGCTGGTGATGCCTCGGGTTTTGAACCAGGCGTCCAGGTCGATGTCGCCTAGGAAGGCGGAGTTCACCTTTTTGCCGAAGACCAGGTCTGGGCGGGCGTTGGCTAGTTCGGGTTTGAAGTCGTTGCCTGGCTGGCCGGGGCGTAGCGGCGAATCGGGCTTGACGGAGTCGTGGTGGACCAGCACTACGGGGGCTCGGCGGTCTTGCCACGCTTGAAGCAGGGCCTTGATGTTCGCTTCGGCGTCGGGGTTGTTGCGTGGGCCCCAGAAGGGGGCGTCGTCGAAGCCTTGTTGGACGTCGATGAGCAGCAGTGCGGTGGTCATAGGCTCGATTTTGACCGGAGGATCGCGGTAAAGGGGAGTGGCAGAAGAGGCGCGATACGGTACTTTTCTGCCATGCGCACGATCGGGGTGCTGCTCCTGCCGGGCAGCCGGATGTTCGACCTGGCGGTGATCGCGGAGGTGTGGGCTCAGGACCGCACCGACAGTGGCATCGGTCCGTTCACGGTGCGCGTGTGTGCGCCCGGGCGGGGGCGCGTGCGGGTGTCGCCGTTCGGGGAAGTCGTTGCGACGCATGGTCTTTCTGGGCTGGACGAGTGCGATCTGATTCTTGCGCCGGGGCGCGACGATCCGCTGGCTGAAGTGCCTGCCGCCGCGCGGGATGCGCTTCGGCGGGCTCATCGGGGCGGGGCGACGGTTGCTGGGCTTTGTTCTGGAGCGTTCACGCTCGCTGCTGCGGGGCTGCTCGACGGGCGGCCCGCTACGACGCACTGGCGCGATCTGGACGCGCTCGCCGCGGTCGCGCCGGCTGCGGATCCGCGCCGCGACGTGTTGTACACCGAGCAGGACGACGTGCTTACGTCTGCGGGCGTCGTGGGTGGACTTGACCTTTGTCTGCATCTGGTGCGTCGTGATCATGGGGCGGATGTCGCTGCGCGTCTTGCCCGCCGGCTGGTGATGCCTCCGGTTCGGGAGGGTGGGCAGCGGCAGTATGCGGAAGCTCCGTTGCCGCCCAGTGCTTCTCGGCCCGGGATTGCGTCCACAATGGACTGGGCGCTGACTCGGCTCGCGGACGAGATCGGGGTGCCGGATCTGGTGGAGCATGCGGGGATGAGCCCTCGGACGTTTCATCGCGAGTTCGCCGCCGCCACGGGCAGTACGCCGGGGCGGTGGCTGCTCGTGCAGCGGGTGCGGCATGCGCGGCGGCTGCTGGAAACCACGGATCTGCCGGTCGCCCGGGTGGCCGAGCGGGCGGGGCTCGGCAGTGCCGCGAACCTGCGGCGCCGGCTGCGGGCGGAGGTGGGGGTCGGGCCGGATTCGTATCGGCGCACTTTCCGCATCCCGTCGGTCGGGGTTACGGTCGGGGCATGGGCGAGTACGAGCACATCCTCGTAAAGCGGGACGGCGACACGGTCACCATCACGATGAACCGCGCGGCGCGGCGCAATTCGCTGTCCGCTGAGCATCTCGGCGAGCTGCTCGCCGCGTTCCGCGAGGCGGGCGAGTCCGACGCGACCGGCATCGTGCTGGCCGGCGCGGGGCCGGTGTTCTCCGCCGGACACGACTTCGGCGATGTCGCGGCCCGTGACCTCATGGGGGTGCGCGAGCTGCTGACGCTCTGCACGACGCTCATGCGGACGATGGAATCGGTGCCGCAGGTAGTGATCGCGCGGGTGCACGGGCTGGCGACCGCCGCCGGGTGCCAGCTGGTGGCGTCGTGCGATCTGGCGGTCGCGGCGGAGTCTTCGGGCTTCGCGCTGCCAGGTGGCAAGGGCGGCTGGTTCTGTCATACGCCCGCGGTGCCGGTGGCGCGCGCGATCGGCCGGAAACGCCTGATGGAACTGGCCTTGACCGGCGACGTGGTCGACGCGGCGACGGCGTTGGACTGGGGTTTGGTCAACCGCGTCGTCCCGGACGATTCCCTGGACGAGGCGGTCGCGGAACTGCTCGGCCGGGCGACCCGCGGCAGCCGGGCGAGCAAGGCGATGGGGAAGCAGACCCTGTACGCCCAGCTGGACCGGCCGGAAGCCGACGCGTACGCGATCGCCGTGGAGGTGATGGCGTCGGCTTCGCAGCTGCCGGGCGCGCGTGAGGGAATGGCGGCGTTCTTGGAGAAGCGCAAGCCCGACTGGACAGACTGACCTCTCGGCCTGACGTCCGTGAGGGGAACCCTGAGGGGGTGTTGCGGAACCTGGGTGGTTAGTCGTCGTGGTCTTGGGCTAGGCGGCGTGCTGCTTCGGTTTCGATGGG
>NZ_JBVKDQ010000038.1:0-62032 GCF_055633755.1 Amycolatopsis sp. NPDC114484 | reverse complement strand
AACTCGTCGGGCACCAATCGTCGCGACAACTCGTCCATCACAAGTCATGATCATGCTCGCACCTCAACCGCCATCCAAGTGAGACACGCTCTAAGGGCGGCGTCGGCCGGATTTTCCGTGCTGGACTGGAGATTCCGCCCGGAGAGACCGCTCGCGACCGGTCCGATGTCGAGACTCTGTGGGAGCACTTGCCGGAGCCGATCGACCTGGAAATCCATGGCGGGTACCTGTATTGGACCGACCGTGGCGCGGCCCCGAAGGGCAACACGCTGAACCGCGCCCCTCTTCCCGGGCCGGGGGAGAAGGGCGCCGAGCCGGAAATCCTGGCGAGCGGATTCACCGAGGCGATCGGACTGGCGGTGGACGACGAGGTCGCTTACGTATCCGATCTTGGCGGCCGGATAACTGCGGTGCCGTTGGCTGGCGGCCCATCGCGGGTGGTCGTGGAGATGGGTGAGTTGCTGTCCGGGATCGCGGGGGTGCGGCGCTAGTATCTCGGCCAAGATGGGGTTCTCCTTGGTCAAGGGGCTTGGTCTGCGATGCGAAGGTCCGTGAGGGCTACCTTGAGGGACCCTGATTCCCTCGGGGCTCCCCTCATGGACTTAGGACCCGGCTTTCGCGCGGAGAGGCCCGAAGCGACCTGCCGCGATACCGACAGGGCAGGCCTGCCGTGTCGCCGAAGCGCTGAACAACATTCCGGCGAAATCGCCTTATTCAGAGGAAACCAGCTAGCCGACGCCGTGCTGTCTGGCTCCGCGCGAAGCCGACCGTCGGATGAAGCGGCCAAGGCTCCGATCGCCCGCGATGGACCCGTTCTCCGGCGATGCTGATGCTCCCCGCAACCTGACAACCTCAGCGTTCAGCGAACCGCGATCCCACGCAGAATCATCTCCACCATGTTCAGCAAATGCTCCTGCAGATCAAACGGAGCGGCCTCGCTCTCGATCCACGAACTCAGCGTCCCGAAATAAGACGTGGCGAGCAACAACCCGGCCTGCGCCGGATCGATGTCCGCGCGGATCTCCCCGGTCTCCTGCGCCCGCGCGACGAACGTGCCGAACTCGCGCGCCAGTTCCGGATTGCCGAAGACGTTGGTGGAGTGGATCGCCGCGCCCATGCAGGCGATCGTCTCCGCTCGGGAGTCGAGGCTGTTGCGCGCCAGTTCGATCAGGTAGCGGCTGAGCACCTCGCGCAGCGGCCGGTCCTCCAGGCGTTCGGCGCGCACCGCGGTCATCGCGCGTTCCCGGCGCCGCAGGCTCCACTCGTCCAGGAACGCCGTCTTGCGCTGGAAGTGGTTGAACACGGTGGCGCGCGCGGTGTCGGCACGCTCGGCGATGTCCTCCATCGTGGTGTTGTCGTAGCCGCGTTCCACGAACAGCTCCACGGCCGCGTGGAACAGCCGGTCCCGGCGTTCGTGTCGCTGCCTGGTCCGCCGATCGCCCGTCGCTTCTGCCGTCATGTCTGGCAGTCAACCATCATTTCCTCCCGGTGCCTGCTGAATGGCGCCCTTGACGCTGCTTCCGTCACGGCCTACGTTGATTAGACGCAAGTCCAAACTTGTACTCTAGTTCAAGGAGGCGGCGATGCGGCTGGTCACGTACGAATCCGCGGGCACGGCCCGGCTCGGTGTGCTGCATGGCGAGGCCGTGGTGGATCCGGCGCGGGTCTTGCGGGCGGCTAAGGCCGGAACCGAAGTGCCGACCGAGATGGTCGCCTTCTTCGAGGGTGGCGCGGAGGCTCGTGGCCGGGCTGAACAGGCGCTTCTGCTCGCCGACGCCGCGGCCGCTAAAGGCGACTCGTTGAGCGATGAAGGTCATCCGGCAGTGCTTCCGCAAGAGGAAGTCCGGCTGCTCGCCCCGGTACCGAGGCCGCGCCGGATTCGCGATTACCTGACCTACACCCAGCATGCCTCGGGCTCCGGACTCGCCGTTCCGCCTGCCTTCGAGGCGATGCCGATCTGCTACCAGGGCAACGTCGAAACGGTGATCGGGCCGGAGGAACCGTTGCTGTGGCCGTCTTACACCGCGCAGCTCGACTTCGAACTCGAGCTTGGCTTCTTCACCTCCGGCGGCGGCAAGAACCTCACCCCGGCCGAGGCCGCCGGACGCATCGCCGGCGTCACGATTTTCAACGACGTCAGCGCGCGCGACATCCAGATGTTCGAGATGAGCCTGACGATCGGGCCGTCCAAAGGGAAAGCCTTCTGCACCGCGATGGGTCCGTGCGTGCTCACCATGGACGAGGTCGACGAATGGGCAGTGCAGATGTCGGCGACGGTCAACGGCGAGGTCTGGGCTTCTGGGTCCACAAAGGACCGCCAGTTTTCGTTCGCCGAGGTGCTCGCGTGGGCGTCGCTGGACGAAGACGTTTACCCAGGGGAGTTCTTCGGTCTGGGCACTGTCGGCGGCGGATGCGGGCTGGAGCTGGACCGCTGGATCCAGCCGGGCGACGTGGTGGAACTCGCCGCGTCTGGTGTCGGGGTGCTGCGAAACCCGGTTGGGCAACGGCAGATCGCGCCGGAAGGCGCGGGATTGGCTTCGTATGAGGGTGCACCCGAGGTGCACGTCCCTAGGAGGTAAGCATGCCCAGAGATATTCCCTACACCAAAGGACATCACCGGCTCACCGAACACTGCTCGGCCTGGCTGGTCCCGGACGGAACCTGGGGCTGGAGCAATGCCGGACTGATCGCCGGGAAAGAAGAATCCCTTCTCGTCGACACCCTATTCGACGTGCCGATGACCCGGGAAATGCTGACTGGGCTCCAGGACATCACAGTAGACAGTCCAATTAAGACAGTTGTGAACACGCACGCGAACGGAGACCACTGGTTCGGCAACGAACTGGTCGCCGACGCGTCCATCATCGCGTCCGAAGCCACTGCGGAAGAGATGCGCACCAACGGCCCTGACCTCATGCGCGGCCTGGTGCATCAGGAAGGCCCGCTGGGCCGCTTCGCGCAGCACATCCTCCACCCGTTCGACTTCGACTCCATCACCGCGACCCCCGCGACCCGGACGTTCGCCGAACAGCTGAAGCTCGACATCGGCGGTGTGGCAGTGGAAATCCGCTGTCTCGGCCCCGCGCACACCGAGGGCGACAGCGTCGTTCTGGTCCCCGACGAGGGCGTGCTCTACGCCGGGGACTTGTTGTTCATCGGTGGCACTCCGATCACCTGGGCAGGACCGGTGTCGAACTGGATCGCCGCCTGCGACGCGATGCTCAAGATGGACGCCGAGTTCGTCGTCCCCGGCCACGGCCCGGTCACCGACGCCGACGGCGTCCGCTCGGTCCTCGACTACCTGCAGTGGGTGCGAGCCGAGGCCGCCGACCGCCACCGCCGGGGAATGACCTCGGAGGAGGCGATGCGCGACATCTCGCTGGGCCGGTTCGCGGACCTCGACGAGCGCGGCCGTCTCGCGCAGAATGTGCTTGCGGTGTACTACGAACTCGACCCGGGGATGGAGCGGGTGGACACCCGTGAGGTGTTCCGCCGCATCGCCGAGCTGGAAGGGTTCGCGTGAGCCGCTAACCCGCCACAGTCAGGATCCCGAGCGCCAGCAGCACAAGCACCTTCACGGCTTCCGTTGCGAGGTAAACGAAATGCGCTCGAGATCGCGGCAGCTCCGTGCCTTCCGGAGCGGCGAGGACGCGGTCCGTCCGCCGGTTGAGCGCCGGACGGACCGCTCCCAGTTGCCCGATCAGCATCACCACGGCCACCGCCGCCAGCACCGTCACCGCGGTACTCGGTCGCCCGATCATCACCGTGATTGCCAGCCCCAACGCGAGTAGAGCCTCAGCGATGTTCAAGGCCCGGAACACCAACCGGCCGATGCCGAGGCCGATCGGGATGGTCACGCCGGGCGCGCGGAAAACCTCGATCCCGGTACTAGATCCGCCGCTGCCAAGCTACTCCCGCTGCCAGGTGACCGGCAGCCGCACCGGACCGTAGATAGACGCGTCGTACGGCAGGTCCACCTCGGCGAACGGCACCGCGAGCCGCAGGTCCGGGAAGCGCGCGAACAGCCGGAACAGCGCGATCCGCATCTCGACCCTCGCCAGCTGCTGCCCGAGGCATTGGTGCACGCCGTGGCCGAAGCCGAGCTGCCCGGTCGCCTTGCGCGTGACGTCCAGTTCGTCCGGGTCCGGGAATTTCTCCGGGTCCCGGTTGGCGACCGGCAGCGACATGACGATCGGATCGCCCGCCTTGATCGGCACGCCGCCGAGTTCGAAGTCCTCCAACGCGGTGCGGATCGGGCCGATGTGGATCACGCTGAGGTAGCGCATCAGTTCCTCGACCGTGCCCGCGGTGAGCTCCGGATCGGCCTTGAACTTCGCCAGCTGCCCGGGATTCTCCAGCAGTGCCAGCGTGCCGAGCGCGATCATGTTGCGGGTCGTCTCGAATCCGGCGACCAGCAGCATCATGCCGATGTTGGCGAGTTCCTCGTCGGTCAACTCGCCGCCGCGGACCAGATCGGACAGCAGATCGTCGCTCGGTTCCGCCCGCTTCTCCTCGATCTGCCCGGCGATGAACGCCACGACGCCCTGGGTGGCGTCGATCCGTTCGGCGATCGGGACGTCCTTGGAGAACATCGTGGTGGCGTAACCGTCGAACTCGGCGCGGCGATCGTAGGGAGCGCCGAGCAGTTCGCAGATCACCAGTGACGGCACCGGCCGCGCAAACGCCTCCACCAGGTCGACCGGCCCGTCCGCGGTGGCCATCGCGTCGAGGTGGTCGTCGACGATCTCGGCGACGCGGTCCTCCAGTCTGCGCATCCGGTGCACGGTGAACGCCCCGGTCAGCAGCTTGCGGTAGCGGTGGTGGTCCGGGTCGTCCATCCCGCTGAACACCCCCGGGTCAGCAGGCTTCGGCGGCGGCAGCGGGCCGAAGTCGATCGGGATCTTCGTCAGCTCCGCTCGCGCGGACATCCGCTTGTCCGAGAGGACTGCCCGCACCTCCTGGTATCCGGTGACGAGCCAGCCCTGGGTGCCGTCCGGATACGTCAGCGGCTCGACCGGAGCCCGCGTGCGCTGGGCCGGCACCGGATCGAACGGACACGCGCCCCTTTCGAGCGGGAGTCCTGCCTGACGGGTCATCGTCGCTCCTTCCCCTCTGAATAAGTTCAGAATGTACACAGCTTTCACAAACTTGTGAATGGAATGTCGAAGCTGGACGCGCGACGGGTGGGAATTCACCGCCTTGGCCCACCTCTAGCATCGCTAGACAATCGAGCGGCAGCAGTGCTAGCGTTGACTCACTGTCTAGCAATGCTAGATCTCGTCGACGGCAAGGGAAATCCCGAAATGGCCAAGCTCCAGAGTCTCGACCCGCACACGCCGATGTTCGCTCAGTTCCAGGAGAAGACCGGGCCGATCGTCCTGGCCAACACCTTCGTCATCCCGAAGGGGAAGACCGATGCGTTCCTGGCCATCTTCCGCAAGCAGGCCGAGTGCATGCGGGCTCAGCCCGGATTCGTCTCGCTGCAGATGCACCAGGGAACGGCCGGGAGCCAGCTGCTGATGAACGTCGCGGTCTGGGAATCGACCGAGGCGCTCGCCGCCGCGTTCGGCAATCCGGAGTTCCAGCGCCTGGCGGCCGAGTCGCCCGACGACATCGAGTCGTACCCGCACATCTTCGAGCAGATCGAAGTCTGAACCCTCAGGCGTCCGCGGCGTCGAGGGCCGGAACGAGCGGTTCGAGCATTCGCCGCAACAGGTCCGGCAGTGAACCGGACACCACGACCAGGCCGTTGCCCGCTGGCTGCGTCCATTGCTCCAGCGCGATTCGCACCGCGGCCGCGACTGAAGCGGCGAGCACGCGCGCGGTCTGCGGGTTCCCGATCCGGGCCGCGAGCACTTCCTGCAGCGGGTCTTCCAATGCGGCTGGAGCGTCGAGGAATGCCGTGCGCAGCCCCGGATTCGTGGTGATCAGCAGCAGCGCGTCGCGGCTCTGTTCGCCGGGGTCGGTGTACTGCTCCGCGATCGCGTCGATGATCGCCTCGGCCAGCCGGGTGTCCGGCGAGCGTTCGGCGACGGCGGCGGCGATCCGGCTTTCGCGGTCCGCGGTGACCGCGGCGACGATCGCTTCTTCGCGGCTGGAGAAGTAGTTGTTGTAGGTCCGCGGCGAGACCCCGGCCGCCTCGGCGATGTCGTCGACGCGCACGTTCGCCGGCCCGTGTTCGAGCGCCAGCCGCAGCGCCGCTTCGCGCAGTGCGACGCGGGTGGCCTCCTTCTTCCGTTCGCGCAATCCGGTCACGTGCCCAGTCTCGCAGCAATCGTGCGCCTGCGCAAACTTGCGTGCACGCAAGTTTCGTGCGTAAGGTGAGCGGCGTCCCCGAACGAGAGGAAACCGCCATGCGCGGCAAGGGAATGACGTACGAGACCGGATTCGTCCGCAATGGACGGACGTCGCGGGAGAGCTTCGAACCGGAGGTGGTGCAGCGCGAACTGGCGATCATCCGCGACGACCTGCACTGCACCGCGGTGCATCTCGTCGGAGGGGATCCGGACCGGCTGGAGCGGGCCGCGCGGTGGGCGGCCGACCTGGGGCTGGAGGTCTGGTTCTCGCCGTATCCGCTGGAGCAGACCCACGACGAGATGCTCGCCCTCTTCGCCGACTGCGCGAGGAGGGCGGAACGACTGCGCGCCACCGGGGCGGACGTCGTGTTCGTGACCGGCGTCGAGTTGAGCGTGATGAACCACGGCTTCCTGCCCGGCGAGGACGTCGCGGAACGGGTCAGCTTGCTGCTCGCCGAACCCGAGGGCCGCGCCGAGCGGCTGGCCGCGGTGGGCAAGCGGCTCGACCCGTTCCTCGACACCGCCGTGAAGCTCGTGCGGGAGCGGTTCCACGGCCCGGTCACCTACGCGTGCATCCAGTTCGAGCAGGTGGACTGGAGCCGGTTCGACTTCGTCACCGTGGAACTCATCCGCTCCGCCGAGGTCGCCCCGATCTTCCGGGACGGCGTGCGAACCCTGGTGGCGCAAGGGAAACCGGTCGCGATCACCGGCTTCGGGACGGCGACCTGGCACGGCTCCGGCGACGTCGCGCCGCGGAGCATGGAAATCGTCGAGTACGACAAGGAAACCGGCGACCCGCTCCGCATCGACGGCGAGTACGAACGCGACGAAGCCGGACAGGCGGGCTACCTGCGCGAGCTGCTGGAAATCTTCGACGAGGAGGGAGTGGACAGTGCGTTCGTGTTCCTGTTCGCGCTCTGCAACTATCCGCACCGGCCCGGCGGCAACGATCTCGACCTCGCCAGCTTCGGCCTGGTGAAGGTCCTGGAAGACCGCTCGGGCACGGCGTACCCGGGCCTGAACTGGGAACCGAAGGAGGCGTTCACGGCGGTCGCCGAGCATTACGCAAAACCTTGACTCGACGGGGTCCGGGCGGGTGAGATCCGGACATGTCGACGAAGACGAGCGCACTGGGCAACCGGGTCATGGCCAAGGCGGCGGTGCGGATCATGCCGCTGCTGATGCTGCTGTACTTCGTCAACTACCTTGACCGGGTCAACATCGGGTTCGCCGGTCCGAACGGGATGAACAAGGAACTCGGCCTCACCGCGACGGCCTTCGGGCTCGCGTCGGGGATCTTCTTCCTCGGCTACCTGATCCTCGAGGTGCCGAGCAACCTCGCGCTGCACCGGTTCGGCGCGCGCCGCTGGATCGCGCGGATCATGATCACCTGGGGCGCGGTGGCGGTCGCGATGGCCTTCGTGCCGAACACCACGACGCTGGTGGTGCTGCGGTTCGTGCTCGGCGTCGCCGAGGCGGGGTTCTTTCCCGGCATCATTTTGTATCTGACGTACTGGTTCCCGGCGGCGCAGCGGGCGAAGGCGGTCGCGCTGTTCATGTGCGCGGTGCCGGTGTCGAGCGCGATCGGCTCGACCGTCTCCAGCCTGCTGATCAGCGGCGGGCACGGCGTCTTCGGCCTGTCCGGCTGGCGGTTCATGTTCCTGGTCGAGGGCGTTCCGGCGATCCTGCTCGCGGTCGTCACGTGGTTCTGCCTGAGCGACCGGCCGGAAACCGCGAAGTGGCTGTCCGCCGAGGAACGCGACTGGCTCACCAGCGAACTCGACGCCGAACGCCGCGCCACCGAAGCCGAACACCACTGGCCGCTGCGGAAAGCGCTCACGCACCCGCGGATCCTCGGGCTGGCGTTCGTGTACTTCGCGGTCGTCTACGGCCTGTACGCGCTGGGCTTCTTCCTCCCGACGATCATCGCCGGGTTCGGCGAGGAGTTCGGAACGAAACTGACCGTGCTGCAGGCCGGTTTGGTGAACGCGATCCCGTACGTCGCGGGTGCGCTGGTGATGGTCCCGTGGGCGCGCCACGGCGACCGCACCGGGGAACGGACGTGGCACGTCGCGCTGCCGATGCTCGTCGGCGGCGCGGCGATCCCGGTCGCGCTGTATCTCGGAAACCCTTACGCCACAATGACCGCGGTGACCATCTGCGCGATGGGCGTGTGCGCGGCGCTGCCGACGTTCTGGGCGCTGCCGTCGAACTTCCTGTCCGGCGCGGCCGCGGCGGGCGGGATCGCGCTGATCAACGCGCTGGGCAACCTGAGCGGGTTCGTCGCGCCGTATGTGACGGGCTGGCTGCGCGACCTGACCGGTACGCAGCGGACCGGGTTGTGGGTGGTCGGCGCGTGCATGGTGGCCGGAGCCGTGCTGGCGGTGGCGTTGGGGGCGAAGCCGCGCGCGTCTCGCCGGTGATCAGGAAGCGCGGCGGACCCGGTCGGTCAGCACTCGTACTTCGGTTTCGAACAACGCGTCGGCGTCGAGGCCCATCGCGGTGAAGCCGCCGCCGATCTCCAGGCTGACAAAGCCATGCAGCCGCGACCACAACGCGACCGCCAGCTGATGGTTCTCGGTGTTGGCGCGCCGGGCGTCGAGCACTTCTTCGTTCTCGTACGCGGTCGGCTTTTCCGCCGCGGCGGAATCGAGGTGGTCCAGCACCCCGAGCACCACGCCCATCAGCGACCGGGCCGCTTCGGCGAGCGGCTTGGCGTGCGCGTCGTATCCCGGGAACGGCGCCTTGAACAGCAGCTCGTACCGGTGCGGCTCTTCCCGCGCCCAGCCCCGGTACGCCGCGGCCAGCAGCCGGACCTGCGTTTCCGCGTCGAGTGCGTCGGTGTCGAGGGCCTTCGCCATGGCCTCGCGGAGGTCGTTGTACGCGTCGATGACCAGGACGGTCAGCAGTTCGTCGCGGCTCGAGAAGTAGCGGTACAGCGCCGGCCCGGAGACGCCGAGCTGCTTGGCGATGGCGTTGATGGAGATCGCCTGCGCGCCCCCGGCCGCGAGCTGGTTGAGCGCGACGAATTTGACCTCCTCGCGCACCTGCTCGCGGAACCGTTCGCGCATCGGTTTGCGGGTGCCTGCTGCGGGCATCCCCACCTCCTTGACGACGCCCGACGGTAACATGGCCGATCGTTCGGAAGACCTTCTAACTGTTCTCCCGTGCCTCGAAGGCGCGCTCGACGTCCTCGCGCTCGACAGCGGGACCAGGCACTTCCCTCGGTCCTTCGGTCGCGATGCCGTTGAGGAAGTGCGCGATCTGCCGTCTCGCCAGGTGGGTCCAGTCGAGCACGGAGGCTTTCGGCTGCGTGAGCAGGGTGCTGAACGCGATGAGATCGGTGGCGTTGACGGGGCCGCGGACGCTGCCGTCCTCACGGCCGGTCGCGAGGAAGAAGCCGAGCCGTCGGTAAATCGACTTTCGGGCCGCTACGGCCTCCGGTGTGACGATCGGGGGCACGCCGTGCAGCGGGAGCACGAGCTGGTCGGCGAGGTCCACGGTGCCTTCGAGATAGCGGGCGACCGCTTCGAGACCAGTGCTGTCTTCGTCGTCCTCGATCTGGTCGAGCAGGTTGTTGAGCAGGCCGTACGCACGGTGCTCCAGCGCTTGCAGCAACGCGTCGCGATCGGGGTAGCTGCGGTAGAGCGTGCCGATCCCGAGACCGGCCTCGGCGGCGATGGTGGCCAGGGGCACGTGCCGGCCTTCGCGGAGCATCGCCGCGGCAGCCGAGGCGAGCAGCCGTTCACGGTTGGCCTCCGCGTCCTTGCGGACCTTGCGCGGGCGGGACATCGGTTCTCCTTGCGGGCACGGGTGTTGGCGGGGAGAGAGCACACCGACGGTACTCGCTCGACCGGGTTCCGCGACGTCGTTTTAGGGCGACGCTGAGCGTGAAGGCGTTGGCGCAGGCTGCTTTCCGTGCGGCAGTGTCCACTGTGTACTCAGTGGTGCGGAGCAGGTCAGCGGCTTGTGCCGCTGTAGCGCCCGGAAAGCCGGTTGACCAGGCTGGCAAAGTGGAGTCACGTGAGCGATGACGCGAACCACCTCCTCCGTGCCGCCAGCCTGGCCACCCCGATGGCGTTGCGAGTCGCGGTAACGCTGGGCCTGCCCGACCGGCTGCGTGCCCTCGGCACTGTCGACGACGTCGCCGCGGAACTGGACCTCTCGCCGATCGCGCTCGACGTCCTGCTCGGCCACCTGGTCACGCTCGGCGTAGTCGAACGCACCGACGACGGCTACCTCACCACCGCGTACGGCGCGAATCTCTGCCAGGACAAGGAAAACGGCGTGGCCAATCTGCTGCACCTGGACCGTGCCGCCGGTCGCGCCGAACTCGCTTTCGTCGAGCTGGCACACAGCATCCGTACCGGCGAGGCGGCTTACTCCCGCCGGTACGGCAAGGATTTCTGGACCGATCTCTCCGAAAAACCGCATTTGCGGCAATCTTTCGACCAGCAGATGACGAACCGATTCCGTACCGAGATCCCGCAGGTGGTCGCCGGAGTCGACTGGTCTATTTTCGATACGCTAGTCGACGTCGGCGGCGGCCGGGGCGATTTGCTCGCCGCGATCCTCGAAGCCAATCCGAAACTGCGCGCCCACCTGATCGATCTCGAACCCACCGCGAGCGAGGCCCGCGCCGCCTTCACCGCACGGGGCCTCGCCGACCGGGTCGAGGTGCGAGGCGGCAGCTTCTTCGACCCGCTGCCGTCCGGAGCGGATGGCTATGTCCTGGTGGACATCCTGCACAACTGGGACGACGAGAACGCCCGCCGCGTCCTGAAGCGGTGCGCGGAAGCGGCGGGCCAGTCCGGTCGGATTCTCGCTATCGAGGCGGTCAGCGGAATTCACGCGCGCACCGAAATGGACCTGGTCATGCTGGTTCATTTCGGCGGTCGCGAACGACGGGTGGAAGAATTCCGCGCCCTCGCCGATTCCGCTGGCCTAGTGCTGGAATCAGCGGTCCCGTTGACCGACCAACGAGGTCTGCTGGAATTCCGCGTCGCTTAATTCGACGAGCGGCCGAGCAGCGCGGCCAGCCGATCCAGCGGCGGCGCGTCCTCGGCGACCGGCACCGGCGGGGCGAACGGGCTCCGCTCCGCCGGAAGCTTGGCGAGCTGAGCCGTGCTGAACGCGATTTCCCGCTCCACCAAGGTGCCCTCGAACTTCGGCTCCTGCCCGGTGGCGTGAGCGAGGTCCCAGCCGTGCACGAGTTCCTCGACGATCCGCAGATGCACCGCGGCGATCCCCGGAACCTTCCCGGCTGGGACCTCGACCATCTGCTCCAGCGCCCCCGGCTGCCGGAACGCCGAGAGCAGACCGGCGACCGCGTCCCGATAGGCCGCGACCGGATCGTCGCCGAGCGCGTCGGAAGTGCGCGGGTCCAGCGAGCCACCCGCCTCGCCGCGCAGGACGGCCGTGAACAGCCGGTGCCCGAGGACCAGATGGTTCACCAGTTCGCGGACAGTCCAGTCCGGGCACGGCGTCGGCGCGTCCCAGCGAGACACGCCGGCGACCAGCGCGCTGGTGGACTCGAGGACGACAGCCAGCTCGTCGACAGGGTTCATCGTTTCGCCTTTCGCAGGGGTCACCAGTAGAGACACCGCCCGCCCCGGAAACGGAACGGTGGCAGGATGCGAAAGGTGGGCCAGGACATTCTCGATCGCGCACGCGCCGGAGACGCGTACGCCTTCCGCGAGCTGGTCGATCCCTATCGGCATGAGCTGCAAGTGCACTGTTACCGCCTCCTCGGCTCGCTCACCGACGCCGAAGACCTGCTGCAAGAGACGCTCCTCGCCGCCTGGCGCGGGCTGGACGGGTACGCCGGTCGAGCCTCGGTGCGCGCCTGGCTGTATCGCATCGCCACCAACCGCTGCCTCAACGCTCTCCGCGACGCCGGCCGCCGTATCCCGGCCGAACCGTCGCCGCCGTTCACCCCGACCGAACCGACTCGCCGCACCGAGGTGACCTGGCTGCAGCCCGCGCCGGACGATCCCGCCGCGCACTACAGCGCCAAGGAAACCTTCGAGCTGGCGTTCGTAGCGGCCCTGCAGAAACTCCCGCCGCGCCAGGCCGCCGTCCTCGTGCTCCGGGACGTGCTCGACTACTCGACCGCCGAGGTCGCGGCCATGCTGGACACCAGCTCCACTGCGGTCAAAGGCGCTCTGCAACGCGCGCGAGCCCAGCTGCGCCAGACCGTCGAACCCGCCCCGCCAGCGCCGCGAGAACGGGAGATCGCGCAACGATTCGCGGACGCGTTCAGCGAGGGAGACGTCGAGGCCGTAGTCGCGCTGCTGACCGATGACGGCTGGCTCGCCATGCCGCCCGCGCCGCATGAATACGTCGGCCACGAAGCCGTCACCGCATTCCTCACCATGTTCAGCGAGTGGCGCGGCACCCGGCGGTTCCGGCTGCTTCCGACGCGCGCCAACACCCATCCGGCCTTCGCCTGCTACCTCACCGAACCCGGCGGATCGACCGCGTATCCCGCCGGAATCCTCGTCCTCGCGCCGTGGGGCGACCGAATCCGCACCGTCACCTGGTTCCTCGAACCCGAGTTGTTCCCCCGCTTCGGCCTGCCCGCGGAGGTGCCGGCGTGCTGACCACCCTGGCGATCCAGAACTACCGCTCACTGCGTGACCTGGTGCTGCCGTTGTCGCAGCTCACCGTGATCGTGGGAGCGAACGGCACCGGCAAATCCAGCCTGTACCGCGCGTTGCGGCTGCTCGCCGACGCCGGACGCAACGGCGCGGTCGCCGCCCTCGCCGGGGAAGGCGGCCTGCCTTCGACGCTGTGGGCCGGCCCGGAGACGATCGGCCGAGCCGTCCGCGAGGGCCGGTCACCGATACAACCGTTGCAGCGGACCAAACCGGTCGGCCTGCGGCTCGGCTACTCCGGCGACGAATTCGGCTACGCCCTGGACTTCGGCCTCCCCGTCCCCACCGGGACGGCCTTCAACCTGGATCCGGAGTACAAACGCGAATGCGTCTGGCACGGCCCGGTTCTGCGTCCGTCGGCGTTGCTGGCCGACCGTTCCGGCACGAGAGTCCGCATCCGCGACGAGTCCGGTCGATGGGCGGAGAGCGGCCACTCGATCGCCCTCACTGACAGCATATTGAGCGAGTTCGCCGACCCGCGACAGTGCCCGGAACTGCTGATCGTGCGCGACCGGGTGCGAGCGTGGCGGTTCTACGACCACTTCCGCACCGACGCCGACGCCCCTGCTCGGCAAACCCGCATCGGCACCCGTACTTGGGCCCTGGACCACGACGGCGGCGACCTGGCCGCAGCCTTGCGCACCATCCAAGAATCCGTCGACGCCGACGCGCTAGCCACCGCGATCGACGACGCCTTCCCGGGCTCGTCGGTCGAAGTGGTTGCCGCTGACGGCCGATTCGACCTCCGCTTCCACCAACACGGTCTGCTGCGCCCCCTGAGCGCAGCCGAACTCTCCGACGGGACCCTGCGCTACCTGCTGTGGGCCGCCGCGCTGCTCAGCCCGCGCCCACCGGAGCTGCTGGTCCTGAACGAGCCGGAAACCAGCCTGCATCCGGACCTTCTGCCCGCGTTGGCCGCGTTGATCACCGCGGCGGCGAAGAAGACGCAGCCGCTGGTGGTGTCGCATTCCCAGCTGTTGGTGCGGTTTCTGGAGGACGCTTCGGTACTGGAACTGGAGAAGGACTTCGGCGCGACGGTAGTTGCCGGGCAGGGGAGGCTTGACCAACCGCCTTGGCATTGGCCGAAACGGTGAAACCTGGCAGGATGGCCGGTATGAAGACCAGAAAGGGCCATGCCGCGTAAGCCCCCGGCACGGCTGCGTGTCCGCGAGCCGGAGTACATCCAGCCCGACCCGCCCCACGCGCAAGTTTCGCGTGTTTCCGCATCGACACTGCGAGCAATCGCGCATTACGAGCGCGCCGATCTCTATCCCGGCGGGATCGCCGAAGCGCTCGCGGCCTGGAGCCGTTTCGTCCATGCCTCCTACCGGCAGCTGGATCGGCATACCGAGCACGGTGACGATGACGGTCCGTCGAACGATCCGGAAGTGGCGCGGATCCGGCTGGTCTGGGCAGTGAAACGACTGCCGCGCAAGGCTTCCCGCGAGTTGTCTGCGCGGATCCGGCCGCTTGACGAGAGATATCTGGCCCGGTCGGTTCCAGCGCCGGAAGTCGCGCACCTTCGGGCGCTGCTCTAGCGCTTCGCCCGCTGACCCTCCGCCAGCTGCTCGGTGATCGCCTCCGCGCCGAGACGGCGTTGTACGGCCGCGGCCAAGCCCGGAGCGAGCCCGCCGAGCAACGCCGTCAGCCGCAATCCGAACGGTGCCACATCAATCTCGGCGAGGTTGCGTTCGATCGCCCGCACCGTCGCCCGCGCGACGTCGTCCGGCGTCCGAGTGCCGACGCCGAACGGCAAGGTCGCCCCCGAGTCGGCGAACATGCCCGCATCGCTGATGTAGCCAAGAAACACCGATGACACGCCGATGTTGAACGGCCGCAGATCTTCGCGGAGCGCGAGAGCGAAGCCGCGCAAGCCGAACTTCGTCGCGTTGTACAGCGAAGCCTGGCCAGACGCGGTTTTCCCGGACAGCGAAGAGATGAAGACGAGATGCCCGCGTCGCCGGGCGATCATCTGCTCGGCGACCAGTTTCGCCATCACCACGGGCGCGCGCAGGTTGACCTCGATGGCTCGGTCGACTTCGTCGAGCGAGTAGTCGGTCAGCAGCCCCGTCGCGGGGAGAGCCGCGTTGGCGACGACGAGGTCGATTTCCCCCGCCCCAGCTAGGAGTTCCTCGATCGCGCCCCGATCGGTGAGGTCGGCCGGGACGGCTCGGCCGCCCACCTCGGCCGCCAGCGGTTCGAGCAACTCGACCCTGCGGCCGGTCAGCACGACGTCGGCACCGCGCGCGGCCAGTGTTCGGGCAAGCGTCCGGCCGATCCCGCCAGTCGCTCCGGTCAGCACGGTCTTCGCGCCCCGCAATTCCACAGTGGACAATTTCGGCATACCCGCAGTGTGGCGCGAGCGGGACCGGCGGGTATTGCACAAATGTTCAGGCGAACGCGCTGCGATCCGCCGCGAACCCCGCATCGACGGCCAGACGGCCCGGCGTCACCCCGGCGAAGGCCACGACATCCCGGTGCAGATGCGACTGGTCGGTATATCCGCACACTGCCGCGACCTCGGCCGCGCTGGCCCCGGTCGCCAAGCGGCGCGCGGCGTGGTCGAACCTCACCAGCTTCGCCGCTCGTTTCGGCGGCAACCCGACTTGCGCGCGGAACCGGTCCCACAACCGTCGCCTGCTCCATCCGCATTCGGCCGCCAGCGACTCGACCCGCACTCGGCCGCGGCTCCGGACGATCCGCCGCCAAGCCCAGACGATCTCCGGATCCGCTGCCGGAACCACTGAGAGCCGGTCGACGAAAGCGGCCTCTACCAGCGCGAACCTCGCGGCCCAGGAATCGGCTTCGCTCAGCTGGTCCCGAAGCCGGCCCGCGTCCCGGCCCCACAACTCGGCCAGTCCGACCGTCCGGTCCAGCTCCGCGGGCCCGGCACCCAACCCGGTGGCGGCCAACGGCGGCAACCGGACTTCGACGCATTCGAGGCTTTCCCCTCGCAGCCGTACCCCGCGCGGCGCGAGCCCGGCGACGAAGCTGCCGTGCTGAGCCCCGTCGTCCAGAAGGAGTTTGCCGTCGCCGAACTCCAGCACCACCGTGATCGCCGGATGCGGCACCACCCGCAGATCGACTGTCCCGCCGGTCCGGTGGCGGAATCCGGCCAAGGAGAACGGACCCGCGCGACCGGGCCGCGCGACGTCCCAGGGGGTGTTCTCCACTACCGCAGTGTAGGAGTCAGCGAGGCCGCACCGGTCGTCGTGCACGAGTCGTCTTCGTCGCCGTACGGACCGGCCGATATGGCTCCGGCACCGGCAGCCGCAGAATCCGCCCGATCTTGCCCGGCCCGAGATGATTCAGGTCAGCCACCGCGGCGGGCTCGTGCCGCGCGCAACTGGCGAGCACGCCGAACAGGAACATCGTCACGATCAGCGATGTCCCGCCGTAGGACACCAGCGGCAGCGTCACCCCGGTGACCGGCAGCGCGTTCACGACGTACCCGATGTTGACCGCGGCCTGCGCCACCAGCAGCACAGTGATCGTCGCGCCGACGATGCGGATCCACGGGTCGAGGTTGCGCGTCGCGATCCGCAGGCCGACCAGGGCGAGCCCGCCGAACAGCAGCAGCACCACCGCGCAGCCGAGAAACCCGAGTTCCTCGCCGATGAGGGCGAAAATGAAGTCGTTCTGCACGTTCGGCAGGTATTTCCACTTCGACGCGCCCTGTCCGAGCCCGACGCCGAACAGCCCGCCCTCGGCGAGGGCGTACTGCGCCTGCACCGCCTGATAACCGGCACCAGAGGTGTCCGCGTCGGGGGAGAGGAACGACAGCACGCGCGCGAGCCGGTAGTCCGCGACCAGTGCGAGCACCACGAATCCGGCCACGCCGCCGGCCAGCAGCGCGCCGAACAGCCGCCCCGGCGCGCCGGAGAACCACAGCAGCGACAGCAGCACGATGCCGAGCGAGATCGTCCCGCTGAGGTTCGGCTGCGCCATCACCAGTGCGAACATCAGCAGCGCGACCGGAACCAACGGCACCAGCAAGTGCCGCCAATGATGCAGCAGCCGGGCCTTCACCACGAGAATGTGCGCGCCCCACAAGGTCAACGCGACCTTCGCGAGCTCGACCGGTTGCAGCGTCAGCGGACCGAGCGCGAACCACCGCTGCGCGCCGTTCACCTTCGCGCCGAGCGGGGTGAGCACCAGCGCGAGCATCACCAGCGTGACGAGCATCAGCATCGGCGAGAGGGACCTGATCCGGCGCAACGGGATCCGCAGCCCGGCCCACAACGCGACCAGGCCGATCAGGACGAAAATGATGTGCTTCTGGAAGGTGCTGTACACCCCGCCCGGCTGCGCGGAAGACGCCGACAGCACCATGATGACGCCGAGCAGCGTGAGCAGACCGCACAGCGCGAGCACGAGGTGGAACGACGCCAGCGGCCGGGACAGCCAGCCGACGATCGCGACCGGAACCCGGCTTCGTCTGTTCCGTGTCGTAGCCACCCGAGCACCGCCGTCCGCCGATTTTCCGGCGCGCGGATTGAACGCGCCGGGCCGATTATGCCTGCTCTGTCCTGATAGGACATTGAGGCGCGCGGAGTGTCCGCGGTCTCATTCGCGGTGCTGAAGTTATTTCACGCAAGGAATTCCGCCTCCGCTCAACGCCGGAGGGGGAGCGGGGGTGGGGTTTCCGTGCGTCAGCGGGGCGACGTACGCGGCCGGGCTCGGCACCGGGGCGCCGCTGAGCAGTTGCGCGACCAAGGACTGGATTTGCGCGGTATTGACGAAGTTGACGTCCTCGCCGGACGGGCTCTTGCCGAAATGGTCGACCGGAAGGGTCACGAAACTGACATTTCCGCCGGTCAGGCTGGACGCCTGTTTCGCGAGCGCGAGCAGGTCCAGCGAACTGTCGACCGCGGTGTTCTGCTTCGCGACGTCCAGAATTCCCTGGAGTTTCGCCGGATTCGTGAAGGTCCCGCCCTGTTTGAGCTGATACGCGAGCGAGGAGATGAACGCCTGCTGCCTGCGTTCGCGGTCGAGGTCGGTGAAATTGAGCGACGGGTGCACGTAGTCGCGGCGCTGCCGGACGAACTCGACGGCCTGCTCGGCGCTGATCTCCTGCTGGCCGGCGTGGAAATTCGCGCCCGAGTAGCTGTCCTGGGTGTCCTCGTTGAGACACACCGTGATCGGCTGGACGACCTGGGCGATCTCGAAGAACGCCACCAGGGTGACCTCGACGAAATGGTCGATCGGGACGTCGCCGAGGAATTTCCGGACGGTGTCGATTTCCGCGCGCCGGCCCGCGTCCCGCGCCTGCTGTTCGCGCTGGGATTTGTCGGTGACGTTCTGCTGGACGAGCTGTTTGGCCTTTTCGTCGAACGCCAGCCCGTAGGCCTGTTTGATCTTGCCCTTGCACACGTTGTCCGGACAGCCCGCCAGCGGAACGTAATCGTCGCGCGGAATCGAGATCGACGTCGCCTTGCCGCCGTTTCCGGGGACGTGCAGCAGCATCAGCACATTGGCGTTGTAGCCGCCGTCCTGCTGATCCCCGGCGTGCAGTGAGTTGTAGATGTCCTTCGGCAGCGGATTGCCGTTCTCGTCGAGCCGCGAATCGAGGCCCATGATGAGGATGTTGGTGTCGCCGCCGCTGGAGGTCGATTGCCCGTCGAGCACGTCGGAAACCTGCAGCCCAGCCACGATGCCGTGGTAGGCCGCCCAGCCGTAACCGGTCAGCGAAAGCGTCAGCGCGGCCGCGAGGGCCAGCGCGACCCGGCCGGTGATCCGCCGTCGCCGGGCAGCGGCGCGGGCGGCGACACCGCGTGCCGCCGCACCTCGGGATGCGGCGGCACGTCTGTCATGGGGGTCGGTCATCAGGCCTTCCGGTGCCGGGGCGTCACGGTTACCCACTGTTCTGCACACTCGCTGTGTACACGCTGAGAAGTACCCTCACGCAGAGTTAACCTAGAGCCAGTTGGACGAGCTTCACGATGACGAGTGCCATCGCCAGGAGCAGATACGTGCGCAGCGCGGTCAGCCCGATCTTGCGCCCCGTCGACATCTCCGGCGGCGGCAAGTACTGCAGCGGCGGCATCCGCCACTCCGCGCGTCCGGTGCGATCGATCGGCGCAGCGCTCCGGCGGCGGCGAAGCAGCGCGTACCCGGCCGTCAGCACCCCGATCCCGCCGCTGACCGCCATGATCAGGAAGATCTGGTCCGCGCTGAGGTCCGGGAACAGCACCGCCGCGGTGAGGATCACCGACAGCACCACCAGCACCCCGACCACCACGGAGGTGAACAGGTTGGTGAGCCGTCCGTTGACCCACGGCCCGAGCACCGCCTTGTCATTGCACAGCAGCAACAGGAACACCGTCGCCGACGGCAGCAGCACCCCGGCGAGCGTCTGCACCCCGGTGGTGAGCAACCCGAGCGGCGAGCCCGGAATGAGCACGATGGTGGCCGACAGCGCGACGAGACCGGCGTACACCGCGTAGAAGCCCTTCGCGTGCCGCGCCCCGCGATGCAGCGAATGCTTCATCCCGAAGACGTCACCGATCGCGTACGCGCTCGAGAGTGACACTGCGAACGCCCCGACGATCGAAGCGTCCAGCAGTGCGACCGCAAACAACGCGCCCGCCGTACGTCCTGCGTAAGCCTCGATGCCGTCCGTAACGCCAGCTGTATCAGTGAACGGCGCGCCGGTGCTGGCGAAGGCCGCCGACGCGATCCCCATGATCGCGGCCGCACCGACCATCACCACGACCAGGCCGATCCACAGATCCGCCTTCTCGTACCGCATGAACCGCGGCGTGATGCGCTTGTCGATCACGTAGGACTGTTGGAAGAACAGCTGCCACGGCGCGACCGTGGTGCCGACGATCGCGATGATCAGCAGCATCAGCTCGGCCGTCCCGCCAGGTCCGGCAGGCATCGCGGGCACCAGCCCGCCGAGCATTTCCGCTGGTGCCGGATGCGCGAACACGTACACCGGGATCAGCGTCAGCGAACCGAGGCAGAAGAAGATCGCGATCCGCTCGAACCGCCGGAAGCTGCCGGTGAACGCGGCTCCGATGATGACGGCCGCGGCCAGCATGACCGACGGAACCGTCGGCAGGCCGAGATAGCGCGTCGCCATCGTGACGCCGATGAACTCGGTGACCAGCGTCAGCGCGTTGAGCAGGAACAGGTCGATTACCGAGAACGCGCCCCAGAACTTGCCGAAGCGTTCGAGGATCAGCCGGGCGTGCCCGACGCCGGTGACCGCGCCGAGGCGCAGCACCATTTCCTGGTTCACGTACAGCACCGGGACGAGCAGCAGGAGGGTCCACAGCAGCTTCGGGCCGTAGTTCTGCCCGGCCTGGCCTGGCCGTAGGTCGCGAACGCGCCGGCGTCGTTGTCGCCGACCAGCACGATCAACCCCGGCCCGACGATCGCGAGCAGGGTCTTGAGCTTGGCGGACAGGCCGGTCCGGGGCGCGGAATCGCCCGCTTTGACCGTGCCGAGCGCGCCGCGGATGTCGCCGACGTGCTGGTCGTCGAGGACGGCGGTGGTGCGCCGGTCGATGCGGATGGTGGTGTCGGTGGTGGTCATGCCGAGCACTCCCTTCGGCCCTGGGCCGATCAGGACACCCGCGACCGCCGGTTTCCGCGCACTCTGCCGACCCGTCCGGCGCGGGCCGGACGGGCGGGGGAAACCGGGATCAGCCGGGGATGCCGGAAGGTGGGGACGATCCGGGGTCCGGGGGCGTACTTCGCCCCGGGCTCGTATCGCTCATCGCCCTCACCTCCCTCGCGGCTCGTTTCCTGGGCAGGGAAAGCCCCGCCGGGGAGCCACTCAACGCCATTCGCCGGATAACTGTCAAGCACTTGTACAAGTGTTGTAGTCATCAGTGTGACTCGGGTCACTGTCGAGGTAATGTCGAGAACTCCGCCGCGGCTCCGTCCCCGCAGCACCTGGCCGCCTAACGTGGCCGCACAACGTGAGGGAGACCGTCATGGAACCGCAGGAAGTCGCCGAGGTCCTGAACCGCCCGCTCAGCCGCGAACTGCTCGCCCGCGACCTCACCCGGCTGGCCTACGTCGCGAAGGACGGCACGCCGCGCAGCATCCCGATCTCGTTCAGCTGGAACGGCACCGAGATTGTCATGTGCACCACCAAAAACGCCCCGAAACTGCACGCCCTGCGGGTGAACCCGATGGTCGCGCTGACCATCGACACCGAGGTGCACCCGCCGAAGATCCTGCTCCTGCGCGGCCGCGCCGAACTGGACTACACCGACGGGATCCCGGACGAGTTCCTGGAAATGAACGGCTCCTACGAGATCACGCCGGAGCAGCGCGTCGAATGGGAGGCCGAAATCCGTTCCCTCTACGCGGACGGCATGGTCCGCGTAGTCGTCACCCCGACCTGGGCGAAGCTCATCGACTTCGAAACCACGCTGCCGTCCGCCGTCGAGGAGCTGGTGCGACGCCGGGCGGCCGACCAGCTTTAAACCCCCCCGGCGCCACCGGCTGATCCACTACACTGAATCGCCTACACGCGAACGTTTTTTCCCTCGACGCGCGAAGGCGGAGCGCATGATCCTGGTGACGGGTGCGAGCGGCAATGTGGGATCAGCGCTGGTCACGCAGTTGCGCGCGGCCGAGGTGCCGTTCCGCGCCGCCTATCATTCCCCGGAGAAGGCAAGGAAAGCCGCCGCCGACGGAATTGACGCGGTCACCCTCGAAATGTCCGATCCGGCCACCGTGCAGCCGGCGCTGGCCGGAGTGTCGAAGGTGTTCCTGCTGGGCGCGATGAGCCCCGGACAGACCGGCAACGAGTCCAATGTGGTCGAAGCCGCGGTGTCCGCCGGCGTCACGCACGTGGTGAAGCAATCGCTGTGGCGCGCGGACGAGGAACTCACGCCGATCGCCCGCTTGCACCGTCCGGTCGAACGGATGCTGGAAACGTCGCCGCTGTCCTGGACTTTCCTCCGCGCGAACTTCTACCTGCAGGCGTTCTCGGGAAACTGGTCCGGAACCATCCGGTCCGGAAATTTCTTCGCCAGCCCGCTGATCCGCGGCCCGATCGCGTTCGTCGACGCCGAAGACATCGCCCGCGTCGCGTTTCGGGCACTGACCGAGGATGGCCACGCAGGCAAGGCATACGCGCTCACCGGCCCGGAAGCGCTGACTTACGACGAGGTCGCGGCTGTGCTGTCGGAAGTGCTGGGCCGTCCGATCGCCTACCGCGGAATGTCGAACGAGCAAGCGCTTTCGGCGTTGGCGGAGGCTGGGATGTCGTCGTTCCACGCCAAAGCACTGGTCGAGGTGTGCAATACGTACCTGGACGGCGGGGCGGAAATCGTGACGTCCACGGTCGAGGACGTCACCGGCCAGCCGCCGCGGAGTTTCCGCGAGTTCGTGATGGCGCATCGGCAGTGTTTCGAGTAAGCGCGAGGTATTGGTCCATTACGCGCTAAGCGGCAGCCTCCCCGCGATAAGCCGCGAGAACCTCGGACAACGAACCGTGCTGCCGCACCTGCCCCTCGTCCATCCATAGCGCGCTGTCGCAAAACTCCGTGAGCATTTCCTCGGAGTGATTCGCGAACACCAGAATCCCCGACCGTTTCACCAGATCCTTGAGCCGATCGCGCGCCTTGGCGAGAAACGCCGCGTCGACCGCGCCAAGCCCCTCGTCGAGCAGCAGGATCTCCGGGTCGATCGTGGTCACGACCCCGAGCGCGAGCCGCACCCGCATACCTGCCGAGTACGCGCGCAGCGGCAGCTGAAGATAGTCGCCAAGCTCAGTGAACTCCGCGATGTCCTCGACCCGCTTCGCCATCTGCCGGCGGCTCATCCCCAGAAACAACCCCTGGATCAGGATGTTCTCCCGTCCGGACACGTCCGGATCCAGCCCGACCCCAAGATCGAACACCGGCGCGATCCGCCCCGTAACCCTCCGGACGCCGCGGGTCGGTTCATAAATCCCGGACAGCAACCGCAGCAACGTGGACTTCCCGGCCCCGTTATGCCCCACCAACCCGACCCGGTCGCCCTCGCTGAGCCGGAACGACACGTCCCGCAGCGCCTCGATCATCGGCACCTTCGCCCCGGTGCTGATCTTCCCTCCGACCTTGCCGAGCACGCGCTTCTTCAACGACCGAGCCTTGGCGTCGAAGATCGGAAAGTCGACGTAGGCGTTGCGTACCTCGATGCTGACCATGATCCCTCCCCAGATGAGAATGGAAACTACCATTCGCATCCGGGGGATGGCCAGGTAAGGTTCTCCGCGTGAGCCAGACCAGCGAGGGCTTCCGCCCGCCGCAACAAGCGCGTAGCCGGGCTTCGCTGCAGAAAGTCCTGACCGCCGCCGAACATGTGCTGGCCGAGCAGGGCTTGGAGTCGTTCACCGTCGCCGCGGTCGCTTCGCAGGCCGGGATGTCGGTAGGCGCGATCTACCGCCGCTTCGACGGCAAGGAACAGCTGCTGTACGCCGTCAAGGATCAGCTGCTGAGCCAGCTGGAAACCGGCGTCCGAGACGCCCTCCGCTCAGCGTCCCCAGGCCTGCGCTCGATCTTCCACGCCTTCGTGACCGCCCTGGCTCAGACGTTCCAGGAGCACGACAGAATCTTCCCGGAACTCCTGGACGCCCAACGCTCCGACGGCCGAGACCGCGGCCTCGCCGCCCTGTCCGCGATCCAGGACGCCCTGCTGGAAGCCCTAGCGCCCTTCCTGTCCGAGACCGAAGGCCTGGAAACAGCGGCGCGAACGATCATCGGCGCCTGCGTCCACCGCGCCGCGACCTGCAGATTCTGGCCGGATGACCGGTCTTGGACGACCTGGGCGGAGGAGGTGTCGGAAATGGCACTGGCGTACCTGACTTCACCAGCCGCAGCCCCGCCCTCGGCCCCCGCTAGGATGTAGCTTGCAGCGCGCGACTGCCCTCGTAGCTCAGGGGATAGAGCACGGCTCTCCTAAAGCCGGTGTCGCAGGTTCGAATCCTGCCGGGGGCACATCTTTCCTGGTCACTGAGGTGTCCAGGGATCTCACCTTGGGTGGTTTGATGTCCGGACGTTCGGCTGGACCGGCATGCTTCGCGTCCCAAGAAGAAAAGATGTCCTCGCCGGACGGGCAGGTCTCTGAGATGGCCGGGACCGCGTGGACGTTGCGTTCGTGGGTGGCCTGTCGCCATCTCGCCGACCTCCCGGAGGGCTATCACGTCGCGTCAAGGGGGCAGTTCCGCAGGCATGCTGCGGACTGCGGGTAGGTGCCCCCTTGACGCGACGTGATCGGGCTGCGCCAGGTCGACGAGATGGCGAAGAGGCCACCCACTTGTGGGTGGTCACCCAGGGGGCGGGTGCCTAGTTGCTCGACACACCGGACGCCGCGTTCCGGGTGGGGATGGTCAATGTCCAGTTCTTGGGCCTCGCTGTGGCGAGGTACGTCGAGCCGATCGCGTCAGCGTCGGTCGACGAGTTGGTCAGTCGGTTCGGGTCGCTCGTGCGGCGCTGTTTGGCCGAGGGGTAGCGCGCTGCGCACCGAGTTGCCGGTACCAGTCAAGAAGGTCAGGCTGGTCGACGCTGCCGGGATCGACCACGGCGTCCGGATCTTCCCCGAGCAGTAGCCGTTTCACCGGAACTTCCAGCTTCTTCCCGGTACGGGTATGCGGAATTCCCGGTGCCGCAATGATTTCGTCGGGAACATGCCGCGCCGAAGCACCCCGGCGGATGGCTGCGAGGATCCGTTGCCGCAGAGTGTCATCAAGCTCGGCACCCTCGACCATGGTGACGAACAACGGCATCCAGTATCCGCCGTCACCCTGCTCAACGCCGACGACAAGAGCCTCCGCGATCTCCGGAAGTTCTTCGACCGGGCCATAAATATCGCTGCTGCCCATCCGTACTCCATGGCGATTCAGGGTCGCATCCGAACGGCCGTGGATGATGACCGAGCCGCGATCGGTGATGGCCGTCCAATCGCCGTGGCGCCACATGCCTGGGAACGTGTCGAAGTACGCGGCCCGGTACCGGGTGCCGTCGGGGTCGTTCCAGAACCCCACTGGCATGGACGGCATCGGGCGTCGCACGACCAGTTCGCCGACCGTGCCGCGTACGGATTCCCTGTTGTGTCCTAACGAATCGAGTGCGACGCCGAGGCAAGGGACCGACAACTCGCCCGCCCACACCGGAGTGGTGGGTGCCGCGCTCGCGAAGGCCGTGACGACGTCCGTCCCGCCGCTGCTGGATACGACCTGGACCCGCGGCCCGAGTTCGTGTTCGGCCCAGCGGTGCAGGTCGGGCGGGAACGTCGATCCGGTGACGCCGAGTCGTGCCAACGCGCTCAGGTCGTGTTCATCGAGCCGGACATCGGCCTTGCGGCAGGACGCCAGGTATCCGGGACTAGTGCCCAATGTAGTGACCCGCAAGCGGGCGGCCAGTTCCCACAACGCGTCCGGGCGGCCGAACGCGGGACTGCCGTCGTAACAAACCGCGGTCGCTCCGGCCAGCAGAGCGCCGACTAGGGAGTTCCACAGCATCCAGCTCGGCGTCGTGTACCAGAGGATCCGATCGCCAGTCCGCAGGTCTTGATGGAACGCGGAATGCTTCAGCTGTTCAAGGACTACGCCGCCGTGTCCGTGCACTATCCCTTTAGGACGGCCAGTGGTCCCCGAAGAGAAAAGAATCCACAGTGGATGATCGAAGGGGACTGAAATGGGTGACAGCGCATCGTCACCGCCGGAAATCGACGACCATGGAATCGCTCCAGGTGTCGAAGGATCGTCGATGGCCACGGTTGCGACCAAAGTGGACAGTCCGGCGCGCAAGGCCGCCACATCGGCGCTGCGCTCGATCGTCCGGCCGCCGTGCCGTGACCGGGTCGCGGTGATCAACACAGTCGGTGAGAGCTGCGCGAACCGGGCCTGCGCGGCCGATCCGACGTAGTCCAAACCACATCCGGCCCAGACCGCCCCGAGGCTGGCGGTGGCCAGAAACGCCACGATCGCCTCCGCTGAATTGGGCAGATAACCTACGACTCGGTCGCCAGGAGACACGCCCAGCTCAGTCAGCGCAGCCGCGACGGACCCGACCTGACGGCGCAATTCACCCCAGCTCAGCTCGACCGGAGGAGCGCCCTCGGTCACCGCGATCACAGCAGTGGCGGCACCGTCGCGTCCCCGGGAAACCTCGGTCGCGTAGTTCAGCGTGCTGCCCGGGAACCAGACGCTGCCCGGCATCGCCTCGGTCGCCAGCGCCGGTTGTCCCTCCGGACGCGCGGGCAGTCCGAAGTAGTCCCACACCGCGGACCAGAAGCCGTCGAGATCCTGCACCGACCATTCCCACAGCGTCCGGTATCCGCCGGTCAGATCGCGTCCGGTGCGGGCCGAGGCGTACCGGGCGAAATCGGTGATCCGCGCTTCCTCCACCGGAACCCAGCCGGTCATTCAATCTCCAATTCCACGACCGTGGTCTGCACGGCCTTGGCGGCAAGGGCTTCGAACAGCGGCCGTCCGTCGGTGTCGGCGAGGGTGACGAACAGCCGCTTCTCGCCGTCGCCGCAGCACGCGATGGGGAAGGCTGTGCCGGTGGTGACCGTCTCGCGCACCGTGTTGTCCCGGACCAGCACGACCGCGTTGCCGGTGGTGGTCGCCACCCAGATTCCCTCCGGCCCGGGCCAGATTCCGTCCGGACGAGCGTCGGGGCCGACCAGATCGGCGAGGTCGGCATAAAGACGCCGATCGGTCAGCGTGCCGTCCGCGCCGACGGTGAAGGCGGTCAGCCGTTGCGCGGCGGTTTCGGCGACGATCAGGGTGCGTCCGTCGTCAATGAAGGCGAGACCGTTGGGGAAGTTGAGGTTCTCGGCGGCGACGGTGGCTGAGCCGTCGACGGCAACCCGCACCAGACGGCCCGGCCGAGGTGGTTCACCAGGGGTGAAACCGACGTCGTCGACGTACAGATTGCCCTGCTCGTCACCAACAAGATCACCGAGCGGGCCGGTGGCCACGGCACCGAGATCCGCGTAGGTGGGGAATTGTCCGCCATCCCAGACGCCGATGCGCTGCTCGTGCATCATCGCCGCGGTGAGCCTGCCGTCGGGCAAGAACCACAGCCCGTTCGACGGGGAGTCCAGCTTCGTGGCGCTCCAGCTTCCGCCGCGATCCGTCCACAGTTGGCTGCCTTGGGTGTCGGACAGCCACAAAGCGCCCTGGTGCCAACGCGGTCCCTCACCCCAGATCATCCCGGTGCCATACGGCTTCATGCGCGCACCTCCATGCGCCGGGCGAGCTCCTCCGTCGCCGTCTCCAGTTCCGCCGTGTCAGCGGCGAGGGCGAAGGCGTACCGATCCGGACGGATGATGGCCGCAGAAGCCGAATTCGCGGCCAGCCACTCTTCGACCGCTGGACCGGCATCAGCGACTACCACGACGTCAAGCTGTCGCCAAAGCTCCGCGATCTCCGCGGACACGGTCTGCTTGCCTACCACGGCAAAGTTGTATCCGGTGACGTCGTCGAGTCGGGCGCCGTCGGCGGTTCGGGGCTGCGGGCTGAGCCGGCTGGGCTCTCCGCTTAAACCGGGTCCGAGCGGCGGCCTGAGCGGTTCGAGGGTCTGAGGTTCTCCCAGTTCCGGATGGGCGCCGCCGCTGCCGAAGGACTCGATGAGGTTGGCTTGCCGGGCGGATTCGACGATATAGGGGCGAACGTGCGGGGCGCGCTCGCTTTCGTAGGTGTCGAGCAGGCTGTCGGGGCTGACGCCTTGGACGACGGCGGCGAGCTTCCAGGCGAGGTTCGCCGCGTCGCGGAGCCCGGAACACATGCCCTGCCCGAGCATCGGCGGCATCTCATGCGCGGCGTCACCGGCGAGGAGGAGCCTTCCCGAACGCCAGCCGTGCACGAGCCGCGCGTGCCATTCGTAAGTGCCGGCTCGCATGATGCGGTAGCTGCCCGGTTCGATCCAGCGGCTCAGAGCGTCGTACACCGCCTGCGGATGTTCGAGCGCGGCGGCGTCGTCTCCGTCGAGGAGCATGAATTCGAACCGCAGCATCGGGGGGAAGATCGGCACGTAGGTAATCGGCCGCTGTCCCTGGCACAGAATGAATCCTGACTTCGCGGGCAGCGCCGGAGGATGCTGGAACGGATGGATGTCGATGATGAGCGACCGTTGCGTCCCTTGCAGATCTTCGACTTCGGCGCCCATCGACTGCCGGACGAACGAATTCGAGCCGTCCGATCCGACGGCGTAGGCCGCTCTGATCGTCTTTGCCTGATCCCGGTCCGTCACCGTGAGGTGGACCGTGTCGGCGTCCTGGGTGATTTCGGTGACGGACCAGCCGAACCACAGGTCGACGTTCGGATCGCCCGCGAGCAACCCGCGCAGCCGGGATTCGAAATCCGGCTGGTGGAACTGGTAATCCGTACGCCAGCCTTGTCCGGATTCTTCTCGCGGGTGGGCGAATTCGAGGAAAGGTGTCCCGTCCGGCAGTCGCAGCGTCCATCCGGTCTGCCGCAGGAACCGCTGTTCCAGATCGGCCGCGCCCAGCGTTTGCAAGGTGCGCATCGATTCGTCGTCGAGATGGGTCGCTCGCGGATGGTGGCAGACGATCCGGTTCGGATCGATCGCGGCTACCCGGAGCCCTTTCGCGCTGAGCAGCCGTGCGAGGGCCAAGCCGACCGGACCGCAGCCCACGACAGCGATGTCGTACGTGTCCATGACTGTTCCTCCGCTCAAGCCGGTTCTTCGACCGGCTGCGACGTGGGCGTCTCCGCGGTGCGGCGGAAACGTCCGATGGCGACGGTGAGGAGCGCCCCGAAGATCGCCGGCACCGCGAAAAGAAGGAAATTCCACTGTGGAGCGAAACCGGCGGCGAGCACCCAGCCGCCGAGCACCGGCCCGGCGATCGCGCCGATGCGCCCGATTCCCAACGCGACCCCGATCGCACTGGCCCTGGCGTGCGCCGGGTAAGTGCGGGCGATGTACACATTGATCAATCCCTGCACGCCGAACGCGCCCGCGCCGCCGATCAGCACGATTACGGAGAGCACGATCAACGGCGACCGGATGCTCAAGGCGGCCATGGCCCCCGCGGCGACGACGAAGCAAGCGATGATGGGGACTCGCGACCCCGCCCGGTCCGCGAGCACCGCGATCGCGAGGCCGCCGACGGTCGCGCCGACATTAAGCAGGGTAAGGAACATCAGCGACGAATCCAGCGGATACCGCGCAGCCTGCATCAATTGCGGCAGCCAGGTGTTGATCCCGAAGATGAGCAAGAACGAACAGATCACCATGACGCAGAACAGCGCTGTCGTCCCGGTATACGGCTGCCGCAGCACAACGCGCAAGCCACGTGCTCCTGTCGGCTCTCGCCGATATACCGGCGATTCGGGCAGCCAGCGGTAAGTCATCGGCAACAGCAGCAGCCCGACCACGCCGCCGACAACGTACTCCGGCCGGAAGTTGTCTCCCAGCAGAAAAGTCGCGGCCACGACGGCAGCCAGCGAACCGCCCACCGTGACTCCACATTGGACGATCGCGGAGCTGAGGTTCTTCCGTTTCGGCGGCGCGAGTTCGAAGATCAGCGGTCCCATCGCCGGATAGACCGCGCCGACTCCCAGCCCGACGACAAGCCTGCTGGCACCGAACAATTCCGGATTGGGAGCGAGCGCGCAGGCGAACATGCCCAGTGAGACGACCGCGATGCTGAGCAAGGTCGTCCGGCGGCGTCCGTATCGGTCGGTGAGCGGGCCGACCAGCAGGGCGCCGAAGAGCATGCCCACCGGGGTGAGGCTGCCCAACGTGCCCAGTTCGGGAAGGGAAAGGTGCCACGGCTGGTGCCGGAGCAGCAGCGGTGTCGTCGCGCCGAAGGCGACGAGGTCGTACCCTTCCAGCGTCATGACGGCCAGCCCGATCGCGATGGCCCGCCACGGCATCGTCCTCACTTGCTCGCCTTTGCGGTCGGCAGGCGCAGCACCCGTTCAGCGTTGCCGTGGCTGATGTTCTCCCGGTCACGGTTGCTGATCGGCGCTTGTTCGAGGAATTGGACGGCCTCGGCGGTGTCTTCGAAGGGATAGTCGACGGCGAACAGGATCGCGTCCGCGCCGACGGCCAGGACCGCGCCAGCGAGTGCGGCCGGGGAACAAACGCCGCTGGTGGTGATCAGGATGTTGCTGCCGAAGTATTCCGACGGTTTCCGTGCGAGGGTCCGGTATTCCTGGCGGTCGTAGCGCGAATCAAGCCGTGCGAGCTGAAACGGCAGGAACTCGCCGAGGTGGCCGAGAATGAGAGTGGCACCCGGATGCCGGTCGAAGACGCCGCCGAAAACCAGCCGGAGTGCGTGCCCGCTGGTTTCCGCTCCCCAGCTCCACAATGGACCCCGCAGTTCGGGACGCCCTTCGAGCACCTGCCATGGCTCGGCCGGAGGAGCGCCCGGGTGAAGGTAGAGCGGCACGTTCAGTTCCTCGAGCGCGGCCCACACCGGTTCGTAGCGCGGGTCATCGAGGTAGGTGCCATTGGTGTGGTCGTTGACGAGCGCCCCGCTGAGCCCGAGCGTGCCGACGGCGCGGTGGAGTTCCGCGACCGCCGCGTCGGGATCCTGGAGCGGCAACGCGGCCAGCCCGCGGAATCGATCCGGGTGGTCAGCGATCACTTTGGCGAGGTGGTCATTGGCGGTCCGGGCGTCTTTAACTGCCTGGCTGGCGTCGGTCAGGCCCTGGATTCCGGGTGCGGTGAGGGAAAGCACCTGGACGTCGATGCCGTGCTGGTCCATTTCCGGCAGCCGGTAAGTCGTGTAGTCGCACAGCCGCTTTCCCCAGTCCTCGACCCACCGCGCGGCGGTTTCCGTCTTGGGCACTGGGTATCCGGCCTGCAGTTCGGGGAGCGCGAACGCTTCCTCCATAGCGATGAAACGCAAGATGATGCCCTTTCGGTTCAGCTGCCTTCTGCGTGCGCGCCGGTCATGTGCGCCGCCAGGTCTTCCGGATTGATGAACGACGGCGGGGGAGGCGGACCCCATTCGTAGAGCGACTGGATGCCCTCGAACGACCGCGGCGTCCAGAGTTGGTCGTCGACGATGGCGTCCATGTCGGAGTAGTACTCGGCGAAATTCCCGGCGGGATCTTTGAGGTACCAGAAGAAATTCGACCCGATGTGGTGGCGGCCCAGTCCCCAGACGTGCCGTTCCGGATGTTCGGCGAGCATGCTCATCGCTCCTCGCCCGACGTCGTCCACATCGGACACTTGCCACGAGGTGTGGTGCAGGAAGTTAAGCGGAGCCTGCTGTACGAGCAGGTTGTGGTGATCGGTCGAACACCGCAGGAACGCCGCTCGGCCGGGAACGACGTCGCTGACCTTGAACCCGATGCCGTCGGTGAAGAACCGCTGAGTCGACTCCTGCTCGACCGTCCCGATCACGACGTGTCCCAGCGCGAGCGGCCGCACCGGTTCGGTCCGGGACAGCACAGGCGCCCGGGTGCCGGCACGGTCCAGCCGACCAGGCCCGTTGTACAGGGTCGCGGGCACGGTGGCGCGGACCAGCCGCGGCGCGACGACCGCTTCGACGGCGATGTCCGCGATCGGTTCCCTGGCGTGCAGGGTTTCCGCCTCGCGCCGCACCGGAATGCCCAGCCGGTCGAGATTCGCGGCGATGCGACCGAGGTCGTCAGCGTCATCGACCGCGACGGTCAGACCCAGCAACCGGCGGACTCGCGAGTGCTGCAGGACGAACTGCTCGCCGCCCTCGACCGTGGCGAACCGGCCCGGAGTGAGCTGCGTGAGCCCGAAGTCGGCGTAGTAGCCGGCGGTGCCCGCGACGTCCGGTACGCCGACAGTCAGCGACTTCAATCTGTGCAGTGCCATGGAATTGCCCCTTTCACCCGGCGACGCAGATCTGCCGGAGCTGTCCGATGCCTTCGATCCGCGTGACCACTTCGTCGCCGGGCCGCAGGTAGCGCTGCGGGGACCGCGAATGCCCGACGCCAGGAGGCGTACCGGTGAAGATCAGGTCGCCGGGCAGCAGCGGGCACACCGCCGACAGCCGGGAGATCAACTCGGCGACTGAGAAGACCATCGACGACGTGCGCGCTTTCTGCACGCTCTCGCCGTTGACGAGGCATTCGATCGCGAGGTCGTCAGGGTCGGCGAACTCGTCGGCGGTCACCAGCACCGGCCCGGTCGGCGCGAACCCCGGGAACGACTTGCCGAGCGAAAACTGCGGCACCGGCCCCGCGGCTTGCACGACCCGTTCGGAAAAGTCTTGTCCCACAGTCAATCCAGCCACGTGCAGCCAGGCGTCCTCGGCTGAGGTTTTCTCAGCTCGGCGGCCGATCACGACCACGAGCTCCGCTTCCCAGTCGACGGACTCGCTTGGCAACTTCAGCTGGGTGTCCGGCCCGGTCAGGGAAGTGCCGAACTTAGTGAAAGTGGCCGGTGACTCCGGAAGCGCGAGCCCCGCTTCCTGCGCGTGCTCCCGGTAGTTCAACCCGATCGCGAAGATCTGCCGCGGCTTGGGCGAGGGGCTCCCCGCTTCGCCCTCGGGCGCGGCCGGCCCGCCGGTCGTCGTTCGCCCCCACTCCGCGAACTCGCTCCAGCGCTCGAAAACCGCGAGCGGATCGGCCGGAAACCGCCCTCCGCTCGCGCCCTCGACGTCGATCACCTTGTCGTCGAGCACCAGGCACATCCGGCCCGCCCGTGTCGTCGTCTTCATGTTCCGCGTCCTTCCGCTGCTTCCCGGCCAGTGAACACCTTCGAATCTCGATAAGTCAATTAAATCTCGAGATTCTAGCTTGTGTGCGGAACCGGGTACGATCTTCGACATGACTGGCGCTCGCAGCACGACCCGCGTCGAGGACGTCTACCTGCGTCTTCGCGCCGACATCCTCAACGGCCGGCACGAGCCCGGATCACGGCTGCGCGTGGAAGCGCTCAAAGGCGACTACGACGCCAGCAGCGGCGTCCTGCGTGAAGCGCTTCCCCGTCTCGTGGGCCAAGGGCTTGCGACTTTCGCGCCGCAGCAAGGGTTCCGGGTCATCGATGTCTCCCCGGACACCCTGCAAGACCTCACCGAGGCACGCGTGGTCGTCGAGACGCACGTGGTCCGCGAATCCCTGGCGCACGGCAGCATCGAATGGGAGTCCGATCTGCTCGCGGCGCACCACAATCTCGCCCGCACCGCGTTCGCCGACGAGTCAGACGCGATCAATGAACGCTGGCTGACCGCGCACGCCCGGTTCCACCAGGTCTTGCTGGAGGGCTGCCCCAACCAGCACCTGCGCGCGGTGGCGACGCAACTGCGCGAATCCGCCGAGGTCTACCGATGCTGGGCTCGTACATCTAGCGAGGGCAGTCACCGGGATGTCGCCGCGGAACACCGGGCGATCTGCGAGCGCGCGATCGAGCGAGACGTCCCGGGCACCGTCGAGGCGCTGCGGGACCACATTGAGCTGACTACGAAGCTGCTGCTCGACGACTATCGGAACCGGGAAGTCGAGTAGTTGTATCGGTGACCATGTCTCAAGTGTTGTCGCGTTGCGCTGCCAGCGTCCAAGACTGGCTCGCTATCCGGCGATAACCTGACGGCATCGTTGAGGCGTTAACTCCGACGCCCGTGCTTCGCGAGAAAACGTCGCTGCTCCGCCGCCGCGTCCAAGTCCTCCGGGCTATCGCCGCCGAACCCGCCGTGCGGCCTCGCCTCGAACACATGCAGCTCGGCCTCCACGCCCGCGGCGCGCAGCTTTCGATGCATCCGCACCGTGTTCGACAGGAACAGATCGCGCGTTCCGCTCCGGAGGAAGGTCGGCGGAAAGTCGGAAACGTCGCCGAAGATCGGGGACAGGTAAGGATTTCGCAGATCGGCACCCGCTGCGTAGAGGGCGTTCGTCTGAGCCAAACTGCGGAGGACGTTGTCGACGCCGTTGGGCGTCTGGAAGGTGTCGCCGGATTCGGTCAGGTCGATCTGCGGCGTGTTGAGCAGCAGCGCCGCGGGCATCGGCAACCCGGCATCTTTGGCGCACAACAGAAGTGCGGCCGCGATGTTCCCTCCCGCGGAGTCGCCGCCGACAAACACCTGCGACGGATCACGCCCGTCGAGCGCACGCCGATACATCGACATCGCATCGTTCAACGCGGCCGGATAGGGATGCAGCGGCGGCAGTCGATAGTCCACGCCCCACCCGAGCATGCCCGTCGACAACGCGGTCCGGGCAGTCGTCGCACGGCACGCGTCCCCGCCGCCGACCAGAAGACCGCCGGGATGCATCCACAGAAAGACCGCGTCGTCATCGGCCCCGTGCGGCATCGCGGCGTATCCCACGGCTCCGTCGACCTCGAAGTCTTCGACGCTCACCGGCAGGTCGGAAACCGAAAACCGCTGGGCCGTCGACCGATTCGCCTGGGCAACCATCGCGAGCCAGCCGTCGGTGTCGTCGGCGGCCGGATACGCCAACTCGCCGACGTCGAAGGCGAGCCAGGCCCGAGCCTGCTCACTGACGGTGGACGGCACGGGAAACGCGCGCTCGCTCATGGATCCCCCTCGGTCGACTGCTACTATCTTAACGAACTAAATTTAGTCACACAAAGAAGTGGATCCGGATGCCCAGAACCAGCGAACGCGGCGGCCCGCAGACGCGCGCCCGGATCCTGGCGGTCGCGAACCGGCTGTTCCTCGAACGCGGGTACGAAGCCGTCACGGTCGCCGAGGTCGCGCGCGAAGCCGGAGTTTCCAGCGTGACCGTGTTCAATCACTTCGCACGCAAGGAAGACCTCTTCCTGGACCGAGCGGCCGACGCAGCCGACCTGCTGCGCGCGGCCGTCCGCGAACGCGCGCCCGGTGTCGATGTCCTGACGTCCTTGCAGGACATGGCTTTCCGCCTCTGCGACGAGCGCGCGCCCTTTTCCGGACTCAGCACACACTCGGTCCCGTTCTTCCGGACGATCGCCGGTTCACCCGCGCTGATCGCCCGCGCGCGAGCCATCGGCGCCGAACTCCAATCCACGCTGGCCGAAGAACTAACCCAAGACCCCACCTTCGACGGCGATGGGCTTTTGCTCGCGGCGTTCTTCATCGCTGGCTACAGCGTGGTGCTGGTGGAAACCGCGGGTCGTCGCGTCGACGGTGAGCCGGACAGCGCTGTGGCGGAGGATCATCGAGTCCGTCTCGGGCGGCTGTTCACGGCATTGCGCGACGGCGTCGTGGTGCGCTGACGAGCAGGAGGATCAGCTCGGGACGATCAGCGCGATGGCTGCGGCGAGAATGATCCCGCCGCAGCCGCCGAGCAGTACGGTGCCGACCACGCGCGAGGCTCCGTTTCTGGTGAGCACAAGGAAAAGCCCGACTGCGCCGAGCACGAGCGCAACCGTGCCAAGTGTGAGCAATGCTGGCGGAATCGCCATCGCTGGCCCGGCGGGTTGCGGGTCGGTGAACGACGGGTTTTCGGGAAGCGTGCCAGTCGCTGGAACAGGTTGCGTCACCGTCTTGCTGGGTCGCGGTTGCGTGCCGGAACAGCCTGTCAGCAGCGTCAGAACCGTCGAACACGTAAGAATCTGGCGTGTACGGCGCATGAAAAGCTCCCTCTGGCCGGACAACCGCAGAGACGAGCACTGGCGAGAAGCGGGCCGCCCCCGCGCTTGGATGCTATCCGTCGGCCGCGCTCGTCACGCTGGGCGCAGTTTTCCTCGCTGCGGCGACACTCTCCGCAACGGCCACGGTGATCGCCAGCGTCGAGCGAACACCGCCTCGGCAACCGGCCTCTCGACCCCGATAGACCGGCCAGCGGTGTGCCCCCGATGAACATCCGTTCCTTCTGGATCGGTTACGCAACTCGGCGGCACCCACCCGATGAACTCACTCAAGTGGGTGACCTGCAACAGGGTTGACTGCTGTTCTCGGCCGCTCCGGTGGACCAGTCGCGTCACCTGGTCGTGTCTGGTTTCGAAACCGTGAACAACAGTAGGTAATCTTCCGTAACGGGTGCGGGGAGCCGCCTCCAACCCACGGTTTGCCGGAGGGCTTCGTTGATCAAGCTCATGTTCGCCGACGACGAGGAACTAGTTCGGTCGGGGCTGCGCGCCATGATGTCCGGGGCTGCGGACATCGAGATCGTGGGCGAGGCAAGCGACGGCAGATCGGCGGTCGAGGTCGCCCGTCGCTATCACCCTGACGTCGCGCTGCTCGACATCAAGATGCGCGCCCCTGACGACGGCATTCGCGCGCTTCGGGCCATTCTCGCGCTGCCCGATCCGCCCACCGTCGCCATGCTCACCACCTTCGACATCGACGAGTACGTCAGCCTCGCGCTGCGGCTCGGCGCCAACGGCTTCCTGCTGAAGGACATCGACCCGGCGGCGCTGCTGCGGGCCGTGCGCGACCTGGCCAAGGGCGGGGCTGTCCTCGATCCGGGCGTCGCCGTGCGGATGGTGCAGAGCCACCGCGACGAGCAGCGGGCCGCGCAGCCGGCGCGCAAGCTCCTGGCCTCGCTGTCCGAGCGCGAACGCGAGGTCGTCGCGCTGATCGGGCAGGGGTTGTCGAACGCCGAGATCGGCGGGCGGCTGCACTTGTCCGAGGCGACGGTGAAGGGGTACGTCTCGGCCGTTCTGTCGAAGATCGGCGCGGCCAACCGGGTGCAGGCCGCGCTCCTGGCCTACCGCGGCGGGCTCCTCGACCAGTAGAACCAGCACATGCTGCTGACCGCGCTCGAGTTCCTCGGGCTGGTGGCGTTCGCGGCGTCCGGGGCGCTGGCCGCGGTCCGGGCGCGGCTGGACGTGTTCGGGGTCGTCGTGGTCGGACTGACCACGGCGCTCGGCGGCGGCATCATCCGCGACGTGCTCCTCGGCATTCACCCGCCGACGTCCCTGCGCAACTGGCCTTACCTGGCCGTTTGCGCGGCGGCGGCGCTGGTGGTGTTCGCCTTCCACCCGCAGGTCGCCCGGCTGCGGCACGCGGTGCTGCTCGCGGACGCGGTCGGGCTCGGCGTGTTCGCCACCTCCGGGACGACGGTGGCGCTCAACGCGGGCGCGACCGGGTACGCCGCGTGCCTGATCGGCATGACCACCGGCATCGGCGGCGGCGCGGTCCGCGATCTGCTGCTGCGGGAAATCCCGCTCGTGCTGCGCAAGGAGATCTACGCGATGGCCGCGCTGACCGGCGCGGTCTGCGTCTGGGCGGGGCACGCGCTGGATCTCCCGGCCGGTGCGGTCACGACCTTCTCCGCGGTGGTTGTGGTCGCGATCCGGGTGCTCGCGCTCTGGCGGCACTGGAACGCTCCGGTGGCGCGGCCGCCGGAAGAGCGCTCGTTGTGAGGTCAGCTGCAGATGTGAAGGTGCTTCCCTCCGACGCAGGTGCGCACGTGCGGGTGCGGAATGTGCGGCACGTGCACCCTGCCGCCTGAGTCCTCACTCAGAGGTGCATCGCCGCTCCCGGTTCCGGTGCCACCGGGAGCGGCAGCAGGGGCCGAGTACGTCGGCGTCGAGGTGGGTGTGTCCACGGTCGTGGGCGGTTCGGACGAAGGGGTCGGACTGTAAGTGGGCATCGAAGGCGTCGTGATCGGGACCGTCACGGAGGCGGGCGCGGAAGGTCCGCTGTCCCCGCTGCTGCACGCGTTGCCGATCATCCCGATGACGGCGAGTACACAGATTCCGGCCAGCCAGCCGGGCCCGGACCGTTTCCGGTTGGCCATCAGCACTCCTCGTTCTCAAGTTCAGCCGAAGGTCGCAACCGGCGCCGCACCTGTTACACGCCGCACTCCGGGGAAATGCTCTTTGTGTGTTCTGCGTGTGTTCTTAGGCGGGTCTCAGCACTCTGCGTAAGACTGACGGCATGCGCATCCTCGTAGTGGACGACGACCGTGCCGTCCGTGAATCGCTCAGGCGGTCTTTGGAGTTCAACGGCTACACCGTGGAGCTCGCGAGCGATGGTGCGCAGGCCTTGGAGACGATCCTCGCCAACCGTCCGGACGCGATGGTTCTCGACGTCATGATGCCGCGCCTCGACGGGCTCGAAGTGGCCCGCCGGCTCCGCAGCACCGGCGATGACCTGCCGATTCTCGTCCTGACCGCGCGCGACACCGTCTCCGACCGGGTCTCCGGCCTCGACGCGGGAGCCGACGACTACCTGCCCAAGCCGTTCGCGCTGGAGGAACTGCTCGCCCGGCTGCGCGCCCTGCTGCGCCGCGCCGTGCCGGACGGGCAGCAGGGCGAGACGTCGGAGGTGCTGTCGTTCGCCGACCTCACGCTCGACCCGGGCACTCGCGAGGTCCGCCGCGGCGGTCGCGAGATCAGTCTCACCCGCACCGAGTTTGCGCTGCTCGAGCTGTTCCTCTCGTACCCCAAGCACGTGCTGACCCGCGGAAGGATCCTGGAGGAAGTATGGGGTTACGACTTCCCGACGTCGGGCAACGCGCTGGAGGTCTACGTCGGCTATTTGCGCCGCAAGACGGAGGCGGACAACGAACCGAGGCTGATCCACACGGTGCGTGGAGTGGGGTACGTCCTGCGCGAGACGCCGCCGTGACCGACCATCCGGCGGGCGAGCAGGCCGCGCCGGAGGGGGAGGTCCCCGATCCGCGGGGCACCCGGTGGAGCACCCGCCGGTTCTCGCTGCGCGGCCGCGTCACGCTGCTGGCCGCCGCGTGCGTGGCGGGGGCGGTGGCGCTCGTTTCCCTGTGCGCGTACCTGGTGGTTCGCAACAACCTCCTCACCCAGCTCGACGACAATCTGCTCGCCCGCGCCCAAGCCGCGGCGAACTCGCCGCAGGTGCCGACCGACCAGCTCCGCGAGGTGCCGGGTGCGCTGCTGGCCAGCGCCGACCTGCAGATCGGCCAGCTCAACGGCGTCACCGGCGACCTGATCTATCCGCAGCCGGGCACCCGGCCGCCGGTGGGTCCGGCCGAGATGCGCGTCGCGACCGGCGTGCTGTCCCAGTCGCTGCGCACCGACGCGACCACCGGCATGCGGGTGGTCGCGGTGCCGCTCGGGCACGGGCAGGCGATCGTGCTGGCGCAGTCGATGGCTCCGACGATGCGCGCGCTGAACCAGCTGTCCGTGGTGCTGTTCCTGGTCGGCGGCGCCGGGATCGTGGTGGCCGCGGGCGCGGGCACGGCGGTCGCGCGCGCCGGGTTGCGCCCGGTCGACCGGCTGACGTCGGCTGCCGAGCGGGTGGCCGCGACCGGTGACCTGCGTCCGATCCCGGTGAGCGGCGACGACGAACTCGCCCGGCTGACGCACAGTTTCAACATCATGCTCGGCACGGTCGCGGACTCGCAGGAACGACAGCGGCAGCTCGTCGCCGACGCCGGGCACGAGCTGCGCACCCCGCTGACTTCCATGCGCACCAACCTGGAACTCCTGCTGTCGGCCAGCCGTCCGGGCGCGCCGTCGCTGCCGGAAGTGGACCGCACCGACATCGAGGCCGACATCCGCGGCCAGCTCGACGAGCTCACCCAGCTCATCGGCGACCTCGTGGAGCTGGCGCGACAGGACGAACCGCGCGAGCAGGCCGAACGCGTCGACTTGATGGAAGTGGTCGAGCGCGCGCTCGACCGGGCGCGCCGCCGGGCGGGCGAGATCGAGTTCGAGGTCGCGCTGCAGCCGTGGGTGCTCACCGGCGACAACAGCTCGCTCGAACGGGCGGTGCTGAACCTGCTGGACAACGCGGTGAAATTCTCGCCGCAGGGTTCGCGGGTGCGGGTCACGCTGCGTCCGCTCGGCGACGGCACCGCGGTGGTCGAGGTCGCGGACTCCGGTCCCGGCATCGCCGAGGAGGACTTGCCCAAGGTGTTCGACCGTTTTTACCGCTCGTCGGAGGCGCGCACGCTGCCCGGATCCGGCCTGGGGCTGGCGATCGTGAAGCACGCGGCCGAACGGCACGGCGGCACGGTTTACGCCAACCGGGCACCGGAAGGCGGCGCTCTGTTCACCATCCGGCTACCAGGGGCGCCGGTCGCCTGAATTGTTTGCCACGCTTGGCGGTCGCCCGGCAGGGGGACGCTCGATCTGCACGTCGCGCACCCCTGATGTTGAATCGTGTAGGATTTTGTGTAGTTGATGGTGTGCTTGAGGAGTGGCGGTGCTCGCGCGGCAGCGACAGGCGGTGATCCTCGAGGAAGCACGCCGGACCGGTGCGGTCCGGGTCAGTGACCTCGTCGCGAGGCTGGGCGTCTCCGATATGACGGTCCGCCGGGACCTCGACGTGCTCGCGGGCCGCGGCCTGGTCGAGAAGGTCTACGGCGGTGCGACGTCGCTGGTCGGCAAGAGCACCGACGAACCCGGGTTCGAGGCGAAGTCGGTGCGCCAGCGCGCGCAGAAGGAAGCTATCGCCGAACTGGCCGCCACTCTCGTCAAGCCGGGCACCGCGATCGGCCTGTCCGCGGGCACCACCACCTGGACGCTCGCGCACGCGCTCGACGGCATCGAGGGCCTCACCATCGTCACCAACTCGATCCAGGTCGCCGACGTGCTGCGCAGTGCCGCCCAGCCGGACCGCACGGTGGTCCTGACCGGCGGGGTGCGCACTCCGTCGGACGCGCTGGTCGGCCCGGTCGCCGTGCAGAGCCTGCGGACGCTGCACCTCGACCTGGTGTTCCTCGGCGTGCACGGGATGGCGGTGGGGCCCGGGTTCACCACCCCGAACCTCACCGAAAGCGAGACCGACCGCGCGCTGGTGGAGGCCGGACGGCGGCTGGTCGTGCTCGCCGACCACACGAAGTGGGGCACGGTCGGCATCTCCACGATCGCGGACCTGGAGGAAGCGCAGGTCGTGGTGACCGACGACGGATTGGACGACCGCGCGCGGGAAGCCCTCGCGGAGCGGGTCGGAGAACTCATGATCGCCGAAACGGCGGAGAACCTCGAGGCAGAAGAAGCGTGAAACGCACTGTGCGGCACCTGGCCGACGGCCGGGAGATCATCTATTTCGACCACACCGACGCCCACGAGCGGCTCGCCGCCGACACCCGGGACCTGCCGCCGGTCGCGGCGGCCTCGGAGATCCGCCGCGACCCGCTGACCGGCGAGTGGGTCGCGATGGCGGCGCACCGCCAGACGCGCACGTACAAGCCGCCCGCCGACCTCTGCCCGCTCTGCCCGACCCGTCCGGGCAAGCCGAGCGAGGTCCCCGAAGCCGACTACGACGTCGTCGTGTTCGAGAACCGGTTCCCGTCGTTCTCGCAGCAGGCGACCGGAGATCCGTCCACTGTGGACGGCTTGGGTCTGGTGCCGACCGCGCCGGGCCTCGGCCGCTGCGAGGTCGTGTGCTTCACCAGCGACCACGACGGCGCGTTCTCCCAGTTGACGCCGGAACAGGTTCGCCTCGTGGTGGACGCCTGGGCCGACCGCACCGCCGCGCTCGCGCAGACGCCCGGCGTCGAACAGGTCTTCCCCTTCGAGAACCGCGGCGAGGAAATCGGCGTCACGCTCTCACATCCGCACGGCCAGATCTACGGCTATCCGTTCGTCACGCCGAAGACCGAACGGATGCTGGCGGTCGCGCGGGAACACGGCGGGTCGGTGCTCGGTGACGTGCTGGCCGCGGAACAGAAATCGGGCGAGCGCGTGATCGCCACGGGCGAGCACTGGACGGCTTTCGTGCCGCCGGCCGCGCGCTGGCCGGTGCACATCCAGATCGTGCCGCACCGGCAGGTGCCGGACCTCCCAGCGCTCACCGACGCCGAGCGCGACGACTTTTCCCGCGTGTACCTGGACGTGCTGCGCCGATGCGACGCGCTGTACGACCGGCCGCTGCCTTACATCGCGGGCTGGCAGCAGGCGCCGGTGCGGCGGGACCGGGAACTGTCGTGGCTCCATTTGGAGCTGTTCTCCGTGCTGCGGGCCAAGGACAAGCTGAAGTACCTGGCCGGATCCGAATCGGGAATGGCGGTCTGGATCAACGACGCCACCCCGGAACAGATCGCGGAACGGCTTCGCGCGGCAGGCTGACCGGAAGTCACGGCATACTCATCTACGAAACACAGGTTCGACTCAGGAACCTCTCAGGCCCAGCCGCTTAGGTGAGGACATGACCGAGAACGACCCCCACGCGCCCGACTCCGCGGCGGGTCGCCAGGACCCGGGTGCCCAGCCGGGCGCCGACGGCCAGGCGGCTTGGCAGCAGACCCCGGCTCAGCCAGCGAGCCAACCCCCGTCAGCCGATTCGGCGGGCGGAGACGCGGGTCAGCAGGCTCCGGGCACGACTGCCGCGTACGGTTCGGCCGCTGAGGGCTCGGCGGGGACGCCCGGCTCTGGCACGGCGAGCGGCGACGCTTCCGGCGCTTACGGAGCGCCTGCGGGCCAGTACGGTGCCGCCCCGGCCGGTGGCGCGGCGTACGGAACCGGCGCTGCTCCGACTGGAGGCACGCCGAACCCGTGGTCCGCCCAAGGCGCGGCGTCGCCCCTCGGCGCGCCGCAGAGCGGGCAGTTCCCCGGTGCGCAGCAGCAGCCCGCGGCGGGTCAGCCGTACGGCAGCCAATACCCCGGAGGGACGCCGACTCCGCCCGCCGGATCCCCGGCCAACCCTTACGGCGCACCAGGAACCTCGGTGTACGGCGTTCCCGCGCAGCGCGAGAAGAAGGCTTCGGCGGGCAAGCTCCTCGCGAGCGTCGCCGCGATCTCGCTCGTGATCGGCGGGGTGGCCGGCGGAACCGTCGGGTACCTCACCGGCGGATCCGGTTCGTCGGTGAGTGCGCTCGACGCGCCGAAACCCGCGCAGCAGACCGGCAACGTGCCCGCCGGCTCGGTCGAATCGGTGGCGCAGAAGCTGTCGCCGAGCGTGGTCGAGCTGCAGGTGTCCGGCCGGACCGCGGCGGGCGAGGGCTCCGGCTTCGTGCTCAGCAGCGACGGCTACATCCTCACCAACAACCACGTCGTCCAGGTCGCCGCGAACGGCGGCCAGATCCAGGCCGTGTTCCAGGACGGCAAGAAGGCCGCGGCGAAAGTCGTCGGCCGGGACCCGACCACGGACATCGCCGTGGTCAAGGTGTCCGGCGTCGGCAACCTGACTCCGGTCGAGCTCGGCCGGTCCGACGACCTGCGGGTCGGGCAGCAGGTGGTGGCGATCGGCTCGCCGTACGAGCTGACCGGCACGGTCACCTCGGGCATCGTCAGCTCGCTGCACCGCCCGGTGCAGGCGGGCGGCGACGAGACCGACCAGACCACGGTGATGGACGCGATCCAGACCGACGCCGCGATCAACCCCGGCAACTCGGGCGGTCCGCTGTCGAACATGAGCGGCCAGGTCATCGGCATCAACTCGGCCATCTACAGCCCGAATTCGGGCCGCGGCCAGGGCAGCGGCGGCGAGGGCGGCAACGTCGGCATCGGCTTCGCCATCCCGATCGACCAGGCGCGCCGCACCGCGCAGGACATCATCAAGACCGGCCACGCGACCCAGACGTTCATCGGCGCGAAGGTGACTGACGCGCCCCAGGGCGGCGCCCAGCTCGGCGACATCACGCCGGGCAGCCCGGCGGAGAAAGCCGGCCTGAAGTCCGGCGATGTGGTGACCAAGATCGACAACCGCGTCATCGACAGTGCCAACACCCTCGTCGCCGCGATCCGCACGCGCGCCCCGAACGACCAGACGACCTTCACTCTCGCCGGCGGGCGCACGGTGCAGGTCACCCTCGGCGGGCAGGCGGTACCGGCCAACTAGATCGCTCGGCCGCCGAGGCGCGGCCGAGACCAGCCACGGCTCGACCCCCCTATCCGCGCTTGGGGCCGAACCTTTACAGGCCGCGCGCGACCGGAGCATCCGAGCCGGTCGCGCGTGGCCGTTTTCATTGACCAGCGACCCGAAAACCGGCTCACGCACGAAAACACGGAGAGGCTCTCCGTGCCGCCTCCGACTCGGCACGGAGAGCCTCTCCGCGTGCGGTGAGGTGCCCACGCGCCCGTCGTCCCAAACGCCGAATCTGCGGGAAAATTCCGGTACCGGAAGAAAACCCAGGTCAACTACGTGCGCGCGACCGAATTTTCCGTGCCGCCCGAGACCGGACCTGGACAATCCGGACGATCGCCGCGACCAGGACGGCACTCCACACCACCGCGAGGGTCGCCACCAGCCCCAGCCACGTGTTCCCGTCGTGCAGCCCAGGTTTCGGCGGCACGCCATAAGCACGCCACAGCAGCGGGAACGCCACGAAGCCCAGCACTGCCGTCAGCGCCGCACCGACTTGCACCGGCCCCCGCCACGGCTTCGGCAGGATTCGCGCCAGCAGCAGGCCAACCACGCCCGCGACTGGGGCGAACACCGCGTCGTTGACGATCGGACCGCCGCCGATCCACAGCAACGTCGTGAAGCTGTCCGGCCAAGCCGGTGCCGCATAGTCGAGGAACAGCACGATCCCGTACGCCAGCGCCGCTAATCCGGGCAGCGCCAGCACAATCCGCGCGGTCTTCACTGCACCTCCAGCTTCGCGACCCACTTCGTCTGCAGCACGCCCGGCCGGCTGGGCGCGATCACGCGGCACGGATAGCCATGGTCGAGGTTCAGCACCTCGCCGTTGAGTTCCAGCGCCAGCAACGTGAGCGGGTCGGCCGTGTGCTCGCCAGGCAGCACACTGACGCCGTATAGCCCGTTCTTTTCCAGCGACGACACACGCACGTCGACCCCCGGCGAACTGCCGCCCGCGCGCAGCAGATCCGGGAACGAGACGCCACGCCACGTCGCCATCTGGCTCCATCCCTCCACGCACGCGATCGGCAAGTCCACAGTGGTCTGCGGCAACGTCCGCAACTCGGCCAGCGTGAACTGCCGCGTTCCCGCTGGCGTCACCACGGACAGCCGCCACCCGGGATCCTGCGCGGCCCGCGTTACCTGCGCCGCCACGGCCGTGCGGTTGACCGGCAACTTCTGCGAGCCCTTGTCCGACCGCCACGACAACCCGGAGACGTTCCGCAGCGCGGGAACCGTCGCTCCTGCGGTAGCTAACACGGCGACGCCAGTCGCGATCCCAGTGGTGGCAAGGAACCCGCGCCGCGACAACCCCGGACCGGACGGCTCGACCGGCGCACGCTCCCGGGTCAGCGCCCGCCGGAGCACCGGGAGCTTCACCGCGACGTGCACGAGGATCGATCCGATGGCCACCCACGCCACCGCGTAGTGCACCTGCGGAAAGTAGAAGTTCCACGGGTAGTTCTGCGCGACGTTCAGCAATCCGGAACTCAGCTCGAAGAACGCCGCCCCGGAGAGGACAAGGATCGACAGCCTCTCCAGCGCGTGCGGCACCGAGCGCACCAGCGGCCGTTCGAACAGCTTCGGGTAGACGCTCCATAATTTGGCCAGCAGCAACGGAATCGCCGCGATCCCGGAGATTACATGCGCGCCCTGAGTCACCCGGTACAGCCAAACCGGCCGACTGGGCCAGAAGAACCATCCCGGCGGATGTTGGATCAAGTGGCTCAGCAGCCCGGTGACGAAGCAGATCAGGAACGCGAGCCCGAGCAAGCTGCCAACCCGGGCCGTCACGCGCTCGCCGTGCGCGCCACCCTTGAACTGCTCTGTCTTCGGCACCCGGCGATCGACAGCGCGGGCCCGTTCGCCGATCTTGGCTTGCGCTGCGGTGACCCGAGCGTCGAGCGTGTGCCACGCGGCCGTCAGCCGTCCGCGTTTCACGCGCGTGCCAGTTTCGCGAACCAGCGGTGCCCGCGACTGGTCGTCCACACAACCCGGAACCCAGTCCGTACCGCGATTTCCGCGATGGCGTCGACGCCGACCCACGCCCACGTGAACCACCGACCGTCAGCGGGATCCGGCCGCAGCCGGACGTGATCCCGGCGCACGCCGTGGCCGGGCTCCTCCAGTTCCACGAGTACGTCACCGTCCGGCGTGAGCAACTTGTGCACTCGCCGCAGCAGCGCATCGGGATCGCCGCCGATCCCGATGTTGCCGTCGGCCAGTAACACGTGATTCCATCGTCCTTCGCCGGGCAGGCGAGCGAAAACGTTGCGCTGCAACGCACTCGCCCCGCGCCGCCGCGTCAGTCGCACGGCGACTGGCGAGCTGTCCACGCCGAGGGTCACGACGCCTCGGCGCGTCAACGCGGCAGTCAGCCGACCAGGCCCGCAGCCGACGTCGAGCGTCGGACCTTCACACGCGTCGAGCAGCACGGCGTCGCCCGCGCCGCAACCGTCCGCCCAACGACCGACTGGAAGCTCGATGCGGCCACCGTTCGCGAGCTCCAGCCAGCAGTGATGGCCAAGCAGCCCGCGATCGAATTCCCGGCCGGTCGCGAGTTTCACGCCACCACCCCCACCGCGTCCACTGCGGTAGCGAACCTGCCGTCAGGCCGAATCGCGGCCACCCGCAGCGCGTCCTCCATAGTGTCCACATCGGACAGCATCGGCAGCTCGCCAACGCGCAGACCCGCACCCGTCAACGCCGCTCGGGTGCGAAACCCCGTGTCCGGACGCGACATGGGAACCCCAGCGAGCACCTGCGCCTGCCGCGGGTCAGCAAGCCCAAGCCCCCACCAGCCGCCGTCTTCAGCACCGCCCAGCACCGCGTGACTGGCTCCGGTGACGACCGGTTCGATCGCCGACGCGAACAAGGCCGGGGAGACCTGCGGCGTGTCCATGCCGATCTGCAGCACGGGCAAACCGGCGTGCACCGCGCTGGTGTCGGAGTGCGCGTTGGCCAGCCGGGTGCCGAAATCCCAGCCTCGCTGCGCGATCACCGTCGCTTTCCGCAACGCCCGGCCGATTTCGGTACCCCGCGCCGCCGCGGCGAGGTCGCCCGTCATCGCCACCACGGTGATCGCACCGTCAGTGGCGAACGCAGCGTCCAACGTGTCGAGCAGCGCGGACGCGGCGATCTCCGCTGCCTGTTCAGCCGTCGCGGGCGGGCACAACCGAGTCTTCGCGAACCCCGGCACCGGGGCTTTCGCGACCACAAGCAGGCAGAAGGTCATCGGACCAACACCCGCCCGAAGTCCCGCACCGCCCGCAACGTGCCCCGGACCGAACCGGACACCTTCGATTTCGTGCCCTGCGCCCGTTCCCGGTAGACGACGTCGAACTCCTGGACCACCCAGCCCGCGCGCTGAGCCTTCACCAACAGTTCAAGCGGATAGCCGAACGCCCGGTCCGCAACGCCGAGCGCCAGCAGTTCCCGGCGACGCACCGCCCGCAGTGGGGCGATGTCCCGGACCGGCAGCCCACGAGACCGTAAGAGGAATGACAACACGGCATTGCCTGCTCTCGCGTGCCACGGCCAAACCGCCCGGGACACTGGCACCCGCCGTCCGACCACAAGGTCGGCACCGTCCACGACTGCGGCGACGAGGCGCGGCAACTCGGCCAGATCGAGCGATCCGTCAGCGTCCGCGAAGCAGACGATGTCGGCGGTCGCGTTCTCCAGCCCGGTGTGTACGGCGGCCCCGTAGCCACGCCGAGGCTCGTCGACGACTTTCGCGCCGTGCGCAGCCGCGACGCCGGGGGAACCGTCGCTCGATCCGTTGTCCACGACGATCGCGCGATACCCCGGCGGCAGACTGGCAAGCACGCCGGGCAGCGCGGCCGCCTCGTCGAGGCAGGGGAGGACGACGTCCACTCCGAATTCGTTCACGAGGCGTACGGTAGGTCTGGAAAGGACAGTGCAGAACCCTTGCGGTGCTTACCAAATCCTGACGTCCGGCAAGATCTTACCGACTTCTCACGGATCCGCGGGAAACCCGCCGAACCGCCGCGAACGGGGTTATCGTGACCGGCGATGAGCGAGTCGACGAAGGCTGCCCGGCTCGCCGAGCCGCCGCCCCCGGTTCCCGTCCGTCCCCGGTTCCGCGCTGATCTCGTGACGGTCGGCGTCACCCTTGTGGTGATCGCCGCCGCGACCGCGGTCGGCGCGTACTACAACCGGCCAGGTTCGGGCGTGGTGATCTACGCGTTCGCGCCGCCGCTGTTCGCGCATTGGCTGCCGCACGTCGGCCCCGGCTCGGTGTTCGCCGTCCTGATCGCCGCCGGTGTCGTCCTGTACGGCCCGGCCTTGGCCGCCCGGCTGCGATGGCGGCGCGCCCTGACTGCTGGCTATCTGGCCTCCCTCGCCTGGATCTTCTCGCTCGCCATGGTGGACGGCTGGACCCGCGGCTTCACCGGCCGGCTCACCACTCCGCAGGAGTACCTGCACGAGGTCCCCGGCATCACGGACATCCCGCGTTTCCTCCGCGAATTCTCGTCGCGCATCCTCGATTTCCAGCCGAACTCGTGGACCACCCACGTATCCGGTCACCCGCCAGGCGCGACGCTCGTCTTCGTCTGGCTCGACCGGCTCGGCCTCGGCGGCGGTGCCTGGGCGTCGGCCGCGGTGGTGCTGGTGGCCGCACTGGTCGCGGTCGCGGTACCAGCGACGATCGCCCTGCTCGGCCGTCCCGAAGCAGCCCGCGCGGCGCTGCCGTTCGCCGTGCTCAGCCCCGGTGCAGTGTGGCTAGGCGTGTCCGCTGACGGCCTCTTCGCCGGCGTGACCGCCACCGGCATCGTGCTGCTCGCCCTCGCGTCGGTGGGCTTCCGGGAACGCCGTGGTTACGCCTGGCCCACAGCGTTGGCCGCCGGGATTCTCATCGGATTCGGCATCTTCCTCTCCTACGGCCTCGTCCTGCTCGGCTTGGTCGCGCTGGCCGTCGCTTTGCTTGGGAGGCAATGGCGGGCTGCGGCAGCCGCTGTCCTCGGCGCGTTGGCCGTGGTCGCCGTGTTCGCGTTCGCCGGATTCTGGTGGTTCGACGGCTACCACCTCGTGGTCGAGCGCTACTACCAAGGCGTCGCGGTAGTGCGCCCGTATTCCTACTGGGTGTGGGCCGACCTGGCCGCGATGGCGGTCGCGAGCGGGCCGGCAGTGGTCGCGGCGGCCCGCCGAGGGGTGGCTTCGGCGGTCTTCTTGCCGTCTCGCCGGACGCTCCTGCGCGATCCGGTGCTGCTGATCGTGCTCGCGGCCGTGCTCACGATCGTGTTCGCCGATTCGTCCGGCCTGTCGAAGGCTGAGGTAGAACGGATCTGGCTACCGTTCGGCGCGTGGCTGATCCCGGCCACGGCGCTGCTTCCGACGGGCCACCGCCGCTGGTGGCTTGCCGGACAGGCGGTGGTCGCGCTCGCGGTCAACCACCTGCTGTTGACGAACTGGTGAGGTGAGGCATGGAAGCCCAAGCGGGTCGCGTGCTCGTGGTCGACGACGACGAGACCGTGCGCGACGTCGTCCGCCGCTACCTCGAAACCGCCGGTTTCACCGTCGATCTGGCCGGCGACGGCGCGACAGCGCTCGCCCAGTTCGCCGAGCGCGTGCCGGACCTGGTGGTGCTCGACGTGATGATGCCCGGCCTCAACGGCCTGGAGGTCTGCCGACGGCTGCGGCAGACGAGCCAGGTGCCGATCGTCATGCTCACCGCACTGGGCGAGGAGGAAAACCGCATCGCCGGGCTGCAGCTGGGGGCCGACGATTACGTCACCAAACCGTTCAGCCCCAAGGAACTCACGCTGCGCGTGGCATCCGTGCTGCGGCGGGCCCGGATGCCACGACCCGAGCCGCCCACCGCTGAGCTGGCGGACGGCAACCTCCGGCTCCAGATGACCGCTCGCCAGGCGACGCTCGACGGCGCGGTGCTGCCGCTGACCACGCGTGAGTTCGACCTCCTCGCGTTCTTCCTCTCCCACCCCGGTGTGGCGTTCAGCCGGGCTGACCTGCTGGAGAAGGTGTGGGGCTGGGACTTCGGCGATCAGTCCACGGTGACCGTCCACGTGCGGCGGCTGCGTGAGAAAATCGAACGTGACCCGGCCAAACCGGTCCGCGTCGCGACGGTGTGGGGCGTCGGCTACCGCTACGACCGGACCCAGCCATGATCGGCTCGGGCGAGTCGGCGTGGGACATGTTCGTCCACGTCCTGCACATTCTTCCGCTCGCCTTGCTGTTCGCGCTGCCGGTGGCGGCGCTGGGCGGACTCGCGCTTTACCTGCTGCGGCACCGATCGCTGGCCACCACGATGACCACGCTCGTGCTGACTCCGATCGCGGCGATGCTGGTCGGCATCCTCGGCGTGAGCGGCTTCATGTTCACCGAGGCGCTGACCACCGAACTGCTCGTATGCCTGCTCGTGGCGCTGGTGGCGGTGCCCGCGGCGATGGTGCTGGGCCGAGTCATCGCGCGGCGCAGCGTGTGGGAACGCGAGGCGCGGGAACGCGAACGCGCGGCGGAGAAGTCGCGGCGCGAACTGGTCGCGTGGATCAGCCACGACCTTCGCAGTCCGCTGGCCGGGATCCAGGCGATGGCGGAGGCACTGGCCGACGGCGTGGTTTCGGAACGTGCCGAGGTGGCCGACTACGCCCAGCGGATCAGCGGCGAGACCACCCGGCTGTCCGGCATGGTCGGAGACTTGTTCGAGCTGTCCCGGATCACCGCGGGAGCACTCGAACTGAGCATGTCGGCGGTCCCGCTGCGCGACGTGGTGAGCGACGCGGTCGCCGCACAAGCACCGGTGGCTGACCGCAAACGCGTGCGGGTGCTGGAAAACGCGTCGGCGTGGCCGGTGGTGTCCGGCAGCGATCCGGAGCTGGCGCGGATCGTCCGGAACCTCGTGTCCAACGCCATCCGGCACACCCCGCCGGACGGCACGGTCGCCGTGCAGCTCGGCATCGACGGCGACCAGGCGCTGCTGGCCGTGGACGACGGCTGCGGCGGGATTCCGGACGACGAGATCAGCCGGGTCTTCGACGTCGCCTTCCGGGGCACGCAAGCCCGCACCCCCGACCGCAGCGGCACCACCAGCGGCGGCGGGCTGGGCCTGGCGATCGCGAAGGGTCTGGTGGAGGCACACCGGGGACGGATCGGCGTGCAGAACCACGGTCCAGGATGCCGCTTCGAGGTGCGGTTGCCGCTGGCGGCGTCCTGATCCGTCTATTGTGGACAGTCAGGGCGCGGCGACGGCCGAGATCGGCTCCACGGTGCGGTCGGTCGCGATCCGGAAGAACGGCTCGTCCGGGAAATGCGCTGCCGCGACGATCGTTCCGGTGCCGACCACCTCGCCCAGCCAGCGCCGGCGGGTCCGCTCCGCCTGCCCCGGATCGACGTCGGACGCGGCGCCGATCGACGGATCGGCCATCTGCTCCGGAATCTGGAAGACGTCACCGATCAGGACGGCGCGACGGTCCTGATCCGCGACCTCGAGCACGTAATGCCCTGGCGTGTGCCCGGGCGCATGCCGAACGGTGACGCCGGGAGCGACCATTTCGCCGTCCAGCATCGGACGCAGTTTGCCCTGGGCACGAAGAGCTTCCAGCGCTACGCGGCCGCGGTCGTGCCGCCCCGCCGGTTCGACGAACGCCGCCCAGTCGGGCGCGCCGTACCGCACTTCGGCATTCGGGAAGTACGGCTCGCCGTTCGGCGCGACCCAGCCGATGTGGTCGGCGTGCAGGTGAGTCAGCACCACGGTGTCGATGTCCGTGCGGTCGACCCCGGCTTCGGTGAGCGCGGCGGGCAAGCCTCCGGCGTGCTCCGGCTCGACGGCGCTGACCACCGGGTGCAGTTGCTCTTTGGAGTGCTGCGGCAGATGCGGCTCGCTGGACGGCCGCGGACCGAAACCGGCGTCGACGAGCACCGTGCGGCTGCCGGTCCGGATCAGGAATGCCCCGGTGACGACGGGAACAGTGCTCGGTGCCGAGCGCTTGCCCTGAAGTCCCGGGAAGAACGACGACGGCAGCTGCAGCCGTCCGTCGATCAGTGCGTGGATTTCGATATCCCCCACCACGATGGAACGCATGACCAGCATCAAGATCCGGTACGGCCGATTCATTCCGGAAAGTGATCTTCACCTCATCGGGTGACGGGTGCGCGAAGCTCCGCGGTGGCGAACGCGGCGATGCCGTCCGCGAAGGACGTTTCCGCCCGGAATCCGAGCAGCTCCCGTGCTCGGGCCGGGTCGGCGACCACATGCCGGACGTCAGCCGGCCGCGCACCGCCGACGATCCGCGGCTCCGGCCCGCCGCAGGCGCGAGCCAGCTCCCGGGCCAGGTCGCCGACGCTGTGCGGCTGTCCGGAGCAGATGTTCAGCGGAGTGAGGTCCGCCTCCGGGCCGTCGCTCCGGAGCGCCAGGACGTTCGCGCGGGCTACGTCGTCCACGTGCACGAAATCCCGCTGCTGCCGTCCGTCCTCCAGCACGGTCGGTGCCTCGCCGCGTTCCAGCGCCGAACGGAACAGCGACGCCACTCCGGCGTACGGCGTGTTCTGCGGCATCCGCGGGCCGTAGACGTTGTGGTAGCGCATCGCCCAGACCGTGCCGCCGGTCTGCCGCGCCCATGCGCCCGCGAGATGCTCTTGCGCCAGTTTTGTTGCCGCGTACGTGCTTCGAGGCGACAGCGGCGCGTTTTCGGGCACGAGTTGCCAGCCCAACTCGGCACCGCAGTGCGGACAGGTGGGTTCGAACTGCCCGGCGTCCACATCGGACTGCCGACGAGGTGACGGCGGAACGACACCGTGTTCCGCACACGCATACCGGCCCTCGCCGTACACGACCATCGACGAGGCGAGCACGAGCTTGCGTACCTTCGCCGCGTGCATCGCGGCCAGCAGCACGGCGGTGCCGTAGTCGTTGTTCAGCGCGTACGAGGGCGCGTCGGAGGGATCCACTCCGTGCCCGACCACCGCGGCCTGGTGGCAGACCGCGTCGACGCCGTCGAGCAGCTCGGCGACGATCTCGGTGTCGGTGACGTCACCGCGCAGGAAGCGGTGCCGCCGAGTGTATTCGGGTGGCGTGGTGGAGCCGTGCGCGGTGGACAGCAGGTTGTCCAGCACGACGGCCTCGTCGCCGTCGTCGGCCAGCTGGTCGGCGATCCGGGACCCGATGAACCCGGCACCGCCGGTGAGGAGCACTCGCACCTCGCCCACGTTAGGCCGCCTGCACTGGGGCGCGCGCGGCCTGCGCGGACCACGTCACCGAATCGTCAGAAATCACCGGGCCCGCGGCGGCGAAGCGGGCCCGGAACCGGATACGGTGTCGGCATGGAACGGAGCGCACAGCGGCTGGGCCGGGCCCTCGTGGTGATTGTGGACGACCGGGTCGCGCACGGGGAGCACGAGGACACCTCCGGGCCGCTCGTCACCGAGCTGCTCGAGGAGGCCGGGTTCATCGTCGACGGCGTCGTCGTGGTCGAGGCCGAGACCGCGGGCATCCGCAACGCGCTCAACACGGCGGTGATCGGCGGTGCGGACCTGGTGATCACGGTCGGCGGCACCGGAGTGTCGCCGCGCGACCGGACGCCGGACGCCACCGCCGGTGTTCTCGACCGCCCGATTCCGGGCATCGGCGAGGCCCTGCGCGCCTCGGGGCTCGCCGCGGGCGCGGTCGACGCCGGGATCTCCCGCGGCCTGGCCGGCGTTTCGGGCAGCACGCTGGTGGTCAACCTGGCCGGTTCGCGCGCGGCTGTGCGCGACGGCATGGCGACCCTCTCCTCGCTGGTCCCGCACGTGATCGACGAGCTCTCCGGCCTCGAAGAGGTCTGAGCCCGGCCGTTTCGCGGCGGATGTCTCTCTGCACTTGTCAAACAACAGGTGGGACGATGGACCCATGCCGCACGAAGAACGACGTCCCCGCGTGACCGAGGCCCAGCGCCGCCGCCGGGTCGACGAGATCTTCGGCGACGTGCTGCCGGAGACCACGTCCGATGAGCGGGGCCGGGGCCCGGAGACCACTCCGGATTCGTGGTACCTCGAGAACCGGCCCCCGCATCACGATCGCTGACCCCTCAGTGGCCGCTGCTGGAGGAGCCGTTGCCTTGCTGCGCGCGCAGCAGGTCGCGGATTTCGGTGAGCAGCTCGACGTCCGTCGGCTCGGCCGGGCCCTTCTCCTCGCCGCGCTTGCGCCGCTCCTGGACGTGCTTCATCGGCAGGACGATCAGGAAGTAGACGATCGCGGCGACGATCACGAAGTTGATCGCCGCGTTGATCACGCCGCCGAAGTCCATGAACGTCGAGTCGTTGCCGTTCAGGACGTTGAAGCCGAGGCCTTTCGCCGCGTCCGAGCCGCCGAGCGCGTTGATCAACGGCTTGATCAGGCCATTGGTGAACGCCGTGACGATCGCGGTGAACGCGGCGCCGATCACGACGGCGACCGCGAGGTCGACGACGTTGCCGCGCATCAGAAAGTCCTTGAAACCTTTCAGCACTGCTGCTCCCAGGAAAATCAGGACAGGCGTCTGGCCGTCCTGAGACAGCCGTCGCCCGTCGGGACAGGGTCGGGTTAGCGGAGAGTAACCGTTACCGGTCGTTCGAGCGAGGAAGCGGCGACCTGCGTGGCAACCTGCGCCGGCAGCGCGAGCAGTACCAGCGGACCCTTCTGCGGCGGACCCAGCGTGTGGTTCCCGGCGTCGTCGGAACGCCGGACGGTGACCACCGTGGCCCCTCTCGCCAGCACAGATGCGGAATTCGTGGTATCCGCGCCCGCGACGACGTCGACGCGCTGACCCGGCTGAAGCAGCTCGGCGACGGCCGCGTCGGCGAGCCGGACGGCGACCGTGACCGCGCCGGGTTCACCCGTTACGGGGAGGCTATTGCCGAGGAGCCGGACGTCGGTGATGGGCTCGCCGGCCCGGGCCGCGCCGGACAGAAGCCGGCCCACCGCGGCGTCGGCCGTCGAGAGCGCGCCGGACGGGCGGAGGTCTTCGGGCAGCGCGACGGTCCGCACGTCAGCAGCACGCAGGACAGAGCCCGCGGGCAGGTCGCGTGCGGAGACCACTGTCGAGGTGGCGGGTGCGCCTCGCGCGGAGGGCGGGAGAAGCAGGACGAGCAGGCCGGCCAAGAGCAAGGCCGTCGCGAGACACCGGCGGAGCATCCGGGCTCGCCGCCCGCGCGGCAGACGGACGTCAGGCAGCGCGGGAAGGCGGCTGAGCAAGGTGTTCACGGTTGTCCCCTCGTCGGTTCCGGTGCGACGGGATGCCGCACGAATCCGACGTTAAGGACGTCGCGAACCGGCCGAAAGGGTCGATTCGCGAACCTGTGGACAACTGGCCCCTTGTGGATAACTCGGGGGTCAGGAGGGCGTGGAAGCCGTTTTCGTCGTGCCCGAGGTGGAGGATGTGTTCGAGGACGAAGAAGACGTCGACGAAGAGGAGGTGGTGGACGACGAGTCGGACTTGGCGCTCTCGGTCTTGGCCGGAGTCGCGGAAGTGCTCGACTTGCTCGAATCACGCGAATCCGTGCGGTAGAACCCGCTGCCCTTGAAGACCACGCCGACCGAGCTGAAGACCTTGCGCAATGGACCGGAGCACTGCGGGCAGACGGTCAGACTGGGGTCGGAGAAGGACTGCACCGCCTCGAAGCGGTGGTCGCATTCCTTGCAGGCGTACTGGTACGTGGGCACTGAAGCTCCTTCATGCACTGGCACTCGACCTACAAGAGTGCTAACCCAATTGTGCTGGACGGCATTCCCTCAGCGCAATTACCCCTTGCTCACAGTGCTGTGGCGGAAGGGGCGGCGGCGGGTTAGCGCTGGTCAGGACATCCTAGCCGGGTGCGGCTCAGTGGCTGGACCGCGGCTGGTCCGGTCGGTTGGGCCGTCGCCGGGGCGGTTGGCGGGGTTTGGGCGGTGCTTGTGGACAGTTCGGGTGCGCCGGTTCAGGGCAGCTGCGGGTGCGGTTGCTGGGGTGGATTGTGCGCGGAGGTGTGGTTTGGGTGGTTCGCGTGGTTCGTGGGTGGACGCCGAGGCGCGCGAGCTGGGCGGAGCTGGCGAGGTGCCCGGCTGACCGTGCGCAACGGGCCTGCGAGCGACCTGGTCGGAGCTGGCGGCTGGGGTGCCTGGCGACTGTGGTGCCGGGTGGTTGTGGACGCCGGGCGTCGGCTGAGGCTGGCGGTGTGACCGTTGCCGGGGCGTCCGCGGCTGCAGGCTGCGGCTGCAGGCTTCGGTTCGGGCAGAGGGCATCGGTTGGGCCTTCGGCCGGGCGGCAGGTACCGGTTGGGCCTTCGGCCGGACGGCACGAATCGGCTAGGTCTTCGGCCGGACAACGGGTCATCGCGGCGGTCATGCGGCTCGAGCGGCGGCACCGAACCCGGCGGCCCGGTGAGGAAGTGGTCTTGACCACTTCCTCACCGGGCCGCAGCGGCTGTCGGCAGCTGAATGAGACCGGAGGGCGTCAGGACGGCGGTCATGGGCACGTCGTGGGGTTCGGCCGGGAGACGGTCGACGACCTCCTCCGCGCGCACCACAGCCACGCGGGCGGTGTCAGCCGAGGCAGTCAGGGTGCGGTCATAGTAGCCGGCTCCGCGGCCGAGGCGGGTGCCGTAGCGGTCGACGGCCAGGGCTGGGATCAGCAGCACCTGTGCCGAGGCCACCGCGCTGGTGCCCAGTCGTGGGCCTGACGGTTCCAGGATGCCGCGGAGGCGGCCAGGGACCAGGGCGTCCGGGCCGGTGTACGCGGCCCAGTCGAGCGGGCCGGGAGTGTCCGGGATAACGGGCAGCAGGACGCGTGCGCCGGTCGCGGCCAGGGCGTTTACCAGGGAGATTTGGCCGGGCTCGGTGCCGAAAGGGAGGTACGCGCACACCGTTTCCGCGTGGATTGACGCTGCTGCGGTCGCCAGGGCGGCTGCCTCGCGAGCGTGGGCTTCGGGGGGCAGTTCGGCGCGGGCGCGAAGGATTCGTGTCCGCCACTCCGCCTTGCTCGGGGTCTCATTGCCCGGCTCGTGCATGAGACCAGGTTAGGCTTTGCGCCCATGACGGGCGCCTCAACCACCCAGACCTTCAGAACCGCCATCGTGCCTGCCGCAGGCCTCGGCACGCGATTCCTGCCGACCACGAAAGCGGTGCCCAAAGAGCTGCTGCCGGTGGTCGACACGCCGGGGATCGAGATCGTCGCGGCCGAGGCGGCGAGTGCGGGCGCGAAGCGGCTGGTGATCGTCACCTCGCCGGGCAAGGAAGCCGTCGTCCGGTACTTCGAGGCGAAACCGGACCTGGAGAAGACGCTCGAGGACAAGGGCAAGACCGAACTGCTGGCGAAGGTCCGCCGCGGGCCGGAACTGCTGGACGTCGAGGTCGCGATCCAGGAGCAGGCCCTCGGGCTCGGGCACGCTGTCGCGCAGGCCGAGCCGAACCTGACCGACGAGGACACCGCCGTCGCCGTGCTCCTGCCCGACGACCTCGTGTTGCCCGCCGGGGTCCTCGACCGGATGTCGGCCGTCCGCGCCCAGTACGGCGGAAGCGTGCTGTGCGCCTTCGACATCCCGAAGGAGCAGATCTCCCCGTACGGCGTCTTCGACGTCACCGAAACCGACGACCCGGACGTCAAACAGGTCCACGGCATGGTCGAGAAGCCCAAGCCGGAGGACGCGCCGTCGACCTACGCCGCGGCCGGGCGGTACCTGCTCGACCGGGCGATTTTCGACGCGCTGCGCCGGATCGAGCCCGGCGCGGGCGGCGAGCTGCAGCTCACCGACGCTGTCGCGCTGCTGATTCAGGAGGGACACCCCGTGCACATCGTCGTCCACCGCGGCGGGCGGCACGACCTGGGCAACCCGGGCGGATTCCTGCGCGCCGCTGTCGATTTCGCGCTCGAGGACCCGGATTACGGGCCGTCGCTGCGCGCCTGGCTGACCGAACGGATCGGAAACGATCGCCCATGACGGACTCCCTCGATTCCACCCCGGCCACCCCGACCGAAGAAGCCGTGGCGACTGAACCGGTGGTTCAGGCCGTCGCCGCGGCGGAATCGGCGGAAATCATTGTCCCGGCGGAAGAATCCGCTGAGTCCGGAGATTTCCGCTCGGTCGAGGAGCAGATCGCGCTGACCCTCGACGCCGCCGTGCGCCCGCGGCCGGTTCGCGTCGCGATCTCCGAAGCGCAGGGCTTGCTCTGCGCGGAGGAAGTCGTCGCCGAGCACGCGCTGCCGGGGTTCGACCAGGCCGCTGTGGACGGGTACGCGGTCCGGAGCGTCGACGTGCGCATGGCCGGGCAGGAACCGGTCCAGCTGCCGGTCGTCGGCGAAATCCCGGCTGGCTCGCGTCAGCCGCGCCGGTTGCAGCCTGGCCAGGCGGTCCGGGTCGACACTGGCGCGCCGCTGCCGACGCTCGCGGACGCCGTGGTCCCGACCGCTTACACCGACGGCCACCAGGCCAAGGTCACCGTGAACCGGTCCGTGCCGTCGGCCGGCTACGTGCGCCGGGCTGGCGAGGACGTGCAGATCGGCGACGTCGCGGTCCGCAAGGGCGACACCATCGGCTCCGCGCAGGTCGGGCTGCTGGCCGCGGTGGGCCGCGCGAAAGTGCTGGTCTACCCGCGGCCGCGGGTGTCGATCGTGTCGGTCGGCGACGAGCTGGTCGATATCGACCGCACGCCGTCGGTCGGCCAGGTCTACGACGTCAACTCGTACGCGCTGGCCGCGGCCGCGCGCGACGCCGGCGCCGAGGTGAGCCGGGTCGGCATCGTGCCGGGCGACCCGAAGCGGCTGCGCGAGGTCGTCGAGGGACGGCTGCTGATGTCCGAGATCGTGGTCGTCGCGGGCGGGGCTGGCGGTTCTTCCGGCGACGAAGTACACGCCGCGCTGTCCGATCTCGGGCACATCGACCTGACCCGGGTCGCGATGCACCCAGGTTCGGTGCAGGGCTTCGGCAGGCTCGGCCCGGATTCGGTGCCGACCTTCCTCATCCCGGGCAACCCGATGAGCGCGCTCGTGGTGTTCGAGGTGCTAGTGCGGCCGCTGATCCGCACCGCGCGCGGCACCCGCAACCCGCACCGCCGAGTGGTCGGGGCGCGGCTGCTGTCGTCGATCACCTCGACGAAGGGCCGTCGCGGCTACCTGCGCGGCCAGCTGCTGCGCGACGAAGCGAACGGCGAGTACCTGGTGCAGCCGCTCGGCACGTCGGGCGCGCACCTGCTCGCGTCGCTGGCCGAGGCGAACTGCCTCATCATCGTCGAGGAGGATCTCACCGAGGTGGCCGCGGGCGACCAGGTCAAGGTCACCTTCCTCGCCCAGCGCGCCTGATCCGTGGCCGCACTCGCCGACTCTGTCGAAAACCGGCACCCCGGCTGGCCCGCCACGCTCGGCCCCCTGCGCATCCCGGCAGGCGTGCTCGCCGTGCGCCCGGTGCGGCTGCGCGACGCCGGCGAGTGGAGCCGCGTCCGGTTGCGCGACCGCGAGCACCTCGAAGAGTGGGAGCCGACCGGGATCGGGCCGTGGGCCGACCGCAACGCGTTCTGGTCGTGGCCGTCGCAGTGGGCGGCGCTGCGCGGGCTGGCGCGGCGGGGCCAGTGCCTGCCGTTCACGATCACGGTTGACGGAAAGTTCGCGGGCCAGATCACTGTCGGTAATGTGATCCGCGCCGCACTCCGGTCGGCCTGGATCGGGTACTGGGTGTCGTCCGAGATCGTCCGGGGAGGCGTGGCCACCGCGGCCGTCGCGCTCGTGACAGATCACGCTTTCGATGTCGCCGGCCTGCACCGGCTGGAAGCGACCGTGCGGCCGGAGAACAACGCCAGCATCCGCGTGCTCACGAAGGCCGGGTATCGGCAGGAAGGGCTGTTCGAGCGGTACCTCGACGTCGCCGGAGCCTGGCGTGACCACCTGTGTTTCGCCGTGACGAAAGAGGAGACCGGCGACGGGCTGGTGTCCCGGCTGGTGGCCTCCGGACGCGCCGACCTGGCCTGACGGTGACTACGCGTTCTAAACCGATCACGCGTTACCACATCCTGTGAGATTCACCTAATGCGGTGATGCATTTTCGTGATCGAACCCGGCGAGTCTGCGCCTCCTGTGTGACTGTTGTGGCTAGCGTGACTACAGCAGAGGATCGGGGGAGGTGACGGGAGATGCCCAGCTCGGTGATCATCGTCGCGCTCGCCGCGGCATGGCTCGTCGTTCTCGTGCCCATGGTGGCTCGCAAACGCCAGCAAGTCGCGCGGACGCCTACCTCCGCGCTGGCCGCCCGGGTAGTACGAAGGGGCAGTGCTCGCAACGAGGGACAGGAGGACGACGCCGTGCCCGACAATGCGAATCCTTCGGTGGAGGATGACCTCGCCGAACTCGAGGCGGAACTCGACGCTGACCTGGACGAGGAGCCCGAACCCGAGCCGGAGCCGCTCCCGCAGCCCGCGCGCGCGGAACGTGCCGCCGAGCCGCGCCGCGAACGCCGCAGCTACCGGCCCGGCCGAGGCGGCTTCGACCCGGAAGCGGCGGAGATCGCGGCCAAGGCCAAGTACGCGTTCCGCCAGCGAGTAGTCGTGATCCTGCTGATCGCCGCCGTCGTGACGGCCGCGATCGCCGGATTCGCGATCTCGCTCGCCTGGTGGGCACACGCCGCGGTCGACATCGCCCTCGTCGGCTACCTCGTGTACCTCCGCCGTCAGGTCCGCATCGAGAACGAGATCCGCCAGCGCCGGATGGCCCGCTACTCGACGACCGCGCCCGCTCCTTCTCCCGAGGCGTACGACTCTTTCGAGGAGGAAGAGGAGGACGTCGAGGTCGTCGCACCCGAGGTGCCGCGCGACATCGTGGAGCGCAAACCGTCCCCGATGTCCCGCATCCGCCGCCAGGCGGTCGTGGTCGACCTGGACGACGAGGACCCCGCGTTCGAGGAACTCGCCGAGCCCACCGCGGGCCCGTACCGCCGGGCAGTCGGAGAGTGACCCCCGCTGTTCGGTGCCTGGAGGGCGCTGCTAAGCTTTCCAAGCACTGAACAACAGGGGCTCACGCTCCTGAGGGGCTGTAGCGCAGTTGGTAGCGCGTCTCGTTCGCATCGAGAAGGTCAGGGGTTCGATTCCCCTCAGCTCCACCCCGTTAGCAAAAGAGCCTCGTCTGCTGAAAGCGCAGACGGGGCTCTTTTCGTAGTGTCTCTTGGGACCGCTCCCGAACCCCGTGGTCACTTTGGGTGGGCAGTGGCCACATTTAACAGTCCGCTCTAATAGGTTTCGGGCCGGTACCTCATCTCGACTGGTTCAGGCACATGCTTCATGAACTTCTGCAGCTCATACGCTGGAAGGTCAGGTGCCTTCGGCCAAGCTGGCAACGTGCTGATCGGGTCGAGACGATTGGCTACTCCGGCGAGCCACGTCGCCCACTTGAGGGCGTCCTCGACGGCTTGCTCGTCTGCGCCGTCGTTGACCGCTTCGGCGATTTTGCCTTCCATCGCCGCGATGTAGCCGCGCAGTTCGCACGCTTCCTGCCAGCGTTCCACTTGGCGCTTCATTACTTCTAGCCGATGTGCTTCGGCTGCGCGGACTCGAGCACGTTCTCGCTCTTGCTCTACCGCTTCCTCGTGCCTCGCTTCCGCCTTAGCCTTCGCCTCGCGTCGGAGTCGCAGATCGTCCGCGCGGACGGTTACCTCTCGCAGGAGTTCGGGCAGCTTCTCCTCCAGCGTCCATGACGCGCGGTCGGCCCAGAAAGATCGACGTTCCGTGTGGACTGGTCCGCCGAGGTCGATGCGGAGGCGTCCGCTGGGCACGCGGTCGTGGCTCGGGATCCGTGTCCAGGAGTAGCGCGCCTTGTCCGCCAGTTCTTTGGCGGTCGGGATGTGCTCCACTCGATCGTCCTCTTCGGAGATCCGCAGCGGCACGGTCTCTTTGCCGTGCACGAGGAGGAGGTGCCAGAGCTCCCGGCGATGATTGTCCTGGGGTCTGGGCAGGTGTGCGGAAGCGGTGAATCCGCGGCGCTCGGCTTCTGTGGCGATGGCGTGAAGGAGCCGGGCGGCACGTCCGGTTGGGCCCATGTCGAGGCAGCCTGCCTTCCGCATCGCAGACACCGCTGAGTGATAACGGTTCACCTTCTCCGGCACTGGGACCGGTACGAGTGGCGCGTCCGCACCGACCGGGCCGTCCTCCAGCGCGATCACGTGGTGGCTGGGGTTGGTCCAATGGTCCCCTTCACGGACGACCTTGTGCACCAGTCGTTTCCCCGGCGGAGTCTTGCTCGCGCGATTGGCCTGACTGGCTAGCCTCGCCAGCTCCCAGGCGGCATCACGACCAGGCATGGAGCTCGGGTCGACCCTCAACGTTCCACCAGCGGCGATCACATCGGCGACCAACTGCTCCGTGGCCGGGACCTTCCTCCGTTTAGCTGGCTCCGGTGCTTCAGGGCGTGCGGTATCAGCACTGCGTTTCACCGAGGTGGTGTGTTCAGTTCTGGGCGTCTTAGAGCGTGTCTCACTTGGATGGCGGTTGAGGTGCGAGCATGATCATGACTTGTGATGGACGAGTTGTCGCGACGATTGGTGCCCGACGAGT
>NZ_JBVKDQ010000037.1:0-63765 GCF_055633755.1 Amycolatopsis sp. NPDC114484 | reverse complement strand
ACAGACACACACCCCACCCGATGATCACCACACCCGGCCGCTACCACCACCGACACACCGAGCGAAACACCAGGTTCCACAACACCCTCTCAGGGTTCCCCTCACGACCAGCCCGCAGTCCAGGACTAGGGGCGCGGGCCGACGACCTCCGCACCGTCCCGCACGGTGATCGCCATGGCGGGGCAGGAATCCGCCGCGTCCAGCACGGTTTCGTCCGGTTCGACGGTCTCCGCGACCGCACGGGCCGTGGCGCCGTCCAGCGCGAACGTCTCCGGCATCAGCGACGCGCACATCCCGCTGCCGACGCACGTTCCCCCGTCGACCTCGACCGTCCAGCTCATCGTCACCATCCCACCGGCATCGAACGCGGTCCGCGGACCAGCATCTGCGTCTTCCACTCAATATCCCCGGCCAGCCGCAGCCCCGGCAACTCCCGGGTCAACGCGCGCAGCGCCTCCTGCAGTTCCAGCCGGGCGAGCGGGGCGCCCAGACAGTGGTGCACGCCGTGGCCGAAACCGAGGTGGTGGTTGTCGCCGCGGTCCAAGACGAGCTGGTCCGCCGTGCCGAACTGCAGCCGGTCACGGTTCGCCGCGCCGATCGCCACCAGCACCGGTTCCCCTTGGCGCACCAGCACATCGCCGACCTCGACGTCCTCCGTCGCGTAGCGGGCGAACCCGGCCCCGGCGCCGAGCGGCACGAAGCGAAGCAACTCCTCCACCGCGGTCGGGATGAGCCCGGGGTCGGCGCACAGCCGCTCCCAGTGCTCATGCTGGTCCAGCAGCGCATACACGAAGTTGGGAATCTGGCTGGCGGTCGTTTCGTGGCCAGCGACCAGAATCCCGACGCACAGGTCCACCAGTTCCAGTTCGGTGAGCCGATCCCGGACATCCCGCGCCTCGATGAGCGCGGTCATCAGATCGTCCCGCGGCTGGGCACGGTGCTCGGCGATCAGACCGGCCATGTACGCCCGCAGCTCCTCGCGGCTGCGCTCCGACTCCTCCGGCGTGAGCCGCGTGGTCGACAACGCCGCGTCGCTCCACTCGCGGAACTGCGGCCGGTCGCCCACCGGAACGCCGAGCAGCTCGCAGATCACCGCGACCGGGATCGGCAGCGCGTACAGATCGACGAGGTCAGCCGGTTGCCCGTGCTCGCGCAACTCCTTGATCAGCTCGTCAGCCAGCCGCGCGACCCTCGGGCGCAATTCCTCGACCCGCCGCGCGGTGAACGCCTTCGCGACGAGCGTGCGCAGCCGGGTGTGATCCGGCGGGTCCATCGAGAGGATGCCGCCCGGACGCCGGTACTCCGACATCCGCGGTTCGTCGCTTTCCTGCGCCAGCGCGCGGGAAAACCGCCGGTCCCCGAGCACGAGACGGGCATCGGCGTAGCGGGTGGCGAGCCAGGCGGCCTCGCCGTGCGGCATCTGGACGCGAATCATCCCGGCGTTCTCGCGGGCGGCGGTGTAGGCCTCGTTGAGCGCGAGACCCGCCTCCTCGTTGAACGGGTAGGCGAGCGGTGCGGTGTGCGTGGTGGTCATGCCAACGACTCCCCGGATCCCTTTGTAAGCAGGTGCTTACATGCCTACACCCGGGATCGGCCGCGCGTCAATCCACCAGGAGCTTCCGGAAAATCGCGGGACACCCCCGCGTGCTCGCCGCTCGTCCGCGGCAGATCGCTCGTCAAGCCCGACAGGTACTTCCCGGCTGGTACTAGGTTCACCACGAGATCGGGTACAGGTGTCATGGCACCGTCCTCCCGCGATGTCCTAGCGTCATGCCATGGCGATTCCAGCTGGGCTGAGACGCACGGTCCTCCGGGCGCGGCGGGACACCGGCTTTCTCGCCGCTGGCGTGCTGCCGCACCTGGCGCTGGTGCCCGTGTGGGCCTCGGCTGCGGCGGCTGCCGCCAGGACGGACGACTGGCTCCTCACGGTTTCCGTGCCGGCCGCCCTGGTCCTGCTCGGCGCCCCGGTGCTGACGGCCGTTCAGCGGGCTCGCTACCGGGTGCTCATCGGGGTGGACGTCCCCCGGCCCACCCCCACCGCGCCGGAACAATGGACGTGGGCCTCGACCGCCCGGCGGCTCGCGGCGACGCGGCCTTGGCGCAAGATCGGCTACCACCTCCTGCTGGGCCCGCCGCTCGCGCTGCTGGAACTGCTGGTGCTCGCGGCGGCAGCGGCGGGCTTGGCGGGCGTCACCTCCTACGCCTGGACATGGGCGCTGCCAACCGGAATCCGCCAGGACTGGTTCGGCTACGCGACCCAGCTGCCGGCTTACACAGCGGCTGGGCTCCTCCTCTTGTGCGCCCTCCCCTGGACCGCGCGGGCAGCAGCCCGGGCCGAGGCGCGGCTGGCGTTGGGCCTGCTCGGGCCCAGCCGGGCGCAGCGACTCCAGGAACGGGTCGATCAGCTGGCCGTGAGCCGGACCGGCTTGATCGAGGCCGTCGACGCGGAGCGCCGCCGGATCGAGCGCGACCTGCACGACGGCACCCAGCAGCGGTTGGTGTCGCTGGCGGTCAACCTGGGCCTGGCCATCGCCACCCGCCCGGACCTGCCGAGCGATGCCCTCGAGGTGCTCGCGAAAGCGCACGCGGAGGCGAAAGAGGCGATCGACGAACTCAATGACCTGGTGCGGGGGCTGCACCCGGCCGTGCTCGAAGACCGAGGTCTGGACGCGGCGTTGTCCGGGCTGGCGGTCCGCACGCCCCTGCCGGTGCGGCTGCGGGTCGAGCTGGAGGAGCGGGTGGCGCCCGACGTGGAGTCAGTCGCGTACTTCGTGATCTCTGAGGCGCTGGCCAATGCGACGAAGCACGCCAACGCGATGCGCGCGGAGGTGATCGTCCGTCAGGTCGGCGAGGTGCTGCGAGTGCGCGTCACCGACGACGGGCTGGGCGGTGCCGACGCCGCCGCCGGCACGGGCCTGACCGGGCTGGCCAAGCGAGTCGGCTCCCTCGACGGGGCCTTCCGCGTCAGCAGCCCCGTCGGCGGGCCCACCACCGTCACCGCGGAGCTGCCGTGCGCGCGGTGATCGCCGAGGATTCGGTGTTGTTGCGGGTCGGCCTGATCAAGGTGCTGGAGATGGCCGGGTTCCAGGTCGCCGCGGAAGCCGGCGACGCGGAGGGGCTGTTGGCGGCGGTGGCGGAGCACCGGCCCGAACTCGCCTTGATCGACGTCCGGATGCCGCCCGGCTTCACCGACGAGGGGGTGCGGGCGGCGATGGAGATCCGTCGCCGCTGGCCGGGGACGCCGGTGGTGCTGCTTTCGCAGTACGTGGAGGAGCGGTACGCGGCCGACCTGCTGTCCGCGAACACCAGCGGGGTGGGCTACCTGCTCAAGCAGCGGGTCGCCGACGTCGCCGACTTCGTGGCGGCGGTCCGGCGAGTGGCGGACGGGGGCACGGCCCTGGATCCGCAGGTCGTCGCCCAACTGCTCCTGCGGCGCGACAGCGACCCGCTCGCGCGGCTGACCCCCCGTGAACGGGAGGTGCTCGGGCTGATGGCCGAGGGACGCTCCAATGCCGGTATCGCGCAGGCGCTGGTGGTCAGCGAGAGCGCCGTAGCGAAGCACATCAACAACATCTTCGCCAAGCTCGACCTGCCGGTGGTCGACGCGGACCACCGCCGGGTCCTGGCCGTGCTGCGGTTCCTCGGAGCGTCCCGGGCCTGACTTTCCCCCGAAGAACTCGCCGACCGCCAGCCGCCCGAACGGCTTCAGCATCCGGCGCAGCTCGGCCAGCGGACACGGCGCCTGTCTCCAGGATCCAGCAGGCCGGGGACTTCCCGAAACGGACCGCAAGCGCCCAGCACGTCACGAGCCCTTCCGCTCAGCAGCCCGGCCGGGGCAAGGCCCGGGTCGCGAGAACCGCGCAGGCCACCGCCAGCGGCAACTCGGCGAAGACCATCATCAGCACCGCCAGCTTGAAGTCCGGACCCGGAGCCGCCGTCATGGTGTCGAACCAGGCGTCGACCAGCAGCAGGGCCGAGGTCGCGGCGGAGGTCAGGCACGCCCGGCGGTCGCCGCGTCTTAGGAGCAGTCCGGTGGAGAGCAGGCCGAGCGCCTCGAAGCTGTCCAGGCCCGTCCACGTCCAGGCCCAGTGCGCGGCCTGAGCGGTGGCAGGCAGCTCGGTGTGCAGGAAGACCAGCCAGGGAATCATCGCCAGCCCGAGCACGGTGAGGACCGTGGCCGCCCGGCGAAGCAGCAGGGGGAACGCCGACGCGGCCGCGGCCTTCGGAAGGATCCGCTGTACACCGCTCGCCATGACACCCGACTCCCTCCGGTGCCCGCCCCTCGGGCACGACATCAGCATGTCGTTCGCGGTGTGCCCGAGGCAGTAACGCTCTTATCCGACTTGATGGTGGCAGTGGGTACACCTTCCGCTTCCGGCACGAGATCGCCGGGCGCGCCGCGTCCGGCTTCCATCGGCCGGTTTCCGCGTATCGCAACGAATCGATCGACTGCCCATTAGGTCATAACCGGTTCCCGAACGTCCCAGCCACGGCCGCGGTTTGGATAGCGTGGTCGCATGCTGGACTACGGCCTGGATCTGTCCGAGATAGCCCGCGACGCCGCCTTGCCGGATCTGCTCGCGGAAGGAGACGAACTCGACGCGGTGGTGTCCGCGGAGCCGGACTGGTCGAGACCGACCCCCGCCAAGGGCTGGACGATCGGCCACCAGATCGCGCACCTCGCGGCGGCCGACGCGAACGTCCTCCTCGCGCTCCGGACCCCGGAGAAATTCCCCGCCGTGCTGGAGGAAGACGCCGACGCGGTCGCGGCCGAGGGAGCCGCGCGACCGCGTGCGGAACTGCTGGACCGCTGGCGCGCCGGACGGGCCGAAGTGGCGGCAGTGCTCGGCGAGATCCCGTTGGACCAGGCGTTTCCCTGGTACGGCTCGGAACTCACCGCGACGCTCGCGGTGCCGCTTCGGCTGATGGAAACGTGGGCGCACGGACAGGACATCTTCGACACCGTGGGCGTCGAACACGGCCCGACGGACCGGCTCAAGCACATCGCCGCCTTGGGCTACGCCGGGCGCGGGCTTTCGTTCTACGCCGCCCAGTTGCCGCTGCCCACCGAGCCGATCCGCGTCGAACTGACCGGTCCCGACGGCGCCGTCTGGGGCTGGGGTCCGGACGACGCCGCGCAACGGATTCGAGGCAGCGCAAGGGATTTCTGCCTTCGTATCACCCAGCGCCGTGCCTTGGACGAAACCGGTTTGGCCGCGATCGGCGACGACGCGAAAGTGTGGCTCGAGAACGCCCGGGTCTTCCTCTAACGACGCCTGGGCCGCAGCAACGCGACACCCACTGTCAACGCGCTCGTCGACGCCACGTGGATCGCCAGCGCTTTCCGGTTCGGCGCCCACACCCCGGTCGCCGGACCGCCGGACCACATCGCCGCCACGAAACCGCCTGCGGCACAAGCCATCGCCCGCCACAGCGCCGGCGAGCGATCCCGTCCGGCCGCCAAACCGGTGCCCACCGCACCGAAAGCGCCCGCGGTGATCAGCGCTTCGCGCGCCATGTGGTACTGCACGTGACCTTCGCCGTGGCGAACCTCCGGTGCGCGGTAGCTCGGATCGGTGATGTGCGTGGCCGTCTGCCACACCGACGGCGCGGCGGCGGCCAGACCGGCGACGACCGCCGCCGTGCCAAGGGTTTCCCGCTTCATTGTTCGTCCTTTCCCTTGAGGTGGTGCGAAACCCGCCGCAGCGCGTCGTTCACCACGCCGATCGTTTCCGGGTCGAGAGCCCGCGCGATTTCGCGTTCGATCTCGGTTTTGAGCGCGAACGACGCGAGCGCCTGGCGTTTGCCCTCGGCGGTGAGGGACACGAACACCGAGCGCCGGTCGCCGGGGTCCTTGTCGCGGCGGACCCAGCCGCGGGCTTCGAGCCGGGTGATCCGGTGCGTGACCGAGCCCGAGGTCAGCTCGACCGCGGCCATCACCTGCCCAGGCGTCAGCCGGTGCTCAGGCGCGCGTTTGAGCGCGGCGAGCATTTCCAGCTCCCACAACTCGATCCCGTGCGCGGACAGCTCCCGGCGCATCGCCAGCTCCAGCTGGTGCGCGACCCGCCGGAGCCGGTAGGACAGCGATTTCGCGGCCAGCACGCTCTCGTCGCCGCCGCCGCGCCGGACGGCGTCCACCAGGTCGTCGACCGCGTCCCGCGGCGCTGCGTTCACCGGCACGGACCTTTCTCTCGACATCAAGACAGTGAGAGAATACCTTGACGTCAAGACAGTTCGCTCGGCGAACCTGGACCAAGGGGGAAAAATGGACATCGAGGTCGCGGTGATCGGCGCCGGACCCGTCGGAATGGCGGCGGCGGCGTTCCTGCACCACGCCGGGGTCGCGGTCCGGGTCTTCGAAGCGAATCCGGACCGCGCGGGACAATCGAGGGCGACGACGATCCACCCGCGCACCCTCGAAATCCTCGATTCGCTGCCAGATGCGCGGGGCTCGCTGGCCGCGCGGATGGTCGCGGCGGGAAATCCGGTGCCTGCCACGCATTTCGCGACCCTGCCGAACCGGTTGGACTACACCGGACTCGACACCTCGTTCCCGTTCGTGCTGCTGCTCCCGCAGCCGGAAACCGAACGACTGCTCGCCGAGCATCTCGCCGGCCAAGGCGTCGTGATCGAGCAGGGGTGGAAACTCGCCGACCTGACACAGGACGAGCAAGGCGTCACCATTGTCTCCGAAACCGGCGACACCCAGCGAGCCGGTTACGTCATCGGCGCGGACGGCGCGCACAGCGCGACCCGGCACGCGCTCGGCCTCGCCTTTCCCGGAACTCCCGCTTCCACCATGGGTTTCCTCGCCGACGTCCGCCTGGAACGCCCGCCAGCGCAGCCGCACAACTGGGACTACGAACGCGGCTCGTACAGCGCGCTTCCGCTTCCCGGCGGCATTTACCGCATCTTCGGCCACGAACCCGGCGACACCGGCCTCACGCCCGAGGAAGCCGCGCGCCGCCAGGCGCTGATCCCCGACGAGACCGAACTGCGCGCGACGCTCAAACGGCTCGCCGACGACGATTTCGGCATCACCGAAGTGCTCTGGGCCTCGCGGACCGGCGACGTCACGCGCCACGTCGAGCAGTACCGCGCCGGCCGGGTGTTCCTCGCCGGAGACGCCGCGCACGTCCACCTTCCGGCGGGCGGCCAGGGTCTCAACGTCGGCGTGCAGGACGCGGCGAACCTCGCGTGGAAGCTCGCCGCGGAGGTGCGAGGCCGCGCGCCCCGGCGGATCATCGACGGCCCGCAGTCCTACGACGCCGAACGCCGTCCCATCGCGGCCCGGCTCGCGGCGAACACGCTCGCCCAGGCCGCGCTCATGGTCACCTTCACTCCAGGCGGAAAAGCGTTGCGGGACTTGATGTCCGACCTGATTGGCCGTAACGGCGACACCGCGGACGAACTGCGCGGCTGGCTGTCCGGACTGGACGTTTCCTACGCCGAAGACGGCAGCCTCGTCGGCCGTCGCGTGCCCAACCTTCCGCTCGCCGACGGTCGCACGCTCCACCGCTCGCTGCGGCCAGACCAGTTCACTCTCGTCGCCTTCGGCACCACCAGCGTCCCGGATGAAGAGAACGTCGTGCGCTCAACCCAAGATTGGCAAGGGCTGGCCGCCGTGCTCGTCCGCCCGGACGGTTACGCCGCCGAAGTGTGGACAGCGGGCGAGAAGGTCACCGTCGGCTGGACGGAGCGCTGAATGGGCGTCGACACCGCACGCGGGCGCTTCGGCATTCTCGCGATCCTGTGCTCCAGCATCCTCGTGGTCGCGATGGACAACACCATCGTCAATGTCGCGCTCCCGGTCATCCGCACCGATCTCGACGCGTCGATCAACGGTCTGCAATGGACGATCGACTCCTACACCCTCGTGATCGCCTGCTTCCTGATGCTCGCCGGCGCCACCGGAGACCGGTTGGGGCGCAAGCGAACCTTTATGGCCGGATTGGTCCTTTTCGGACTCGGCTCGCTGCTGTGCAGCGTGGCCCCGTCGATCGGCTGGCTGGTCGCCGCGCGGATCGTGCAGGCGCTCGGCGGCGCGATGCTGAACCCGGTGGCGATGTCGATCATCACGAACGTCTTCGCCGACCCGGGCGAGCGGGCGCGGGCGATCGGGGTGTGGGGCTCGATCGTCGGGATCTCGCTGGGCGTCGGCCCGGTGCTCGGGGGCGTGCTCACCGAAAGCATCGGCTGGCGGGCGATATTCTGGGTCAACGTCCCGGTGGTCGTCGCGGCTCTCGCTTTGACCGCACGTTACGTGCCGGAATCGCGGGCCCCGCACCCGCGCCGCCCGGATCCGGCAGGCCAGGCGCTGGTCGTGGTGCTGCTCGGTTCGGTGGTGACCGCGGCGATCGAAGGCCAGCGGCTCGGCTGGGGTTCGCCGGTGATCCTCAGCCTGGCCGGGCTCGGCGTGCTCGCCTTGATCGCGCTGATCCGCTGGGAGATCCGCCGCCGGGAGCCCTTGGTCGAACTGCGGTTTTTCGGGAGCGCGCCGTTCTCGTCGGCCACGATCAGCGCGGTGTGCGGGCTCGCCGCGTTCGGCACGTTCCTGTTCCTGACGCCGCTGTACCTGCAGGACGTGCGCGGGCTGTCGGCGCTGCAGTCCGGCCTGATGCTGCTGCCGGCCGCCGTGGCCGTGACGATCGCAGCGCCGCTGGCCGGGCGTCTCGTCGCCACGCGCGGCGCGCGGATTCCACTGCTGACCGCTGGGATCTCAATGACCGTCGTTGCCGTCGTGCTGACCACCGCGTCGGACACCACGCCGCTGTGGGTGCTCGCGATCGCGTACGGCGTGTTCGGGATGGGCTTCGGCCTGCTGAACCCGCCCATCACCAACGCGGCGGTGAGCGGCATGCCGCGCTCCCAGGCCGGAGTCGCCGCCGCGGTCGCGTCCACCTCCCGGCAAGTCGGGCAAACCCTCGGTGTCGCCGTCGCGGGCACGATTCTCGCCGCCGCGGCCACCCCGCTCGACGGTTACGCCACCGCCTGGTGGGCGGTCGCGGGCGGGACCACGCTCATCATCGCGCTCGCCGTCCTCGCCACCACCGCCTGGGCACGAGCCGGAGCCGAACGGGTAGCCCGCCGTTTCGCCGACGAGCCGATCGCCGAACCGGCCTAACCGCGGCAGGTGAATCGGGCAGAGCTGTGGTCCTTCCGTCGCCTATCTTGATCGATCGCCCCGCGACGGTGCGGGCGTCTCCAGAGTGGAGGACGCCCGCACCGTCGGAGGAAAGGCGCCATCCGCATGCCCACCCCGCCCGAGACCCCGGCCCTCCCGACCGCCCGCACCCCAGACCTCCCGACCACCCGCCCGGCGGACTGCCCGTTCGACCCGCCCGCCGAGTACGCCGCGTTGCGGGAGAGCGCGCCGGTGTCGCGGATCCGCTGCCCGGCCGGGTTCGAGAGCTGGCTGGTCACCCGCTACGACGACGTCCGCGCCGTGCTCGCCGACCCGGCGCTCAGCTCGCGCGGCGCCTCGTCGGTGCACGTCAAAGCCGATCAGGACCCGTACGCCGAGGTCGACCCGGGTTCGATCATCCAGCTCGACGGGGCGGAGCATTCCCGGCTGCGCAAGATGGTCGTCGCCGAGTTCACCGTCCGCCGGGTGGAGAAGCTGCGCGACTACGTCCGCGAGCAGGTCGACCAGCATCTCGACGCCATGCTCGCCAAACCCGGCCGCGCCGACCTGGTGCGGGACTTCGCGCTGCCGATCCCGTCGCTGGCGATCTGCGAACTGCTCGGCGTCCCGTACGCCGACCGCGGGCTGTTCCAGCGCCAGAGCAGCGTGCTGGTCAGCACCGACCAGGAGACCGAAACCGTCGAGCAGGCGTTTCACGAGCTGTCCGGCTACCTCGGGAAACTGTTCGCCGGCAAGCAGCAGGCCCCCCAGGACGACCTGTTCAGCAAGCTCATCGTCCGGGCCGAGGCCTCCGGGGAGGCGCTCGATCTGGAAGAGCTGATCATGCTCGGGCTCAGCCTCCTGGTCGCCGGGCACGAGACCACCGCCAACATGATCGCGCTCAGTGCCCTGGTGCTGCTGGAGAACCCGGGCCAGCGCTCGCAGGCCCTCGCCGATCCGCCGCGCACGGTCGAAGAGCTGCTGCGGTACCTGTCGGTGGTGCAGTTCGGCGTGCTGCGGTACGCCACCGAAGAGGTCGAGGTCGGCGGCCGAACGGTCGCCGCGGGTGACTGGCTGGTCGCCGCGCTGAACTCGGCCAATCGCGACGAGGACCGGTATCCGCACGCCGACCGGCTGGACTTCGCCCGCGAATCGCCGCGCACCCACGTCGCCTTCGGGTTCGGCGCGCACCAATGCGTCGGCCAGCAGCTCGCGCGGGTCGAAATGCAGGAGGCGCTCACCGCGTTGTTCCGCCGCGTGCCGGACCTGCGGCTGGCGGTGCCGAAGGAATCCCTGGCCTACAAACACAACACGCTCGTCTATGGCCCCGAGGAGCTGCCGGTCGCCTGGTCCGCGTAGTTCGTCCGGCCGATCCGGGACCGTCCGGGTTAACCTCGTCGCGCACCACCGGCGCACACCAGGGGGAACCGAATGGCCGCGGACCAGCCTTCGCGCAAACGCGACGCGACGGCGACGAAGGCCGCGCTGCTGGACGCCGCGGCCGAGCTGTTCGCCGACCGCGGCTTCGACCGCACGACCGTGCGCGACATCGCGAACCGCGCGGGCGTCAACCAGGCGCTGCTGTTCCGGTACTTCGGCAGCAAGGACGCGTTGTTCGAGCACGTGATGGCGCGCGGCGGCCTGGCCCAGGTCGAGACGACCCCGCCGGAGCGGCTGTTCTCCGCCGCGCTGCGGAGCCTCCTCGAACGCGACGACTCGGCGTCGCGCTCCATCGAGACCTACCTGCGGTCGTCCGGCACCGATCGGGCCGACGAGGCGCTGCGCGCGCAGCTGGACGCCGAGTACACCCGCGCGCTGTCCGGGCTCACCGACGAGCCGGACGCCGAACTCCGCGCCGACCTCGCGATGGCCTGGCTGCTCGGCATCGGGCTGGTCCGCTCGATCACCCGCAAGGAGCCGCTCGCCACCGCGCCCGCCGACGAGATCGAACGCCTCATCGGCCCGGCTGTGCGGACCCTGCTCGAACGCAGCAAATAATTCGCTACAGCGGTGGAACACGCGCCGATACGGTCACCGCATGTTCCCGCCCGCCGCCACCGCGGCCGAGTCCGACCAGCTGACCCGCGAAGGCCTGCTGCCCGCCGTACGAGAGCTTCTCCGTTCGCTCGGCGAGCCCGGCGAACCCGTGCCCTTCGACGACGGTTCACTGCCGGTGTACGCCGTCGGCGACCAGCTCGTCCTGAAGCTCTATCCGCCGGTGGACCTCGACGAGCTGACCACCGAGCGCACCATGCTGGAAGTCCTGCACGGCAAGCTCCCCGTCCCGACGCCGGGCGTCGTGCACGCCGGAACGCGCGACGGGTGGGGCTACGTCGTGATGGAACGGCTTCCCGGGCGCACGCTCAAACAGGTCTGGCCGGAACTGTCCACAGCGGACAAACTCGCGCTCGCCCCGAAGATCGGCGAGGCGCTGTCCGCTTTGCACTCCGTGCGCGACCCGGCGTTGTCCGTGCTCGCTCCCCCGGACTGGACCGCGTTCCTCGCCGGGCAACGGGAAAAGCTGGTCGAGCACCATCGCAAGACCACATTGGACGAACACTGGCTCGCCCAGCTGCCGGGGTTCGTCGACGCGGTCGACCTGGGAACGCCGGAAACCGTCCCGTTGCACACCGAGGTCATGCGCGACCACCTGATGGTCACCCGCGAAGGGGACGGCTGGCGGCTGTCCGGCCTGTTCGATTTCGAACCGGCCATGCGCGGTGCGGCGGAATACGAGTTCGCCGCGGTCGGCCTGTTCGTTTCCAGCGGCGACTCGGCATTTCTGCGCGGCCTTCTGCTCGCTTACGGTTACCGTCCGGCCGACCTCGGCCCGGATTTCTCCCGCCGTTGCCTCGCGTACACGCTTCTGCACGTCTACAGCAACTTCCGCTGGTACCTCGACGTGCTCCCGGCGCCGGAAGAACCTACTTTCGTATCCCTCGCCGACGCATGGTGGGGCGCTTGAGGGGTACCCCCAGACTACCTCGCGACATACCCCCGTAAAAAGGAGTGAAATACGCGACAATCCGGCAATCGCGACGGACACTGGAACTGTTCCCGGGTACGTCAGGGGCCGGGACAGAAGGAGGACCGCCGTGACTGCCGAGCTGAACTACCGGGAGCGGGCAACCCTGCGCGCCGTTGCCGGAGGGCACGCGGAAATCAGCTGCAGCTGCGAACCGGACCTGTTCGTGGACGGGCTGAGCTGCTGCGACCAGGGCACAGTCCGCGACCTCGTCCGCAAAGGGCTGATCGCGCCCGCCGGGGACGGAGCGTGCGGCGAGCGCGTACGCGCAGTGCTCACCAAGGCCGGGGCGCGCGCGTTGGACGGAAAGCCCGTCGCGGCTTGATCTTCCGGGCTCGAGCCAGCTACCCGCGCACCCACTCCTCCCCCAGTTCGACCGCGACCGCCTCGCCGCCGGTGAGGTCGGCCAGCCAGCCGCTGAATCGTTCTTCCTCGCCGGGAGCCAGCCCGACCTCGAAGTGCGCCGCCGCCTCGAACCGCGTCTCGTGCAGCACGTACGGCGAAGCGCGGAGATCGTTCTCGAAGCGGCCGGCCCGCGTGTAGTCCATCGTTACGTCGAACAGCCGCAGTCGCTGATACTCCACCAGGCCTACCGCGTCGAGCGCCTCGGACACCGCCTGCCCGTACGCCCGGATCAACCCGCCCGCGCCGAGCAGCACCCCGCCGAAATGCCGGGACACCACCGCGACCGTGTCGGTGACCTCGCGGCGGCGCAGCACCTCCAGCATCGGCACCCCGGCCGTCCCGGCGGGCTCGCCGTCGTCGCTCGAACGCTGGGTGCGGCCGTCCGGACCGAGGACGAACGCGTGACAGTGGTGCCGGGCCGCGGGTTCGGCCCGCCGAAGGGCCGAGATGATCTCCCTCGCGGCCGCCTCGCCGGCGACGGGAGCGAGCGCGCACCGGAACCGTGAACGCCGTATTTCGATCTCGTGCACCCCGGCCGCCGCCACGGACAGATAACGATCAGTCATCGGCGCTCCCCCTCATGACCACCAGTCAACCAGCAGCGGACGCGGGGTTGACACCGGGCAGACAGGCAGGTTTGCGCAGGTCAGCACCCTGACTGACCGCGTGCCGGGAGAGACGGCCCGACATATGGGAGTACCCCGGAGGGCGTCAACGTATGCGTGGTCTTTCCCACGAGAGCGCGATGACGTATGTCGATCACAGCGAATTCACACTATCGTCATAAGACCCGGCGAACCCGGGAGTCACCACCACGCGCCCCGGCTGGCCCCCACCACACAGGCTGACCGACCCCGGCGCGTGCGCCTGTACAGCGACGTGCAGAACTTTTTTCCGCCGCCCATCGCCGTGCGGTGACAAACCATCCGGCACCCGGACCGGTCTGCGACCGGCCGCGGTCAGCCACGCATCGCGACGCAGTGCCGCGCCTCGCGAGAGCGGAGGCACCGGATGGTTTCCCTTCTCGACTGACCATCGCGGTTTCGGACCACTTCGTTAACCGGTTCAGTGATGAACCCCCCTTCGGAGTGAAAGAAACCGCGCCAACGCCTTGGGAGGCGGCCAGCCGTGACCCACCGTTCGAGCACCCCGGCCATTGACGGCCTCTATGACCCCGCTTACGAGCACGATGCCTGCGGGGTGGCGTTCGTCGCGGACCTGACCGGTCGCCGAGACCATCAGATCGTGGCGAAAGCCCTTGTCGCGCTGAAGAACCTGGAACATCGCGGGGCACGCGGGGCGGAACCGGACACCGGCGACGGCGCGGGCCTGCTCATCCAGGTGCCCGACGCGTTCTACCGCGAGGTCGCCGGGTTCGAGCTGCCGCCGGAAGGCAGCTACGCCGTCGGCACCGCGTTCCTGCCGAAGGACGAAAAGCGCCGCGGCCGCGCCATGACCACCATCGAGCGGATCGCCGCCGAGGAGGACATGCGCGTGGTGGGCTGGCGCGAGCTGCCGGTCGACACCGCGCACTGCGGTCCGACCGCGGCGCAGACCATGCCGCACTTCACCCAGCTGTTCCTGGCCGGGCGCAAGAACAATCTCGACGGCCTCGCGCTCGAGCGCGCCGCCTTCTGCGTGCGCAAGCGCGCCGAGCACGAGCTGGTCGAGGACGACGTGTACTTCCCGTCGCTGTCCTCGCGCACGATCGTCTACAAGGGAATGCTGACCGAGCCGCAGGTCGAGAAGTTCTTCCTCGACCTCGCCGACGAGCGCGTGACGAGCGCCATCGGCCTGGTGCACTCCCGCTTCTCCACCAACACTTTCCCGTCGTGGCCGCTCGCGCACCCGTACCGCTACGTGGCGCACAACGGCGAGATCAACACGCTCAAGGGCAACCGCAACTGGATGGACGCCCGCGAGGCGCTGCTGGAGACCGACCTGATCCCGGGCGACCTCAAGCGGATCTACCCGGTCATCACGCGCGGCGCGAGCGACTCGGCGTCGTTCGACGAGGTGCTGGAGCTGCTGCACCTGGGCGGCCGGTCGCTGCCGCATTCGGTGCTGATGATGATCCCGGAGGCCTGGGAGAACCATCAGGAGATGGACCCCGCGCGCCGCGCCTTCTACGAATTCCACTCCACGCTCATGGAGCCGTGGGACGGGCCGGCGCTGGTGGCGTTCACCGACGGCGCGCAGATCGGCGCGGTGCTGGACCGCAACGGCCTGCGCCCCGGCCGGTACTGGGTGACCGACGACGGGCTCGTCGTGCTCGCCAGCGAGGTCGGCGTGCTGGAGCTGGACCAGGCGAAGATCGTCCGCAAGGGACGGCTGGAGCCGGGCCGGATGTTCCTCGTGGACACCGTCGCCGGGCGGATCGTCGAGGACGAGGAGGTCAAGGGCCAGCTCGCTTCCGAGCACCCGTACGACGAATGGGTCGACGCCGGGCTGCTCCGTCTGGAGGAGCTGCCCGAGCGCGACCGCGAGGTCCCGCTGCACGCCGCGCTCGTGCGTCGTCAGCAGGCATTCGGCTACACCGAGGAAGAGCTCGAAACCATCCTCGAGCCGATGGCCCGCACCGGTGCGGAGCCGATCGGGTCGATGGGCAACGATTCGCCGCTCGCGTCCCTTTCGTCGGGTTCGCGTCCGTTGTTCGACTACTTCATCCAGCTGTTCGCCCAGGTGACCAACCCGCCGCTGGACGCGATCCGCGAGGAGCTGGTGACCGCGCTCGGCACGCAGATCGGCGCGGAGCCGAACCTGCTGGCCGCGGACTCGACGTCGTGCCGCCGGATCGTGCTGCCGTTCCCGGTGCTGGACAACGACCAGCTCGCGAAACTGGTGCACGTCAACGACGACGGCGACCTGCCGGAGTTCCAGGCGGTCACCGTCATGGGCCGGTACAAGGTCAACGGCGGCGGAGACGCGCTGCTGCAGCGTCTCGACGAGATCCGCGCCGAGGTGTCCGAGGCGATCGAGGACGGCGCGCGGCTGATCGTGCTGTCCGACCGCGGGGTCGACGCCGACCACGCGCCGATTCCGTCCCTGCTGCTCACCGGCGCGGTGCACCACCACCTGGTGCGGGAGAAGACGCGCACGCAGGTCGGCCTCATCGTGGAGGCGGGCGACGCGCGCGAGGTGCACCACATCGCGCTGCTGGTCGGTTACGGCGTGGCCGCGGTGAACCCGTATCTGGCGATGGCGACCGTCGAGGAGATGGCGCACCGGGGCCTCATCCCGGGCGTGACTCCCAAGCAGGCCACCACGAACCTGATCAAGGCGCTCGGCAAGGGTGTCCGCAAGACCATGTCGAAGATGGGCGTTTCGACGGTGGCCTCCTACACCGGCGCGCAGATCTTCGAGGCGGTCGGCCTCGGCGCCGAAGTGATCGACACCTGTTTCACCGGAACGACTTCGCGGCTCGGCGGCGTCGGCTTCGACACCCTCGCCGAGGAGGTTTCGCAGCGGCACGTGCGGGCGTTCCCGTCCGACGGCGTCCGGGCGAGCCACCGCGAGCTGGAAACCGGCGCGGACTACCAGTGGCGGCGCGAAGGCGAGCCGCACCTGTTCAACCCGCAGACGGTGTTCAAGCTGCAGCACTCCACGCGCGCCGGGAAGTACGACGTCTTCAAGGAGTACACGAAGGCGGTCAACGACCAGGCCGAGAAACTGCTGACGCTGCGCGGGCTGTTCGACTTCAAGTACGGCGACCGCAAGCCGGTGCCGATCGAGGAGGTCGAGCCGGTTTCGGAGATCGTGAAGCGGTTCGCCACCGGAGCCATCTCGTACGGCTCGATCTCGATGGAAATGCACCAGACGCTGGCGATCGCGATGAACCGCCTCGGCGGGAAGTCGAACACCGGCGAGGGCGGCGAGGACCCGGAGCGGCTGTACGACCCGGAGCGCAGGAGCGCGGTCAAGCAGGTCGCGTCGGGCCGGTTCGGTGTCACCAGCGAGTACCTCGTCAACGCCGACGACATCCAGATCAAGATGGCGCAGGGCGCGAAGCCCGGCGAGGGCGGGCAGCTGCCCGGCGGCAAGGTGTACCCGTGGATCGCGAAGACGCGGCACTCCACGCCGGGCGTCGGGCTGATTTCCCCGCCGCCGCACCACGATATTTACTCCATTGAGGACTTGGCGCAGCTGATCCACGACCTCAAGAACGCCAACCCGGACGCGCGCATCCACGTGAAGCTCGTGTCCGAGGTCGGCGTCGGCACGGTCGCCGCCGGTGTGTCCAAGGCGCACGCGGACGTCGTGCTGATCTCCGGCCACGACGGCGGAACCGGCGCCTCGCCGCTGTCCTCGATCAAGCACGCGGGCGGACCGTGGGAGCTGGGCCTGGCCGAAACGCAGCAGACGCTGCTGGCCAACCGGCTGCGCGACCGGATCGTGGTGCAGACCGACGGCCAGCTCAAGACCGGCCGCGACGTCATGATCGCGATGCTGCTGGGCGCCGAGGAGTTCGGTTTCGCGACCGCGCCGCTGGTGGTGTCGGGCTGCATCATGATGCGCGTGTGCCACCTCGACACCTGCCCGGTCGGCGTCGCGACGCAGAACCCGAAGCTGCGCGAGAAGTTCAGCGGCAAGGCGGAGTACGTGGTGAACTTCTTCGAGTTCATCGCCCAGGAGGTCCGGGAATACCTGGCGGAGCTGGGATTCCGGTCCGTCGAGGAGGCCGTGGGACACGCCGAGCTGCTCGACAAGCGCAAGGCGGTCGACCACTGGAAGGCCGCCGGGCTCGACCTGTCGCCGATCTTCCACGTGCCCGAGCTGCCGCCGCGCGCGGTGCGGCACCAGACCGTCAAGCAGGACCACGGGCTGGACAAGGCGCTCGACAACACGCTCATCCAGCTCGCCGAGGGCGCGCTGGCGGCGGGCGACAAGGTGCGGCTGGAACTGCCGGTGCGCAACGTGAACCGGACCGTCGGCACCATGCTCGGCTCGGAGCTGACGAAGAAGTGGGGCGGCGAAGGGCTTCCCGACGACACCATCGACGTCACCTTCACCGGCACCGCGGGCCAGTCGTTCGGCGCGTTCATTCCGAAGGGCATCACGCTGCGGCTCTACGGCGACGGCAACGACTACGTCGGCAAGGGCCTGTCCGGCGGACGGATCATCGTGCGGCCGCCGAAGGAATCGCCGATCGTCGCGGAAGACCACATCATCGCGGGCAACGTGATCGCGTACGGGGCCACGAGCGGCGAGATCTTCATCCGCGGCCAGGTCGGCGAACGGTTCTGCGTGCGCAACTCCGGCGCGCTGGCCGTTGTCGAAGGCGTGGGCGACCACGGCGGCGAGTACATGACCGGCGGCCGGATGGTCGTGCTGGGCCGCGTCGGCCGCAACTTCGCGGCAGGCATGTCCGGCGGCGTCGCGTACGTGCTGGACCTGCCCGCGCACCGGGTCAACCCGGAGATGGTCGACATCGACCCGCTGGACACCGCGGACGTCGACTTCCTCCGCGAAACCATCGAAAAGCATTACAACGAAACCGAATCCGCCGTCGCGCGGGCCTTGCTGGCGGACTGGGACAGTGCGGTCGACCGGTTCGGCAAGGTCATGCCGAAGGACTACAAGCGCGTCCTCGCCGCTCAGGTGGCGGCCGAGCGCGACGGCCGGGACGTGAACGAGGCGATCATGGAGGCCGCACATGGCTGACCCCAAGGGCTTTCTGACCACCACGCGCGAGGAACCCAAGCGGCGTCCGGTGGACCTGCGGCTGATGGACTGGCGAGAGGTCTACGAGGACTTCGCGTCGACCAAGCTGGAAAAGCAGGCCGGGCGCTGCATGGACTGCGGCATCCCGTTCTGTCACCAGGGCTGTCCGCTCGGGAACCTGATCCCGGAGTGGAACACGCTGGTGTGGCGGGAGGACTGGCAGCAGGCGGCGGAACGGCTGCACGCCACGAACAACTTCCCGGAGTTCACCGGCACGCTGTGCCCGGCGCCGTGCGAGACCGCGTGCGTGCTCGGCATCAACGACGACCCGGTGTCGATCAAGCGGGTCGAGATCTCGATCATCGACCGGGCCTTCGAGGAAGGCTGGGTCACGCCGCAGGTTCCGGTCGCGAAGACCGGCAAGAAGGTCGCGGTGGTCGGGTCCGGTCCGTCCGGTCTGGCCGCGGCGCAGCAGCTGACCCGCGCGGGCCACACCGTCGTGGTCTACGAGCGCGCGGACAAGATCGGCGGGCTGCTGCGGTACGGCATTCCCGAGTTCAAGATGGAGAAGTTCCGCCTCGACCGCCGCCTCGACCAGATGCGGGCCGAGGGCACGGAATTCCGGACGTCGGTGAACGTCGGCGTGGACGTCACCGTCGAGGAGCTCCGGGACAACCACGACGCGGTGGTCCTGGCGGGCGGCGCGACGGCGTGGCGAGACCTGCCGATCGAAGGCCGTTCGGCCGAGGGCATCTACCAGGCGATGGAGTTCCTGCCGCCGGCCAACCGGGTCGCTTCCGGCGAACTCGAGGAGTCGCCGTACTCGGCCAAGGGCCTCGACGTCGTGGTCATCGGCGGCGGCGACACCGGCGCGGACTGCGTCGGCACGTCGCACCGGCAGGGCGCGAAATCGGTGACCCAGCTGGAGATCATGCCGAAGCCGCCGGAGTCCCGTTCGGACGCGCACCCGTGGCCGACGTACCCGATGATCTACCGGGTCACCTCCGCGCACGAAGAGGGCGGCGAACGGCTGTACTCGGTCAACACCCAGGAGTTCCTGTCCGATGAGGACGGCCGGGTGCGCGCGCTGAAGCTGGTGGAGGTGCGCAACGAGGGCGGCAAGTTCGTGCCGGTCGGAGGCACCGAGACCGAGCTGCCCGCGCAGCTGGTGCTGCTGGCGATGGGCTTCCTCGGCCCGCAGCGCGAAGGTCTGCTGACCGAACTGGGCGTGGATCTGGACCAGCGCGGCAATGTCGTGCGCGACAAGAACTTCAAGACCACTGTGGACAATGTGTTCGTGGCGGGCGACATGGGCCGCGGGCAGTCGCTGATCGTGTGGGCCATCGCGGAGGGCCGCTCGTGCGCGGCCGGCGTGGACGCCTTCCTGACCGGCCGGGGCGTGCTCCCGGCCCCGATCGCGCCGACGGACCGGCCGATCTCCTGAGAACTCGGAGCAGGCGCGTCAACGTCGCCGCGCCTGCTCCGTTCAGTCTCGGGGCGAGCGCGGCACTGCCGCCGCGCTTCGCTCCGTTCAGTTTCGGGATCGACGCGTCACTGCCGCCGCGCTGGTCCCGGCTGCCGGGCGGGTGTGACAACGGCGTCGCACCCGCCCTTCTTATTGCGCCGTTCGGCCTGCTCGCTGTCCCCTTTTGTGGCGCGTTGGGCGAATGAGGGCACTCAGTGAGTATTTTTCGTTGCGGCACAACGGGTTTTACTGGCTATTCTCTGCTGGTGCTCTACGACTACTTCGTCGCGACGGACGACGCCATGGCCGCGCTTGCGTTCGAGGATCCGGAAAATGCCCGTTGCGCGGGCTACGCCGAACTCGTTGTGAAGGGCGCCGATCCGATCACGGATCTGCTGCCCGTCGAGGCGTCCCTCACCCGCAGGACCACCGCGGAGGTCGAGGCCGAGCCCGACCGCGGCCGGGAGGTCGCGCTCCTCGACGAAGGCGAGGCCGTGGTGCTGTCGCCGGCCGATTCCTTTCGCGACGCACTCGCCACCGCCGACGACGCCGCTCGCCGAGGCGCTGCCGCCGCCTTCGCCGAGCAGCACGAGGAAGACGTCGAGGCTGAGCACATCGTCACGTTCCTCAAGGAACTCGCCGCCCTGGCCGCAGGCGCCAGCGCGGACGGCCACCACCTCTACTGCACGATCTCGCTGTAGCCACCTTTTCGCCCGATCCGGTGACCCGGCGGCCGATCCCGTGCTAGAACAGTGCGGCGATGGGAAAACTGACCCGCCGGGCCCGGGCCACGGCCGACTAGCTCTTCTTCGTCGGCGCCGGGGAATGGCCGGTCGCCGTGTCCGCGCTCGGGGTCGTGCTCGGAGCGGTCACGATCCTGCCGAGCGCGTTCGGCGTCGCGGTGTCGATCGTCGCGCTCCTGCTCGGCCTGCTGACGCTCGGGCGGGACATCCGCTTGCTGCGGAAACGGTGGGCGGGCTACGAGTTCACCGCGATCGCCGCGCCGTTCCCGATCTCGGACACGCCGCCGCCGCGCGCCTATCCCGACGCGCAGTACGTGGCGATTCCCGCCCGTGGCACGGCATTGGTCAGCGACGCCATCGACGCGGCGCTCGCCGAGAACACCTTCAGCATCACGGTCGCCGAGGATCCGTACCGGCTGCCCGCGAAGCTGAAGGCCACCGCACCGCACGTGCTGCCGTTGCGGGCTCGCGGCAGGTTGCTGTTCAACGGCCCGATCGTCGGCATGCGCGGCGAACCGCTGCCGGTCACCGGGGCGCGCCCGGCACCGATCGTCCTGCATCGCGCCCGGTTCTTCGACGCGGTCTGCACCAACGAACTGGCCTCGCTGCGCATCACGAACACCGCCGACGGCCGCGAATACGACCTGCGCCGCGAGGAACTGACCGACTCGTCCGGTGCCCTCCGTACTCTGTCCGCGAGCACGCTCGCCGATCTCGTCGGCGTGTCCACGATCGCGTTCACGTCCGACGGCCTGCTCGTCGTCGTCCGGCAGTCCGCCCGGAACTCGGCCAGCGGGCTGCTGCTCGCGCCGTCCGGAAGCGGCAGCCTCGAACCGCAGGATCTCCTTACCGCGCAAGGAGGAACCCGCCGGACCTTGCACACCGCGGTGTGCGCGGGGATGGAACGCGAACTGTGCGAGGAAGCCGCCGTCCGGCCCGGTGAGATCTCCTCGACGCGGCTGACCGGCTTCGCCCGCTGGCTCGAACGCGGCGCGAAACCGGAATTCTTCGGCGTCACCCAGCTGTCCGTCGACAGCACCGAACTCACCAGCCGCCGGGCGAAGGGCGCGGAACGGCTCTACAGCGCCGGAGTCACCGTCCTGGAAGTCGATCTGGCCGCGCTAGGCCAAGAACTTGCCGACGGCGTGCCGCTGAGCGAAGCGAACGCGCTGCCGTCCCGGCTGCGCGACGACAGCTCCCTGCCGCTCCTGTTGTGCCTGCGCAGCGCCGCGCTTCGGGTCAGTGCTCGTTCTTGATGACGAAGTAGGACCCGCGGATCGTCCCGGCGAGCTTCGACTTCTGGCGCGCGAACTTGAACTTGTCGGCGAGTTCCTCGGGGACGTCCATCCCGTCGGAGAGCTTGAACCCGACGGCGCGCTTGCCGCCGTCCTCGAGGGTGTACATGACGTTGATCGACAGACCGCTCTCGTAGAAGACGTAAGCCATCCGGATGCCGTCGACCTCGAATTCGGTGGCCTCCAGCGGCCGCGAGGAAATAACGAGATCGCGCTCTTCCTTGAGAATCCCGTGCACCCAGTCGATGATCTCCGGGACATCGGCCGCGGGCTCGACGGTGAACACGTGGTCGTACTTGTTCTTGAAGTAGCGAGCCTCGTTGGCCCGCAGCCCGGCGAGCGCGTCCGCGACCGGAGAAGACTCCAGGCCGGCTGTCGACACGGTGGTGAAATCGACGGCGTAGGACATGATCCGCACTCCCGGGCTGGGTTAGGTCGCGACGTCCCGGAGAATACCCCGGCCCGGCCGTCCGGCAACCGCAACGCCTCCCGGCAGCACCCGGTGAAGAGCACGCTTTCCTGGTCCACGGCGGATTACGGGACGACGTGGACGCCACCCGGTGCGGACCCCCGGCCGCCGGATTGCCCTGCCGAAGCCGCGCAGCCTCGCGACCTTCCTGCCCGACCGGCCGGTCGCCGTCGTGGCCGGTTCGAACGAGGCCCACCTGGACGGTCTGCTCGCCTCGATCGCCGCATTCGCCGACCGCTCAACCCGGCGCTTCTTCCCGCACGTCCGCCAAGTGGGGGAATTTCGGGCAGGGCCTACGGTGGCTTGGTGCGCAACCACCTGATCGACCTGGCCGTGGCGCTCGCCGTGCTCGGCCTGACGCTGGCCGGCGACCTGCCGGACGCGGACCATCCGTGGTTCTGGCCGATCGCGGTCGCGGCGACGTTCGTGGCCGTACTGCTGCGCCGCCGGTTCCCGTTGTGCGCGATGCTGGTGTCGGTCGGGGTCGCGCTCGTCACGCCACCCATGTGGGGCACCACGGTCACCCTCTACACGGTCGCTTCGCTGCGCGGGCTCCGCTGGCCGACCGCGGTCGCCGTACTGGCGGAAGTCGGGCTGACCATGTCGTTTTCCCGGCCCCCGCCGGACTGGAAGTCGTTCGGGCTCGCGGTCGTGTTGATGGCCGGGGTCCCGGCGCTGGCCGGACTGTGGATGCACCAGCGCGCGGCCTTGCTCGCCGCCCTGCGCGACCGCGCCGAACAAGCTGAACGCGAGCGCGACCTGCTCGGCGAGCGGGCCGTGACAGCCGAGCGGCGGCGGATCGCCCGCGAAATGCACGACGTCGTCGCGCACCGGGTCAGTATCGTCGCGCTGCAGGCGGGCGCGCTTTCCGTGCGGGCCAAGGACGACGAGACCGCGCAGCTCGCCGAGGTGATCCGCGAATCGAGTTCCGCCGCGCTCAACGAATTGCGCGACATCCTGCAGGTGCTCCGCGACGACGGTCCCGAGCCCCGATCGCTGCCGGAGCAGACGCTGGGCGGGGTCCGCCAGCTCGCCGGCGACCTCGCCGCCGCCGGTGCCCAGGTGCGCGCCGACCTGCCGGATCCGATGCCGGACGTGCCCGATCCGATCGGGCGCGCGGCGTACCGGATCGTGCAGGAGGCGCTCACCAACGCGGCGAAACACGCGCCTGGAACGACAATCGACGTGCGACTGTCCGCTTCCGACGACGACCTGGTGGTCGAGGTGGCCAACCCGCTCGCCGATTCGGCCGGGCTGCCCGGCGCGGGCTACGGGGTGATCGGCATGCGCGAACGCGTCACGCTGACCGGCGGGACGTTCCGCGCCGGTCCGGACGGAGCGGGAAGCTACCGGGTGCGGGCCGCGTTCCCGCTGCGAGCGGAGGAAACGTGCTGAAAGTCCTGCTGATCGACGACGAGGTGCTCGTGCGCAGCGGCATCCGGATGATCCTGGAGTCCGATCCGGGGATCGAGGTGGTCGCGGAGGCCGGCGACGGTCGCGGAGTGCTCGCGCTCGTCCGCGAGCACCGGCCGGACCTCGTGCTCACCGACGTCCAGATGCCCGACGTCGACGGCCTGGAGGTGACCCGCCTGGTGACCGCCGAACCGGACGCGCCCGCGGTGGTCGTGCTGACGACGTTCGACCTGGACGAGTACGTGCACGAAGCGCTTCGCCACGGTGCCACGGGTTTTCTCCTCAAGGACACGCCGCCGCGCGAGCTGGTCAAAGCGATGCACGTGGTGGGCAGCGGCGAGGCGATGCTGTCGCCGTCGATCACCCGTCGGCTGCTGACGCACTTCGCCACCGCCGCCACCCCGATGCCCGCCCGCGCCCGGCTCGAACCGCTGACGCCGAGGGAACGCGAGGTCGCGGTGGCCGTCGCACAGGGGTCGAGCAACGCCGAGATCGCCCGCGGGCTCGGGCTCAGCGAGGCGACCGTGAAGGTCCACTTGGGACGGATCATGGCCAAGACCGAGGCCGCGAACCGCACCCAGGTCGCGATCCTCGTGCACGACGCCGGACTCGCCTGAATCGTTACCCCGCAACGGGTTGCCAGGCCCTATGCTCGACGCCGGGTCGGGGGGCCATTTCCGAGGGGACCCCATGCTGCCGCCGAAACCGACCGGACCGAGCTACGAAGACGCCCCACCGCCGCCGACGGAACCGCGCGGTACCAACGGCTTCGCGATCGCGTCGCTGATCCTCGCCATCCCGGCGTTCAGCCTGCCGCTCAGCATCGCGTTCGGGATCCTCGCGCTCCGCCAGATCCGTGTGTTCGGCAACCCGGGCCGCGGGCTCGCGATCGCCGGGCTGTCGATCAGCGGCGCGTGGCTGGCAGCGCTCCTGATCGGGCTCGCCGTAGCCAGTCCTTCAGCCAGTTCGGACCCGCTCTTCCGCGCCAACCCAGGCGACTGCTTCCGCTCGGGAACCAAGGCCAGTCCCGTCTCCTGCGAGGACGCGCACGACATCGAGGTATTCCACCTGCTGCCCGGCGGCGACGCCGATTCGCTCCGCAGCGCGTGTGCCGCCGAAGCCAAGCAGTACTTCGCCAGCAGCGTCCCGCCGGACTACATTCACCTGGGCGCGCGGCAACCGTCCAAATCAGACTCGCCCGAGCAGCACGCGGTGTGCACGCTGGAAACCGACTTCCCCACCACCGGACGGGTCGTGCACTGACCGGTCAGGGCGCTCCCGGCGGCACGAACGGCAGCCCGCCCGGAGCGCCCGCCTCCGCCAGCGCCATCAGCGTCCCGGTGTCCACTTCGGACTGGATCGCGTCGGCCAGCCGGTCGAGCATGTCCTCCCGCAGGTCCGCGAACCCCGGCGCACCCTCGGCGGCCCGCCATTCGATGCCTGCCTGCGCCGCCGCTTCGGCGAGCCAAGCACGGCGGAACCCATCGTTTTCCCACGCGCCGTGCCACGTCGTGCCCCACACCGAACCGACGCGGTAACCGTCCAAAAACGATTCCGCGTCCGCCGGACCCGCGCTGCCGTGGTGGATCTCGTAAGCGTCCACCCGGTGTCCGCGCCATTCGCCGGTCGGACGGCCGAGCACCTTCTCCCCCGCGAACGTCACGCGGGTCGGCAGCAGCCCCAGCCCTTCGACGAGACCGGCATCCGATTCGACATCGTCCTCAATGGACTCCGCGAGCATCTGGTACCCGCCGCAGATCCCCAGCACCGGACGCCCCGCCGCAGCCCGGGCGGTCACCGCATCCGCCAAACCTCGTGCGCGCAACCACTTCAGATCGTCCACAGTGGCCCGAGAGCCCGGCAGCACGACCAGATCCGCCGCAATAACGGTATCCGGATCGGCGGTCAGACTCACCGTCACGCCCGGCTCGGCCGCGAGCGCGTCCACGTCGGTAGCGTTGGACGCCCTCGGGAAGCGGACCACCGCCACCCGCAACCCGCGTTGAGCGGCTTCGTGCCGCCACCCGGCCGCCGCCAGCGCGTCCTCGGAGTCGATCCACACGCGGTCCAGCCAGGGCAGGACGCCCAGCACCGGCCGCCCGGTGACCTTCTCCAGGCTGTTCAGCCCAGGCCGCAGCAACCCGACGTCACCGCGGAACTTGTTGACCAGCCAACCCGCCACCAGCGCTTGGTCCTCGGCCGACAGCAACGCGAGCGTCCCGAACATCGCGGCCAGCACCCCGCCGCGGTCGATGTCGCCGACCACCAGGACCGGCAGGGAAAACCGCCGCGCGAGGCCCATGTTGACGTAGTCGCCGGAACGCAGGTTGATCTCCGCCGGACTGCCCGCGCCCTCGCAGACGACGAGGTCAAACCGTTGCCGCAACTCGGCAAACGCGCCGAAGGCGATCTCCGCGAGTCCCGCGCGCCCGGTGGCGTACTCCCCGGCTTCGAGGGTCCCGTACGGCTTGCCGAGCGCGATGACGTGACTGCGCCGGTCGCTGCCCGGCTTGAGCAGCACGGGATTCATCGCGGCTTCCGGCTCCACCCGCGCGGCCCGCGCCTGCAGCCACTGCGCGCGGCCGATCTCCGCGCCGTCCGCGCAGACCATGGAGTTGTTCGACATGTTCTGCGCCTTGAACGGGGCGACCCGCACCCCGCGCCGCGCGAACCACCGGCAGATTCCGGCGGTGACCAGGCTTTTCCCAGCGTCGGAAGTGGTCCCGGCGATCAGCAGCCCGCTCATCTCGCCACCGTAATCCCCGCGGCGGCCGGCCCGGCGAACCGCCCCGCGCTCCGCGGTCCGCTCACCGAGCCACCGCGATCCCCGCCGCGACCGCCAACGCCGCCGCCCCCACCAGCCGCGACAACCGCACCGCCCGGCGCAGATCGCGCGGCCCCGGCGGACGACCGTCACCCAGCGTGCCCCGGCGCTCGACCTCGCCGTGATACGTATTCGTGCCGCCGAGCCGGATGTCCAGCGCCCCAGCGAACGCAGCCTCCACCTGACCCGCGTTCGGGCTCGGATGCGCGCTCCCGTCCCGTCGCCAGGCACGCCAAGCCGACCGCGCGTGCCCGCCTGCCAACGGCGCGGCCACCGCCGTCAGCACCGCGCCGACCCGCGCCGGCACCAGATTGACCCAGTCGTCGGCACGCGCGGCGAACCAGCCGAAGTCGCGGTGCCGCGGCGAGCGGTAGCCGACCATCGCGTCGAGCGTGTTCAGCGCGCGGTACCCGAGCAGCCCGGGAACACCCGCGACCGCACCCCACAGCAGCGGCGCGACGACCGCGTCGGAGGTGTTCTCGGCGATCGATTCGGTGGCCGCGCGGGTCAGCTCGGCCGCGTCGAGGCCGGTGGCGTCGCGCGCGCAGAGGTGGCTCAGCCGCTGCCGGGCGGCGGGCAATTCACCCGATTCGAGTAATCGCGCCATTTCGCGCCCCTCCGCGGCGAGTCCGCGGCCGCCGAGGACGACCCACGTGGCCACAGCAGTCAGGACAAATCGGACAGTCAGCCGGTCCCGGGCGGCTCTCTCGGCAAGAAATCCCAGTCCCGCGACCGACCCCGCGCAGACCGCCGCGTAAGCCGCGCCGCGCGGCTTGGAATCGGCCCACCACCAGCGTTCCAGCTGGCCAGCGGCGGTGCCGAAGGCCGCGACCGGATGTCCCCGGCGCGGGTCGCCGAACCACGCGTCGGCGGCGTATCCGGCGATCAGCCCGGCCGCGGTGACGGCTTGTCGGAGTGGCACGTGGCGAACCGTAGCGCTAGGGAGAGAATGCCGGGTATGACCAAGCTGACGCACCGGCTCGCCGGGTCTCTCGAAACCCTGGCGCAGGCCCTCCGCCGGTACGGACGCGACGACGGCAAGGTGCTCGTTCTCGGCGGGGTTCGCTCGGGCAAGTCGAGGCACGCGGAGCGGCTCGTCGCGCACCACCCCCACCTCGTGTACGTCGCTCCCGGGCTGCCCCCGTCGGCCGAGGACCCGGAATGGGCCGCCCGCGTCGAGGCGCACCGGGCCCGCCGCCCGCGCCACTGGACGACGGTCGAGACCACCGACCTGGCGACCGTGCTGCGCAACGCGACCAGCCCGTTGCTGATCGACTGCCTCGGCACCTGGCTGTCGCGGGTGCTCGACGAGGTCGGCGCGTGGACGGGCGAATCGGGCTGGGAGCGCAGACTGGACGACCGGCTCGAGGATTTCCTCGCCGCGTGGAGCCAGGCGCGGGTGCCGATCGTCGCGGTCAGCAACGAGGTCGGCAGCGGTGTGGTGCCCGCAACGGTGTCCGGGCGGCTTTTCCGTGATGTGCTGGGCGCACTCAACAACCGGGTGTCCGCCGACAGCGACCGGGTGTCGCTCATCGTCGCCGGGCGGGCGCTCGACCTTCCGTGAGGAGCTAGCCGTGCCGCGTTTCGCCATCCCCGTCCCGGACGCCGCCGCCCGCGCCACCGCCCTGGAGCGGCTGGACGGCCTGGTCAAACCGGTCGGCTCGCTCGGCAGGCTGGAAGAACTCGCGGCCTGGCTGAGCGCCGCGCACGGCGTGGTCCCGCCGCGCCCGCTGGACGACGTCCGCGTGGTCGTCTTCGCCGGCGACCACGGGGTGTCGGCGCAGTCGGCGTACCCGCGCGAGGTGACGGCGGCGATGGTGCGCGTGTTCCTGGCCGGCCGCAGCGGGGTGACGGTGCTCGCGGCGCAGGTCGGGGCTCAGGTGCGGGTGGCCGACATCGCCGTGGACTGGGACGCGTCGGATGTTCCCTCGGAGGTGACCGCCCACAAGATCCGCCGCGGTTCGGGCGCCATCGACGTCGAGGACGCTTTGGCCCCCGGCGAGGCGCTTGCGGCTTTCGAGGCGGGTCGCGCCATCGCTGCTTCGGAGTCCACTGCGGACGTTCTCATTCCCGGCGACATGGGCATCGGCAACACGACTGTCTGTGCCGCGGTGGTGGCTTCGGTTCTGGGCCTGCCCGCTGGTGAGGTCGTCGGCACCGGCACGGGCGTCTCCGGGGAGGCCTTGGAACGCAAGACCTCTGTCGTCGCCGCCGCTCTTTCGCGACGGACGGTCACCGACCCGTTCGACCGGCTGACCGCCCTGGGCAGCGCCTGCCTCGCCGCGACGGCTGGGTTCCTGGTGGAAGCGGCCGTCCGGGGAATCCCGGTGGTGCTGGACGGAATCTTCTCAGCGACGGCGGCGCTGGTGGCCCGGGACATCGCGCCGGGCGCGGAGCAGTGGTGGCTGGCGGGGCATCGTTCGACGGAGCCCGCGCAAGCGTTTGCGTTGAAGGCGCTGGGGTTGACGCCGATCTTGGATCTGGGCTTGCGGCTCGGGGAGGGCAGCGGAGCGGTGCAAGCGGTGCCGACGCTGCGGGCGGCTCGCGCGGTGATCGCGGAGATGGGCCTGCTGGCGGATCTCGGGTGACGGGTTTGTTCTGGGGGCGGGGTTTGCCGGTGGTGTGGGCCGGGGTTCGGCGCACGGGTTGGGCCGGGGTTCGGCTTGGGTGCTGGGCGACGGTTCAGCGCGGCGGCTGGCTCGCGGCTCGACCCGAGCGGTCGGCCGCAGTTCGGCCCGGAGACTGGCTTACGGTTCGGCGCGGGCGCTGGGCCGTAGTTCAGCGCGCGGGCAGGCTCGCGGCTCGGCGCGGGCGGTGGCCCACGGCTCAGCGCGGCGGCTCGCTCACGACTCGGCGCGAGCGGTGGGCCGCGGTTCAGCACGGCGGCTCGCTCACGACTCGGCCCGGACGTTGGGCCGCAGTTCAGCGCGGGCGCTGGCTCGCGACTCGGCACGAGCAGTCGACCACAGTCCAGCGCGCGGGCAAACTCGCGACTCGGCACGAGCAGTCGACCACAGTCCAGCGCGCGGGCAAACTCGCGACTCGGCACGAGCGGTCGGCCACAGTCCAGCGCGCGGGCTGTTTCAGGGCTCGGTCGGCGGATCGGCTCGAACCTCGGTTCGCAGCGAACCACCCCGCCGGGGCATTCCACGCACCCCACACCGCCTTGGGGCGCAAGTCGTGACCCCGCTGGGCGACGGCCTCCGCCTGGCCGTCGGCACCCTGACCACGGTCCCGGTCCCCGCCCCGCGCAAGATCGATCGGCGCGTGGCGGGGGTCGCGATGACGCTCGGCCCGCTGGCCGCCCTCCCGCTCGCGGCGGTGGCCGGGTTCATCGTGGCCGTTGGAGTCGCGATCGGACTCCCCGCGCTGGGCGTCGCCGCGCTGGCGCTCGGGGCGGTCGCCCTGGGCAGTCGCGGACTGCATCTCGACGGACTCGCCGACACCGCCGACGGGCTCGGTGCCTCCTACGACCGCGCGAAAGCCCTCGACGTCATGCGCCGCGGCGACTCCGGGCCCACCGGCGTCGCGACGCTGCTCTTCGTGCTGCTCGTCCAAACCGGCGCGCTGACCGGCGCGATCGCGCACGGGCACGGGATCGCCGCCGCGGTCCTGTCCGTCCTTTGTGGACGGTGTGTGCTCTCGCTGTGCTGTGCGCGAGGGGTCCCCTCGGCCCGTCCGGAGGGGTTGGGCGCGACGGTGGCCGGATCGGTCCCGGTCGTCGTGTCCACAGTGGTGTTCGTGCTCGCGGCGGGGTGTGCCGCATTGACGCCGGGATTGCCGTGGTGGCGCGGGGTTCTCGCGGTAGCGCTCGGCTACGCGGCCGCGGCGGTGTTGCTGGCCCGGTGTGTCCAGCGCATCGGCGGAGTGACCGGCGACGTCCTGGGCGGTTGCGTCGAGGTCGCGGTGGCGGCGGCGTTGCTGGCGACCGCCTGACCCCGACTCAGCCGCCAAGCGAAGTTACTCCGGAAAGTAAATCGCCGCCGCGTCCGGCAGAGAGGTCGGGGGTTCGTCGAGGTACCAGGCGTATTCCAAACCGGACAGTACGCCTTGGCTGACCCACACGAGGATCTCGCCGCCCCCCTCCACCAAGGCCCGCCGGGGGAACACTCCGCTCAGCTCGCCGTACGAGATCGCGTCCGGCACCGCGAGATCGACGCTCACCGAACCCGGCGACCAGTTCGCGACCACCTCCGCCCAGTCCACCTGCGCGAGCAGCGCCGGATGTCCATTGAGGATTCGGCGCAGAACCGCGCGCTCGTCCGGGTTCAACGGCCGCGTCCTGCGAAGAACTCCGCGATCCACGAACCTTCCGTGCGCACGGATTCCGCACGCACCTTCCGCGCGAAGTCGTCGATCGCCGTGTCGATCTCCGCAGCGGGGCGCACGGCACCGCGCACGATCTGGACCGCGTCGTCGATCGCCTGCCAGCCGCCGGGCGCTCGGCAGATTCGCAGCGACCATCGTTCTTCCAGGGAAAGAGACAGGAACTCGAAGTCAGGCCAGGTCGCTTCCGGGCACGCCTTCCACTTCCGCAATGCCACGGCGAGCTCCGCCACCGGAAACGACTTCCAGGCGCAGAGAACGATTCCGCCGTCCACGACCTCCAGGTCGGCTTCCACGTTGACGAAGACGTCGCCCACGCTCCGATAATGCAGATCCGAGGTGTCGAAACGGGAGTACCCGAACTTCACCAGCACGTCTCCCCTCGCCCCCAACACCATCGCACCGGCAATGCCCGCACCGCAACCGATTTGTCTGGTACGTCTGGCCGATCAGGCAGACCGAACTATCCCAAGCTGCGGCGAAAGCCGGACCCGTGTTACCAAGGACCGGTCCGCGAAGACTGACCGAGAGGACCTCGTGGCATCCAGCTCGCCCGCATCCGCGCGCCTCAACCGGCGTCGCCTTTTTCACCTGGCTGCCGGTCTTTCGGTTCTCGGCACCGCTGCCTGCAGCTCCACCCCGGACAGCCCGGCCCCGGACGCAGCGGCGCCCAAGCCGAACGGAGCGCTCGGGGCGAACTTCAACGCCGACCCGGACACCATGGGCTGGGACGAGCTTCGGCGTTCCGGTGCGAAGTGGGTGCGCGGGTTCACCGCGATGCCCGATCTGGACAAGCACGACGCCACCGAGAACCCGACGATCAAGACTCTCCGGCAAGCGGCCGAGCGCAAGTACGGGACCGTGCTCTCCCTCAAGTTTCCGTACTTTCCCGAGTCGCACCAGCAGATTCCGCGCCCCGGAACTCCGGCGATGCAGGCCGACCTCGCGCGGCTCGACAAAATGCTGCCCGCGGTCATGGACAAGGTCGACATCCTGGTGATCGGCAACGAGCCGTTCATCGAATGCCCGCGGTCCGACTGGAACAACGGCGCCCTCAACGACTTCTACGAAACCGTTGCCGGCCACGTGATCAAGTATCGAGCGCAGCACAAGGGAAAAACCGTCCTGTACCTGGGTGCGCTCAACAATCTCGATGATCCTAAGTGGACTGGCGCGGGCACTGAACGCTGGATGAAGTACGTCCGCGAGACGCCGGAGATCGAGGGCACCGACATCCATCCGCACGTCGGTGCGCCGGAGCAGGTTCAGGCGTTTCTGGACTACGTGATGCCCAAACTGGGCGGCAAGAAGTTCCTCGTCACTGAGTTTTCCCTGGTCCAGCTGTGGAAGAAGCATCTCGCCGACCGGGTCTCAGCCGAGTACGCGGCCAAATACCGCGTGCCGAAGGACACCAAGGTCTGGCAGGTCATCCGCAACGCACTGCAGGAGCCGTTTCCCAAGCCGCGCTGGGACGATTTTCTCCGCACCAGTCCGTGGTTCGAGAACAACAAGAACTTCCTGACCGGCCAGATGACCAAGTTCCGCGCGACCGGCAAGCTCGCCGTCGCCACGTACGGGATCGACCAGGGCATCTCCTCGCTCAAGGGCGCGGACTTCGGGCCGGATACCCCGCCGTGGTTGCTGAACAGCGTGTTCGCCCGGGCGACCGTCCAGAAGAATCCCGACGGGACGATCGCGCCGAATTACGCCTGGCTGGAGGAATTCGCCGCGCTCCAGAACCACTAACCCAGCGCGGCGAGGAAAGCGTCCGTCGTTGCCCGGTCGCGGACTGCGATGCGCAGGTGGTCTGGTCCAAGCCCCGGGAAAGTGTCGCCGCGGCGGACGGCGTAGCCCGCTTCGCGCAGCCGCAATCGGACGTCCGCGCCGCCGGGGACTCTGATCAGCACGAACGGGCCGCGCGGGGTGCCGAGTACGGGGATTCCCAGTGCGGACAGGCCGGATTCCAGGTAGTCGCGGTCGGCTTCCGCGGCGGCGGCCAGCTTTTCGGCTTCTTCCAGGGCGGCGGGGCGGCAGCAGGCGACTGTCGCGACGGCGGCCAAAGTGGACACTGACCAGGGTGGCTGCACCGCACGCAGCCGAGCGAGCAGTGACGGTTCACCGAGGACGTATCCGGCTCGCAAACCCGCCAAGCCCCACGTCTTGGTGAGGCTTCGCAGCACTACGACACCCGGGATTCGTTCTCCGGCAAGGCTTTCGACTTCTCCGGGGACGGCGTCGAGGAAGGCTTCGTCCACCACGAGCGTCCGGCCGGGACGAACCAGCGCCCGCACGGAATCGGCTGGGTGCAGGACCGAGGTCGGGTTGGTCGGGTTGCCGAGGAAGACCAGATCGGCCGAGGCGGGGACCAGCGCCGGATCCAGTCGGTAACCGTCCACTTCGGACAGGATGACGCGGTCGACTGAGTGTCCGGCGGCGCGCAGAGCGGCTTCCGGTTCGGTGAATTGCGGATGGATCACCACCGCGTGCTTGGCCGGAATTGCCGAAACCAGCAGGGTGAACGCTTCCGCGGCGCCGGCGGTCACCAGGACGTCGTCGAACTCCCGGCCGTGCCGTGCGGCAACTGCTTCCGCGGCGCGAGTGGGATCCGGGTAGGCCGCTAGATCGTCCAGGGCGGCAGCGAGTTCCGCGCGAAGCCACGCAGGCGGAGCCGGGAGCCGGACGTTCACGGCGAGGTCGACGAGACCATCGCCGACCTCGCGATCGCCGTGGTGGTGGAGGTCGTAATCAGCCATGGACCGCTGCCAGGGAATGCGCGCGAACCCGGGACGCGAAACGGTCTGCCAGCTCAGGGTGCCCGGCCCAATGGACGTGCAGATACGAAGCGTGCAGCGATTCCGAAGCGAATCCGTCCAGGTTGCGATCCCAGCCCCACGCAGCGGTTTCACCGTGCGCGGGAACGATTTCGGTGCGGTGGAATTCGTGCCCGGTGACCCGTTGTCCGGCCGCTGCGAGCACATTGTCAGCCACCGAGACGGCCCGGCGGTAACCGAGTTTTCCGCGCGCGGTCATGGTCGCGTCCGCGGCTACGGCACCGACCATCGGCAAGCCGTCCAGCGACCGGCACAGGTACAGCAATCCCGCGCATTCCGCGCTCACCGGCATGCCCGCGTCGATCGCCGCGCCGACGGCCGTCCGGAGTTCCACATTGGACGAAAGCTCAGCCGTGTGCACCTCGGGGAAACCGCCGCCGAAGTACAAGCCCGCGCACCCAGGCGGTAAAGCCTTGTCCCGCAACGGATCGATGTCCACGACGTCGATCCCGCGAGCGGCCAGGAGTTCGAGGTTCTCGGCATAGCGGAAGGTGAACGCCGGGCCTCCCGCAGCGGCGAGAGTCGCACGCGGACCCTCGAAAACGGGACCTGGATTCCACAACGGACCGGTGAGGGCGGGAGCGCCGCGCGCCACCCGCACGACGGCCTCGAGATCGACCCCAGCAGCGACCCAGTCCGCCAACTCCGGCAGCATCCGCTGAGACTCCACGGCCCGTTCGGCGGCCGGAACCAGACCGAGGTGCCTGCTCGGCGCGTGCACGTTTTCGTTGCGCCGCAACGCCCCCAGCAACGGAACACCCGTCGCCTCCAGCGCGGTGACGATCTCGTCCTCATGCCGTTGCGAGCCCAGTTTGTTCAGGATCACCCCGGCGAGCCGGACGCGCGTGTCGTACTGCGCGAACCCCAGCACGGTCGCCGCGACGCTGCGCGAGGCCGCCGAGGCGTCGACCACCAGCACGACCGGCGCGTCGAGCAGCCGCGCGACGTGGGCGGTCGACGCGTAGCCTTCGGTGCCCAAAGCGCCGTCGAAAAGGCCCATCACGCCTTCGATGACGGCGATGTCCGCGCACGCGGAACCGTGTCGCAGCAACGGAACCAGCGCGTCCTCGCCCTGCAGGAACGGGTCGAGGTTCCGCGCGGGACGGCCGGTGGCGAGCGAATGGTAGCTGGGGTCGATGAAGTCCGGGCCGACCTTGTGCCCGGACACGCGGTGCCCGGCGGTGCGCAACGCGGCCATGAGCCCGGCCGCGATGGTGGTTTTGCCGTGCCCGGAACCGGGCGCGGCGATGACGACCCGTGCTACCACTCGATCCCCCGCTGGCCCTTCTGCCCGGCGTCCATCGGGTGCTTCACCTTGGTCATCTCGGTGACCAGGTCGGCGGCTTCGATCAGTTCCGGCGGCGCGTACCGGCCGGTGATCACCACGTGCTGGTGCCCGGGCCGGGAGGCCAGTGCGGACACGACGTCGTCCACCTCCAGCCAGCCCCATTTGAGCAGGTAGCTGAATTCGTCCAGGACATAGAAATCGTGCGTCTCGGCGGCGAGCCTGCGCTTGATTTCCGCCCAGCCTTCCTGAGCGTTGGCTGCGTGGTCCTCTTCGGACCCTTGCTTGCGCGACCAGCTCCAGCCCTCGCCCATTTTGTGCCACTCGACCGGACCGCCCTGCCCGGTGTCGTCGTGCAGCTTCCCCAGCGCCTTGAACGCGGCCTCCTCGCCGACGCGCCATTTCGCCGACTTCACGAATTGGAACACGCCGATCGACCAGCCCTGGTTCCACGCGCGCAACGCCATTCCGAACGCCGCGGTGGATTTCCCTTTCATCTCACCGGTGTGCACGGCGAGCAGCGGACGGTTGCGGCGCTGCCGCGTGGTGAGCCCGTCCTTCGGCACGACAGCCGGTTTTCCCTGTGGCATCAGGCAGCCCTTCCCGTCCGTTCGCGCACCGCCGAGGCCAGCGATTCAGCGGCCACATCGGACAGTGGCACGTGCTCAGCCCCCAAGTGCCCGGCCAATTCCGCGGCGAGGCCGAGCCGCATCCGGCCGGTCTCGCAGTCCATCACGATCGTCGTCACGCCGGTGAGCAAACCCGCGGCGGCCTTCGCGCGGGCCACCGCGTCGGAGCCGCTCGTGGCGCGGCCGTCGGTGACGAGCACCAGCAACGGCCGACGTCGCGGATCGCGGATCGCCTCGACCCGCAGCACCCGCGCGGCCTCCAGCAATCCCTCGGCGAGCGGCGTGCGCCCGCCGGTGGGCAAACCGTCCAGCCGGGCGGCGGCGGCTTCGACGCTGATCGTCGGCGGGAGCGCCAGCTCGGCGTCCGCGCCACGGAACGTGACCAGGCCGACCTTGTCCCGCCGTTGGTAAGCGTCCAGCAGCAGGGAAAGCACGGCGGTCTTCACTTCCCGCATCCGCGCCCGCGCGCCCATCGAGCCCGACGCGTCCACACAGAACAGCACCAGATTGCCTTCGCGGCCCTCGCGCAGCGCGAACCGCAGGTCCGGCGACCGCACCTCCAGGCCTGGTCCGGACCGGCCCCGCGCCCGCTGATGCGGTGCGGCGGCCCGGATCGTCGCGACGAGGTGCGGACGTCCGTCCCGCACGCTGGGCGGCTGCACGCCGATCGTCCGCCCGGTGTCGGTGATCGCGCGCGACCGGCGGCCCCGTTCGCCCTCGCCGGTGCCCTTCACCCGGAACACCCGTGCGCGAAACGTATCCCCGGCGCCGACCGTCTTCTGCGGCGAGGACCCATTGCCCGACGGGGCCGGGGTTTCGCCGCGGTCAGCGGGCGGAGCGCCATCAGAAGGGCCGCCGTCCGGAACCGGGCCACCGTCGTCCGGACCGGGGCCGCCCTCGCCAGGACCGTCGTCGTCCGGCCCCTCCGGCGGTTGCGCGTCCTCCAGCGCCTGTTCCAGCTGCTCCTCGGAAATCCCCGGCGCGTCAAACGGATTCCGCCGCCGCCGGTGCGGCAGCGCGAGCCGCGCGGCGACCCGGATGTCCTCCGTGGTGACCTCGCCGCGCCCGGCCCAAGCCGCGTGCGCGACCGCCGTCCGCGCCGTCACGATGTCCGCGCGCATGCCGTCGACCTCGAACGACGCGCACACCTCGGCGATCTGCCGCAGCGCCTCGTCCGGCAGCTTCACCGAGGGCAGAAGCCGTTGCGCCGCCTCGATCTCCGCCGCCAGCGCCGCGTCCGCCGAGGCGTACTGGTCCGCGAAACCGTCCGGATCCGCCTCGTAGGCAAGCCGTCGCCGGACCACCTCGACGCGCTGCTCCGGATCCCGGCTCGACGCGACCTCCACCGTCAGCCCGAACCGGTCGAGCAGCTGCGGCCGCAGTTCGCCTTCCTCCGGGTTCATCGTCCCGATCAGCACGAACCGCGCCGCGTGCGACACGGAAACGCCCTCGCGCTCGACCGTCGCCCGGCCCATCGCCGCCGCGTCGAGCAGCGTGTCCACCAGGTGGTCGTGCAGCAGGTTGACCTCGTCGACGTACAGCAGCCCGCGATGCGCGGCGGCCAGCAGACCGGGCTGGTAGTCGGTGACGCCCTCGGCCAGCGCCTTCTCCAGGTTCAGCGAGCCGACGACCCGGTCCTCGGCCGCGCCGACCGGCAGTTCCACCAGCCGCGCCGGCCGCCGGTGCGCGGGAGCGCCCGCCGCGTGCGGGCCGTCCGGGCACGCCGGGTCCGGACCGGCCGGGTCGCAGGAGAACCGGCAGCCGTCCACCGCGTCGACCCTCGGCAGCAGCCCGGCGAGAGCGCGCACCATGGTCGACTTCGCGGTGCCCTTCTCGCCCCGCACCAGGACCCCGCCGACCGCGGGCGAGATCGAGGACAGGACGAGCGCCAGACGCAGGTCCGGCATCCCGACGACAGCGGTGAACGGATAGGGCTTCAAGAGCACTCCCTCGTGGGTCGGCGTCCGGCCGATCATCGCACAGCGAAGCTCTCGCTTAGGGTGGGAAATCGTGCGCGAAGAATCACGCCTGACGGTGGTCGGGATCGGGGCCGACGGGTGGGCCGGGCTCACCCCCGCGGCCCGCGACGCCGTGCGGCGGGCGGACGTCGTGCTCGGTTCGGAACGGCAGCTGGCGACCTTGCCCGAAGGCGTCCGTACGAGGCCCTGGCCCAGCCCACTGCTCCCCGCGCTCGACGAGATCATGGCCGCGCAGACCGGCCGGGTTTGCGTGCTGGCCAGCGGCGATCCGTTCCTGTCCGGTATCGCCACCACCCTCCGTGACCGCGGCTACGCGCTCGACGTCCGTCCCGCGGTTTCGTCGGTGACACTGGCCCGCGCGCGGCTCGGCTGGTCGTACGAGGAAACCGAGGTCGTGACGGTCGTCGGGCGCGCCGTCCACCGCGTCGCGCGAGCGCTGGCGCCCAACCGGAAACTGCTGGTCCTGGGCGGCTCCGCGGCGGAACTGCGCGAGCTGCTCAAAGCCCGCGGCTACGGCGATTCCGCCCTTACCGCCTTGGAAAACCTCGGCGCGGACGACGAGCGCATCGCCGACGGCTGGACCCACGACCCCGGCCCGCTCACCGTCTTCGCCGTGCTCTGCAACGGCCCCGGCCTCCCGCTCATCGGGCTCCCCGACGACATCTTCGAACACGACGGCCAGCTCACCAAACGCGACCTGCGCGCGTCCGCCCTCGCCCGCCTCGCGCCAGCCCCGGGCGAACTCCTGTGGGACGTCGGCGCGGGCGCGGGCAGCATCGGCATCGAATGGTCCCGTGCGCATCCGCTGAACCGCGCCATCGCGATCGAACGCGATCCGGCGCGCGCCGAACGCATCCAGCGCAACGCCAATACCCTTGGTGTGCCGGAATTACAGGTGGTCACCGGCCCGGCTCCGGAAGCGCTGGCCGAACTCCCCCGCCCGGACGCGATCTTCATCGGCGGCGGGTTGACCGTGCCCGGTGTCCTCGACCAGTGTGTCGAAACCGACGCCCGGATCGTCGCGCACGGTGTCACCCTCGAAGCCGAGCAGATCCTGGCCGCCGCGTACGCCCGGCACGGCGGGGAACTGCAACGGATCTCCGTGGAGCACGCGAAACCGCTCGGCGGGTTCACCGGATGGACGCCGTCCCGAGCAGTCACGCAGTGGAGCTGGAAATGACCGTTTACTTCATCGGCGCCGGACCGGGCGCGGCCGATCTGATCACCGTGCGCGGCCGCGACCTGCTCGCGCGCTGCCAGGTCTGCCTGTACCCGGGCAGCATGACGCCGACCGACCTGCTCGCCTACTGCGCGCCGGACGCCGAACGCGTCGACACCGCGAACCTCAGCCTCGATCAAATCGCCGCGAAGCTGATCGACGCGCACCGATCCGGGCATGACGTCGCACGGCTGTGCTCGGGTGATCCGTCGCTGTACAGCGCGGTTGCCGAGCAGGTGCGGCGGCTGGAACCGGAAGGCGTGCCGTACGAGATGGTGCCCGGGGTTCCGGCGTTCGCCGCGTCCGCCGCTGTGCTCGGCCGCGAACTGACGGTTCCGGGAATCGGGCAGAGCCTCGTGATCACGCGCGCGCAGGCGAGGTCCACTGCGATGCCGGACACCGAAACGCTGGAGAATTTCGCGCGCACCGGCACGACTCTCGCGCTGCACCTGGCGATCAATCACATCGAGCGGGTCACCGAAGAACTCGCCGGGCACTACGGCGAGGACTGTCCCGCCGCTGTCGTCGCATTGGCCAGCCAGCCCGGGGAAACGGTGGTGCGCGGCACCCTCGCCGACATCGCCGGTCAAGCGCGGGCCGCCGGAATGAGCCGCGCGGCCACGATTTTCGTCGGCCGGGTCCTCGCCGCGGGCGGATTCCCGGACAGTTTCCTGTATTCGAGCACCCGCGATCGGGCGAGCCAACCGGAGTCGTTGTGACCGAACTGCGCTGGGGCCTGCTGGCCACCGGGACCATTGCCGCCGAATTCGCCGCCGGCGTCGAGCAAAGCCGCCACGGCGTGCTCGCCGCGGTGGCCTCGCGCACAGCCGAGCGAGCACGCGATTTCGCGGCCAGGTACGAAATCCCGAAGGCATACGGCAGTTACGAAGAACTCCTCGCCGACCCGGACGTCGACGCGGTCTACATCGCCACCCCGCACGCCCGGCACGAGGAATGGGCGATCCGCGCCGCCGAAGCGGGCAAGCACGTGCTGTGCGAGAAACCGCTCACGCTCGCCGCGCCCGACGCGGAGAAAGTCATCGATGCCGCGCGGCGCAACGATGTTTTCCTCATGGAAGCGTTCATGTACCGGCTGCATCCGCAGACGCGGCGGTTGATCGAGCTGATCGAATGCGGCGCGATCGGCGAGGTCCGGGCCGTGGACGTCACGTTCAGCTTCGATTCCGACGAGAACGACGCGGCCCGCCTCGGCGACCCCGCGCTCGGCGGCGGCGGAATCCTCGACGTCGGCTGCTACTGCACCTCGCTGGCCCGGCTGGTTTCCCAAGCCGCGACGGGAATTCCGGCAGTGGAGCCGACGCGGGTCACCGGCATGGCGCGGCTCACCGAAAGCGGCGTCGACGAGTTCGCGATGGGCCTGCTGCGGCTGCCCGGCGACATCATCGCCCAGCTGTCCTGCGGCTATCTGCTCACGCAGGACGACCACATCCGGATCTACGGCACCACCGGTCAGCTGTACGTGCCGAAGCCCGCGTGGATCCACGAATTGCGCACGCCGGGCGTGTCGACGATCGTGCTGACTCCCTCGGACGGCGAGCCGGAAGTCATCGAAATCGAAGCCACCCAAGGGGTTTACGCCCGCGAAGCGGATTACGTCGCCGCCCATGTCGCCGAACGGCAAGGCCCGGAGCTGACCTGGGCGGAGACGCTCGCCAACATGCGCACGCTCGACCGCTGGCGCACCGCCGTCGGATACGGGCGATGACCGTCCTGATCCTCGGCGGCACCGCGGAAGCCCGCGACCTCGCCGCCCAGCTGCACGAACGCGGCCTCCCGGTGGTCTCCTCGCTGGCCGGGCGCGTCACGCGACCGCGGCTGCCGGTCGGCGAAGTGCGAATCGGCGGATTCGGCGGCGTCGAAGGCCTCACGACCTGGCTGCGCGAGAACGGTGTGCGGGCGGTGGTCGACGCCACCCATCCGTTCGCGGAACGCATCGGCGCCAACGCTTTCCACGCCACCCGCGCGGCGGCTGTCCCCTTGCTTCGGCTCGCGCGCCCGGGCTGGCAGCCGACCGGCGACGACCGTTGGCATTGGGCCGCTGACCTCGAAGACGCCGCCGCGATCCTGCCCGGCCTCGGCTCCCGCGTGTTCCTCACCAGCGGCCGCCAGGGTCTGGCCGCGTTCGCCGATCTCGACCCGCTGTGGTTCCTGATCCGCTGCGTCGACCCGCCTGCCCAGCCGCTGCCCCGCCGGCACGAAGTGGTGCTCGACCGCGGCCCGTACTGCCTCGACGGCGAACGCGCGCTGATGACCGAGCACGACATCGACGTCCTGGTCACCAAGGACAGCGGCGGCGCGATGACCGCCGCGAAGCTGACCGCCGCGCGGGACCTCGGCCTGCCGGTGGTCGTCGTGCGCCGTCCGCCCCGACCGTCCACTACGGAAACCGCGGACGTAGCCGCCGCTGTCGAATGGGTGCTCAACCAATGAACGAACTGTTCTACGACGTCCTGCACCGCCGCCGCGACGTCCGCGCCGAGTTCACCGGCGAGCCGGTCGACGACGCCGTCCTCACCCGGGTGCTCGAGGCCGCGCACGCCGCGCCGAGCGTCGGGATGAGCCAGCCGTGGGACTTCGTGCTGGTCCGCGACCCCGGCACCCGCGAGGAATTCGCCCGGCACGTGCACGAGGAACGCGACGTGTTCGCCGCGTCCCTCGACGGCGAGCGCGCGGAGACGTTCGCCAAGATCAAGGTCGAGGGCATCCGCGAATCGAGCCTCGGCATCGTCGTCACCTACGACGCGCAGCGCGGCGCCCCGGCCGTGCTCGGGCGGCACGCGATCGCCGACGCCGGGCTGTACTCGGTGTGCCTGGCGATCCAGAACCTGTGGCTGGCCGCGACCGCGGAAGGGCTCGGCGTCGGGTGGGTGAGTTTTTACCGCGAACCCGCGCTCGCGAAGCTGCTCGGCATCCCGGCCGGGATCCGCCCGGTCGCCTGGTTGTGCGTGGGCCCGGTCACCGCGCTTGCCGAGGTCCCGGACCTGGAACGGCACGGCTGGCGCAGCCGCGCGCCGCTGGCCAGCGCGTTACACCACGAGCGCTTCACCCCGCGCGACGAGGGGTCCGCGCAACGGCGTCAACCATGACCCAATAGATTTCCTCTAATGCGTCCGATTGCCGTAGTGCTGGGGTTGCTTTCGGCGCTGTGCGCCCTGGCCTATCCCTTCCTGCCGGTAGTGCAGGACACCGCGGAAGTCGTCTGGCCCGCCGCCTCCGACACGCGTTCCGTCAACGCGCCCTTGACCGGGTACTGGGCACAGGACCTGAAGGCCGAACTGCCCTGCGAGACGATCCGCTCGCTCGACGCGCGCACGAACGGCCCCGCGCTGCTGTTCTCGACCGTCCCGGACGGGCGCACCGGCAAGCACGCGGCCAACGGCGTCGGGCTGCAGCTGCGCGTCGACAACGGCGTGCTGCTCGCGTCGAGCCAGGGTCAGCAGATCTCGCAGCAGCCGCTCCCGCAGACCGGCTGCTCGGTCACGCTCGACTCGGACGCGACCCAGATGACGCTCTTGGTCGGCGAGACCCCGATCTTCCACACCACCGGCGACGTCCGGCCGCGCGTGCTCGGCATCTACTCCTCGATCACCTCCGCGCGCGACCCGATCGCCGGGCTGCACGTGTCGGTCGTCCCGGACACCCGCTACCAGACCTCGCCGACCACGCTGAAGCTCGTCGTCGGCATCCTCGCCGCGCTGTCGTTCCTCGGCTGCCTGATCGCGGTGTGGCGGATGGACTCCGGCTTCGCCCGCCGCGCGCCGCGCTGGGCCCCGGTCGGCTGGTGGCGGCTCACCGGCCGCGACGCGACGGTGTTCGGCGTGCTCGGCGCGTGGGTCTTCATCGGGCCGGTGACCTCGGACGACGGCTACATCCTCACCATGGCCCGGGTCACCGAGGCCACCGGGTACCTCACGAACTACCACCGCTGGTTCGGCGTCGCGGAGGCCCCGTTCGGCTGGTTCTACCACCTGTACGAGCTGATGACGCACGTCAGCACGGTGCCGCCGTGGATCCGGCTGCCCTCGTACCTGCTCGGCGTGATCAGCTGGCTGCTGATCAGCCGCGAGGTGATGCCGCGGCTGGGCACGCAGGTCCGCCGCAGCCGCGCGGCCGGCTGGGCCGCCGCGGCGGTGTTCCTGGTCTGGTGGATGCCCTACAACAACGGCGTCCGGCCGGAACCGGTCGCCGCGCTCGGGTCGCTGCTGGCCATCTGCGCGGTCGAACGCGCGCTGGTCACCCGACGGCTGCTGCCGCTGTGCCTCGGCCTGACCGCGGCCGCGTTCACCCTCGCCGCGACGCCCACCGGGCTGATCGCGGTCGCCCCGTTCCTGGTGGCCGGGAAACCGCTGTTCAAGCTGGTCCGGCAGCGTTCGGCGAGCGGCTGGCTGCCGATGCTCGCGCCGATCCTCGCGTCCGGCTTCCTGGTGCTCGTGGTGATGTTCGCCGACCAGACGTTCGCGACGGTCCAGGAGGCCACCCGCATCCGCACCGCGGTCGGCCCGAACCTGTCGTGGTTCCAGGAACTCGCGCGGTACCAATTGCTGTTCGAGAACCTGCCGGACGGCTCCGCGCCGCGCCGGTTCCCGGTGCTGCTCGTGCTGCTCTGCACGGTCACCTGCCTGGTGGTGCTGCTGCGCCGCGGCCGGATCCCCGGTGCGGCGCTCGGGCCGAGCCGCCGGCTGATCGGCACCACGGCGCTGTTCTTCCTGCTGCTCGCGCTGACCCCGACGAAATGGACGCACCACTTCGGCGCGTTCGCCGCCGTCGGCGCGTCGATGGCGGCGCTCACCGCATTGGCGACCAGTTCCACCGTGCTGCGCTCCAACCGCAACCGCGCGGCGTTCCTGGCGGTGCTGCTGGTGGTCGGCGCCCTCGCCGCGACCGGGCCGAACACGTACTGGTTCGTCTCCCGGATCGGGGTGCCGTGGACGAACGGCGCGCCGTCGATCGGCGGCGTCCCGCTGTCGACGATCCTGCTCGGAGCCGCCGCGGTCGCCGGGATCTACGCGTTCGTGGAGAACATCCGGGCGCACCGGCCAGGCCCGGCGCCGCAGGAGGGCCGGAGCCGGTCGCTGCGGCTCGGTTCGCTGTCGCTGGTCGTGGTGTGCGGCCTGGTCGCGGCGGGCGAGATCTACACGATGGGCGCGGCGATCTACTTCCAGCGCGACAGCTACAGCCTCGGCGCGGCCGACATCGGGCACCTGTTCGGCAAGAGCTGCAACCTGTCCGACCACGTGATGGTCGAGCGCGACGCGGCGAAGAGCATCCTGCACCCGCAGCCCGACCAGAGGACCGTGCCGGAAAAGCCGGTGACGCAGAACCCGCCGAACCCGCTGCCGAACCCCGACCAGGACAACGGCCGCGTCCGGACGGGCTTCCACACCAGCCCGGTCGACGACAAGGACCCGCTGGCCGAGCCGCCGCACGGGTTCAAACAGGACCAGGTGCCGATGTGGAGCAGCTACCTCGACACCCAGACCCGCGCCGGACGGCTGCGCAGCGACTGGTACGCGCTCACCGACCGCACCGAGAACGGCCAGATCGTGGTCGCCACCGCGAGCCAGCCCCGGCGGCCGGCGTCGGTGAGCCTGGAGTACGGCGTGAACACCCCCGAGGGCGTGCGCGTGCTGCGCAGCCAGTTCGCGCTCCCGCCCGGCGCGGGCACCGGCGGCTGGAACGACACCCGGATCAACCTGCGCGACCTCCCGCCGGAAACCACGTCGGTGCGGATCGTGATGGTGGACAACGACCTCACCGAGGACGGCTGGATCGCCGCGTCCGCGCCCCGCGTGCCGACCTTCACCACCCTCACCGACAAGCTCGCGGGCAAATCGGTGTACATCGACTGGCCCGCGTCGTTCGTGTACCCGTGCGCGAACCCGGTCACCTCGCACGACGGCATCTCCGCGATGCCGGACTACCGGATCACCCCCGGCCAGCTCGCCGACGAGGCGAAGTGGGCGTCCAGCACCAACGGCGGCCCGAACGGCTGGCTCGAGGAGATCGCGGACGAACCCGAGGTGCCGAGCTATCTGAACGGGCAGCCGTACCAGTCTTGGGGACAGCTGCTGCAGATCGAGCCTTACACGACCGGGGTGGCCCCGACGGTGCGGCACGGCGAGAAGACCGTGTGGGGCTGGTGGTCGCCTGGGCCCGGGCCTTCGCAGCCGAACGGCAAGGACCCGACGCGGTAGCGGTCGTGCGCGGCAGGTTCTCACCGGGATCGCCGCTCACGAGGGCTCTCGCGCTGCCGTCGCTGGTGGAGGGTCGTTCAGTGACGTTCGTGGCGCAGCTGTGCGGCTTCGCGACCGCACTCTCCCTGCGTGAGATCGCCCTGACCAGCACCGGAAACACCGGCGCGGAGCAGGTCAACGCGGGAGAGCTGGCGGTGGCCGAGGACGTCTCGCGCAATCCGGGCTCGACGATCAGCGACGTGACCCGCCGGACCGGACTGGCGCAGAGCCTCGTCTCCCGGATCACGCACCAAGGCTGGAGATCGAACCGTCCGCACGCGCGAGGTTCCGCACCCGCGCGGCCGGTTCGATCTCCTCAGCCGCACGCACCGAAACTCAGTGCCGCGCAACGGAAACAACTCACCCACCAACTCGCGGAGGCGAAACGGCTGCTGCGAGAAGGTCAGGAATAGCTCCGCGGCGTCCACACGATCGACTGCCCGTCCGGCCCTTCCTCCACCACCGTGCGCGAAGAACCCACGATGAGCAGGCAGCGCATGTCCACTGTAGACGGATCAAGCCCGCCGAGCGTGGTGACCCGGACGTCCTCCTCCGGTCCGCCGACATCGCGGGCGACGACCACCGGAGTCGCCGGGTCCCGGTGCCGCAGCAGGACTTCCCGCGCGTTTTCCAGCTGCGTCACCCGAGTCCGCGAAGCCGGGTTGTACAGCGCCAGCACCAAATCCGCCGCACCAGCCGCGTCTAGCCGACGTTCGATGATCTCCCACGGCTTCAACCGGTCCGAAAGGGACAGCACGCAATAATCGTGCCCCAACGGCGCACCGACCCGAGACGCGGCCGCCTGCGCCGCCGTCACCCCGGGCACGATCCGCACTCGCGCGCCAGCACCGTTCCCCGCCGAAACCTGTTCCAGCACTGCCGAAGCCATCGCGAACACACCCGGATCGCCAGACGACACCACGGCCACCCGCGCACCCGTCGCGGCCAGCTGCAGCGCCTCGACCGCCCGGTCCGCCTCGACCCGGTTCCCCGACGCGTGCCGCTGCTGCCCCGCCCGCTGCGGAACCCGCGCGACATACGGTCCGTAGCCGACGATGTGGTCCGCCGCCGCCAGTTCCGCCGACGCTTCCGGCGTCAGCCACTCCGGCCCAGCCGGACCGAGCCCGACGACCACGACCTCGCCGCCTTCCGCGGGCGCCGAAGCGGCCGGAACGGCAGGCTCACCGTCCACACGCGACTTATAGGCCGGACTTGGCAGCAACGCCAAGGAGAAATACGGCACCGACTCCGGATCGACATCCGCGAACGGCTCCACCCGCTGCTGTCCCCAGGTCGCTCGCTCGACGTACCAGGCGTCGTCGAGCTTGCCCGCCTCCGCGAGCGCTTCCCGGACAGAACCGAAGGTACGGCCCAACTTCAGCACCGCCGCCGCTTCGGTGTCCGCCAACCGCCGCGCCAATTCGGGCGCTGGCAACGTTCCCGGCAGCACAGTGAGCACTTCGTCGCGCTGCACCAACGGACGGCCGAGCACCGACGAAGCCGCGCTCACCGATGTCACGCCCGGCACTACCTCGGCCTCGAACCGTCCGGCGAGCCGCTCGTGCATGTACATGTAGGAGCCGTAGAAAAACGGGTCTCCCTCGCACAGCAGCACGACGTCACGCCCGGCGTCGAGGTGCTCGGCGAGTTTTTTCGCGCTCAGCTCGTAGAAATCGGCGATCGCGCCTTCGTACCCGCCGGGATGGTCGGTGGTCTCGGTGGTGACCGGGTAGACCAGCCGCTCTTCCAGCTGTCCCTCGCGCAGGTACGGCTCAGCCACCGACCGCGCGATGCTGCGCCCGTGCCGCGCGCTGTGATAGGCGATGACGTCCGCCTCGCCGATCAGCCGCGCCGCCTTGACCGTCATCAGTTCCGGATCGCCCGGGCCCAGCCCGACGCCGTACAGCCGCCCCGTCATTCGACCGCGCTCGCAATCGCGTTCACGGCGCCGACGGCCATCGCACTGCCGCCGCGACGGCCGTGCACGACCAGATACGGCGCGGGCGCCCGCTTCGCCAATTCCACTTTGGACTCGGCCGCGCCGACGAACCCGACCGGCACGCCGATGATCGCGGCCGGTGCGCCGACGCCCTCGTCCAGCAGCTCCAGCAACCGGAACAACGCGGTCGGCGCGTTCCCGATGGCCACCACCGAACCGGGCAGCCGGTCGCGCCACAGCTCCAGCGCGGCGGCCGACCGCGTGGTGCCCAGCCGTTCGGCCAGCCCGGGCACGCTCGGGTCGGCCAAAGTGCACACCACGTCGTTCGCCGCGGGCAGCCGTTTGCGCGTGATGCCGCTGGCGATCATCTTCGCGTCGCACAGGATCGGCGCGCCCGCCTCCAGCGCGGCGCGGCCCGCCTCGACCACGTCGAGGGAGTAGCGCAGGTCGTCGACCAGGTCGACCATGCCGCAGGAGTGGATCATCCGGACCGCGACGCCGGCGACGTCGTCGGGCAGGATCGCCAGATCCGCCTCTTCGCGGATCGTGGCGAACGAGTGCCGGTAGATCTCGGCCCCGTCCCGCAGGTAGTCGATCACGAAGGTCCCTTTCTCGCCAACGCATCCGCCAATTCGGACGCCGGGGTCCAGCGTCCGTCGACACGGTAGCCGCCGCGTTCGGCGACAACGTCGCGGTGGGCCCCGGACGGCCGCCCGCACCGCCGTGCACAGCCCGAGACGTGCACGCGCGCCCCGTCCGCGACCAGTGTCGCCGCGTCCGCGCGTACGTCGGCGAGAGACTTCGCACACCCCGGCGCGCCGATGCAGGCGCTAAGCTCCGCCGTCGCCGGATCCGTCGACAGCCCCGCCGCGTGCAGACGCTCGACCTCCGCGCCACCGGGCAAGAGCACCGAACGCCGCGGCGTGACCACGGCATCGCCGAAGTCCGCGAGCGTGCGCAGTTGCGCGGCAGACAGCTGACCGAATCTCGGCGCGACCCCTACCGCCTCGCCCCCGTCGTCGCGCCGAATCCGGCCGACTGTCGGGTCGATCCGCGTCGGCAGCAACTGCTGCGTTTCCCGCGGGCCATCCGGCAGCAGCGCCGAGGGATCGGCCACTTCCCCGATCCGCCATGCCGAACCTCGCGTGCGCGCAAACGTTTCCGCCACCGTGAGCAACGCGGGCACCGCCTCGTCGCGCGACACCAGCCAGCCGGAATCAGCGCCCGCCAACAGCACCACACCGGTCATCGGCCCGATCGCGCGCCAGCACACATCCGTGCCCACCACGTCGCCGCGACCGTCGTCGAAGCCGAACAGGAACCGCCCCGGCAACTCCGCGAGTTCCGGCCGCGCGCACAGCTCGCGATCCAGCGTCGCGGAAAGCCCCCGGACGTCCGCGAGCCCGCCGCGCACCCCGCTCAACGGCGAAGCCAGCACGTTCCGCACGCGTTCGTGGCTGAGCGAGGGAAGCAACCCGGCTTCGGCCAGCCGTCCAGCCAGGCCCGGCCGGCGCACTCCGCGCAGCTGGACGTTCGCCCGTGAGGTCAGGTGCACGTCGCCGTCACCGAGGTCTTCCGCAGAGGTTGCCAACGCGCGCAACCGATCCGCGGTCACCACGCCGCCGGGAAGCCGGACCCTGGCGAGCGGCCCGTCCGCCGCGTCGTGCGTCGCGAAGACTCCGGGACAGGCGTCGGCGCGCACGCGGGCAGGGCTGGACATGGCGCTCACTGTAACCCGCGGCCGATTCAATAGGTTTGCGATCATTTGTAGTACATCTGCTACATTCGATCGCACAGGCAGGATGGGGGTCATCCAATGAGAGATCAAGCGGACACCGTGCTCCGCGTCGAAGGCTTACGCATGCGCTACGGCGCGAACGACGTCCTGCACGGCACGTCGTTCACCGCGCACCGCGGCGAGGTGCTGTGCCTGCTCGGCCCGAACGGGGCGGGCAAGACCACGACGATCGAAATCCTCGAGGGGTTCCGCATGCGGTCCGCGGGCGAGGTGTCGGTGCTGGGCACCGATCCGGCACGCGGCGGCGAGGACTGGAGGGCGCGGCTGGGGGTCGTCCTGCAGTCCTGGCGCGACCACGGCAAATGGCGCGTGCGCGAACTGCTCGACCTGCTCGGGTCGTTCTACTCGCCGTACTCCACCGACCGGATCCGCCGCCCGTGGGACACCGACGAGCTGATCGAGGCGGTCGGGCTCTCCGAGCACGCGGGCAAGAAGATCCGGATGCTGTCCGGCGGGCAGCGGCGCAGGCTGGACGTGGCGATCGGCATCGTCGGCCGTCCCGAACTGCTGTTCCTGGACGAGCCGACAGCCGGGTTCGACCCGCAGGCGCGGCGCGATTTCCACGAGCTCGTGCACCGGCTCGCCGACGACGCCACCACGATCCTGCTCACCACGCACGACCTCGACGAGGCCGAGAAGCTCGCCGACCGGCTCCTGATCCTGAGCGGCGGCCACATCGTCGCCGACGGGTCGCCGGACCAGCTGAGCAGGCAGATCGCCGGCGAGGCCGAGGTGCGCTGGACGCTCGACGGCCAGCGGTTCGTGCACTCGACCACGGAGGCGACGAAGTACGTGTACGAGTTGTTCAAGCAGCACGGCGAGGCGGTCGCCGACCTGGAGGTCCGGCGCGCGTCGCTGGAGGACACCTACCTGACGCTCGTGCAGCGCGCGGAGTCCGGGCTGCTCTCGGCAGGTGCGCGATGACGGTGTCGGCGCAGCGAACCGCGGCGCGGGTGGGGCTCCGCCGCGGATTCATCGAATTCCGCCAGCAGTGGACGAACCGGGACGACCTGATCGGCCAGCTCGTCTGGCTGGCGATGATCTTCGGCACGCTGTTCTTCATGCGCGGCGCGCAACTGCCGGGCACCTCGTTCTCGCTGGGCGCGGCGACGGTGCCGAGCGTGATCGGCGCGGGCCTCGTCTTCAACGGGATGTCCAGCGTCGCCGGGGCGCTGATCATCGAGCGCGAGGACGGCACGCTGCTGCGGGCGAAGGCGACGCCGAACGGGATGTTCGGCTACCTCGTCGGCAAGATCACGACGTTCTCGATGGTGCAGGTCGCGAGCATCATCGTGATGCTGGTGCCTTCCCTGTTCCTGTTCGACGGGCTGGCCCCGGACGGGTTCTTCTCGATCCTGAACCTGGTGTGGGTGCTCGCCGCGGGCCTGGTCGCGACCATGCCGATCGGGGCGGCGATCGGTTCGCTGGTCCAGGACTCGCGGATGATGGCCCTGGTCATGCTGCCGATGCTCGGGCTCGGCGCGATCTCCGGGATCTTCTACCCGATCACCGCGCTGCCGGTCTGGCTGCAGGACGTCGGACAGGCGTTCCCGATGTACTGGCTCGGCCTCGGCATGCGCTCGGCACTGCTGCCCGACCAGGCGGTCGTCGTCGAGATCGGGCAGTCGTGGCGGCCGTGGGCGACCCTGGGGGTGCTGCTCGCGTGGGCCGTGATCGGATTGGCGCTGGCCCCGATCCTGCTGAAGCGGATGGCCCGGCGCGAATCGGGGTCGTCGGTGGCGGCGCGACGGGAAAGGGCACTTCAGCGTGTGTGAGGCGCGGTGAGCGAGAACGTCTACAACCGCATCGCGGTGCTGCGCGCCGAACGCGGCATCTCGCGGCGGCAGCTCGCGGACGCGCTCGGCGTGCACTACCAGACCATCGGGTACCTGGAGCGCGGCGAGTACAGCCCGAGCCTTTACCTGGCGCTGCGGATCGCGGAGTTCTTCGAGGTCGCGGTGGAGGTGCTCTTCTCCACCGCGCCTTTCCCCCGGATCGGGGGCGAAAGCAAGCCCGCGTGAGGGTCTGCTCACCTTGACGGCACCGGTGCGCCCGGCGAGAGTGAGAGCGCACACGCGTCGGCACGCGGAGGAACCCGGTGGAAATCCGGGGCGGTCCCGCCACTGTGACCGGCGGCCCCGCGGCCGCCGGCAGCCAGGAACTCCCGCCGGCGTGCCCGACGACCCGGGGCGCGGACACCCCGAGTGAGGAACGCCGTGATCCTGCTGCTGTCCACTTCGGACACCGACCTGCTCAGCGCCCGGGCCAGCGGCGCGGACTACCGGCTCGGCAACCCGTCCCGGCTGCCGCTGCCGGAGCTGCCCGGTCTGCTGGAAGGCGCGTCGATCGTCGTCGTCCGGATCCTCGGCACGCCGCGGACCTGGCAGGAGGGCCTGGACACGCTGCGCGCGTCCGGTGCGCACGTGATCGTGCTCGGCGGCGAGCAGACGCCGGACGCGGAGCTGATGAAGCTCTCCACCACTCCGGCCGGGATCGCCGCGCAAGCGCATCTGTACCTCGCGCAGGGCGGTCCGGAGAACCTCGCGCAGCTGCACCGGTTCCTGTCCGACACCCTGCTCCTGACCGGCGAAGGCTTCGAGCCGCCCGCCGAACTGCCGTCGTGGGGCGTGCTCTCGCGGCCGGCGTCCTCGAATGACGGCCCGGTCATCGGGATCCTCTACTACCGCGCGCACCACCTGTCCGGGAACACCGGCTTCGTGCACGCTTTGGCCGACGCCGTCGAGTCCGCGGGCGGCCGGGCGTTGCCGATCCACACCGCGTCCCTGCGCACGCGCGCGCCGGAGATGATGGCTGAGCTGGGCAAGGTCGACGCCCTGCTGGTCACTGTGCTGGCGGCGGGCGGCACCCGTCCGTCGGAAGCCGGGGCGGGCGGGGACGACGAATCGTGGGACGTCGCGGAAATGGCCGCGCTGGACGTGCCCGTGCTGCAAGCGCTGTGCCTGACCAGCGACCGCGAAACCTGGGCCGCCAGCGACGACGGCCTGTCGCCGCTCGACGCGGGCAATCAGATGGCGGTACCGGAATTCGACGGCCGGATCATCACCGTCCCGTTCTCCTTCAAGGAATTCGACGACGACGGCCTCCCGCGCTACCTCGCCGACACCGAACGAGCTTCCCGCGTCGCCCGCATCGCTCTCGCGCACGCCCGGCTCCGGCACACCCCCGCTTCCTCGCGCCGAATCGCGCTGATGCTGTCCGCCTATCCGACGAAACACTCGCGCGTCGGCAACGCCGTCGGTCTCGACACCCCCGCTTCGGCGATCAAACTCCTGCGCCTGATGCGAGACCGCGGCTACGACCTCGGCGCTGAGGCTTTCCCCGGCGTCGACCCGACCGGCACCGACCAGCCGGACGGCGACGCGCTGATCCACGCCCTGATCGCTGCGGGCGGCCAGGATCCTGAGTGGCTCACCGAAGAACAACTCTCCGGCAACCCGATCCGCGTGCCCGCCGCCCGCTACCGCTCGTGGTTCGCCGAGCTTCCCGCCGAGCTGCGAGAAGCGATGGAAGAACACTGGGGCCCCGCGCCGGGTTCGCTGTATGTCGACACGTCGGCGAACCCCGAGGGGGACATCGTCCTGGCGTCGCTGCAGTCGGGCAACGTCATCCTGATGATCCAGCCACCGCGCGGTTTCGGCGAGAACCCGGTCGCGATCTACCACAACCCGGACCTGCCGCCGAGCCACCACTATCTCGCCGCGTACCGCTGGCTGGAAGAGGAATTCGGCGCCCACGCCGTCGTCCACCTCGGCAAACACGGTTCGCTGGAATGGCTGCCCGGAAAGACGGCGGGACTCTCCGCCTCCTGCGCCCCCGACGCCGTACTGGGCAATCTGCCTTTGGTGTACCCGTTCCTGATCAACGACCCCGGCGAAGGCGCGCAAGCGAAACGCCGCGCGCACGCGACCATCGTGGACCACCTGGTCCCGCCCATGGCCCGCGCCGAGTCGTACGGAGATCTGGCCCGCCTGGAGCAGTTGCTGGACGAACACGCCAATATCGCCGCGATGGACCCGGCGAAACTCCCGGCCATCCGCGCCCAGATCTGGACGCTCATCCAGGCCGCGAAACTCGACCACGACCTAGGCGTCGACGAACGCCCGCACGACGCGGAATTCGACGACTTCCTGCTGCACATCGACGGCTGGCTGTGCGAGGTGAAGGACGCCCAGATCCGCGACGGCCTGCACATCCTGGGCGAGGCCCCGGTCGGCGAGGCCCGCGTCAACCTGGTCCTCGCGATGCTCCGAGCCCAGCAAATGTGGGGCGGCAAGCAAGGCGCCGTCCCCGGCCTGCGCTCCGCCCTCGGCCTGAAGGAAAACTCGGACGCGCCACTGTCCGAAGTAGACGCCATCGAAGCCACCGCTCACACGCTGGTCTCCGCCATGGAAGCCCAGTCGTGGTCCCCCGCCTCGGTTTCTTCGGTCGTCACCGACGTGCTGGGATCCCTCGACGCCGAAGTCGCCCGCGTCCTGACCTTCGCCGCCACCGAAATCGTCCCCCGCCTGGCTGGCACCTCGTCCGAAGTAGACGCGGTCCTCCACGCCCTGGACGGCGGCTACATCCCCGCCGGCCCCAGCGGTTCCCCCTTGCGCGGCCTGGTCAATGTCCTGCCCACCGGCCGAAACTTCTACACGGTGGATCCGAAGGCCATCCCCAGCCGCCTAGCCTGGGAAACCGGCCAAGCCCTGGCGGACTCCCTGCTCCGCCGCTACCGCGAAGACACCGGCGACTGGCCACGGTCCGTCGGCCTCTCCGTCTGGGGCACCTCCGCCATGCGCACCTCCGGCGACGATGCCGCGGAAGTCCTGGCACTGCTGGGCATCCAGCCAGTCTGGGACGAAGCCTCCCGCCGAGTGACCGGCATCGAACCCATCCCGCTGTCCGAACTGGGCCGCCCCAGAATCGACGTGACAATCCGCATCAGCGGCTTCTTCCGCGACGCCTTCCCGCACGTCATCACCCTCCTGGACGACGCCGTCCGTCTGGCCGCCTCCTTGGACGAACCGGAATCCTCCAACTACGTCCGCGCCCACGTCGCCGCGGACCTGGCTGACCACGGCGACGACCGCCGAGCCACCACCCGTATCTTCGGCTCGAAACCAGGCGCCTACGGAGCCGGTCTGCTCCCCCTGATGGACTCGGGAAACTGGCGCGACGACAAGGATCTAGCCGAGGTCTACGCAGTCTGGGGCGGCTTCGCCTACGGCCGACACCTGGACGGCCGTCCGGCTCGCGAGGACATGGAATCGTCCTACAAACGCATTGTGGTGGCCGCGAAGAACACGGACACCCGCGAACACGACATCGCCGACTCGGACGACTATTTCCAGTACCACGGCGGAATGATCGCCACCGTCCGAGCCCTGACCGGCTCCGCCCCAGCTTCCTACGTCGGCGACTCCACCACTCCCGACGCAGTCCGCACCCGCACCCTGGGCGAAGAAACGGCCCGCGTCTTCCGCGCCCGAGTAGTCAACCCACGATGGCTGTCCGCCATGCGCCGCCACGGCTACAAGGGAGCCTTCGAACTCGCGGCAACCGTGGACTACCTCTTCGGTTTCGACGCGACAGCTGGCGTAGTCGGCGACTGGATGTACGAAAAGTTGTCGCAGTCGTATGTTCTGGACGAGGAAAACCAGCAATTCTTGCGAGACGCGAACCCATGGGCTTTGCGGGGAATCATCGAACGCCTAACGGAAGCCGCGGACCGAGGCCTGTGGGAAGAACCGGATCCGGAGTTGCTGGCCCAGATGCGCGAGGTATACCTGACCCTGGAAGGCGACCTGGAGAACGACTAACGGACGGCTTGCCCTTCTCACCGGGTTCGCTTCGACCGGAACTTCGCCAACCCCGCCGCCCAACTCTCCCGACGCACGCAGGCACCCACACCACCACCCCCGCACCCCGATACGAAGCCAAAATGCGGTCTGGGGTTGCTTGTCAAGGCATCTTTCCCGCCTTGACAAGCAACCCCAGACCGTCATCACAATCAAGCTTCGGGGTGCCCCACGCCGGATCGAGCGCAATGTCGCCGCCAGGCGACGAGCCCGCCCCCACCTCACCCACACCACCACGACTCCCGCCACCACCCTCGCTCCCCAGCCGACCACCCCGCAGCCCCTCACTCTCCCCCCGCCAAACCGCCCCTCACCCCTCCCCAACAGACCACCCGCCCCACCGGTCCTCCCCCCTTCGCCCAAACCCACTGCCCCACAAGGGTGAACCCCCCAACCCAAATCCCGGCATACCCCCCGAACCCACCCCCCACCGGACAACTACAACCCCCCGCACCTTGACTTCACAATGGTCTAGTCCAATGCTTACCGCATCAATTCCCCGCATGTTCGCCGGAGGACAGATGCAGCGAAGCAGACTGGCCGCCACACTCGTCGCCGCCGCTACCGTGGCCGGAGCAGCTGCCGTCGTGGCCGCGACCGCCCACGCGCAGACCGGGACGTCGACCGGCCTCGACAACAACTGGTACGCCGCCGCGCCGTACCTCATGCCGCAGAGCAACAACCCTCCCGACCCGGTGACCGTCATGAACGCGACCGGGCAGAAAGCGTTCCAGCTGGCCTTCATCCTCGCGCCCAAGAGCGGCGGATGCAGTCCCACCTGGGACGGCACCACGCCGGTTTCCTCGGACACGACCGTCGGCGACGCGATCAACCGCATCCGCGGCAACGGCGGCGACGTGTCGGTGTCGGTCGGCGGTTACGGCGGCACGAAACTGGGCCAGACCTGCGGCACCGTCGACGCGACCGCTGCCGCCTACCAGCAGGTCGTGGCGAAATACAACCTGAAAGCCATCGACTTCGACCTCGAGGAACCCGAGTACGAAGACACCGCAGCCATCGCGAACGAACTCGGCGCCGCGAAGAAACTGCAGGCGGACAACCCCGGGCTGTTCGTCTCGGTGACCATGCCGGGCACCGCCGCGGGCACCGGCTGGTTCGGCACCCAGTTGCTGGACCAGGCGAAGTCGATCGGCTTCTCCCCCAACAACTTCTCGATCATGCCGTTCGACGGCGGCTTCACCGGCGGCGGCGCGTCGCAGGTGTCGGCGCTGGAAGCGTTCCACGGCCTGCTCCAAAGCCATCTCGGCTGGGACAGCGACACCGCGTATTCGCACGAGGGTTTCTCCGGAATGAACGGGAAATCCGATTCGGCGGAAATCTTCAACGTTTCCGATTTCCAGACCGTGTACGACTACGCGACCAGCCACCACCTCGGCCGGTTCACTTTCTGGGCAGTGAACCGCGACCGGCACTGCACGACGACGACCGACAACAGCGTCTGCTCGAACGTCCAGCAGAACGACTGGGACTTCACGAAGTTCACCACCCGGTTCGCCGGCGCGACCCCGCCGCAGACCACTCCGCCGACGACCCCGACCAGTCCGACCAGCAATCCCCCGGGCACCTGTTCGGCACCGGAATGGCAGAAAACGCAGGTCTACACCGGCGGCACCGTGGTCGCGCACAACAGTCACAAATGGACCGCCAAATGGTGGACCCAGGGCGAGGAACCCGGCACGACCGGCCAATGGGGCGTCTGGACCGACAACGGAGGCTGCTGACCGGCTAGGTTTCCCGATCGGGCGCTGCGGATTCCACGCCGCAGCGCCCGATCGTCAGCTGCTTTAAGAAATCAGGGACGAACGCCCGGCAGATGCGTATTGGCCCGGCGCACTTCCGAAGCCAACGCGGGCACCTCGATCACCCGGCGTCCGGCCGCGACCAGCCGCTCGACCCCTTCGGCCTCGACGAACAACGACGGTTCCCGCCAGGCCATCACCACCCGCGGAATGGCCGTTTCGAGGATCAGCTGAGTGCAGCTTTTGGGATGGGACGCGCGATCGCTGCACGGTTCGAGCGAGCTGTACATGGTCGCGTCGGCGAGCCGCGGGTCCTGCGGATCGAGCTTCGCCAGCGCGGACTCTTCCGCGTGGTTGTGCGGATCGCCCTCGCCCGAATGCCCGGTGGCGAGCACCGTCCCGTCGGGCAGCCCGACGACCGCGCCGACCCGAAACGTCGAACTCGGCGGACACTCGTCGGCGAGCTCGATGGCCTGACGCAACCGCAGCAGATCGAGCGACGACGGTTCGGCCGCGGCGCGATACCGAAGCACCGCGACGTCTCCGAGCCGCCGCATTTCCGTCAGCTCCAACGGCCGAGGGAACGCACCCGGCCCGAGAAACCGCGGCGCGCGCGGGTCGCCGACCATGATCGGCGCGATCGCGAGCCGGAGTTCGTCGGCGAGCCCGGCGTCGAGGAACTGCGTGTGCACCGCCCCGCCGCCCTCGACGAGCAGCGTCCGGATCCCTCGCGCGCCGAGGTCGTCCAAGACGCGCTCCAGCCGTGGAGGACTGCCGACATCCACCACAGTCGCGACTGTGGTGAGACTGTCCGCGCTGCCCCGCGGCGCGTAGACGAGCTTCTCGGTGTCGCCGACGGTGAAGAACCGCGACGCCGGATCCAGCTTGCCGCTGCTCGTGACCGTCACTTTGACCGGTTGCTCCGCCAGCCCCGCCGCGACGCGCTCGCGACGCAGTTCGGCGGAGCGCACGAGAAGCCGCGGGTTGTCGGCTCGCACCGTGCCCGCGCCGACGAGGATCGCGTCGGCCTCGGCACGGAGCCGGTCGACCTCCGCGAAGTCGTCCTCGTTGGACAGGAGCAGACGGGTGCTGCCGGCGTCGTCGAGGTAGCCGTCCAGCGATTGCGCCGCGGACAGCAGGACGTGCGGCCGCCCGGTCATCGTGCCCATCCGCTCATCGTGCTCCGGCCAGGTCAGGCAGGCACCACGGCGTACTGGCGGACGTACAGGTCGGTGTAGGTCACCGGTCCGCGCGGACCCGGCACCCGGTCGAGGTTGATGCCGGTTTCGGGCACCGCGAGCAGTTTGAAGCCGTCCAGCAGACGGGTCGGCGCGTTCCAGAACACGCCCGTGCCGGTGTAGCCGTCGAAGAACTGCTCCGCGGCCGCCGGGTCCTCGGTCGCGATCCCCGCGGCGAGCCCGGACGTGCGCTCGTTCGCGATCTCGACCGCGTCGACGAGCCCGCCGACCTTCTCCACCGTGACGGTCGCCTCCCGCTCGGAGTCCAGCGCCCACTCGTAGCCGATCGGATGCTCGTGCGGCGCGAGCGAAGGCGTGACGCCACGCTCGGCCAGCGCCGACTCGATCTGCGGCCAGACGGTGTCGTACACGCCCTCGTGGATCAGCAGCAGGTTCAGCCGGTTGCAGACGCCGAGCCGGTCAAGGCTCGAGAACACGAGGTCACGGACCTTGGCCGCATCCGCCGCGGCGTCGACGTACAGCACTCCGCCGCCGTCGGCATGCGCCAACGTGCGCACCCCGTGCACCGCGGCCTCAGTCGCCAGCGCGCGAGTGCTGTCGCCACTGCCGCGCAGGATGACGAGCGGCACGAGCCCAGGCAACCGAACCAGCGCCGACGCCGCTTCCCGCTCCACACGCGGCACCAGCTGCACGACGTCCGGGTCGATCCCAGCTGCCTCGAGCGCGGGCGCGATCACGACGTCCCGCAACCGCTGCGCAGACCCCAGCGCGGCCGACCCAGTCCGCAGCACGCCACCGTTACGCGACTTGACCAACTGCGACGCCACATCGACCGTCACGTTCGGCCGCGCCTCATAGTTCGCACCGATGACACCCACCGGACGCCGCCGCTCGACCAGCCGCAGCCCACCGTCCAACGTGGACACCGGAACAGACCGCTCCTGGTGCGGCGCGCCGGCCAGCAGCCGCAGTTGTGCGGCCATCCCGTCAAGCCGCTCGGGCGTGATGGTGAGCCGGTCGAGCAGACCAGCGCTCATCCCGTCGGCCGTAGCCTTGGCAACGTCGGCCCGGTTGGCGTCCAGCACCTCGTCCCGGTGCGCGACGAGCCGCTCCGCCATCCCGACGAGCGCCGCATCCACCGCCTCGTCCCCGGCGGCAGCCAACGACGGCGCAGCCGCCTTCGCCGCCCGCGCACACTCCTCGACGGCCTTCGCGACCTCGTCCATCGCCTGTCTCCCTCCGGCGGCTCAGCAGACGTCCAGTCTGCCGTACCGCCCACATGGGGAGACGACGGGCTCAGCCCTCGGGACACTCGCGACACCAGTCTCCTGGTGGACCACATGGTCGACAACGCCGCCGCTCACGACCGCTGCGCACTATCCGCGGTCTGCCGCCGTAGGCGGGGACAGGGACGCGCCCGGGCCAGCCACCGGCGCCTGCTGGTCTACGGCCGTGCCAAGGCCCGCGATCGCGTCCTCGCGCCGCCACGCCGTCCACCGCCGCGCGCTGTCCACCGCTGTCACGCCGTCCGCAGCTGTCACGCCCTCCGCCGTTGTCGCGCCGTCCGCGGCTGTCACTCCGTCCGCCGCTGTACCGCCCCGCCCAGCTCGCCAACCGCCGCGAACTCATACGGCGATCCGGCCAGCAGGCAAGCCGCGCAACCCAACCACCGGTCTCGCGCCGCAACCCGATGTCCACGGACGTCGCCGCCAGACCACCGACCGCTCCGCCCGCAACCCAGCGACCCCGCGCAGTCACACGATGCGACCAGCCCAGCAGGCCCGCGCAGTCACACGACACGGCCAGTCCAGCGGCCCCGCGCGGTCCCGCCGCGCGCCCAAGCCACCAGCCCGCGTCAGCTCGCCGCGAACCAGCCTCAGTAACCGCGTCACAACGCCAACGGCTGCAGCAACCACAACCCGCCCGCGATAACGCAGCTCACCGTGAGCACGCTGAACACCAGCACCCACAAGACCGCGGGCACAGCGGTCAACCGGCTCAGCTGATCGGCGTCGGAGTCCCGCGCCTGGCCACGCCGCCGTTTGAGCTGAAGCTCCACCACCGGCCGGACCCCGCCGAACAGCAGGAACCAGGTCAGCAGATACACGAACGGCGCCTGCACCACCTTCGGGGCGACCAGAGCCACGAGCCCGAGCACGACGGCGCTCGCCACCACTGTGAACACGCCATAGGCATTGCGCACCATGATCAGCACACCCAGCAGCAGCAACGCGACCAGCACGAGCACCGCGGTGATCAGGTCAGCCCCGACCAGGCTCGCGAACAGCAGCCCCAAGACCGACGGCGCGACATACCCGGCCAATGCCGTGAACGCCATCCCCGGCCCCTCCGGCTTGCCGCGCGACACGGTGACCCCGGAGGTGTCCGAGTGCAGCCGGATCGACCGCAACCGCCGTCCGACCGTCACCGCGGCCAGCGCGTGTCCGGCCTCGTGCACGATCGTGATGACGTTGCGGGCGAACCGCCACGGCGTCCCGCCGGCGAGTACCACCAGCAACGCGATACCGCCGGTGACCAACGTGATGACGCTCGGCGTGTTCGCCTGTTCCAGCGCCGCACCGACTGTCCCAGTGCCCGCAGCCATGGCCGCACCAGAGATTTCTCCGGTGCCCGGTCGAGCACTGAGCACAGTCGAGACGGCGAGTGCAGGCGTAGTCACGCGGACACCTCACCACAGGCGCTATTTGGCCCCTGTGAGTGCCCAGGCGACAACCGTCGACCGCGATTCGGTATGGGCCGCGGCCTCACTCCATAACGTCTCCCTCCTGTCGATCCGCGACTTCAAGCAGCGCTCAGTCCGCCACCTCCCCGGACACCGACGCCCGCAGCCGATCGAGCCGGAACAGATGAGCGACCCACGACCGATACGGACGCCAGTCCTCAGCCAGCGGCTCAAGCTCGTCCGGTGGCGTGTCGGGCGGCAACGCGTACTCCGCGCACAGAATCTGGTGGAGCTGGGTGTCCAGGCGAGGAAAGAGGTCCGGATGTCCCGCGCCGTGCAGCAGGATCTGCTCAGCTGAGAACGCTCCGATGCCCGGAATCGCGCACAGTCGCGTCATCGCGTCGGAGATCGGCATCGCTAGCAACTCCTCGGTGTCGAGACGGCCGTCGGCTGCCGCTCTGGCGACAGCTCGGAGCCGCGCGAGCCGGAACGGTCCGACTGACGGTTCGTCACCCAGCTCGGCCAGAATCTGCGGTGAGGGAAAGGAAAACGGCCCGTCGTCGCCCACCTGGCGGCCGTGTCGCACAACGAGCTGTTCTCGCAGCCGCATTGCCTGCTGTACCCGCATTCCTTGCGTCAGCACGGCCCAGCAGGCCGCTTCGTACGGCGACGAATGCAACACCGGGCGCGCTCCGCTATGGCGAGCCTGCAGCCGACGGACCACGGAGTCGCGGCTCGCGACCTCGGCGAAACCGGATTCGTCGATATCGAGCGAGAGCATCCGGCTCACCTGAGCGACCACCCGCGCGGCAATCTCCACCGGCGCCGCCACGCCGACTTCGACCGTGGCCGGGGATCTCTGCCGGATCGCGGCCCCGGCATGGGTCCAGGTCCCGTCCACCGGGAACGCCAACCGCAGCACGCCCGGTTCGGCTGCGAAGGATCCCACCGGGCCCGCCCCGGCGAGCCACTGCGACGCGGCACTCAGGTCGAAGGCCCCGTGCACGGCGATTTCACCGGTGGGCAGGTCGATCGGACGCAGGATCGGTGCGGTCATCAGACAGTCCTCCTCGCTGGCCTCCGCGGGTCGGAGACCATGCGGACGACGTTAGGAACAGGCACCGACAATGCCGGGCCTCGAACGCTTGATCGGGCCGATCTTCACTCGAATGAGTTAGCCACTGATGCCGCATACTGCCGGTATCCCCCACCGAGAGGACCCCCGTGCCCCACCACAGCACCCAGCAACGGCTCACCGACCTGCTCAGCGAACCGGCCACGACGGTCGACGGCTTCCTCGACACGCTCGGCGACGCTGCCCAAGCCGGCCCGCCAACCGGACTCACTCAGCGGCTCATGCGCACCACGCTGCTGCCGCAGGTCTACGAACGCTATTGGCGGCCAGTGCTCGGCCGCGTGCTCAAAGGCCTCAGCGGCCCGAGCATGGCCGACGAGGTCGCCCTGGCCGCCGAACGTCTCGCACTGCAGCCAGGTCAAGTCGTCCTCGACGTCGCCTGCGGGACCGGCCGGTTCACCCGCGCGTTCGGGGACGCAGTAGGACCGGAGGGGCTCGCGATCGGCCTGGACGGCGCACGCAACATGCTTTCGCGCGCGGTCGAAGAGACTGATTCGCCAACGGTGACTTACCTTCGCGCCGACGCGGTCGAGCCACCGCTGCTTTCGTCCACTGTGGACGCCATCTGCTGTTTCGCCGCGCTGCACATGTTCGCCGAGCCGGAACGCGCACTTGATTCGTTCGCCCGGATTCTGCGGCCCGGCGGCCGAATCGTCCTGCTCACGAGCGCTCGCCGCGACTGCCAGGTGACCCGGATCGCCGACACCGCAGGAGGAATCGTCAGCGGACAACGCATGTTCGACCGCGGGGAGATCGCGGCCGGCCTGCGCGCGCGTGGCTTCGACGAGGTGCGCGAGCAGTACTTCGGAGTCGCCCAACTCGTCTCCGGTCGGCTGCCTGACGTGCAGTGATCCATTTCTGTCGGGGTTCGGGGATAGCATTCCCCGCATGACCCACGCCGCGCCTGTCCCGCCCGACGACAGCCACCTCCGTTCCCTCCTCGAAGCCACCGCCGATGCCGTGGCCGCCGCCGAACCGCTCGCCTCCGATCACGCCGGAGCCGACGCGGGAACCCGTGCTGCGGTTGAAGAAGAAGTGCGCTCGCTGGCCGACGAACTCGTCGCGCTCAGCCAGGATCTGCACGCACATCCGGAGGAAGGGTTTGCCGAACACCGGTCAGTCGGCGCGCTCGCCGAGTTGCTGCGTGCGCACGGACATGAAGTCACCGTCGGGCTCGGCGGGCTGGATACCGCCTTGCGCACTGGAACTCTGGACAACGACGGGCCGCACATCGCAGTCCTGTCCGAGTACGACGCGCTGCCCGGATTGGGGCATGGTTGCGGGCACAACGTTATTTGCACGGCCGGAGCCGGCGGCTTCCTCGGTGCGGCAGCAGTGGCCGAACGACTCGGCGGCCGTGTGTCGCTGGTGGGCACTCCCGCAGAGGAAGGCGGTGGCGGCAAGGAAACGCTTGCGCGCGCTGGGATCTTTGACGATGTCGACGCGGTGATCATGCTGCATCCGTTCAGCCACGACATCGCTCTGCATCCGTTCCTCGGCAGGCGACAACTGGAGATGGTGTTCCACGGCGTCGGCGCGCATGCTTCGGCGCAGCCGTTCATGGGACGCAATGCGCTCGACGCGGCGGTAGCGGCCTATCAAGGAGTGTCCGCGCTGCGGCAACAGTTGCCGTCGAGCGACCGCGTGCACGGCATCTTCACCGACGGCGGCGCGCGCCCGAACGTGATTCCCGCCCGCGCGGCTCTTTTGTTCTATCTCCGGTCGGCGAATCCGGAGACGCTGCGCGACCTGGCCAACCGGATGACCGCGATCGCCCACGGCGCGGCAGAAATGACGGGCTGCGGAGTGGAACTGCACTGGGACGAGCAGCCGGCGTACCTGCCGATCCGGTTCAACACCACGCTGGCCGGCCGGTGGTCGGTCAACCAAGAGGGCACCGGGCGGAAGCCGCTGCCGCCGGGCATCGTGCCGGAGTTCCTGACCGGGAGCACGGACCTCGGAAACTTGTCTTTCCGAATGCCCGCGCTGCACCCGATGATCGCGGTGTCCGGCCCGACGGTCGCGTTGCACACCAAGGAATTCGCCGAGGCTGCCGGGTCGCCGACGGGTGATCAGGCAGTCGTCGACGGTGCGCTGGGCCTGGCACTGACCGCCGCCGACTATCTCGCCGACGCGGACCTGCGCAAAGCCGTGCACGACGAGTTCGAGGCATCGGGAGGGGCGCTGGACGTGCCGAGTTTCTTTGACTGACAGGTGGTGGGAGAGCCGGAGAAGCGGGGGTGACAGCAGGCCGCAAGGCTGGAGAGAGGAGGTGCGTTGGCCGGTTCGATTGGTTGAGCTGGGCTGACGGCTGCAGCAGTGGGGGGTGTCTGTGGGCTCATGTCGCGACGGCACGGCACGGCACGGCACGGCACGGCACGGCACGGCACGGCACGGCACGGCACGGCACGGCACGGCACGGCACGGCACGGCACGGCACGGC
>NZ_JBVKDQ010000036.1:0-64950 GCF_055633755.1 Amycolatopsis sp. NPDC114484 | reverse complement strand
TACGAACGCAAACCCAGCCACTACCTCGCCTTCCTCGCCCTCGGCGCCGCCATCACCTGCTACAAGAAACTCACCAAATGAGACATGCTCTTAGGTGTGGCTGTGGCTTTCGGCGGAAACTCGCCGTGCTCGAGGTAGTGGGTACCGGTCGCGGTCAGCTCGGCGGACCAGACGTTGTCTCGCTTGCTGACCTTGACCAGTCGCCGATCCTGCAAGGCTCTCGCGGTGGCCTTGTGACCGTGTCCGGTCATCGCGCCGTCCGGGCAGCCGTCCGCGATCCAGCGGAGTACTTCAAGCTGTCGTTTGTTGAGCGGGTCCGTTAGCCGCATCAGGCTATTTTGACAGGCGGTACCGCTATTGTCCCGCCGTTTCCGTGAAGGCTATTGGAAATCTCTGTCTGATCAGCCGCGGAGCGCACCGAGGGTGTTTTCGAGTGTGCCGGTGACGTATTCAGGGGTACCTGGGCCGCAGGCGATGGCGACCTCGCCGCGGGGTCCGTCGAGCAGGTAGGTGAGAACTCTGCCGTGGTCGAGGCTGTCCACTGCGGTCAACGGCATGCTGGCGCTGCGGGTACCGCCGGGCCGGGCGGCGACGAACAGTTGGTGGCTGGCGGCCCTTCGCGACTCCATCAGGGTGCGGAGTTGGTCCGCGGGGGTGGTGACGGTGTAGTCGCTGCTGGTGTCCAACGTGTACGAGTCACTGGCCCCGCCCCGGTCGTATTCGGCTTTCGGGACGGTGAATTCGTTGATCGTGGCCGCTGGGAAGTCGGGCAATTGTTCGACGACCGCGCGGATCAGTTGGCTCGCACCGATCGTCGTCAAAGTGAGCAGGTCGTTCTCAACGGTGGCGAGGACCGCGTGGCGGCCGGTGCGGACCGCGAGCGTCGCGCGGTCCCGGTCTCCGCCGATGAACCAGCCGTAGCATTCGGCCTCGGCGTTGGCGACTGCCAGCATCAGGTCGCGGAACTCGGCGGTGACCCTGTCGGCACGCAAGTCGTAGAAACCGGGCTCGGCCAGAACTTGACGGGTCAGGGCGTCCAAACGCATGGCGGCCTCGTTTTCGACCCACACATCCACGACGCCCATCACCGGATGTGCCGGGCCGATTCGTTCCCACTCCCAAGCTTTCGCGACCGCCAGGCGCGGGACGGTCACCGGGGCGTCGAGCAGCATCACGTTCTTGTTCCCCCCTTGCCGCCGTTCGATGCCGGCTATTCGCCGATGACCGGCGGCGTCGCTCTGCCGTCGTAACCGAACAACGAGTTCGGGTCGGCTTCCTGCAGGTAGGACGCGGCCTTCTTTTCTTCGTCCTCTTCGCCTTTGCCGCCTTTTCCCGCGCCGCCGGCCATGGGCATGCCGTTGGTTCCTTTGGCACCGGGCGCGCCGGTGCCCTGTCCGCCGCGCATCCCGCGATCCGGTTCGCTGAACCGGTTGGCTCCGGTCGATTTCCCGGCCTCTCCGGGGCCACCCGGTCCGCTGCCTCGCACGGAGGTGCCGGGGCGGCCGCCGCCAGCGCTTGGTGTTCCTCCGCTGGGTCCGAAAGGCCCAGGCATACCGGTGAGGCGGCCGGGATTGTGGTCGCTGCTGGAACCGCCGGGAACGTAACCGGAACTGGAGCCGCTGGGCCCGAACTGCGCCGGGGTGTGGTCCACGGCGGGGGAACTGGGCGGGACATAGCCGGAAATGCCGGTGCTGTCGTAGCCCTGAGAGGCCGGGGGCAGATAGGCCGGAGGCTGACGGTCGCCGGGAACGGTGCTGTGCCAAAGCGGCGTCGTGCTTGGTCCGGGAGGGGCCGCTGCTGACGAGCCGGGCTGGTCGACCGGCCGGTAGGCGTCGGGTCGGTGGACGGGCGTGGAGACCTGTTCCCGGTGGTGCTCTGGTGTGTCGCTCTGACCGGGTTCCTGCGCCGGCGCCAGGCCGTAGGTGCCGTCTGAGGAATCGGGGACCTGTCCGTAGTCGATGGGCATTTTCTGAGCGTGGCCGTCGCTGGTTCCGGTGAACCCCTGATACACGGTGTTGTTCTGCTCGACGGCCGCGTTGCGCGCGTTGATCTTCTTCTCGTTGTCGGTGTCCCAGGGGGTGAGCACGTCCCATGCGGAACGGCTGGGCGGGTCGTCGGAGACGTCGTGCAGCGAATGTCGAGTCGAGGTGAACGCGTGCGACTGGTCGGCGAGCGTGGACTGGCTGTCGTGCAGTGCCATCGACGCGGACGCCGCGACATCCGCCAGCGGGCGCAGCGATCCCCTCGCCGCGTCTCCGCTCTGTCCTGACCAGGCGCTTTCCAGACGGCCCACTGTGGTCAGGGTGTCGGATTCGATGCCGTGCTGCTCGGCGGACTGGAGTGCCGCGGTGTGCTGTGCCCGTCCGAGACTTTCCGGCCCGGGGCCTGCTTTCACCCGTCGCACGAGTTCGCCGGGCAGGATGATGAGGCCTTCGGCCTGCATTTGCTTCAGGACCGCCAGGTACGCGTCGGTCAACGACGACATGCTCAAGCGCCGCCCTTCAACGTGGTGACGGCCAGGTTGGCGACGTGCTGGGCGTCCTGGCAGGGATCGGCGCTCTTCCCCGCTTGGGAGTCGGCCAGTTTCACATCTACCTCGAAAGCGGCGTCGTCGGCGATGCCGATCGCGACGCTGCAGCGGCCGGTTGGCCGGTCGTCGGTCGGCCCGTACGCCACCGCGGGGTAGCCCTGCACGGGTGCGAGTTCTTCGAAGAAACCTTCGTTCTTCTTCGCGTAGACGTGGCCGAGACCGTCCTTCCACGCGTACACGAGCTGCACGCTGATGCCCGAGCCGCGGCTCGGGTTCGACCACCGGCATTGTCTGGCGACCCCGGTGTCCTGTGACGGCTGCACGTCAGGCGATACGCCGGAGAACAACGTCTTCACCTGTGCGTCGGTCAGCACCTTGCAGGGATCGCCCTGGACGAGAGACGCCGGCAACGGACTCTCGACCTTGGGAGCTCCTGAAGAGGGTTGCTGGGTGTCGCTGCCCGGCGACCCGGTGCTGGGCAAGGGATCGGGTTTTCCCCCGTTTCCGCCGCAGGCGGCCAGTCCGGCGGCCAGCAGCAGAGCGAGCAACGGAACGCGGAAACGGATCGAACGCATCAGAAGTGTCCCTCGCCCTGCTTGCCGATATCCCGGCCGGCCCGCTGGTCGTGCGCGTCGTGGATGCCCAGCGCGTCCTTCATCTTCTGGATGATCGAGCCGAGATACGCGCTTTGCCGCATCAGGTGGCCGCGGTAGTAGTTCCCGGAGTTGTTGCTGGCGTCGGTGTTCCGCAGTGAGGCCGGGTCCTTCCCCGGAGGGGTAATGGTCCACATCGGGACGGCCTTGTCGATCTGGGAATCGATGCGCGTCTGCAAGTTTTGCAGGTTCTTGAGTTCGGTGGTCATGGCGTCCCTGCTCAGGTAAAAGCCGGGTGCGCCGCCACCGGAGGAACCGCCACCGCCTCTGGACGTGCCGTCGGCGAGGAAAAACCGTGCCCCGGCGAGTGCCCCGATGGCACCGGTACTGCCTGGTGGTGTCGCCTGCTCAGCCATCTGCATCCTCCCCTTGCGTGGCTGGCTCGAACCCTAACTTCACTAGGCCGAACAGACGGTATTCAGCCGGAAATCGGAATATGCCGCTGAGTCTGAGCGCTGGCCGGGCAAACGACCTCCGATGTCGATTACTGGCATCCGGATAAACCTTTTGGGTGAATGCTTGACTCAGTGCTCACGCGGGTGAAAGTCTTCGCATTTCGCAACATTTTCAGCCAGGTAGTGCTGCCATCGTGGAGACGTGAGCATTGCCGGTATGTATTCAGGACTAGCGTGAATCTCGCGGCTGGGGCTCAGCCGAGCCCGTCCAGGAACGGGCGGTGTGCGTTCTGGAACGCCCACCCGTAATACCGATCCCAGTTCACCGACCAAGTCATCAACCCTCGCAACGCGGGCGACGGTCCGCCGCGCAGCGTGTACGAGCCGCAGCCTGTTCCGTGGGCCAGGCAGGTTGCTGCGGTGTGGACCTCGTCTGGTGAGACGTAGCCGTTTCCTGCGCTCACGGCCGCGGGGAGGCCGACTGCGATTTGGTCTTCTCGCAGGCCGGGGAAGGTTTGGCCGGTGTTGGCGACTTTGAAGCCGGACTTGAGCATGTCGGTCATGGCGATCAGGAAGTCCGCGCCGCCCATGGTGTGGTACTGGTTGTCCAATCCCATGACTGGGCCGGAGTTGTAGTCCTGGACGTGCAGGACCGTCAGCGAGTCGCGCATGGCGTAAATGACTGGGAGGTAAGCGCCCGTGCGGCTGTCGCCCCCGCCGGCGCCTCCGTAGAATTGGTAGCCCACCTGGACGAAGAACGTTTCCGGGGCCATCGTCAGGACGAACTTGGCTCCGTAGCGGGCTTTCAGGGTCTTCAGGGCCGAGATCAGGTTGACGATCACCGGCGTGGTCGGGTTGTGGAAGTCTGTGTCCCCCGAGTTCAGGGAGAGGGACTGGCTTTCGAAGTCGACGTCCAGGCCGTCCAGGCCGTATTTGTCGATGATCGCCGCGACTGAGTTGACGAAGTTGTCGCGGGCGGCGGTGCTGGTCAGCTGGACTTCGCCGTTTTGGCCGCCGATCGAGATCAGGACCTTCTTGCCCTGCGCCTGCTTCGCGCGAATGGCTGCGATGAAGTCCGCATCGCTTTCGACGCCGGGGCATTCGGTGGTCGAGCAGCGGTTGAAGCGGACGTCGCCTGAGGTCACTGACGTTGGTTCGGCGAAGGCCAGGTCGATGATGTCCCAGGCGGCGGGGACGTCGGCGAGCTTCAGGTACCCCGAGCCGTTCGCGAAGCTGGCGTGGACGTAGCCGATCAGTGCGTGTTTCGGCAGGCCGGTGCTGGTGCAGCCGCTGGTGGTCGCGGAAACCGCGGGGGTGTGGGCGGATTCGGCTTTGTCGTTGTAGGAGGTGATCGAGTAGCTGTGCGAGGTGCAAGGGGCGAGGTTGGAGAGCGTCGTGGACGTTCCGGGCACGGTGGCGCGCAGGGTGTTGTCTTCGTAGACGCGGTAGCCGGTCACGGTTCCCGCGGCTGCGGTCCAGTTCAGGGCGATTGAGGTGTTGGTGACGGTGCCGACGGTCGGGGTTCCTGGGACGCCGGGTGCGCCGGGGGTGTCGCTGCCGGGGCCGTCTAGGACAACGTCGTCGGCGTAGTACGTGCCGGCGCCGTACCAGCCGTGCAGATACAGCTCAGCGGACGTCTGGTTCGCGGTGGTGGTGAAGGACAGCGAGAGCTGGCTGTACGCGGAGGCGTTCGTCCAAGTGGAGGAACCGCCGGTGACGCCCAGGTAGACGGGTGAGCCTTGGACCCAGGCGGAAACCGAGTAGGTCGTGCTTGGGCGCACGGACACTGTTTGGGTGCATTGGCCGACGTCGGACGCACCGGGAGTGACGGCTAGGGCGTAGGTTCCCGAATGCACTGGCGTCTTGACGGCGGTGCCTGCCGGGCACGTCCAGCCGGAGGTCGAACCGGCTTCGAAACCGGGGTTGGCGAGCAGGTTCGCCGCCTGTGCTGGGCCTCCGACGACCAGTCCGGCGGCGGCTAGCAGGAGCACGACGAGGAAACGAGCACGCTTCATTGCGGTTCCTCCGGTCTGATGCGACCCCCTGGCAGATATTGTCTAGACCACTCATCAGGTTGTCCAGACCTATTCGACCGACGAAAGTCGGCTTTCCAGGGAAGTAAGCCCTAGGCCGTGCCCTCCGGCATCAGTGCGCGGAGCAGCTCGTGCAGGGACTCCTGCTGGGCCGGGTTAAGCGGCGTCAGCGGGGAGCGTGCGTCCAGGTGGCGCAACGCCTCGGTGCGACGGCGTTTGCCCGCGGGGGTCAGCACGATCTGTTTGGCCCGGCGGTCCGCGGGGTGCGGCTGACGCTGGATCAGCTCCTGCTCTTCGAGCCGGTCCAGGACGAAGGTGGCGTTCGAGGCCTCGCACGCCATTCGGGCGGCCAGTTCGCGCGCGGTGATCGGCTCCGACAGTTCGCGCAACGCGATCACCTGGCTCGGCGTCAGGCCCATCTGCTCGGCTACGCGGCGCACGTGGACGTCCAGCGTGTGCGCGAGGTGGTGGACCAGCTTGCACACGTCGCGGTCCACGCCCGGGGTCCCTGCCATGCGCCCGAGTCTAGCGGAACTGATTCGAGCTGTGATAGTTCTAGTTCGAATCATTCGAACTAGAACTACTGTGGGGTGCCGTGCCGCTCTCGGTTTTTTCCTTGCTGCTCGTTGTCTTCAGCCTCACCACCGGCGAGTTCGTGATCGCCGGAATCCTCCCCGACGTCGCCGCCGGACTGTCGGTTTCGGTGGGGTCGGCCGGACTGCTCGTCACCGCCTACGCGCTCGGGATGATCATCGGCGGGCCGTTGGTCACGCTGGCTACCGCGCGGGTCCCGCGCAAGCCGCTCATCGCCGGGTTGATCGTGGTGTCCATGGCCGGCAATCTGGGGTCGGCGTTCGCTCCGGGCTACGTGCTCGCGGTGGTGTCGCGGTTTGTCGCCGGGCTGGTGGTGGCTACGTTCTTCGCGGTCGCGATCGCGACCGTGGTGTCGATGGCACCGCCGGGTAAAGCGGTTTCGACCATCGCGAAGGTGACCATGGGGTTGAACCTCGGCATCGTCGCGGGCAGTCCGCTCGGCACGGGTCTCGGCCACCATCTTGGCTGGCGGGCGACCTTCGGCGCGGTCGCCGTGGTCAGCGGGATCGCGTTGCTGCTGGTGCTGCGGTTCGTTCCCGCGCAGGCCGCGAGCGGGTCGGTGCGCGGAGAGATGCGGGTGCTGGCCGATCGCGGCGTCTGGCAGGCGATCGGCCTGACCGTGCTCGGCAACGTGGGCGTGGTGACCGTTTTTACGTATATCGCGCCGTTGCTCAACGATGTCAGCGGATTCCGCAGCGATCTGCTCCCGGTGCTGCTGGTTCTGTATGGCGTCGGTGCGGTCGCGGGCAACTACCTCGGCGGGCGGTGGGCGGACAAGGCACTGCTGCCGTCGTTGGCCTGGATGCTGGCCGCGCTGGTCGTGGCACTAGTGGCGGCTTGGCTGGGCAGCCCGGTCAAACCGGTGATGATCGGGTTGGTTTTCGTGCTCGGGATGCTCGCCTTCGGGATCGTCCCGGGAATGCAGGCGCGGGTTATCGCCGCGGGGAGCGGCGCTCCGACCTTGGCGGTGGCGGTCAACGCTTCCGGGTTTCAGTTGGCTGCCGCGGTGGCGGGACTGCTGGGCGGGCAGGTGATCGCTCGCGCGCCGCAATCGATTTATCTGCTGGCCGCGGTCCTCACCGTGGCTGGCCTCGGCATCGCGCTGTACTCGCTTCGCCGGGAGCGGCTGAGTACCGACTCGCGTCGGTAATTCCTCACGATCTTCGGCGTTACAGTGGCCAGGCGAGGGGTCGCGGCCGGAGGAGTCATGGAGCTGGAACTTCGCCACCTGCGCGCACTCGTGGCCATCGCCGACGCGCACAGTCTCGTTCGCGCGGCCAAGGTGCTGCACGTTTCGCAGCCGGCGTTGTCCGGGTTGCTTCGGCGGGTCGAACGGTCGGTCGGCGGGAGCCTGTTCGCGCGATCGCCGACGGGATGTGTGCCGACAGCGCTCGGGGAGGACGTCGTCGCGGACGCGCGCGCGGTGCTGGCCGGGATGTCCGCGCTGACCGAGCGGGCCGGCGCGCGGCGGGAGCTGGGCGAGGCGGTGCGGATCGGCGGATACAGCGGGTTTTTGCATCTTTCGCTGGCAAGGTGGCTGCGGGATCAGCGATGGTGTCCAGCGGTGCGGGTGCACGAGGAGCAGGACGAGGCTCGTACGCTGACCGCGCTCGCGGACGGGGAGCTTGATCTCGCGCTGGTTTACCTTGCGCCGCTTCCGGATCGGATCGTTCCGGACGGCGTCGAGAGTGTGGTGGTGCGGGCGTGCGAACCGGTTTTCGTGATTCTGGCTGAAGAGCATCCGTTGGCGGCTAGCAACGACATCCCGCTGGAAGAACTCGCCGCGTATCCGTGGGCGGACGATCCGCCGTGGACGACCCGGTGGGCGGTGTATCTGCAGGAAGTGTGCCGACAGCGAGGGGTCGTGCTCGATCAGCCGCATCGGCCGCAGTGCCTGGCCACCTTGCTGGATCTGGTGCGCGAGGGGATGGCGGTCGCGCCGGCGTTGGCGACCAGGGAGGACCGGCAGGGCGGCATCGTGGTGCGGGCGATCGAGGACGCGCCGCTGTGGCAGGAGCTGCGGTTGTGTTACCGGCCGGGCACGGCGGTCGCGGACCGGGCCGGTGAGATATCTCAGAAGGTGGCCCGTGATTACGCCAGCCGGCAGGGGTGCAGTGCCGCCTTCGACCGCTGGTGGCACGCACTCCTGCCGGCCGGGGCCTAGACGGTGACCCGCCAGTTGCTGTTCGGGCTCGGCACCTCGAACTGCAGCGACGAGCAGCTGTAGTCGCTGGGGTTCGGGCTGGAGGTCGGCTGCAACGGCGAGTTCGACTCGGTCGCGGGCGTCCACTGGCCGCCGATGCGCAACTGCAGCTGGCTGGATTCGAAGACCTTGCCCTTCGCGTCCGAGCAGTAGTACGCCTGTCCGGTCGACGGGTCGACGGTCGAGTACAGCTCGAAGATGTCCCAGCCCTCGTTGAGGGTGCTCTGGTCGCTGCCGCTTTGCGTGAACAGGTCGTCCCACTTGCCGGTCTTCACGTTGTAGAGCGAAGCCGTCCAGCTGTTGGCGCCCGCGTCGGTCTGGACTTCCTGGACGGTGAACGCCGGGTGTCCGTCCACTGTGGACGTGTAGTTGGAGAGGAACGAGTTGTCCAGCGGGACTACCTTCGCGGGTCCGATGGTCCCGCACCAGTCCCAAGCCCAGACCTGGCCGCCCTGGTCGAGTCCGTACGCGGTGACGACTTCGATGCAGGAGTGGCCGGTGGGCTTGACCGTCGGGGCGTAGACGACGTCCGCGCTGTTCGAGAGGCGGAGGTCGGGGACGACACTGTGCGTCACGAGAATTCCGTCCGCGCCACTGGACAGTTGCGGTTCGGGGCCCCAGAAGGTGTGCGCTTGCGCGTCGAGCCGCGGTTTGGCGGCGTGGCCGGCTTTTTCGCGGCGGAGCTTGAGGAACCGGTCCGCCGCGGTTCCGGCGGCGGTTTTCGCGGCGGTACCGGTCAGCCCGGGCACCACCCCGCTGTCCGGCGCCGCGGAAACCGGCGGGCTGCCGGCGACGACAGCCGCGGCCGTCAGGGCGGAAGTGAGCAGGGCAAAGAGTTTCCGCATCGATGCATCTCCTCGTCGTAGGCGAAGGAAACGCGCGGAGGGAAAAGGGTGTCCGTCCGCGGGACACGGATGTTAAGTCGGGGTTTTTGTTGCCAGGCACCGACTTTCGACGGTGTGTTCAGATCGGCGCAGGTCAGCGAGGGCATAGGTTTTCCCTCGGGCCGCGGGTTATGCCGCCGGCTGGAGTAATCAGCGCGGCTTTGCCCGGACGCGGAGGCGTTCGCCCTGTTTGCCGAACAGGCTGAGGATTTCGACCGGACCGTCGCCGGTGCTGCCGAACCAATGCGGGATCCGGGTGTCGAATTCGGCGACCTCGCCTGCCTTGAGGATGACGTCGTGCTCGCCGAGCACGAGCCTGCCCTTGCCGCTGAGCACGCAGAACCATTCGTGGCCGGGGTGCGTGCGCGGAGCGGGTTCGCATTGGGCGGCGTCGAAGATCATCTTGAACGACTGCAGCCGGCCGGGTTGCCGGGTGAGCGGCACGACGGTCCGGTCGCCGCGGGTGACCGGTTGCAGCGGGGCGGTGCCGACTAGTTCGTCCAGCGGGACCCGGTGCGCGCGGGAGATGGGGAGCAGGAGTTCGAGGGTGGCCTTGCGCTGGCCGGATTCGAGCCGGGAGAGGGTGCTGATGGAGATGCCGGTCGCGTTCGACAGCTCGTCCAGGGTGCAGTTCCGTTGCCGCCGGAAGTGCCGGAGCCGGGGGCCGATCTCGGCGATGATGTCCTCCACGCAGGCCAGCATGACACTCCTGGCCTCAGGACTGAACGCAATTAGCCCGACGGCTGTTGACGATCGACCGCGGACGGATGTTCCGGCCGATAAGCCGCCCTAGCCTGGTTCGCGTGTTCAGGCAGGCAGTCGCCCTCTTCTTTCTCGCTCCGTTGGTCGGCGAGTACCTGCTGGGCAACACCCCGGTGACCGACGTCGGCTCGCTCTTCCTGTTCGCGCCGATGTACGGCGGCGGCGCGCTGCTGATCCGCGAGGTCGCGCGGCGCACCGGCCGCGGCTGGGCGGCGATCATCCCGTTCGCGGCGGCGTACGCGCTGCTGGAGGAGGGGCCGATCGACACGATGCTGTGGAACCCGGCTTACGGCGGGTTCGACATCGCAGCGGCCTATTCCGAAACGTACGTCCCGGCGCTGGGCACGAGCGTTCAGATGCTTCAGGACGTGCTGACCATGCACACGGTCTGGAGCATCTGCGTGCCGATCGCCATCGTGGAAGCGTTCTCGCGGGACCGCACCCGGCCGTGGCTGGGCAAGGTCGGGCTGGCGGTCGTCGCGGCGGTGTTCGTGGTCGGATCGGCGGCGTTGTGTGCGATGCAGACCGCCTCGACGGGATTCGTCGCTTCGGCCAGCCAGCTGGGCTGGGCGTTCGCGGCCATCGCCGGGTTGGTCGTGCTGGGATTTTGGCTGGGCAGGAGGTCGGTGCGGCCTCGGGACGGCGTCGCTCCCGCACCCGCGGTCGTGGGGGTCGCGGCGTTCGGGACGACGAGTCTGGTGTGGTGCCGGGAATTCCTGCCGGACGGCGTCCCGCAACGGCTGGTCGCGGCCGGGTGGTGCTTGCTGGTCGCGGCGGCGGTCGCGCTGGTGTTCCGGTGGTGCCGGTCTGCTGGATGGGGCGCGCGGCACCGGCTCGCGCTCGCCGCGGGTGCGCTGGTCACCTACGTCTGGGTCGGCTGGCAGCACGCGCGGGACATGGACATTCCGCGAACGACGGCCGTGCTGGGAAACATCGGGTTCGCGATCGCGGTGGCGGCGTTGTTGCTGGTGGCCTTCAGGCGAGCTTCACCGAATCCAGGGCCGCGTTAACGAACGAAGCCACCTGCGGCCGCCGGTCCTGCTCGTTCCAGGCGAGTACCAGTTGGCTCGGCGGAGCGTCTTCGATCGGCACGCAGACGACCCCCGGCGGGACCTGGTCCACCAGCGACCGCGGCAGTACCCCGACCATCCGCTCCAGCGAGATGAGGTGCAGCAGCTGAACCACGTCGGCGACCTCCGGTCCGGTTCCCTCGACCCCGGGAACCCCTTTCCACGACGGCATCGTCTCTCCGTCCAAATCGGACAGTCGGACGGCCGGTTGCTGGGCCAGCCGGTGTGTGCTGGGGACGATGGCGACGCGGTCCTCGGCGTGCAGGGTCTCGTAGGCGAGCCCGGTCAGGTCGTCGAACGGGATGAACAGGAGGCCGACGTCCGCGCGTCCGCTGAGGAGGAAGTCGGTGCGGTCGGCGGGGCCGCTGAACAGGATGTCGACCTGGTGGGCGTCGGGATGGCGGGAGTACTCGGCGAGGATCCCGGACAGCAGCCCGGCGTCGCCGCCCGGTTTGAGCACCAGGCGCAGGTGGCTCTCCCCGGCACGGCGGGCGTTGCGGGCGGCGGCGCTGACCGCGTTGAGCGCGTGCCGTCCGTGTTCCTGCAGCGCCTCGCCGGCCGCGGTCAGTTCCACGTGGCGGCTGGAGCGGGCGAACAATTGCACGCCGAGCCGGGTTTCGATGCGCTGGATCGCCTTCGACAGCGCGGGCTGGGCGATCGACAGCCGCACGGCGGCGCGGCCGAAGTGCAGCTCGCTGGCGACGGCCAGGAAGTACTCGAGTTCGCGCGTCTCTAGCTCAGCCATGCCTCCAGGTTATCGCCAAATAGCGAATCGGTCTTGGACGTCCGGCCGAAACTCGGGCAAAACTTGAAGCATGATCACGCACACGATGATTGTTTCGTTCGACCAGCCGGTGCCCGACGCCGAGCTGGATCAGTACCTCGGCGATATCGAACAAGCCATGCTGGCGACCGGGTACGCCGAGTCGGTGCAGACCCGCAAGCACCTGCCGATCCCTGGCGAGGACGCTATCCCGGCGCTCATCGCGACGGCGATCGTCCAGGTCACCCTCGCCGACCTCGACGCGCTGGCCAAGAGTTTCACCGCGCCCGAATTGCACGAGGTGATCGAACGGTGGCAGGCGCGGCATTCGTACCGCGTGGCCTGGGCGAATCACGAGTCGCTGGCATGACCCGGCGGAATGGGCTCGTCACCGGCGCGGGCAGCGGGATCGGCCGGGCGGCGGCGATCGAGTTCGCGCGCGGCGGGGCGGCGGTGGCTGTGCTGGACATCGACGAGACCGCGGCGGCGGAGACCGTCGAGCTGATCAAGAAAGACGGCGGGGAGGCTCTGGCCGTCCGGGTCGACATCGGCGACGAGCCGTCGGTGCGGGCGGCGATCAAGCAGACGGTCGAGGCGTACGGCGGGCTCGACTTCGCGGTGAACAACGCTGGGCTGTCGTCGCACAAACGCGTTGACCAGCTGACCCTCGCCGAGTTCGAGCGCGTGGTGCAGGTGAACCTGTCCGGGACCTTCCTCTGCATGAAGTACGAACTGCCGCATCTGAAGGGCGGCGCGATCGTGAACGTCGCGTCCAACGGCGGGCTGTACGCGATCCCGAACTCTCCGGCTTACGTCGCGGCCAAGCACGGAATCGTCGGACTGACCAAGGTCGCGGCGGTGGACTACGCGGCGGAAGGCATCCGCGTCAACGCGGTGTGCCCGGGGCCGACGCGGACTCCGGGGTTCGACAAATGGGCTGGCGACCCCGACCTGATCGCCCGGCAGGAGGCGATCACTCCGCTCGGCAGGCTGGCCACGCCGGAAGAAGCCGCCGCGGCCGTCGTCTGGCTCTGCTCGGACGCCGCGTCGTACGTCACCGGGACCACGTTGTCGGTCGATGGCGGACGACGGGCGTAGTTCCTAGAGTTCGCCCGCCAGGAGCTGGGCGGTCTCGGCGGGGGATTCGACGTGGAAGTGGTGGCTGCCGAGGTCGACCAGCTCGATCCGGATCCGGTCGCCGTAGCGGTCGATCGCCTCCTGGGCGATGATCGAGCGCACGGCGAACAGCACGACCGGCTGGGCGACTTCGCGCAGCGCCGCGTCCATGTCCCAGCGCGCCAAGCCTTCGAGCGAGCGCAGACCGGCAGGTTGGCGTACCGCACCCATCTTCTTGGTATATGAGTCCACTAAGGACGGATTGGTGCCTTCGGGCGAGCCGCCCTCGACCATGCCGCGCATCGCGCCGGCGAAGTCCTCCTGGAACGGCTTCAACAACGCTTGGACGTCGTCCTCGCTCTGCGCGGGGAACAGACCCAAGTAGTGCAACGCGTCGAGGGCGATCACCTGGGTGACCGTGTCCGGAAGCTGGCGCGCGGTCTCGATCGCGACCGCCCCGCCGAGCGAATGCCCTGCTATGACGGCGGAATCGACCGGCTCGGCGGCTAGTACGGCTGCTACGTCACGAGCGAATTCCTCCATGGTCCAAGTGTCGCGATCCGACCGCGAGTCGCCGTGCTCGGCGAGATCGACGGCCAGCACCCGGGTCTCGGACGGGAGGTGCTTGACGATCGTGTCGAAGTCCCCGCGGTCGCAGCCCCATCCGTGGATGAGCGTCAGCGCGGTCCCGTCGGCGGGACCTGTTGCGGTGTAATGGATTCTCGTGCCGTCCGGACGACGGGTTTCGCGGTTCATCGTGATCTTCCTTTTCCGGTGGTCTCAGAAGGCGCGGTGGTAGCGGACGGGCCAGGCTCGCGTGGACTGGTTTCGCAAGGCGAGGTACGGATCACGCAGCAGCGAGCGTCCCATCAGGACTGCGTCGGCCTTGCTCTCGCGGATGATCCGGCCCGCCGCGGCCAGATCGGTGATCTGGCCGACTGGCGCGACAGCCAGTCCGGACGCTTCCTTGAGCGCGGCGGCGAACTCGACGTTCACGCCTTCGCGGGCCGGCGGCCGGGCACCTCGATCGCGCACGAGCACGCCGGAAGTGACGTCGAGAAGGTCGATCCCGATGGCCGCCAGTTCCTTGGCGAACTCGGCGGCGTCGTCGAGGGCGATGCTGTGCTCGACCCAATCGGTGGCGGTGATGCGGACGAACACCGGCTTGTCCTCCGGGAACGCCTCCCGCACGGCGCGGGCCACGCGCAGCGGGAAACGCATCCGGTTCTGCGTGCTCCCGCCGTACTCGTCGGTGCGCTGATTGGACAGCGGGGACAGGAACTGGTGCAGCAGATAGCCGTGCGAGGCATGGATTTCGACAGCCTGGTAACCGGCCAGTTCAGCCATCCGCGTCGCGTGCGCGAACTCCTCGACGACCTGGTCCAGATCGGCCTCAGCGGCCGGGCGGGGCATCGCCAGGTCGCCGAACGGGATCGCCGACGGCGCGATCAGCTCCCAGCCGCCGTCGGCGACCGGAACTGGTCCGTTCTGCCCGTCGCCGACCCACGGGACCTGGTGCGATCCCTTGCGGCCCACGGCGTTCAGCTGCACCGCGGGCATCGCGCCGTGACTGGAGACGAACGCCGTCAGCTTCCGGTGCGCGAGCGCCTGTTCCTCGTTCCAGAGCCCGAGATCAGCCACGGTGCACCGGTTGTCCGGGCTGATCGCGGTGGCCTCGACCATGACCAGCCCGACGCCGCCGATCGCGCGGGAGCCGTAATGCGCCAGATGCCATTCGGTCGGCAGACCGTCCGGACCGGCCGCGTACTGCGCCATCGGGGACATCCAGACGCGGTTGCGGAAGGTGACGTCGCGCAAGCGCAACGGGGCGGTCTCCGGGAACTCCGCGCTGGACGCGCTGAACTCACTCATGCCGCCATACGGTACGCCTCATTCCGCAATGCGGCACAAGTGGTGTCAGCTGGCGGCAAGCAGGCGGCTGACCTCGGCTGCCGCGGCCACGACCAGCGGCGCGAAGGTCTTTTCCTGTGCGCGGGTGTAGCGCATGTCGGGAACGGCGAGGGTGATCGTCGCCACCGGCTTGCCGACCGGGTCCGTGATGGCCGCGCCGATCGACGACACCTGCGGGCGGTACCACGACGAGGACCCGTTGAGCGCGTACCCGCGCTTCGCGGTCTGGGCGATGTCACGGCGGAGCGCGGCGAGATCCGGCGCCGGGGTCTGGGCGAACTCGGGGAGTTCGTGGGTGATCAGCTCCTCGACCTCGGATTCGTCGAGCAGCGCCATGATCGCCGTGCCGCCGGAGGTGGCGAGCAACGGCACCCGCGTGCCGACCTCCAGCACGACCCGCACGATCTGGTCGGTGTCCTGACTGGCGACGACGACGAGACTGTCGCCGTCGCGTTCGGCCAGCATGACGGTCTCGTTCGTCTCGGCCGCGAGCCGCTTGACGACCGGGTCGGCGACCTCTTTGAGGTCCGGCTTCCCGCAGTCGCGCAACCCGAGCGCCAGCACCCGCGGCGCGATACCCCAGCGCGCGCGTTCCTCGTCCACGACCTTCAGCCACCCCGCCTGCTGAAGCGTGATCAGACCGCGCTGGACGGTGCTCTTCGGGATCTCCGTGCAGCGCGCCAATTCGGAGACGCCGACCGGCTGTCGCTGGGCGACTTCCTCGAAGACTCGCAGCGTGCTGAGGACGCTGTTCATCGACCGGACGCCGCTGGCCGGTTTGTCGGCTTCTTCGTCGTGCATGTGCCTCATCGTGGCACAGCGATACGATAAGGACGCGCGTCGACGGGGGAGGAAGCATGACCGAACCGTGGCAGTGGAGCGAGCAAACCTGGCGGGACCACGTCGCTCGGGTGCGTGCCGGGCGGCCGTTGCGACCGGAGAGCTGGCCGGGCGGGGCAAGAGTGGCGGTGGCCCTGTCGTTCGATTCGGACCACGAGACGCTGGCGCTGCGCGACGGTCAGATGCTGCCGGGCAAGCTGTCGCAGGGGGAGTACGGCTCGCGGGCCGGCGTGCCGCGGGTGTTGAAGCTGCTTGAGCGGTTCGGGGCGCCTTCGACGTTCTTCGTGCCCGCGGTGTCGGCGTTGCTGCACGATGGCGAGGTGCAGTCCTATGTGGACGCCGGACACGAGGTCGCGCTGCACGGCTGGATCCACGAAAGCAACGCGCAACTGCCGCCCTCGGCTGAACGTGAGCTCACCTTCCGGGCCGCGGACACCTTGGAGCGGCTCACCGGCACGCGTCCAGTCGGTATCCGCACCCCGTCCTGGGATTTTTCCGAAACCACCCTTCCGATCATCCGCGAACTGGGCTTGGCGTACGACTCGTCACTGATGGCGGACGACGACTGTTACGAGATCCTCGCAGACGGCGAACCGACCGGCATTGTCGAGCTTCCGGTCGAATGGATTCGCGACGACGCGCCGTATTTCACGATGAATCGCTTCGGTTCGCAGCGCCCGTACACCCCGCCGAGGGGAGTGCTGCCGATCTGGCGTGATGAGTTCGATCTCGCCTTGGCCGAGGGTGGACTCTTCCAGCTCACCATGCATCCGCATGTCATCGGACATCGTTCCCGCATCGCGATTCTCACCGAACTGCTGGAGCACATCGCTTCGCAGGACGGGGTTTGGTTCGCTACGCACGCTCAAGTCGCGGGCTATGTTTCGGAACTCGCCGCCAGTGGATGATCGCCACGGCGACGCCGACGACCGCCGCTAACGCTCCGGAAAGGACAAACGTCGTTCCCATCCCGACGGCGTCGATCACCGGTTGCGCGATCAGCGGCGACGAGAATTGGCCGAGGAACAACGCGGACGTCAGCAATCCCAGCGACCTCGTCCGCACGCCGGGGGCCGCCGTCGAGACCAGCCAACCGTTCACGGTCGGGTTTTGCAGCCCGATCCCAAGCCCGACCACGACCATGCCCAGCGCGGCGGTCCACAATGCGCCCGCGGTGCCGAGCACGACCAGCCCGACGGCGAACGCGGCGAACATCGTGACGGCCAGCGCCGGGAAGGACCAGCGGGCGCGCAAGCGGCGGAAGTTCAAGCCCACCAAGGTCATCACCAGATTGACCGCGGCGATCAAGGCTCCCGCGACGGCCGGTCCCGCGCCGCCGACTTCGGCCAGCCAGAACGGGGCCTGCGTCGGAACGGTGTAGAAGACCACGACGCCGATGAAAATCAGCGCGTACAACCCGAGCAGCCGTGGCTGCCACGGCGACGCGGCCGCGGTGGTGTCTTTCGGATCGGCTGGCTGGACGGGCGCGTCCGGCACGAATCGCAGCACGAGCGCCAGCATCGGAATCGCCAGCAGGTAAATAGCGAACGGTCCTCGCCAGTCCACGGCAGCCAGCAAGCCGCCGAGCAACAGGGCGACAACCCCGCCGAAACCCATTGCCGCGCCTTGCAATCCGAGCACCCGGCCGTGCTCGTCGGCGTGGTGGTGGTCAGCGATCAACGCGGTCGAGGTGGTCATGATCCCGGCGATGCCGATCCCGAGCACGGCCCGTCCGACGAGCAACGCGGGGAGGGAATCCAGCAGCAGGCCGGATCCGCCGCCGACGGTGTAAAGGGCGAGGCAGGCGAGCAGCACCGGCACGCGTCCGGTCCGGCCGCTCAGCTTGGCCAGCAACGGCGCGGACACCATGATCGCCAGCCCGGGCAGCGTGAGAACCAGCCGGACGAGAAGTTCCGCGTGCGGTTCGGCGGCGAAGTGCTGTTGCATGCCTGGCAGCGCTGGCGTGATGGTGGCGCTGGCCATGATGGTCATGGTGCTGACGCCGAGCAGCGTCGCCAGCAAGGACTTCGGTGGGCGCCGCACTCCGGCGTCAGTCGTTTCGGTCACGAAGCCGAAGGTAGAACTTCGACCTAACTTGAAGTCAACGGTGTACGCCCCGGAAGTCAGCCGCCGGGGGTATGCCTAGCCCTACCTCCGAGACTACGGGCAAACCGATCGAGCCCGGACAGCCCGCTGGCTAATCTGGACCTCGTGGCTACCGTTTCTCCGATCGCGAAACCGCGCACCGTGTTCGATGCCTTGTCGCGCCGGACATTCCTGATTTCCTCCTGGCCGTGGCGGGCGTTGCTGTACGGGCTCAGCACCGGCCCGATGACATTGCTGTTCGGGCTTCCGTTCGGGTTCTGCCTGCTGCCGCTCGCGGTGCTGGTCCACCGGGTGGTGCAAGGGCAGACCTCCGATCTGGGGCTCGTCGCGGTGTTCTCGGTGTTCGGGATGCTGCTGTTCCTGAGCGCGGGTCCGGCGTGGGCGGCGGTGGTGGCCGGGGTCGAACGGCAGCGGCTGCGCATGGTCGACCTCAATCCGGTGACTGTCCCCTTTGGACCGAGCAGCGAACCGGGCTGGTGGCCCCGAATGCGCGCGCGGTACACCGAACCGGCGTCGTGGCGCGAGCTCGGGTACGCGGTTCTGTTGTGCACCGCGATTCCCGCGTTGTACGCGGTGGCCGGCATGGCCGCGTTGTTCTCGGTGGTTTTGGTGTTCAGTCCGCTGCTCGTCAGCGCGAACGACACGATTTCCCTTGGCTTCGCTGAGGTTTCCACTCCGGAAGGGACTGTGCCGTTCGCGCTGGCCGGGGTGGTGTTGCTCGTGCTGTCGGGCTACCTGCTCTCCGGATGTGCCGGCCTGCACGCGATGCTGGCCCGTTCGCTGCTCACCGACGGCGCGGCCGAGAAGCTCCGCGGCGAGTTGACCGAGGTGTCGCAATCCCGCACGAGGCTGCTGTCGGCGTTCGACGCGGAACGCAAGCGCATCGAACGCGATCTGCACGACGGGGCGCAGCAACGGCTGGTCGGGCTGAGCCTGCAACTGGGGCTCGCGAAGGTCGATCTGCCGCCGGATTCGGCGGCGGCGAAGGCGGTGTCGGACGCGCATGATCAGGCCAAGAAACTGATGGTCGAACTGCGCGAGCTGATCAATGGGATCCACCCGCGGGCATTGGCCGAACTCGGTTTGCCCGCGGCATTGGAGGAGCTCGCTGACGGCTGCGCGGTGCCGGTCACCGTTGATGTCACCGTGCCTTCGCGGTTGCCGGAGTCGGTCGAATCCACTGCGTACTTCGTGGTGGCCGAGTCGCTGACCAATGTCGCCAAGCATTCCGCGGCCAGCTGCGCCTCGGTGACCGCCAAAATTGTCGGTCAGCTCCTTACTATTGAGGTATGGGACAACGGAGCTGGTGGTGCTGATCCGACGCGCGGTACGGGAATCACTGGGTTGAGCGACCGTGTCGCCGTGCTGGGCGGCCGGATGTGGGTGCGCAGTCCGGTCGGCGGGCCGACCGTCGTGCGAGCGGAGCTGCCGTGCTGATGGGAGAGCCGATGCGGGTCGTCCTCGCCGAAGACGAGGTGCTGCTGCGCGAGGGATTGTGCGGCTTGCTGGAACGGTTCGGCTTCGAGGTCGTCGCCGCGGTCGGCGATGCCGAGGGCCTGCACGCCGCGGTGCGGGAGCACGATCCGGACCTCGTGCTCACCGACATCCGGATGCCGCCCGGACATTCGGACGAGGGCCTGCGCGCGGCTGTCGAACTGCGGCGCACCCAGCCGGAGCTGGCCGTCGTGGTGCTGAGCCAGTACGTCGAACACCACCACGCGGCCGAGCTGCTCGACTCCGCCGAGGGGCGCGGGGTCGGCTACCTGCTCAAAGACCGGGTGGTCGACGTCGAGGAATTCATCGCGACGCTGCGCCAGGTCGTCGACGGCGGGACGGTGGTGGATCCGCAGGTGGTGCGGCAGTTGCTGCGCCGAAGGGCCGATCCGCTGGCCCGGTTGTCGGCGCGGGAGCGGGAAGTCCTGTCGCTGATCGCCGAGGGACACTCCAACGCCTCGATCGCCCGGCGGCTGGTGGTGTCCGACGCGGCGGTGGGCAAGCACGTCGGGAGCATCCTGGCGAAACTCGACCTCCCGCCGACCGACGACGGGAACCGCCGGGTGCTGGCGGTGCTGGCGTTTCTCCGCGGGGGCGGCTGATTCCCGGCACGGCGATCGCCGAGGACCGCACGATCACGTCAGGCGCTGGTCCGTGGTCGCCGTGCGGGCGGTGACGAGCCCCGATTCGTAAGCCGCGATGACCGCTTGCGCGCGGTCGCGGACGGCGAGCTTGTCGAAGAGGCCGGTGATGTGGTTCTTCACCGTGGAGAGGCTGATTTCCAGCGCGCGGGAAATCTCGGCGTTGCCGAGGCCGGTGGCCATCAGCCGCCACACCTCGACCTCGCGGGGAGTGAGGCCGTCGACGTCGATGGGGGTTTGCGGAGCGGCGGAACGCGGTCGTACGTAGGCGGCGATCAGGCGGGTGAGCAGGCGCGGCGCGACCGCCGCGTCGCCGGCGTGGACAGTGCGGATCGCCGCGGCCAGCTCTTCCGGGGAGCTGTCCTTGGGCAGGAATCCGCAGGCCCCGGCGCGCAGGGCGCCGACGACGTATTCGTCGAGGTCGAAGGTGCTCAGCGCCAGTACCCGGCAGCCGGGCACGGCGGCGGCGAGTTCCCTCGTGGCGCTGATCCCGTCGAGGACCGGCATCCGGACGTCCATCACCACGACGTCCGGGCGCGTCTGCCGGGCGAGGGCGACTGCCCGCGCGCCGTCCTCGGCCTCGCCCACCACCTCGAAGGAGGGGTCGGGGGAGAGGATCAGCGACAGGCCGCGGCGGACGAGCGGCTGGTCGTCCGCGATCAGCACCCTGATCACCGGCCCGGTCATCGCGTGGTCCCTTCGTGCTGGACGGCCGCGTCGACGGCCTGGTCCGTGGTCAGCGGCAGGTCGGCCACCACGGCGAATCCTCCGTCGGCTCGGGGGCCGACGGAGAGGGTCCCGTGGTGCAAGGCGACGCGCTCGCGCATGCCGATCAAGCCGAATCCGCCTGAACTCGCTGCGGTGTCCTGCGACGAGGTTCCTCCGCCGTCGTCTCGCACCTCGACGGTGACACTGTCTTGACGGTAGGTCAGCTCTACGGACGCGCGCGCCTGCCCCGCGTGTTTCCGGGCGTTGGTGAGGGCTTCCTGGACAATCCTGAACACCGTGAGGCCGATCGTCGGCGGCAACGTACGCGGCGATCCGTGGACACTGAGCTCGGCGGGCAGTCCGGCGAGACCGGACTCGGCCACGAGACGGTCGAGCCCGTCGACGCCGGGCTGGGGCAGCGAGGGCGAGTCCTGCGGTTCGTCGTCCGCCCGCAGCACATCGAGAAGCTGGCGCATCTCGCTCAGTGCGAGCCGCCCGGAAGACTCCAGAGCAGTAAGCGCCTCCCGGACGACTTCTGGTTCGGCGAGGTTGGCCCGGGCCCCGCCCGCCATCAGCTGCATCGTGGTGATGTGGTGCGCCACGATGTCGTGCAGTTCCCTGGCGATGCGGCGGCGTTCGTCGGCCACCGCGCGGTCGGCGAGGAGCTGGCGATTGGCTGCCACCTCCCGTTGCCAGCGGTTGATCACCAGCGCGGTGCCGACGACGAGCAGCGCGGTGAGGAGCGGGGTGACGACGTCTCGCCACGGCGGAATCCGGCCGTCGCTCTGGCTCAGCAGCGTCAGCGACACCGTCGCGATAGCCGCGGCCGCGGTCACCCAGCCGGTGCGTGTCCGGGCGACCGAGTACAGAGCGACTATCAGTACCGCGCCGAAATGGCCCGGCAGCGGAACGACCAAAGTGGCCGTCACGTCGAGGGCCAGCACCGCGGCGAGCACTGTGACCGGGTGAGTGCGCCGGGCGAGCAGCGGTACCGCTGCGAGTGCGACGAGGAGGAATCCGGTGGCACGCACGTCGTATCGGCCGTCGGGGGAGCTGAAGAACACGTAGCTGAGCAGGTTCATCACGCAGGCGCCGCCGGCCACGAGCGCGTCGTTGCGGGTCCACGGCGGCTCGGCGCCGCGCGGATGCGACGGCACCGCTGGCCGGCTCCTGGACATGTCTGTTCTCCCCGCGTCCGGCCTTCCGGCCCCGGGACAGGGTCGCACGGCGCCCGCGGCGGTCCGGGACTAGGACCAGGGTCCTAGTCCCGAGGCAGGGGAGGGACGGCGGACCCTGTCCCGGATCATCCGCCGCGACGACGCCTGCCGGCCCCGCGGGGTGCTGGACTGAAAACCGGCCGGGAATCCCCGGCGGACAAGCACTTCTGCCGGAGGACCTCGTGATCCGCGCCCTGACCGGATACTCCACCCGACGACCGTGGCGGGTGCTCGCCGCCTGGGTGCTGCTCGGCGCCGCGCTGATCGCACTGACCCCGACCCTGCTCGCCCGAGTCACCCAGCACCAGTCGGCGGACTTCCTTCCCAGCGGCTACGACTCGGCCGCCGCGCAGCGGATCGCCGAGGAGAGGTTCGGGGCGAACCCGGACGCCACCACGGTGACGGTGCTGGTCGCCCGCGCCGACGGCAAGGCGCTCGGGAACGCGGACCAGCAGCGGATCGAGACCGAGGCGGCGAAACTGGCTCGGCGCCAAGTGCTCATGCCCAACGAGGACGACCTGCCGCGGTTCCTCGTCCCGGACCGTTCGCAGACGCCCCGGATCGTCCCGGCCATGACGGCGCCCGACCGGAGTTTCGCGCTGCTTTCCGTGCAGTTGACGGGAAATCCCTCGGACAAGGGGGTCCAGGGGGTCTACCGGACCTTCCGGGACGCCGCCCGGACCGAGTTCGCCGAGGCGGGGATGCGGACCGGTTTCACCGGGAGTCTCGCCGAGCGCGTCGACACGACCGATGCGCACGCGTTCGCCGCGAAGGTGGGCAGTGCCTTGGTCATGGTCTTCATCATCCTGCTCAACGTGCTGGTGTTCCGCAGCGTGCTGGCGGCCTTGCTGCCGCTGCTGGCGGTCGCCCTGATCGGCGGTGCGGCGGCGGGAGCCGTGGCAGGCGCCGCCCTGCTCACCGGGCACAAGCTCGACGCGGGCACTCCGGACCTGATCTCCGTCGTCCTGCTCGGCATCGGCATCGACTACCTGCTGTTCCTGCTGTTCCGGTTCCGCGAGCACCTGCGCGACCGGCCCGAGCAGCCCGCCCGCGAGGCCGCCGCGCAGGTGTCCGCCCGGGTGGGCACCGCGATCGCTTCGGCGGCGCTGACCATCGTCGCCGCGTTCGCGACGCTGGGCGCGGCGACCTTCGGACAGTTCCGCTCGCTGGGGCCGGCGATCGCGGTCGCGGTACTGGTGATGCTGCTCGGCAGTCTTACCCTGATGCCCGCGCTGCTCGCGGTCGCCGGACGCAAGATGTTCTGGCCCTCCGCCGCGTTGGGCCGCCAGCCCGCGGAAGGCCGCGCCGCCCGGCTGGCCTCGCTGGTCACGCGACGGCCGCTGATGATGGCAGCCGCTTCCGTCGCGCTACTCGGCGCGTTGTCCGTGGGATTGACTGGAATCCGGATGGACTACGGCCGGGGCGGCTCCGGCGACTCGACTCCCGCGGCGGCCACCGCGGCTGAGATCTCTCGCGCGCTGCCAGCCGGAGTTTCCGATCCGACGAGCGTTTTCGTCACCGCCAAGGACGGCTCGACCCTGACCGTCGAACGGCTCGACGGTCTCGCCCAAGGGCTTTCCCGGGTCAGCGGGGTGGGCCAGGTCGCGCCGACGGTCCTGAGCGAGGATCACCGTGCGGCCCGGATCGACCTCTACCTGACTGCCGGTTCGCAGAGCCAGCAGGCCCGCGACCTCGCCGCTGGACCGGTCCGGGCGGCCGTCGCCCAGAACACGCCCGGCGGTACGACGGCGCACGTGGGCGGGACGGCGGCGATCTTCGCCGACATCTCCACCGCCGTCGACCACGACCTGAAGATCGTGTTCCCGGTCGCGGCCGTGCTCATCGCGCTGATTCTGCTGCTGCTCCTGCGCAGCCTGCTCGCGCCGGTGATCCTGATGCTGTCGGTCGGGCTCGGCTTCGCCGCCACCCTCGGCACCGCCACGCTGCTGTTCCAGCACGTCGCAGGCGATCCCGGCGTCAACTTCACGCTTCCGCTGGTGCTGTTCCTGTTCGTCGTGGCACTGGGCACCGACTACAACATCCTCATCACCGACCGGATCCGGGAGGAGACGCGACGACCGGGCCCGGCGCGGGACGCGGTGGCCCGCGCGGTCCGGCACACCGCACCGGCCATCGCGACCGCGGGCATGGTGCTCGCCGGTTCCTTCGCCACGCTCGCCACCAGCCCCGGCAACGAACAGGTCGCCTTCGCGATGGCCCTCGGCATCATGCTCTCCGCGCTCGTCCTTTCGCTGGTGCTGGTCCCAGCTCTCGCCGCGCTCTTCGGCAAGGCACTCTGGTGGCCGCTTCGCCCGCGACCGGCCGGGCACCGCCACGCGACCGCATCCACATCGGAACCCAGTCAGTTCACGAACCGCTGAGACACGGCGGGATACGCTCGCGTGGCTGCGCGAAGCCCGGATTTCCCCTACCTAGGCGGCATTCACCACTGCGGTCAGGCTGGCCGCAAGCACCGAACGATCCCGGCCAGCTGTCCATTGTGTACCGCTGTCGGTGTGATATTCCAGCAGTGTCAACGCTTCGCTGTCGTTGCCGGAGCCGATGCTCGTTTGGTGCAGCGCCACGATGTCGACCTTTCGCCCGTGCTCGCCGAGCGCCGCGGTGAGCGCTTCGACCGGGCCGGTTCCGGTGCGCGTGGTGGTGTGCTCGGTCCCGTCGACACGCAAGGTGATGCTGGTGTGTTCATCGGCCGAGTTTTCGAAGCGGGACAACGTGATCGCCGGATTCGGCTGGAGGTAAGCCGCCGCGAAGAGCTGCCACAGTTCGGTCGCGGTCACCTCCTGGCCGGAGCCGTCGGTGTGGTCCTGGACGCGGCGCGCGAAGTCGATCTGCAGCCGGCGAGGCAGCGTGATGCCGTACTCGCTTTCCAGCAGATAGGCGATTCCGCCCTTGCCGGACTGCGAGTTCACCCGGATCACGGCGGCGTAGTCGCGGCCGAGGTCGGCTGGGTCGATCGGCAGGTACGGGACGCGCCAGTCCAGTTCATGGGCGGGCACGCCGGTTTCCGCGGCGCGGGCGTGGTGTTCGGCGAAACCCTTCTTGATCGCGTCCTGATGGGTGCCGCTGAACGCGGTGTGCACGAGGTCGCCGACGTACGGATGCCGCGCGTGGACCTCGATCCGGTTGCAGTACTCGACGGTGCGGCGGATCTCGTCGATGTCCGAGAAGTCGATCATCGGGTCGACGCCCTGCGCGTGCAGGTTCAGCGCGAGCGTCGCCAGGTCGACGTTGCCGGTGCGCTCGCCGTTGCCGAAAATGCAGCCCTCGACGCGCTCGGCTCCGGCCAGCACGGCGAGTTCGGCGCAGGCGACGCCGGTACCGCGGTCGTTGTGCGGGTGCACGGACAGGATCACCGAATCTCGGCGCGCGAGGTTGCGGTGCATGTACTCGATCTGATCGGCGTACACGTTGGGCGTCGCGATCTCGACGGTCGCCGGCAGGTTCAGGATCACCGGGCGGTCCGGGCTCGCCTGCCACGTCTCGGTGACCGCGTCGCACACCTCCAGCACGTAGTCGGGTTCGGTCAGGTTGAAGACCTCGGGGGAGAACTCGAAGCGGACGTTCGGCAGGTCGCCGGCCGCACGCAGAACGTCGCGGGCACCGTCGAGGATCAGTTCTTTCAGCGACGCCTGATCGTGGCCGAGGACCACCGTGCGCCAGGTCGGCGCGGTGGCGGTGTACAGGTGGATCACGACGTCGTTGCGGATGCCGCGAATGGACTCCACGGTGCGCTCGATCAGATCGCGCCGCGCCGGGGTGAACACGACGATGGTGACGTCTTCCGGGGCCAGATCGGTGTCCGCGAGCAGCCGGACGAAGTCGTAGTCGGTCTGCGAGGCGGACGGGTAGCCGACCTCGATTTCCTTGTACCCCATGGTGATCATCAGCTCGAAGAACCGGCGTTTGCGCGCCGGGTCCATCGGCTCGGCCAGCGCCTGGTTGCCGTCGCGCAGGTCGACCGGCACCCAGAGCGGGGCGTGGGTGATCCGGTTGCCGGGCCAGGCGCGGCCGGTGTTGGGGACGTCGACGCGCTGGTAGACGTCGCGGTAGCGGTGCGACGGCAGGCGGGAGGCTCGCTGCCGGTTCCAGACGGTGTTCATCTGCGGTCCTTCAGGTGGTCGGAAGCCGACCGGCGCACGTGCTCGCCCCACGGCGGGGGGCCGGTCCGGTCAGGCCCCGCCGTGGCGGCGAAGGAGAAGGAAGCGCGTGAACATCGAGGCGGAGCGTAACACAACTCCTCAGACAAGTAGCGGGGTTGGGGCAGCTGCCCGCAGCCGGCGGCGGGAGCGCTTAGGATTGGCCCGTGGAGCTGGAATTCGTGCGGACCTTCGTCGCCGTCGTGGACGGAGGGCAGTTCCAGGAAGCGGCCGCGGAACTGGGGATCACGCAGCAAGCCGTGTCGAAGCGCGTCGGTGCGCTGGAGCGCGAGCTGGGGGTGCAGTTGTTCACCCGGACCGCGCGAGGTGCCCGGTTGAGCAGCGACGGCGAGGCGTTCCTGCCGCACGCGCGGGTGCTGCTCGACGCGGAGAAACTCGCGCTTGCCGCGGTGCGTCCGGAGAAGCGTCCGCTGCGAGTGGACGTCCTGAATCGACGGACCAAGTCGGCGCATCTGGCGCTGAGTTTCCACCGGGCGTTCCCGGAGGTGGCGCTGGAGGTCGTGACCACCGGTGCCGAGCTGAGCTTCGACGCCGCCGTGGCCGCGGTCGCCTCCGGTTCGGTCGACGCGGCGTTCCGCGGGGTGCCCAAGCGCGACCTCCCGGGCGGCGTGACGAGCGGAGTGGTGGACTACGACGCCCACGAGCTGCTGGTCGGCCCGCGCCACCCGTTCGCCGACCTGCCGTCGGTGCCGATCGGGAAGCTGGTCGGCCACCGGATCTGGATGCCCGGGCTGTCGGCGAGCACGGAATGGGGCGCGTACTACGCGGAGCTGTCCGAGGCTTTCGACCTGACCATCGACGTGTCCGGTCCGGTCTTCGGCAATGAGACGATGCTGGACGAACTGGCGACGTCACCGGATTTGTCGACCTTCGTGGGCGCCGGCTCGCGCTACTTCTGGCCGGATGAGTACGACCTCCGCCGGGTGCTGGTGGTCGACCCGACGCCGGTGTACCCGATGTCACTGCTGTGGCGGCGGGAGCCTGCGCATCCGGATGTGCTGAAGCTGCGGGACTATCTGGTGACGGGGCAGGAGCCGGGGGATGGGGTTTGGCTGCCTAGCTGGGAGCAGGCGTAGTTCAGAGCGGGTGTTCGTACCAGACGTTCGGCTCGACATGCACGCCTAGATCCTGCTCCGTTGACCCCAGTACCGGCGCGATCCCGCCGGGCACGACGGTGTTGCCGTCGTCGGGGCGGACACCGGACCACTGTTCCCACTGCGCGAGCGTGCCGGTGACTGTCATCGCGAACGGCGCGATCTTCCGGAACTCCGCGCCGAGCCGCTCGTGACTGCGCAGCCACGGATCGGTACCCCGGTCCAGGTAGTCCACAATGGACTCCAGGGGCGGTTTGCCGGTCGGTCGCACCGGCACGACCAGCCGGGAAAGCCCGGCCCGGCGCGCCCGGTTCTTCAGCTCGACGAGCGCTTGCGCGGCAATCCCTTGCCCGCGCGCGGATTCCGCGACGTACACCTCCAGCGCGACAAGCGTAGTGGGTTTCCGCCCGTCGAGGTGATCTTCGGCGGCCCAGACGAGCGCCCCGTCCCAGCCGTGGTCGGGCAGCTCGGGTCGCTCCTCGGTCGGGAAGGCGACCGGGATCGCCGCCGCTCGCGCGACGGGGACCTGGTCCTCGAGGAGGACCAGGAAGAACTCGGGCCAGTGTGCGGCGATTCGCTTGGAGCTGGCCAGTCCGGCGGTGAGGCCGTGGCCGAGGAACTCTCCGCCGACGAATCCCAGGTGGAGCGCGGGAACGCGCAGTTCGGGCCGAGTGACAAGGTCTTCGAAGCGAAGCACAACGTCCTCCAGCGGATTGCGGCTCGAATCACCGCACCGGAAGCGCTGACCTCCGCCTGCCCAACGCCGCCGGGTCGAGATTCGCCCGGGTTCCGGCCCGGTGCCCCTCCCGGTATCCCGACCCCGACAACCGGCGCGGGGCCGCTGAGCGCAGGTCTCCGTACTCCTGGTCGAAAGCCTGCTGCACCAACGCAGTCCGGTCCCGTACCACCAGCTCCGCCGACTTCCCGCCGGCGACATCGGAATACGTCCGCGCGGCGTTCTCTTCCGCCACGCTCAGCCGCTCGTGCACCGCGCGCGCGAAACCGTGCAGCCACGTCCGTCGATACGCCGCCAGCGATTCGCGGAATACTCGTTCCTCGGGACGCACCCGGGTCAGCTGCGTGCTCGCCTGCAGCAACAGGCTGGTGTACAGCAACTCGACCCGCGCGAGGTCGGTGCGGAAGCCGAACACCGTGACCTCTTCGACCCCCTGGCCGACTCGGTGCAGCAGGGTCCGGCAGCGCAACGGGTAGGCGATGCTGGTGAGCAGGCTGGCCTTGTCGCGGCTGTACGGATTGGCGATCGGCAGCCTCAGCACGGTGATGTCGTCGCCGCTTTGGCCGGACGCGGCCAGCATCGCGTTGTCGATCCCGTGCCGCGCGATCAGTTGCGCCGCTTTGGTGTTGTACAGCTCGGCTTCGGCGGGCGTGACGGCCGGGTCCTCGGCCTTGGCCAGCAGCTTCCGCACGCGCTCCAGCAACGTGTCGTGGTCGGGCATGACCCCCCTCTCCAGCAGGCGCGGCCCGTGCGGACCGGCATGGGGTGCACGGTAGGCGTGGGGTACGACAATATTCGATCAGGTGTTCGGGAGTGACACTGGGCGCCCGGTTCGTCGCAGCCGTAGGCTCGGGACGTGTCTCCGCCCGTCACGCTGGACGTCGCGGTCGTCGGCTCGGGGCCGAACGGCCTGGCCGCGGCCGTGGTGCTCGCGCGGGCCGGGTTGTCGGTCGAGGTGTACGAGGCGGCGGGCGAACCGGGCGGCGGGGCGCGGTCCCAGCGATTGTTCGACTCCGGCGTTATCCATGACATCTGCTCGGCGGTCCATCCGATGGCGGCGGCTTCGCCGTTTCTCCAGCAGTTCGATCTCGACCTCTGCCATCCCGAAATCCCGTACGCGCAGCCGATCGACGAGAAGACCACAGCCATCGCGTACGCGGATCTCGAGCGCACGTGTGCGCGGCTAGGAACCGACGGTGCGAGATGGCGTCGCTTCATGGCACCACTGATCGAGCACAGCGCTGAGATCGCCGAAGTGCTCCTCGGCGACCTTCGGCACCCACCGAATCCGCGCACGGCGGCGTACATCGCGACGCGCGCTCTCGCGGCGACAGTGAACCCCTTCAAGGGCAAGGAAGCGTCAGCGCTCATAGCGGGTATCGAGGCACACGCACTTGGCAAACTGCCCTCACTCATCGGCGGCGGTATCACGGTCCTGCTCAGCCATCTCGCGCACACCACAGGCTGGCCGATTCCCCGCGGTGGTTCGCAACGCATCACCGACGCCCTTGTCGCCGACATCGAGGCTCACGGTGGTCGCGTACGCACCAACGCGCGCGTCACCGACGTACGCGAGTTAGCGCACGCGCGTGCCGTGCTGCTGGACTTAGCACCGAAGGGCGTACTAGACCTAGCGGGGCCGTTGCTGCCCCAGCAGTACCGCAGGGCGCTGGAGAAAGTCCGTTACGGACCGGCCGCGGCGAAGGTCGACTTCCTGGTCTCCGAAGCAATCCCCTGGCGGGAAAAGGAACTCGCCCGAGCCGGAACTGTCCACATCGGAGGGACAAGAGCCGAGGTGCACGCGGCGGAAAACACGGTAGCTGCCGGGAAGCGGGCGCGGGATCCGTTCGTCCTCCTCTCCCAGCCGATGGCCGCCGATCCGTCCCGTGGTCTCCCCGGCAAACAGCCGATCTGGGCGTACGCCCATGTCCCGCAAGGAGATCCGCTCGATCCGACCGCCGCGATCATCCGGCGCATCGAACGCTTCGCACCCGGCTTCCGCGACACGATCCTCGCCTCGCGCGCGATCCCGGCCAGCGATTTCGAGGCGTACAACGCGAATTACGTCGGTGGCGACATCGCGGCCGCCGCGGTCACGATGCGCCAGGTGCTGGGTCGGCCGGTCCTGCGCTGGGACCCGTACCGGACCCCGTTGCGCGGCGTCTACCTGTGCTCGGCCGCGACGCCCCCTGGGCCGGGCGTGCACGGAATGGCCGGTCAGCACGCCGCGGAACGCGTGCTGCGCAACGAATTCGGCTACCGTCCGGGCCGGACCAACCCGGTTTCGTAAGCGACCACGACCGCTTGCGCCCGGCTGGAGATGCCGAGTTTGGGCATCAGCCGGTTGAGGTGCGTCTTCACCGTGGCCTCGCTGACCAGCAGCTGAGCCGCGATCTCCCCGTTCGGCATCCCGGTGCCGACCAGCCGGAGCACCTCGCGTTCGCGCTCGGTCAGTCCGCTCAGCTCCGGTGCGGGCTCGGCGGGCGGCGCGCTCGTGTACGCCTCGACCAGCCGCCGCGTGATGGTCGGGCCGAACAGCATGTCTCCGTGCGCGACCGCCTGGATGCCGGAGATCAGCGTCTCCGGCGGACTGTCCTTGAGCAGGAACCCGGCCGCACCGGCCCGCAGCGCGCGGTACACGTATTCGTCGAGGTCGAAGACGGTCAGGATCAGCACGCGCGGGTTCTCCGGCCCGGCGAGGATGCGGGCGGTGGCCGACACACCGTCGAGGCCGGGCAGCCGGATGTCCATCAGGATCACCTCGGGCCGCAGCCGCGACGCCTCGCGCACGGCTTCCAGCCCGTCGCGTGCCTCGCCGACCACCTCGACGCCCGGCGCGGCGTTGAGCAGCGCGACGAGGCCGGCGCGGACGAGGTCCTGGTCGTCCACCACGAGCACACTGGTCACTTCGGTTCTCCGGAGGTCCGGCCCGGGTACGGGAGGGTCAGCACAACCTCGAACCCCGCCGGTTCGCGAGGCCCGATTTCGATTTCGCCACCGTACATACGCGCCCGCTCGCGCATGCCGACGAGGCCGTGACCGGCGGGATTGCCGTCGGCGCGCGGTCCGCCGCCGGAGTCGGCCACGCTCAGCCGCAGCGCGTCGGCCAGGTACTCGACCTCCAGCGAGGCGAACGAATCCGGCGCGTGCTTCAGCACGTTCGTCAGCGCTTCCTGCGCGACCCGGTACGCGCACAGTTGCTGGCCCGACGGCAACGTCCGCGGCGTTCCGGTGACCCGCAGCCGCACCGTCAGCCCAGCCTCGCGGACCCGGCTGACCAGCGCGGGAATCTCCTCCAGGCCCGGCTGCGGACGGTATTTGCCCGGCTCGTGGTGCGGCGGCCGCAGCACGCTGAGCAGGCGGCGGAGTTCGTCCAGCGCCTCGGTGGTCGTACCGGTGATCGTGTCGAGCGCGCCGCGCGCGGTGTCCGGCGCGGACTCGAAGACGTACCGCGCGAGGTTGGCCTGCACGGAGATCACGGACAGATGGTGCGAGACGACGTCGTGCAGCTCGCGTGCGATGCGCAGCCGTTCCTCCACGACCGCGAGTTCGGCGCGGTCGGCCCGTTCCGCGGTCGCGTGCAGGGCGAGCCCACGGAGGTAGATCGAGTGTCCAATGAGGACGGTCGCGGACGTCTGCAGGAGGGCGATCACCGTGTCGCCGATCGGGTTCGAGCTGTCGCCGACGAGCATCGTCACCTCGAAGCCGGCCACCGCGAACAGCGACGGCGGCCACGCTCGCCGCACCGGATAGCGCGCCCACACCGTGTACGCGGCGATCAGCACGTCGGGGCGGCCGAGCGTGGCGCGGTACCCGGCCAGTGCGAACGCGCCGACGAGCACGGTGACCGCGATCAGCACGCCGATCGGGTAGCGCCGCCGGACCGCCAGCGGCACCGCGCCCGCCGCGCCGAGCAGCAGCCCGGGCAGCCCCGGCCGGTCGCCGAGCGAGCCGTGGTGGACCGCCGCGCCGGCGAGGAGGAAGAGTGCGACGGCGGCGGCCAGCAGCGAATCCGCGAGGAGCGGCCGCGCCCGCAAGATCCGCATCACGCGCCCGAAGCTACCTTCCTGACCGGCGGTTTCCCAATCCGCTACCGCAGCCGCGGCAGGCCGCCTACCGCCAGGGTTTACCGGCGGATGCGGCGAGAGGTGGATCCCGGGGCCGGGGCGAGCGGTTACGGTCGGTGCTGAATGGTCATCCATTCCCGCTGTTCGGCGGAGAGCCAGGGGTGGGGAGGATTCCGGGCTCTCCGCTGAGCTTCACCCCAGATACGCGTCCAGCGTCACCGCCAACGCCGATTCCGGCGAAGGCGCGAAGCTCGCTCCCGCCAGTCCGCCCCACAGCCACAGTTGCGCGAGACCGTGCAACGCGCCCCACAGCGACGCTGCGACGAGCCGAGGATCTGTACCCGGACGCAGTCGGTCGTCATCCGCTTCAGCGCGGTCGAGGCGCACTAACTCCGCGAAGGTGTCGAAGACGGCACTGCTGGCCGCGACCAGCCCTGGTTCCTCCGGGTCGATGAGGTCGCGACGGAACATCAGCTCGAACATGGCCGGGTTCGTAACCGCGAAGTCGACGTACGCGTGACAGGCGGCCGTGACGCGTTCGCGCGGGGTGCCGTCGGGCAACTGTGCGCCCCGCTCGAGCAGCTGTGTGAAGCCAAGCGTCGCTACGGCCGACAGCAGCTCCGCGCGCCCCGAGAAGTGGCGAAGCGGCGCACCGTGCGACACACCAGCCGCCTTCGCGATCCCGCGCAACGTCACGGCCTCGACGCCGGAGCCGACGAGCAAGTCCGCGGCAGTGCGGATCAACCGCTGACGCGCGCTCATACCTGGGCTTCGGAGAAGGCCACGGGCAGCAGTTCCGGACGCTTCGGCAGGAAGCCGTCGCCAGGAGACCGGCCGATGAGCCGGTTGCGCAGCCGTGTGATCCCGACCGGCAGCACCTCCTGCCACAGCCAGCGCAGGTCGGCGATCGCACTGCCCTGGGCCGGAACGCCGGGCAACGGCTGGAGCCAGCTGCCGTCGTGCGCGACGCCGAGCCGGTCGAGCACGTGGCCGGCGACGCGGAGGTGCCCGGCCTGCGACAGATGCAGCCGGTCCGGTCCGAAGTAGCGCGAATCGTGCGCGGCCTGGTCCGGCCACAGGTCGACGAGCGTCGCGCCGTAGCTGACCGAAGCCTCGCGGATGGCGTCGTTGAGCGCGGTGACCCGCGGCCGCATCCGCCCGCCCAGCGGCATGCGATGCGCGATGTCGCTCAAGGTGAAGGTGACGACGTTGGGCGCGATCTGCGTGCACTGCCGGATCGCGGTGTCCACGCGACGCGCGACCGTGCGGGCGTCCCAGCCGCGGCTCATCACGTCATTGCCGCCGCCGAACAACGCGATCAGGTCCGGTTCGTGCCGCTCGGCCGCGGGCAGCTGCTCCGCGGTGATCTGGTCGAGCCGCCGTCCGCGAACGGCCAGATTGGCGTAACGGAACGCGGTTTCGTCGCGCGCGAGCCGCCCGGCGACGTAATCCGCCCAGCCGCGGTACTGGCTGTGATCCGGGTAGGGATCGTCCAGCCCCTCCGCGCAGCTGTCGCCGACGGCGACGAACGTGTGGAAACCCATTCCGCTCTCCGTAACCCCTGGTTCATCTTGTAGACACTGTCTATCAAAGTATGTAGACGGTGTCTACCCGGGGGTGCCGCCGGGTTGGCGCGTCGGCGGGACGGGGTGGATCTCGAAGACCGCGACCCGCCGCTTCCAGCTCATCGAGCGGCATCCGGAATTGCGCGCCCGTGGCGCCGCGAAGATGCGGCAGTTCGCCGACAAGCTGGGCGACCTGCTCATTGATCGCGGATCCGGCGAGGCCACCGCCCGCTTTGCCGCGCAGACCGCCAAACGCCTGGGCGACAACCCTTATGCCCGGGTGGACGAGATCCGAGCACTCGCACCGGGGACCGGTGTCACCGAGCCCTCAAGCCGAACCGCCCGATCCGGCACCGGGAGTCCACAATGGACGGAACGCTCGCCCTCGGGTAGGCAACGGGAAGGCATCGAGGACTTCGCCGCCAGCCCGACATCCTCAATTCGGCATATGGTTCAGACCTCTCGACCCAGCCATCTCTCGTCGTCGAATCCTCAGGTCAGCGCCTCGGCAACCGTCAAGTTCGCCCGGACAGGACAGGGGTTGGTGCGCCGCTCACGCGTTTTGTCGGTGGCTCGCGCCATCATGTGGGCGTGACCACATGGAGAGATCGACTCGCCACTCTCGCGCAAGACCGACTGCCCGCCGAGGTGGCGGCGAAATGGATCGAGCTGTTCCAACCCGGGATCCGGCTCGCTGCCCAGGGCACGGGTCCGCGCGTGGGGCAGCTCGGCGGAAACCCGGCGCTGCCGGACGCGGTGGAATGGCCGACCTGGGAGGAGCGGGGGCCGCTCACCTTCGTCGCTGCGGTGGACTGCGCGGCGCTGCCGCGCGAGTCCGCGACCATCCCGCTGCCGGCGGCGGGCACGCTGTTGTTCTTCAGATTCGACGGACGCTACTCACCCGATAACTACCGACACGTGCTGCCCGACAACGCCGACGGCTATCGAGTGATCTTCGTGCCCGCGGACACTCCGGTCGCCGAACGAACACCCCCGTCCGGCCTCGAGCCCTATCCGCGCCGTGACGTTTTCGCGGAGATCGTGGCCACCGCTCCGGAGCGAGAGCACGTCCTGCTCGACCGCACCATGACCGTGAGCGGAGTGTCCCTGGCCGAAGCCGTCGAGGCGGTGCTTAGTTCTGAGCGGGTGGGCGCCGGGGTGTTCGGCGAGCTCGTCTGGGAAGTCAACGGGGACAAGCCGCAACATCAGATCGGCGGTTTCGCCTCACCGGTCCAGGACGCCGTGGAGAACGAGATCGCGGCGGAAGTGCTGGAGGGCGGGTGGAAAGATCCGCGGCTCAACGAAGAAGCGGCTCGCTGGGTGCTGCTCGCGCAGTTCGACAGTGACGAACAAGCCGACATGATGTGGGGCGACGTCGGGATGCTGTACTGGCTCATCCGGACCGACGATCTCAAGCAAGGCCGGTTCGACGCGCCCCGCTGCGTGATGCAGTGCGGTTGACGATAAGCCCGAATGGAATGAGCCATGAAGATCTTGGTGGTGGGCGGCAGCGGCCTGTTGGGCCAGCACGTCCTTGATGAGCTGCGGCAACGCGGGCACGAGACGACAGCTGTCGCGCGTACGGCGCGTGCGGGAGTCTACAAGACGCTCGACGTCTCGAAGGCTTCGCACGACGAACTGTGCTCAGTGCTGGACGGACACGACGGCGTCGTCTTCGCTGGCGGCATGGACGACCGTGCTGTCGGACGCGGGCCGGTCGAGCCTCGGTTGCGCGCGGGCAACGTCGCACCCGTCGCCGCGTTGTTGCGCGCGGCGCGCGAAGCGGGCTGTACGCGGGCTGCGGTGCTCGGGTCGTATTACACGTACTTCGACCGCGTACGCCCGGAGTGGGGGTTGGCGGCGAAGCATCCGTACGTGCGCAGTCGGCTGGAGCAAGCCCGCGTCGCGCGCGAAACGGCGGGGCCGGGGTTGCCGGTGGCGGTGCTCGAAGTGCCGTTCGTCTTCGGTGTCGCGGAGGATCGGGTGCCGCAGTGGTCGGTGCCGATCGTGAAGTGGGTTCACTCCAACTCGCCGCTCTTCGCGCCACCCGGCGGGACCGCTGCGACGAGTGCGCACGGGGTTGGCGTCGCGACCGTGGATGCCCTCGAACAGGCGTCGGGCGCGGATGTTCCGGTGGCGGAGGAAAATCTGCAGTGGACGGACATGTTCGCTCGGCTGGCCGCGGCGGCCGGACGACCGCGCCGGGTGCGGTCGATGCCGTCCTGGCCGGTGCGCGGTGCGTTCAAGCTTGGCGGATTTCTCAACGGGCTGAGCGGGAAGCAGCCGGGATTGACGGTGCAGCACATGGACGGGTTGCTGTTGCGGGAGTTGTATCTGGAGCTGAACTACTCGGCTCCGGTCGACGCCGCGATCCGGGAAACCGTCGCCGCCGGGTAAGCGCTCAGCCCAACCGGGCGCGGTGAGTCCGCACCGCCGCCAGCCGCCGATCGGACGGCGGCAGCACCGCGGACAACGCGTCCAGAACCGCCAGATCATCTGCCCCGCAGGAGGTTTCCCAGAAAGCGAACAACGTGTCCGCGTCCCCGCTGTTCAACGCCAGTTGCCGGACCTGCGCGCTGATCGACTCGCGTTCCTCCCGGATCGCGGGCGATTCCGACTCCGCGAGCAGCGGGCCCTGGAACGACCGGACCGCCGCCGCGGCGTCGCCAGTTCGCAGGGCGGCTTTGGTGCGCAGGAAATCCGCGTCCACGGTGGCCGCGAGACGGTACGGACGCGTCTGCAACACCCCAGTGCCGAGCTGGGTGCGCAACCGGTGGATCTCGGCGCGCACGGTCACCGGGTTGCCCGCCTCGCCGTACAGCTGCAGCGCCAGCTTCTCCGCCGACAACCCGCGCGGCTGAAGCGCCAGCAAGGTCAGCAATTCGGCGTGCCGCAAGGTGAACGGGATGTCTCGACCGTCCACAGTGGTCGATCCGGGGCCGTCGGTGAGGTATTCGAGCGACAACCGGCGCCGGGGCGCGGTGCCGGACGTGGCTATCCGCAGGAGATAGCCCTCTTCGAGCGGGTCGACGGTGGCGATCCGGCCGTCCGGCAGGGTGACCGTGCCACCGCCTTTCCGTACCTCCACAGTGGACGGAAGAGTGCACGCCTCGGCGGCCAGCACCCGGCCGCCCGCGGAAAGGAGCGCGCCAGGGCGGCCGTGCAACGACGCCAGGTGCGGCATGTTCGCTTGCCGCACCTTCTCGTCGCGGACCGCCAGCTGGGCTCGCAAGCGTCCCTCGGCAAGCTGCGCGGTAGCGGTGACCAGCGACAACATCGCCGGATGCACCGTGCGGAGCGGGCCGCTGACGTCGATCGAGCCGAGCAGCGCGCCGGTGTCCGGGTCGCGCACCGGGGCCGCCGCGCAGGTCCAGGTGTGATAGCGGCGCACGAGGTGTTCGGCGGAGTAGATCTGCACCGGCTTCCCGGTCGCGAGCGTCGTGCCCATCGCGTTCGTGCCGATCGCCTCTTCGCTCCACCGCGTGCCCTCGGTGAGCGCGACCTGGTCCGCGCGCAGCAGCACGCCGGTCGCGCCCTCGCGCCACAGGATCAGCCCGTTCGCGTCGGTCACGATCATCATGTGCTCGGCGTCGTCGGCGATGCTCACCAGCATCTCGCGCAGCAGCGGCAGCACCGGGGCCAGCGGATGCTCCGCGCGCAGGTCGGTGAGTTCGTCCGCCTCGAAGATCAGCGGAGCCTCGCCCGCGTCCGGGTCGACGTGCGCGGCCAGCGAGCGTTCCCACGACGCCGACACCACCGAACGTGGCGAGCGCGGCGCGGTGGCCCCGGAAAGCACTGCTTCGCGGACATGCCGCAACAGCCGCGCGTACGACTCCGGATCGCGCAGCAGGTCGGGTTCGGGCAGCTCCGCCACGAGAACGAGAGTAGAGACCCTGGTCACAAGGCTGCAACGTTGGCGCAACGTTGCCCGGCCTACGGTCGCCGCCGACCGTCACCGACCAGCAACGAGGCAGGGCAAGATGGCCGTATACGCCGCACCGAACACCGACGGCGCCGTCGTCGACTACGAGACCCGCTACGACCACTACATCGGCGGCGAATACGTCGCGCCGGCGGGCGGGCAGTACTTCGAGAACCCGACGCCGGTCACCGGGAAGACCTTCACCGAGATCGCCCGCGGGACGGCGGCCGACATCGACCGGGCGCTCGACGCGGCCGAGGGCGCCGCACCCGCGTGGGGCCGCACCTCGACCGAGGAACGCGCGAACATCCTGCTCAAGATCGCCGACCGGATGGAACAGAACCTCGAGAAGATCGCGGTCGCCGAGGCATGGGAGAACGGCAAGCCGGTCCGCGAGACCCTCGCCGCCGACATCCCGCTCGCGATCGACCACTTCCGCTACTTCGCCGGCGCGCTGCGCGCCCAGGAGGGCGGCATCTCGCAGATCGACGACAACACCGTCGCCTACCACTTCCACGAGCCGCTCGGCGTCGTCGGCCAGATCATCCCGTGGAACTTCCCGCTGCTGATGGCCGTCTGGAAGCTCGCCCCGGCGCTGGCCGCGGGCAACGCGATCGTGCTGAAGCCCGCCGAGCAGACCCCGGCGTCGATCCACCTGCTGCTGTCGATCATCGGCGACCTGATCCCGCCTGGCGTGCTGAACATCGTCAACGGATTCGGCGTCGAGGCGGGCAAACCGCTCGCGTCGAGCAACCGCGTGCGCAAGGTCGCGTTCACCGGCGAGACCACCACCGGGCGGCTGATCCTGCAGTACGCCAGTGAAAACATCATCCCGGTGACCGTCGAACTCGGCGGCAAGAGCCCGAACATCTTCTTCGACGACGTCGCCGCGGCCAACGACGCGTTCTACGACAAGGCGCAGGAAGGTTTCGCGCTCTTCGCGCTGAACCAGGGCGAGGTCTGCACCTGCCCGTCGCGCGCGCTGATCCAGTCCGGCATCTACGACCGGTTCCTCGGCGACGCGGTCGAGCGCGTGAAGAAGATCAAACAGGGCAACCCGCTCGACACCGAGACGATGATCGGCGCGCAGGCCTCGAACGACCAGCTCGAGAAGATCCTGTCCTACATCGACATCGGCAAGCAGGAGGGCGCGAAGGTGCTCACCGGCGGCGAGCAGTCCGACCTCGGCGGCGACCTGTCCGGCGGCTACTACGTGCAGCCGACGGTGTTCGAGGGCGACAACAAGATGCGCATCTTCCAGGAGGAGATCTTCGGTCCGGTCGTGTCCGTGGCGAAGTTCGACGACTACGACGACGCGCTCAAGATCGCCAACGACACCCTGTACGGCCTCGGCGCCGGCGTCTGGTCGCGCGACGGGAACACCGCCTACCGCGCGGGCCGCGACATCCAGGCCGGCCGCGTGTGGGTGAACAACTACCACGCCTACCCGGCACACGCGGCCTTCGGCGGCTACAAGGCGTCCGGCATCGGCCGCGAGAACCACAAGATGATGCTGGACCACTACCAGCAGACGAAGAACCTGCTGGTCTCCTACTCCGACCAGGCGCTGGGCTTCTTCTGATGCCCCAGCGGGTCGACCTGACCCCGGCCGCCGCCGACCTGCTGCGGCGGCTGGTGCCAGTCCACGGGCCGGTGATGTTCCACCAGTCCGGCGGATGCTGCGACGGCAGCGCCCCGATGTGTTACCCGGCGGGCGAATTCCGGGTCGGGGCGCACGATGTGCACCTGGGCGACCTGTCGGTGGACGGCATCGACGCGGTGCCGGTGTGGATGTCCGGGCCGCAGTTCGAGTACTGGAGGCATACGCATCTGACCATCGACGTGGTGCCTGGGCGGGGGAGCGGGTTCTCGCTGGAGGCGCCGGAGGGGGTGCGGTTCCTGATCCGGTCGCGGCTGCTCAGCGATGAGGAGTCGGCGGAGCTGAACGGTTGAGCACGGTGCCCGGTGGGCGTTTCCCGCTCACCGGGCACTGCGGTTCGGCCGTTGGCGGGGCGAAAATCCTTGGAAGCCTTGGGTGCGGCGTTGCTAGGTTTACTCCATGGTGGCGCGGATTTTTGCGGTGGTCGCTGCGCTCTGTGCCGCAGTCACGGTGGCCGGATGCGGCGGCCCGCCGGATCCGAGGTCAAGGGTTTCCGGCTCGATGTCCAGCCTCGGCTCACCGACCGGCTCGCCTTCGCCTTCGTCGCGCCGAAGTCCTGTGTGGACGATTTTCTGGAGCAGTACGGCGCGGACCCGGCGAAGCCGGCCCGCAAGTGGCCGATCGGCGATCCCAGCCATCCACTGCCGCCGTTCAACTTGAACGAGATGCGGCAGTTCGGCTGGACCTACGGCCCCAAGGCGAAGGCTTACCTCTATACCCACCTCGAGACGCCGTATCACGCGGACGTTCTCGGTGTTCGTGAAACCCGGCACCGAGGAGACGGTCTATGCGCGAAGCCGGACCCGTCCAAATAGCCCAGCGCACTTGCTAGGTTCACTCCATGCTGTCGCTGAAAGACGTCTATGTAGGCGAGCCGACCGTGCTCGGCCACCAGCGGGACCAGCCGGTCCTGAGCGCCATCCGGAAAACCCGCGTCGAAGCCGAAGAACTGGCGCTGTCCGAGCTGAACCTGGCCGGTGACCGGCAAGCCGACCTCTCCGTGCACGGCGGGCCCGACAAAGCCGTCTACGTCTACCCGGTCGAGCACTATCCGGTGTGGGCTGCGGAGGGCTACTCCGTGGCGCACGGCGACTTCGGCGAGAACCTCTCCGTGCACGGCGCGCTGGAGAGCGACGCGCGGATCGGTGACGTCTGGGCCTGGGGCGACGCGCTCGTGCAGATCGCGCAGCCGCGGCATCCGTGCTTCAAGCTCGCGATGCGGACCGGGCGCAAGGACGTCGTGCCCGCGATGATCGACACCAATCGCTGCGGGTGGTATCTGCGCGTGCTGCGGCCGGGCACGGTCCCGACGGCCGGGCCGCTCGACCTCGTGGAGCGGGCCGAGGGGCCGACCGTCGGGGAGACGTTCCTGGTCGCGTCGGCGAATTACGCACGGCTGCCCGAGCCGGGGCCGGTGCTGGAACTGGCCGGGCGAGTGCTTGCTTCCGACGCGTTGCCGGAGGGCTATCGCAAGGGTATCCAGTCCAAAGTGGACCGGGCTAGGGAATCACTTCCAGTCGACCTGGGGTGAGCGGTAGAAGTCGATTCCCTGGGCTTCCCAGCGCGGCGCTTGCTTGGCGATCCGGTCTCGGTAGCCGTCCCAGGTCCGGGATGACTTGGGCGACCAGCCGATTTCCGCGACGCCGGGCAGGCGCGGGAAGGCCATGTACTCGATGTCGTCGTTGGTCCGGATGGTCTCCGTCCACAGTGGAGCCTCGACCCCGGCGACGGACTTCTCCCCGACGCCGGGAACGAGCGTCGCCGGGTCCCATTCGTAGGCGTCGCGGACTTCGACCAGACCAGCCCAATCCTGGCCCAGCTTGGTCGATTCCGTGTACTTCATGTCGAGGTAGGCGTGATTGGCGGGCGACATGATGAACTTGTTCCCACGCGCCGCCGTGGCGGCCACGTCCGCGTTCGGGCCGCCCTGATCCCAGTACTGCGGCACGGCGGACGTCGGCAGCGGCGTCTTCGCCATCTCGTGCCAGCCGGTGATCAGCTTGCCGTACTTGGCGACCATCGGGGTTACCTTCTCGTAGAAGGTTTTGTAGTCCTCGGCGGGAGTCGAATGTGCTTCGTCGCCGCCGATGCCGATGTATTTGCCGGGCGTGATCGCGGCTAGTTCGCGGATCACGTCCTCTACGAATCGGTACGTGGTGGGCGAATTGATGCACAGCGAGCTGTAGCCGACCTCGATATCGGTGCGCGGCGGGACTGCCTTGCCGTCGCAGTTGAGTTCGGCGTACACCGACTGTGCGGAGTTCGTGTGCCCGGGCATGTCGATTTCCGGCACGACCGTGATGTGCCGGCTCGCGGCGTACGCGACGATGTCGCTGTACTGCTCCTGCGTGTAGTAACCGCCCGGATCGCCGTAGGCCGCGGTCTTGCCGCCTTCGGTCGCCAGCCGCGGCCAGCTCTTGATTTCGATGCGCCAGCCCTGGTCGTCGCTGAGGTGCAGGTGCAGGGTGTTGATCTTGTACTGGACGATCTGGTCGATGTACTTCTTCACCTGCGTTGGCGTGAAGAAATGCCGCGCGACGTCGAGCATCGCGCCGCGGTGGGCGAAACGCGGGTAGTCGAGCACGTTGCCGCCGGCGATCGTCCACGTCCGGTGCTGCACCGTCTTCGCCTCGATGGCCGAGGGCAGCAGCTGCCGCAGCGACTGGACGCCCACGAACAGCCCGGTAGCGGTGTTGGCGCGCAGCCGGACGCCGTTCTTCGTGACGTCGAGCTGATACCCCTCGTCGCCGACGCGCGGGTCGGCGTGGCCGAGGTCGAGCGAGATCGCGGACAATCCCGGGCTCACCGGGACGACCGGCAGCGGGAAGCCGGTCGCGGGCCGCAGCAGCCCGCGCAGGTAGGAAGCGACGTCGCCGGTGCCGTGCCCCGCCCGGATCACCGTGAGCGGGGTGAGCCGGAAGGTGGCGTCCGCCTTCGCCACGGCGTGCACCGGCACCGGCACGAGGTCGGTGACCTGCCGTTCGCTGGGCGCGGGACTCGCCGCGGCCGGCCCGGGCACTCCCACCGCGGCGAGCCCGAGCACGGTCACCCCAAGCACGGCCCTGGACAGGGTCTTCCTCACGGCATACCTCCGGTCGCGTCGCGGAGAAGGCGGACTTCAAGAGGTATAGACCACTACGGGGGACGCTGACAACGTCCGAAAGGGTCGGCTGACGCTGGATGTCCCGTTCGCCGGGATGCCGGCAGAGGTCCGTGAGGGGAACCCTGAGGGAATCTGATTCCCTCAGGGTTCCCCTCACGGACGTCCAGGCCGCAGGATCGCCCGCAACGCGTCGAGCACAGACGGGTCCTCGATGGTCGACGGAACCGCCTCGTCGCGGCCGTCGGCGATCCCGCGCATCGTCTTGCGCAGGATCTTCCCCGAGCGCGTCTTCGGCAGCGCGTTGACCACCGAGACGTCCCGGAACGCCGCCACCGGCCCGATATCGCGACGGACCAGCGCGACCAGCTCGTCCCGCAACTGCTCCTCGGGCACCTCCACGCCGGACTTCAGCACCACGAAACCGCGCGGCACCTGGCCCTTCAGCTGGTCCGCGACCCCGATCACGGCACACTCCGCGACTGCTGGATGCGAGGCCAGCACGGCCTCCATCGAACCGGTCGACAGCCGGTGTCCGGCCACGTTGATCACGTCGTCGGTGCGGCCCATGACGAAGAGGTAACCGTCCTCGTCGAGGTAGCCCGAGTCGCCGGTCAGGTAGTAGCCGGGGTAGCGCGACAGGTACGCCTCGCGGTAGCGCTCGTCGTCGCCCCACAGCGTCGGCAGCGAACCCGGTGGCAGCGGCAGTTTCAGCGTGATCGCGCCCTCGCGACCGGCCGGAAGTTCCTCGCCGGACTGGTCGAGGATGCGCACGTCCCAGCCGGGCACCGGTTTCGTCGCCGACCCGGGTTTGACCGGCATCGGTTCGAGACCGCGCGGGTTGGCCGCGATCGGCCAGCCGGTTTCGGTCTGCCACCAGTGGTCGATGACCGGCGTGCCGAGGATGTCGTGCGCCCAGTGATAGGTCTCCGGGTCGAGCCGCTCGCCGGCCAGGAACAGGGTGCGGAACTGGGACAGGTCGTACTTTTTGAGCTCGTCCGCGTCCGGGTCCACCTTCTTCACCGCGCGCAACGCCGTCGGCGCGGTGAAGAGCGCCTGCACGCCGTGCTCGGAGATGACCCGCCAGAACGCGCCTGCGTCCGGTGTTCCGACGGGTTTTCCTTCGTAGAGCACCGTTGTCGCGCCGACCAGCAGCGGCGCGTAGACGATGTACGAATGCCCGACGACCCAGCCGACGTCGGAAGCCGTCCACCACACATCACCGGCGTGGATGTCGTACAGCGCGCCCATCGACCACGCCAGCGCGACCGCGTGCCCGCCGGCGTCGCGGACGACGCCCTTCGGCCGCCCGGTGGTGCCGGACGTGTAGAGGATGTACAGCGGGTCGGTCGCCTTCACCGGAACCGGATCCACCGGGTCGGCGTCGGCGACGAGGTCGGTCCAGTCGAGGTCGGTGCCGGACAGCTCCGCGCGCGCCTGCTCGCGCTGGAACACCACGACGTGGTCCGGCTGGTGCTCGGTGGTCTCGAGAGCGGCGTCGATGATCGGCTTGTACTCGACGATCCGCGTCGGCTCGATCCCGCACGACGCGGCGAGGATCAGCTTCGGCTTGGCGTCCTCGATCCGCGCGGCCAGTTCCTTCGGCGCGAACCCGCCGAACACCACGGAGTGCACCGCGCCGATCCGCGCGCAGGCGAGCATCGCGATGACGGCCTGCGGAATCATCGGCAGATAAAGGATCACGCGATCGCCGCGGGTGACGCCGAGCGACGTGAGCGCACCGGCGAAGGTCGCGACCTCGTCCCGCAGTTCGGCGTAGGTGTAGCGGCGTTTGCGCCCGCTGACCGGCGAATCCCAGATCAGCGCGTCCTGCGCGCCGCGGCCGCCGTCGGCGTGCCGGTCGAGTGCGTTGTAGGAGGTGTTCAGCTCGCCGCCGGGATACCAGCGGTAGAACGGCGCGGCGGACGAATCGAGCGCGCGGGTGGGCCGCTGCGTCCAGTCGATCGCCCGGGCGGCTTCGAGCCAGAAGTGCTCCGGGTCGTCCAGACTGCGCCGATACGTCTCGGTGTACGCGCCCACGAGGTCTCCTCTGACTTCAGACGGCCGAATCTGCCCTCATGATGGCCTTTCCCCCGGCGGGTCGCAGGTCAGCCGGGTCTGGCGAGATCGATGCAGTGGATCACGTTCCCCGCGCGACCCGGCAACCCCGCGCAGGCCGTGTGCGTCCTAAGCTGGACCGTGGGGAATGGCCGCGCAGCGGCAGGAAGACAACACTGACAGTGAGGGGAACCAGCCGGTGAGCGGAATCGCGAGCGCGCTGCTCTCGCTCGCGCACACCTTGTTCGGACCGGAGTTCTGCCCCGGCGACTGGGTGTGGGCGACGACCACAGCGGGTGCGCTCGTCGCGCTCTTCCCGGCGGCCGGGGCGCTGATCGTGGCGATCGTCCGCAAGGGGACCGGCAACCGGTACGACGCGACCACGCTCACCGTGTTCGGCCTTATCGGCGTGGTCAGCGTGCTGGTGCTGCCGTGGCTGATTTCGTCGGGCATCTCGGAAACCTTCCGCGCGGCCAACGCGGGCCAGTCGAGCGGACTGTCCGGGGCGGCCACGCTGAGCAAGGACTACTGCTCGTTCATCGGCACGCAGAAGACCTACCTCGGCGGCGGGTCGAACGTCTTCGAGACGCTCTTCTACCCGCGCGGCCTCAAGCTCTCCTACGCGCTGTACCTGCTCGCCTTCACCGTGCTGCCGGTCGGTTCGCTGCTGTTCGTGATGCTGCAGGCGCGCACTGCCTTCCGTCGCGGGCCGAAGTGGCCGTCGCGGTTCTTCTGGATTCCCTTCGTGGTCATGGCGGTCGCGTCGGCGGGCATGTCGGCCAACACCGCGGTGCACTTCTGGCTCGGGTTCCTGCCGTTCAGCGTTCTGGGGCTGATCCCGGTCGCACTGGTCGGCCCGCCGCCGTGGTCGGTGATCAACCGGCCGGAGCCGCGCCGCGACGAACCGCCGGCCGCGCAGCCTCCGCCGCGTCGTGAGCAGCTTCCGCCGCCTCCGCCGCCGCAGAACAAGCCGTACCCGGCCACCGCGCTGGCGTCCGCTCCGGAGCCGCCGCCCGCCGGGGCGCTGGCCGCCGCGCCGGGCATGATTCCGCCGCCGCCCGGCTCGCGCAACGCGGGCAGCAGCCGGTACCGGCGCGTCCGCCAGCTCGGGACCGGCGGGTTCGGCACGGTCTGGGAAGCCGTCGACACGCAGCTCAACCGCACTGTCGCGCTGAAGATCGCGCACGCGCCCGACCGCGACACCGAGGAGCGCATGCAGCGCGAGGCGCGTGCGCTGGCCGTGGTGAACCACCCCAACTGCGTCCGCGTGTACGACCTGGTCGAGGAGCCGGACGGGCTCGCCCTCGTCATGGAGTACCTGCAGGGCCGCCCGCTCGCCGAGGTGGTCGACGGACAGGGTCCGATCGACGACGTCGCCGCCGGCCGGCTGTGGTCGACGATGGCGGGCGCGCTGGTCGCGGCGCACGAGCGGGGCGTGCTGCACCGCGACGTGAAGCCGTCCAACGTCATCCTCGACCCGGCGGGCATCGCGCACCTCATCGACTTCGGCATCGCCCGCAGCCAGGGCGATTCCAAGATGACCGCCACCGGGATGATGATCGGCACGCCCGACTTCGTCGCTCCGGAACAGGCGATGGGTTCCCCGGCGAGCCCGGCGTCGGACGCCTGGCAGCTCGCCGCCACGGTCAGCTACGCGCTGTCCGGCCAGCCTCCGCGCGGGACCCGCGAGACGCCGATGGCCGCGTTGATGGCAGCGGCGCGCGCCGATCCGGTCACGCACATGCCGCAGCGTTCGGTGCACGCGCGGATCCTGGCGGCCTCGCTGGATCCGGAACCGCGCCGTCGTCCGACGCTGAACTCGGTGCGCCGCGAGGTCGACGGCTGGCTGAGCCGGGCCGGCAAGGCGCTGGACGGGCCGGTCACGCAGATCGTGCCGCGCCGCTCACCCCGCTGACGGCTTCACCGCGGAAAACTCCAGCCGCTTCCGCTCCACCCCCACGCGCACCTGCGCAAACCCGGCCGCCGCCAACCGGCTGGGCAGGGTGTCCGCGTCGAGGACGTTCATCGTGTCCCCGATATGCAGCAGCCGGAAGCCGAAGCTGAGCTGGCTGTCCACGCCGCAGTAGGTGCCGCCGGGCCGCAGCACCCGGAACGCCTCCGCGAAGATCCGGTCCTGCAGTTCGTCGGTCGGGACGTGGTGCAGCATCGTGAAGCACACGACGCCGGAGAACCGGCCGTCCTCGAACGGCATTTCCGCGCCGCTGCCCTCGACGATGTCCGCCCGGTCGCCGTATTTCCCCTGCAACAGCCGGGTCGACGCCGGATCGATTTCCAGCGCGGTCAGCCGAGGCAAAGCGTCGACCAGCACCCGCGTGGTGGCCCCGAAGCCAGGCCCGATTTCCAGCACGTCGTCGCCCAGTTCGAAGCGGGAGAGCCAGTCCGGCAGCACCTCGGCCACCGCGGTGGCCCACTTTTCCGAGCTGCAGAGCTTCCGGTGCATCAGGTTCATCGGCATGGTCCCGACGCTAGGGACGAGCCGCACTGACTGGAAGACGATAGGCTGTCACTTCATGTCGCAGTACGGTCAAGCCGGCGCGATGCTGCTCGGCGACCTGCCGATCGCGGCCGGAGCCTGGTTCCCCTGGCACGACCATCCCGCGCACCAGCTCGTCTGGGCCGCGCGCGGAGTCGCCGCGGTGATGGTCGGCGACGCGCAATGGGTGCTGCCGTCCACGCGCGCGCTCTGGATCCCGGTCGGCGTCTGGCATCGCACGGGCGCGGTCGGGAACGCCGAACTGCGCGGCATCTACGCCTACCCGGAGCAGTGCCCGGTCGACTGGCCCATTCCGCGAATCGTCATCGTCCGACCGCTGCTGCGGGAGCTGCTTGAGCACCTGTCCTCAGACGGCATCAGCGAGGACGCCCGCCGCCGCGCCGAGGCAGTCGCGTTCGACCTGCTGGAGCCGATGGACGTGGCACCGATCGTCGTACCCGCGCCCGCCGATCCACGAGCACGAGACGTCGCCGACGCGGTGCTCGCCGACCCCGTGGACTCGCGCAGCCTGGCTGAGCTGGGCCGGGAAGTCGGCGCGAGCGAGCGAACGCTGGCGCGCGCGTTCGTCCGCGACTGCCGGATGACGTTCGGCACCTGGCGGACGCAAGCGCGGCTGCGCGCGGCATTGCCGTTGCTGGCACAGGGTTTGCCGATGACGACCGTCGCGCACCGCGTCGGGTACGCGACGGCCAGTGCGTTCGTCGCCGCCTTCCGCCGGGCGGTCGGGGTGCCGCCGGGCGCTTACTTCAGCGCCACGAAGGCAGCCACATCTCCGCCTGCCAATGGTCGTTCGTGATCGGGATTCCGTTGAGAATCGGCCACAGCCAGGCGAAGTTCGCGACCACCAGCCCGACGTAGAGCGACACGACGAGCAGACCGGTGCCCCGGCGTTCGAACCCGCGTTTGGCGCTGCCGAGGATCTGCCCGAGCGCCAGCACCAGCCCGAGCACCAGGAACGGGGCCATCGGCGTGGCGTAGAAGAAGTACATCTGCCGGTCGATGTTGGTGAACCAGGGCAGGTAGCCGGCGAAATAACCGGTCAGCACGGCGGCGTAGCGCCAGTCCGCGCGGAAGAACCAGCGCCACAGGCCCCAGCCGAGCATCGGGACGGCCAGCCACCACATCGCGGGCGTGCCGATCAGCATCGTCGCGCCGAGGCAGCGCGATTCGCCGCAGCCGGTGACGTTGCCGTCGTAGTAGTAGAGCATCGGCCGCAGGCCCATCGGCCACGTCCACGGCTTCGACTCCCACGGGTGCGGATTGTCCTTGGGCGTCAGCAGGGTTTCGTGGAAATGCAGCACGTTGGCGGTGTAGCTGCCGAGCGAGCGCAGCGCGGGCGGGAGCCAGCCGAACATGCCCGGGTCGAGGTTCTTGATCTCGGTGTAGTGCCGGTCGGTCGCGGTTTCGCTGGCGAACCACGCCCAGTACGCCGCCAGGTACATCAGCACCGGCACGACGACGATCGCCCAGAGCGCGGGCGCGACGTCGCGGCGGATCGTGCCGACCCACGGCCGCTGAACGCCCGCCGCCCGCCGGGCCGCGACGTCGAAGAACACGGTGAGCAGGCCGAACGCCGCGATGTAGTACAGCGCCGACCATTTGACGCCGAAGGTCAGGCCGATCATCAGCCCGGCCGCGAACCGCCACCAGCGGAAGCCGAGCTTCGGTCCCCACTGCGATTCGCCTATCCAGCCCTCGCGCACCGCGACGGCCAGCCGCTGCCGCACCTGGTCGCGGTCGCAGAGCACGCAGGCGAACGCGGCGAGCACGAAGAAGGCGATGAAGATGTCGAGCATCCCCATCCGCGACTGCAGATGCAGCACGCCGTCGCAGATCACCAGCACGCCCGCGATGCCGCCGAGCAGCGTCGAGCGGGTCAGCCGGCGCGCGACGCGCACGGTGAGCAGCACGATCAGCGTGCCGGCCACGGCGGACATGAACCGCCAGCCCCAGCCGTTGTAGCCGAAGAGCCACTCGCCGAACGCGATGAAGTCCTTGGCCAGCGGCGGGTGCACGATCAGCTCGTACCCGGCGTTGTCCTCGTACCCGCCGTTGCGCAGCATCTGCGCGGCCTGGGGCACGTAGTGCTTCTCGTCGAAGACGGGACTGTTGTGGTCAGTGGGAAGGCCCAGATTCTGCATCCGGACGACGCCGCCGATCACGGTCAGCACGATCGTGACGATCCAGCCGCGCAGCCGGTCGGCGGGCATGGCCCGGCCGAGCAGGGTGGCTTCGCGGTCGGTCGGGGGGCGGCGCGCGTCGACCGGGTCCGGCCGCACGCTCTCGTCGTCGGCACGGGTCAGCAGCGCGGTCACGGGGCCCGATAGTACGGCCTGATCCACTGATGGCGTCTGGTTAGGCTGACTGCCATGACTTCTGCCTCCGGACGGCTCGTGCTCGCCGCCACCCCGCTGGGCGATCCCGGCGACGCGTCCGCCCGGCTGATCGAGGCGCTGGGCTCGGCAGATGTGATCGCCGCCGAGGACACCAGACGCCTTCGCGGCCTCGCTTCCGCGCTCGGCGTGTCGCCCTCCGGCCGGGTGGTCAGCTTCTACGAGGACGTCGAGACTGCCCGGTTGCCGAAGCTGTTGGAGGCACTGCACGGCGGCGAGACAGTGCTGGTCGTGACCGATGCGGGGATGCCGAGTGTGTCCGATCCGGGCTTCCGTCTCGTGGCTGCCTGTGTGGAGGAGGACCTGCCGATCACCTGCCTCCCCGGCCCCTCGGCGGTGACGACCGCGCTCGCGTTGTCCGGGCTGCCGTGCGACCGGTTCTGCTTCGAGGGCTTCGCGCCGCGCAAGCCTGGCGAGCGGTCGAAGTGGTTCGCGGAGTTGGTGAGCGAGCGTCGGACTGTCGTGTTCTTCGAATCGCCGCACCGGATCGCTTCGCTGCTGTCGGACGCCGCTGCGGCGTTGGGCGGCACGCGCCGAGCCGCAGTGTGCCGGGAGCTGACGAAGACGTACGAAGAGGTCAAACGCGGCACGCTCGCGGAGCTGGCCGAGTGGGCGGCGGACGGGGTTCGCGGCGAGATCTCGGTGGTACTGGAGGGGGCGGTGCCTCGGCAGATATCGGTGTCGGACCTCGTGTCGGAGGTGGCCGACCGGGTTGCCTCGGGGGAACGGCTGAAGACCGTCGCGGCCGAGGTGGCCGGTGCGGCTGGGGTGTCTACGAAGGAGCTTTACGCGGCGGTTCTCGCGGCTCGGAAGTGAGTCAGCTCCTCCGGGCGTTGTCTTCGGCTAGGAACTGCAGCCACTTCGGGTCGCTAGGTGCGGTTTTGGTGATCATGGCCAGTTCCTCCGGCCGCCAAGTGCCGACACCGTCGGTGTGCACGACGTGGTCTTCCGTCAGGCCGTCGTCGGGAATTTCCTTGGTGCTGGCAAGGAACTCGGCGACGGTGGCCGGATCCGCGACGGTGCGGGGAGAAGGAACGGGCACCAGCGTGAGTTCGCAGTCTCCGGCGACCACGAGGTCACTGCCGAGCGGAGCAGTTTGTGCTTCGTGGTTCGGTCGCGCTCGACGACGAACTCCAGCAGGGTGCCGGACGGCGTCCCGATCCACAGTGCGCCGGGCCGCGCGCCGAACGCGACGTTGTCCCAGGACCAGGAGGCATGCCGGTTGAGCCGTTTCGGGTCGCTGAGCGAGATCTTCCTGACCCGGCGCAACGAAGGGAACTCGAACACCAGGACCTGGTGTTCGTAGGTGTTGCCGCGAATCGCCAGGTACCGCCCGTCGGAGCTGAATACTGGAAGCCCCCAGCCGTTGGCGTCCAGAATCAGTGCCCGGTCGAGGAACCGCAGCCGGTCGCCTGGACGGGAGAAGAGCACAAAGCTCGCGCCCTGGTCGCTTTGCTTCGTGGCGATCAGCCCTCCCGCCGGATGCGCGACGATGCCGCCGTCCCACGCCGGGGCAGGCGTGACGGCCCCGGTGTGGAGATCGATCGCATCCGAACGGTCGTAGCGTTCGGGTGGGGTCGGCGACGTCCACAGTGACTGGCCGTCGGGGCTGAAGGCCACGTCGAAGGAGACGGCGACATCCAGCACGGAGGTGCCGTTGCGGGTCCAGCACACCGTTTCCCCGCTGCCGGACACGACCAGTTCCGGCCGTTTCGGATGCCAAGCGACGACGGGCCAGCGGTCGAACTTCCCGTACTCTGCGGAATCCGCGCCCACCGCGCCGATTTCGCGAAGCACTCGCTCGGTGTAGTAGATATGCACCGCGGGCCGGTCCCGATCGATCGCGGCGACGAGCGGCAGTTTCGGATGGCACACCAGCTTGCCGATCGAAGCGGTGGGGATCCGGGCGATAGCCTGGACAGCAGTCACTAGAAGACTTTAGCGACTGCGCAACAGCATTTTCGCCGCTATTAAGGCCTTCTCCGCGTCCGGCTCCTCGCCGGTGATGGCATCGGTATAGATAAACGACTCGCCGACCCGCACGAGCAGATACGCCAGATCCGCCACCGGCAGCGGTGACTCCAGCCGTCCCGCCGCCACTTCGTCCGACAGCAAACCGCACACCTTCTCGATGGTCCGCGACTGCACCAAACTCGCCTTAGTCGTCAACAACCGCAGCGCGCGTTCCGGCTCTCGGCGCAGGAAAGCACGAAACGGCGAGGACGCGTTGACCGTCCGCACGAACGCCCCGATCGCCTCCGCGACGCCATCCCCGCCGCGGCCCGCATAACTGACGTTATCCAGCACCGACGACGTCTCCGCCCACAGGATTTCGCTCAGCAGGTGGTCTCGGCTGCCGACCCAGCGGTGCAGCGTCGCGCGGCTGACGCCGAGGTCAGCGGCCAGGTCGCGCATGTCGACGCGGTCTCCGGCGAGGAACCGGGCGCGGGCGAGGCGGAAGGCCGCGACGGCGTCGGGTCGCGAGGTACGGGCGGACAGTGGCGTTTCGATGGGTGAGACGTTAGCAGAGAGTGTCCCGTGAATGAGACATGTGGCAGAATGTCTCACGACGAGAGGAGCCGCGAAGATGCGTGCTGTGCAGGTGACCGAATTCGGTGGTCCCGAGGTGCTGAAGCCGGTCGAGCTGCCCGATCCGGTGGCCGGGCCGGGGCAGGTGCTGATCGAGGTCGACCGCGTCGGGCTGAACTACGCGGACACGCACCAGGCGGAAAACTCGTATCTCGCCCCGAGCAAGCTGCCGCTCGTGCCGGGCGGCGAGGTCGTCGGGCGCACGGCGGACGGCAAGCGCGTGGTCGCGTTGCTGAACGACGGCGGCGGTTACGCCGAGCGCGTCGCGGCCGACGAGGCCATGACGTTCCCGGTTCCGGACGGCGTCGACGACTTGAACGCGCTGTCGATGCTGGTCCAGGGCGCGACCGCGTGGATCATGCTGCGCAAGAACGCTCATCTCGAGCCCGGCGAGTCCGTGGTCGTGCACGCCGCGGCGGGCGGGGTCGGGTCGATCGCGGTGCAGCTGGCGAACGCGTGGGGCGCGGGCCGCGTGATCGCGACCGCGAGCAGCGAGGAAAAGCGCGCGCTGGCGATCGAACTCGGCGCGGACGTCGCGGTCGATTCCCGCGCGGAGAACATGACCGAAGTGCTGAGGGAAGCCAACGGCGGCAAGCGGGTCGACGTCGTCCTCGACATGGTCGGCGGCCCGACGACCGACCAGAGCATCGCCGCGCTGGCCCCGTTCGGCCGTCTGGTGTTCTACGGGATGGCCGGCCGCCGCTCGCCCAAGCCGATCGAATTGCGCAATCTGCTCGGCCACAGCACGACCGTGGCCGGGATGTGGCTGCCGCACGTGTTCCGCTTGCCGGGCAACGTTTTCGGCACCGCGCTGTCCGACCTGTTCACGATGGTGCTGGACGGGAAACTCCGTGCGATCGCCGGCGGCGAGTACGCGCTGGAGGACGCCAGGAAGGCCCACGAGGCGCTGCGTTCCCGTGGCACGACGGGCAAGTTGCTGCTCGACCCGCGTAGGTGAGTCTCGTGGGTGCTGATTACGGTTCTCACCGCGATCAGCACCCACGAGGCCTAGCCAGCAAAGCTTCCAGCGGCGCCGCTTTGTGCAGGCACTCCTGCCATTCCGCGGCGCTGTCCGAGTCCGCCGTGATCCCGCCGCCGACCCCCAGCGCGATCCGGTCCCCGGCGATCTCGAACGTCCGGATCGCCACGTTCAGCTCCAGCCCCGCCAGCGGTGACACCATCCCGACCGCGCCGGTGTACACCCCGCGCGCGGCCGGTTCCAGTTCGGCGATCAGGTCCAGCGCCCGGATCTTCGGCGCGCCGGTGACCGAACCGGGCGGGAACGTCGCGGCCAGCAGCCCGGAGTCGGTCACGCCGTCCGCCAGCACACCCTCCACGGTGGACGCCAGATGCCACACCCCCGGCGCCGGACGCACCGCGAGCAGCTCCGGCACCACGACGCTGCCGACCTCGCACACCCGGCCGAGGTCGTTGCGCACCAGGTCGGTGATCATCACGTTCTCCGCGACGTCCTTCGCCGACTGCCGCAGCCGGAGTGCGTTGCCGTCGTCCGCCGGACCGCGCCGGGGCAGCGTTCCCTTGATCGGCGACGACCGCACCCGTCGGCCGTGGCGTGCCAAAAACAGTTCCGGCGACAGCGAAACCACCGAACCCCAGTCACCGGCGACGTAAGCCGATCGCTGCGGAGCCAGCCGTCGCACTCCCTCGGCGAACAGTGCGGCCGGTGAGCCCTCGAACGTCCCGGTGAACCGCGAGCAGACGTTCGCCTGGAACAGTTCGCCCGCCTCGATCTCGTGCACGCACGCCTTCACCGCCTGCTCGTGCCCGGATGGCCGGTCCAACGGACTGGCCGACCACGACAATTCCGCGGACCCGGACAGCGCCCGCTCCACCACGGCAAGCTGCGCGTCGGCGTCGCCTTCGAGCGATTCGAACCAGCACACTCCCGCCGCGTCCCAGCGCAGCACGTGATCCGCCCAGCCCCAGGCCGACGCCGGAACGCCGGTCGAGCGCCCGGACGGATCCGCCTGGTCGTAAGCCAGAAACCCGAACCATCCGCCGCCTACCCGTTCCGAAGGGCCCGCATCGGCAGGCAACGCGGGGAACGGCCGCGGAGTCACCGCCAGGAACGGTGCCACCACCGCCCGCGACCCGAACCAGTCCCCGCACACTGCGGCCGGTTCGGGCAGACCGTGCGCCTGGGCGTACGCGGACAGCAGGACGAGCACCCGCGAAGGTGACAGACCGGTCCGCAGCCGCTGGAAGCGCATCGCGCCATTGTGCCGGAAACCGGCGGTGACCAGCGGAAAAGGTGATCAGAGCAGCACCGTGATCAGAGCAGCACATCGGACAGGGCGAAGGGATACACCACCGCGTCCTGCGCCACCGGCCCGTCGACCCCGGGCACGTCCGGCGCGAACGCGTGCTGGTGCAGCCCGAGCCGCGAATGGAACCAGCCGGGCCGCCCGGGAATGCCGTTGTGCCGCACGAGCCACAGCACCACCTCGGAATCGGCCCAGCGGTCCGGATGCAGCCGGTGCGCCCAGCAGTCGTGCCCGGCATACACGAGCACCCGGCTGATCTTCGCGGCGTGCCGCACGTGCTTGATCCACGCCTTCACGAACCGGTCGTCGACGCTCTGCGCGTCCACCTCGAGCGCGGGGGCGAGCGAACCGGGCGCGAACGCCCCGAGCCTGCTCGCCGTCCGGACGAAGTGGTCGGCCTGGTCGTGCACCGCGCCAGGCCGCGCGTAGTGCCGGGCCCCGGTGTGGATACCCGCGTGCTGGGCCGCGGCTAGCGTCCGCTCCGCGCCGGGATCGCTCCAGTTGACGTTCTCGCTGATCGTCACCGAAGCGAAGCGCACGTCGGCACCGCGCACCGCCGCCCAATCGAGCACTTGCTCGCGATGAGTGAGCGTGAGTCCGCGCCCACTCTCCGGTTCCGCCACCACGCACCCCTGACAAGCCCCACGCCGGGTGAAAGGCCACCCTACGTCCGGAGTTCCGGAGCGGGGTGACCTTTCCCGGCGTGTCGATACGCTTTGATCAGGCGTTTTCCCGTTGGAAGGTGCGCGTTCCCCACCACACGGCCACAACGGCCATGACCAGCACGACCACGCTGCCGGTGAACAGCGCGTCCATCGAGAAGTCGCCGCGGAAGCTGTTGCGCTCCACGTCGACCACGTGCCGGAACGGGTTGATCTGCGAGATCGTGTACAGCCACTTCGGAGCCAGCCCGGACGTGATCGGGATGAGGATCCCGGACAGCAGCAGCAACGGCATGAGCACCGCGTTGAGCAGCGCCGGGAACGCCTCCTCGCTCTTGAGCGTGAGCGCCAGCGCGTAGGAGCACGACGCCAGCGTCAGCGCGAGCAGGAACACGATCGCCAGGCTCAGCAGCACGCCGCCGAACGGTGCGTTCAGGTCGAACACCAGGTAGGCGAGCAGAATGATCAGTACCGCCTGCACGGTCGCCTGCAACGCGTTCGCCAGCACCTTCCCGAGCAGCAGCGCGGCCCGGTGCACCGGGGTGACGCGCAGCCGCTCGACCACGCCGGACCGGAATTCGGCCAGCAGCCCGAAGCCCACGAACGAACTGCCGAACAGCGCCAGCTGCGCGATCAGCGCGGGCGTGAGCACCATCCAGCCGTCGACCTCGGACATCCCCTGCGCGCCGAGCGATTTCACCAGCAGCGGGCCGAAGAAGAACAAATACAGCAGCGGCTGAGCGAGCCCGATCAGCAGCCACGCCGGATTTCGCAGTGCGCCCGCCATGTCGCGGCGGAAAATCAGCCAGGTGTCATGCAACACCGGATACCTCCGGTTCCGCCGGCGCGGGCTGCTCGGCTTCGCGCAGCGACCGGCCGGTGAGAGTAAGGAATACGTCGTCCAGGGTCGGCCGCGTGACCTGCATGGCGGTCGTCGAGATGTCCTTGGCGTCGAGCGCGCGCAGCAGTTCCGGCATCGCGGTGTCGCCGCGCGGCACCCGGAACCGGATCGACCCTTCGGACACCGCGAACTCGTGCGCGCCGGGCAGTTGCCGGGCCAGGTCCGCGGCGGCCGCGGTGGATTCGGGATCCACTTCGATCGTCACGCCGTCGCCGGAGACCTGGGCTTTCAGCGTGTCCGGATGACCCTCGGCGACGATCCGTCCGTCGTCGATGACGATCAGCCGGTCGGCCAGCGCGTCCGCCTCGTCGAGGTAGTGCGTCGTCAGGAAGATCGTCACGCCTTGTTCGGCGCGCAGTCGCCGGATGTGTTCCCACAGGTTCGCGCGGCTCTGCGGGTCGAGCCCGGTGGACGGCTCGTCGAGAAAGACCAGCCCCGGCGAATGGATCAGCCCCATCGCGATGTCGAGCCGCCGCCGCTGACCCCCGGACAGCGTCTTCGTGGCCCGCTGCTCAAGCCCGGCCAGATCGAGCTGGTCGGCGAGCACCTTGCCGCGCGCGATCGCGTCGGCCTTGCTCATCCGGTACAGCCTGCCCTGCAGTTCCAGCTCCTCGTCCACGCGAGCTTCGGGCGAGGTGCCTCCGCCCTGTGCGACGTATCCGATGTTGCGGCGCACCCCCGCCGCGTCGGCGAGCAGGTCGTGCCCGCCCACGGTCGCCGTGCCCGCGGTGGGTTTCAGCAGGGTGGTGAGCATGCGCAGCGTGGTGGTCTTGCCCGCCCCGTTCGGGCCGAGGAACCCCACGAGCTCGCCCGCCTCGACGTCGAGATCGACCCCCTTCACCGCGTGCACCTCGCCACCGGCTCGGCCCTTGCGGCGGAACCGCCGCTCGAGTCCGCGTGCCGTGATCATGGACAACCCTCTCCTCCCAAGAAGATCAACTAGTCAAGCTTGACTAGTTGACGCGCACACTGTGCCCGAGGGAGGACAGGTTAGTCAAATTTGATTACTCGGGGGCGGGCGGCTCGACCGCCGAGCCCGGGTCGTCGGCCATCACGTACTCGCCCGCTTCCAGTCGCTCGATCAGCCCGGCGAGCCATTCCCGGCTCGCGCTGGCGATCCCGCCCCACAAGCGGAACAGCTCGGACACGTGCGGCGGTTTGCCCCAGGTGTCGTCCTCGAGGCTCAGCCGCGACCGGCGTTCCTCCGCCTCGAAGTGGATCAGGTTCTGCCGGAGCAGGCTGATCGCGTACTTCCGGGGGAGCGCGGGCATCAGGCTCACCGCCGCGCACAGCTCCGCGTTGGTCGCGACCGGATCGGACAACCCCTTCGCGATGAGCACCTGGAACTCCTGCTCGCCCGCGGGCGAAAGCCGGTAGGCGATCCGGTCCGGACCGCCGTCGCCCGGTTCGACGTCGATCTTCTCCAGCAGGTCCTCGGCGGTCATCTTCTTGAGCGCGTGGTAGATCGAACCGGGCTGGACGTGCGCCCACTTGTCCGCGGACCACGACAGCAGTTCGCGGCGCACCTGGTAGCCGTGCGCGCGGCCGAACATCCGCACGACCCCGAGCACCAGCAGACGCGTCGCCGACACCGGCTCTCCCTTCCCCGACCACCACGAAACGCACTGGAGCGCATCCGTAGGCTAAACAGGTATGAGCACCCCTGTGTTGACCGCGGTGGCCTGGCCCTACGCCAACGGCCCCCGCCACATCGGCCACGTGTCCGGATTCGGCGTCCCGTCCGACGTCTTCTCCCGCTACCAGCGAATGGCCGGCAACCGGGTGCTCATGGTGTCCGGGACCGACGAGCACGGCACGCCGATCACCGTCCAGGCGGACAAAGAGGGGATGACCCCGCAGCAGACCGCGGACAAGTACACCCGTCAGATCGACGAGGACCTCCAGGGCCTCGGGCTCTCCTACGACCTGTTCACCCGCACCACCACCGGCAACCACGCCGCGGTGACGCAGGAAATCTTCCTCGCGCTCAACCGCAACGGCTACGTGGTCCCGAAGACCACCCGCGGCGCGATCAGCCCGTCCACCGGACGCACGCTGCCCGACCGCTACATCGAGGGCACCTGCCCGATCTGCGGCTACGACGGCGCGCGCGGCGACCAGTGCGACAACTGCGGCAACCAGCTCGACGCCGCCGAGCTGATCAACCCGAAGTCGCGGATCAACGGCGAGACGCCGAAGTTCGTCGAGACCGAGCACTACTTCCTCGACCTGCCGGCGTTCACCAAAACCCTCGGCGACTGGCTGGGCACCAAGACCGACTGGCGGCCGAACGTCCTCAACTTCACCCGCAACCTGATCGACGACATGCGGCCGCGGCCGATCACCCGCGACCTCGACTGGGGCGTGAAGATCCCGCTGGACGGCTGGCGCGACCAGCCGCTCAAGCGGTTCTACGTCTGGTTCGACGCGGTCATCGGCTACTTCTCCGCCAGCGTCGAATGGGCGCGCCGCAACGGCACGCCGGACGCGTGGCAGGAGTGGTGGGCCAACGCCGACGCGCGCGCCTATTACTTCATGGGCAAGGACAACATCACCTTCCACGCCCAGATCTGGCCCGCGCTGCTGCTCGGCCAGAACGGCGACGGCGATCGCGGGGGCGAGGCGGGCAAGTACGGCAAGCTGCACCTGCCGGACGAGATCGTGTCCAGCGAGTTCCTCACCATGAGCGGGTCGAAGTTCTCCACCTCGCGCGGCACGGTCATCTACGTGCACGACTTCCTGCGCGAGTTCGGGCCGGACGCGTTGCGGTACTTCATCTCGGTGGCCGGTCCGGAGACTCAGGACACGGACTTCACCTGGGACGAGTTCGTTCGGCGGACCAACTTCGAGCTGGCGAACGAGTGGGGCAATCTCGTCAACCGGTCGATCTCGATGGCGCACAAGAACAATGGGGCGATTCCGGCTCCGACTGCGCCCGCGCCGGTGGACGAGGAGCTGAAGGCGCTGTCGCGGCAGGCGTTTGAGACCGCTGGTGGGCACCTTGCGCGGTCGCGGTTCAAGTTGGCTGCGGCTGAGGCGATGCGGGTGGTCACGGCGGCTAACCGGTATCTGTCGGATCAGGAGCCGTGGAAGCTCAAGGACGATCCGGATCGGCGGGATGCGGTGCTGCATACGGCGTTGCAGGTGGTCAGTGACGCCAATACGTTGCTGACGCCGTTCTTGCCGCATTCGGCGCAGAAGGTGCATGAGGCGCTTGGCGGGACTGGGGTTTGGGCTGCGCAGCCGGAGCTTCAGGAGGTTGAGGATCTTGACCTGCCGGGGCGGGTCAATCCGATTCTCACCGGGGATTACGCGGGTGAGCAGGCTAAGTGGGAGTCGAAGCCGGTCGAGGTCGGGCGGCCGTTGGAGAAGCCGACGCCGTTGTTCACGAAGCTGGACCCGAAGCTCGGCGAGACCGGGCCGGAGTGGGCTCCGATTGTGACTGACTGAGGTCTGCTCGTCGCCTGGCGGCGACATTGCGCGTGGGTGGGCTGGGGCACCCCGAAGCCCATTGTGATGACGGACGGCGGGTGCTTGTCAAGGCGGGAAAGATGCCTTGACAAGCACCCGCCGTCCGCATTTTTGGCTTCGTATCGGGGTGCTGGGGTGGTGTGGCTGCCTGGCTGGGTTGGGTGCGCCGGTGGCGGTTTAGGGCTGTGAGGGGAACCCTGGGGGAATCTGAGTCCGTCAGGGTTCCCCTCACGGACTTCGGGGGAGGGGGCGCAGTAGCTTGGGGGTTATGGGTGACGAAAAGCGCGAACTTCCCCCGATTCCTGACCGGCTGCCGGTGACGGTGGTCGACGCGCACACTCATCTCGACGCATGCGGCGCGAAGACTGCGGCTGATGTCGCGGAGATGGTCGACCGGGCGGAGCGGGCTGGCGTCGCGCGTGTTGTCACGGTCGCGGACGATCTCGCCGCCGCTCGTTGGGCCACCGAAGCGTCCACCTGGGACTCGCGGGTGTTCGCCGCGGTGGCCATCCATCCCACGCGCACCAAGGAATTCGGGCCCGCCGAACAGTCCGAAGTGGAGCGTCTGGCGCAGGGGGACCGGGTGGTCGCGGTCGGCGAGACCGGTCTCGATTACTACTGGGACTACTCGCCGCACGATGCGCAGCAGGTTGCCTTCCGCTGGCACATCGACCTCGCGAAGCGGCTCGGCAAGGCGCTGATGATCCACGACCGCGACGCGCACGAGGACGTGCTTCGCATCCTCGACGAGGAAGGCGCGCCCGAGACGGTCGTCTTCCACTGCTTCTCCGGCGACGAGCACATCGCGCGCCGCTGTATCGACAAGGGCTACATCCTGTCCTTCGCGGGCACAGTCACCTTTAAGAACGCGCGCGGTCTGCACGAAGCCGCGCGCATCGTGCCGCGCGGGCAGTTCCTCGCTGAGACGGACGCGCCGTTTCTGACGCCTCATCCCTACCGTGGGCGGCCGAACGAGCCGTATTGCACCGCTTACACCGTCCGCTTCCTCGCCCAGCTGCGCGGCGAGGCGGTCCACGAGGTGGCCGAAGCGGTCCGGACCACTGCCGAACGCGCATACCGGCTGCCTTCCTGATTCCATAGTGTCACAACGGGTTGCACGGATTGCGACATTCGAGACCGCGCATTCGTCCACCTGATGAGTGACGCAAGTCACGACACTCCGGGGGGTGTTTGCGCAACCTGCCAACACCCGTTACTGTCCCGTGATCGTGCCGGTCGGTACCGCGCAGCGGAGCCGGCTGATACGCCCACCAGTCACGTCAGTGCACGTCGGGGAAGCGGAACCGGGGTTGGTACGACTCGGGACCGTGACGATGGCGCTGGCTGGGGGTGTCGGACTTGAGAGGCGCGCCCGAGGGCGCGTCGCGAACGAAGGACGACGCGCGAGGTACGCGCGATGTCTTGGGAAAGGGAACGACCCGGTGACTGGTAGTCGGCAGGATGACTCGCGTCTTGACGCGGGTTCGGCGTATTTCTCCTCCCCCGCCTCTTCGGTGGCCGTGCTCGACCGCGAGCTCGAGGACACCGCCTACGGGCAGATCGACTTCTCCGACGAGCTCCGCGTGACCGAGCAGGACGTGCTCGCCGCGCTCGGCCCGGACGCCGACCTGTTGATGTCGGAGATCGACGTCGACGTCGACGAGCTGATCCGGCTCATCAACGCCGAGACCACGATGCTTCCGCCGCTCGTCCTCCCGGACGAGGTCGAGCAGGACCGCACCGCCTCCCCGCAGGCCAAGAAGGCCGCGGTCGAGGAAGGGCTGCGCGAGGCGACGAAGACCTGGAAGCGCCGCTTCCTCAAGGGCGCGGTGCTTTCGCTGCTGGTCACCGTCGGCGGTGGCGGCGCGGCGGCGCTCGCGATGAACAAGAGCATCACCGTCGACGTCGACGGCCACCAGCAGACCGTGCACAGCTTCGGCGGCACCGTCGGCGACGTGCTCAAGGACGCGGGCCTCTCGGTCGGCGAGCACGACGCGCTTTCGCCCTCGCCGCAGGCGGCGGTCGGCGACGGCGGCGTCATCAAGCTCGAGCGCGGCCGTCAGCTGAACCTCGTCGTGGACGGCGTGTCGCGGCCCTCCTGGGTCCGGGCGACCACGCTCGGCGAGGCGATGAACCAGCTCGGCATGGGCAGCATGCTTTCCCAGGGCGCGTGGACGTCGCTGCCGCAGTCCGGCGAACTGCCGCTCGAGGGTTCGACCGTCCAGGTCAAGACCCTCAAGCACATCACGCTTTTCGACGGCACCAACGCGCCCCGCCAGGTGAGCACCAACTCGGTGACCACCAAGGAGCTCGTCTCGGACCTGAAGCTGAACCTCGGCCCGGACGACGCGATCGACGGCGGCCTCGACGTCAGCCTCAAGAACGGCGCCGAGGTCCACGTCAGCCGCATGGGCGTGTCGATGGTCAACCAGGAAGAGACCATCGACCCCGAGGTGCAGAAGGTCGACGACCCGACGCAGCTGCAGGGCCAGCAGAGCGTCGAGGACCCGGGCACGCCGGGCAAGAAGCTGGTGACCTACAAGGTCACGAAGAAGAACGGCGAAGAGATCTCGCGCGAGCAGGTCTCGGAGAAGACCCTGGTCGAGGCCAAGGCCAAGATCATCAAGGTCGGCACCAAGAAGCCGCCGGCCCCGGCCATCGGCGACACCGGCGCGTGGGACCGCATCGCGCAGTGCGAGTCGGGCGGCAACTGGTCCATCAACACCGGCAACGGCTACTACGGCGGCCTCCAGTTCGACAAGCAGACCTGGAACGCCTACGGCGGCAGCCAGTACGCCCCGACGGCCGACAAGGCCACCCGGGAGCAGCAGATCGCGATCGCCGAGAAGGTGCGCGACGCGCGCGGCGGCTACAGCGCCTGGGGCTGCGGCTACAAGGCCTGAGCGGCATCAGTCTTTCCAGCAGGCGGCCGGGAGCTTCGCGCTCCCGGCCGCCTGTTTTTCGTCCGCCCCGCGGCGCTGGGTAGGCTCGTCCGGTGGTGGAACTGCTGGGGCCTGCCGAAATCCGCGGGCTGGCCGACGAACTCGACGTCCGGCCCACGAAGAAGCTCGGGCAGAACTTCGTGCACGACCCCAACACGGTCCGCCGCATCGTCGAACTCGGCGGCGTGCGGCCGGGGGAGGTCGTGCTGGAGGTCGGGCCCGGTCTCGGGTCGCTGACGCTGGGCCTGCTCGCCGCGGGCGCTCAGGTCGTCGCGGTGGAGATCGATCCGGTGCTGGCCGCCCGCCTGCCGCGCACGGTGGCCGAGCGCGCCCCGGAGGCAGCGGACCGGCTGACCGTGGTCGGCGCCGACGCGCTGCGGGTGCGGGCCGCCGATCTCCCGGCTGAGCCGGTGTCGATCGTGGCGAACCTGCCGTACAACGTCGCGGTGCCGGTGGTGCTGCATCTGCTGGCTGAGTTGCCGTCGCTGCGCAGCGGGCTCGTGATGGTCCAGACCGAGGTCGCCGATCGGATGGCGGCCGGGCCGGGCAGCCGGACTTACGGCGTGCCGAGCGTGAAGCTCGCTTGGTACGGTCCCGCGCGCAAGGTGGCCGCGGTACCGCGCGCGGTGTTCTGGCCGGTGCCGAACGTCGATTCCGCGCTGGTTTCGTTCACCCGGACCGACCCGGTGTCCGGAGTGGATCGCGCACGGTTGTTCGCGGTCGTCGACGCGGCGTTTTCGCAGCGGCGCAAGACTTTGCGGGCCGCGCTGGCCGGGTGGGCCGGTTCCGCCGACCGGGCTGGCGAGTTGCTCGCCGAGGCGGGAATCGACCCGAAGACGCGTGGGGAGCAGCTGGACGTGCACGCGTTCGCGCGCATCGCGGCGGCCGGAAACTGACCCCCTCCCACGGCGCTCGCTTGTGACGTCCAACGGCGGCTTCGCGGCGAGTATTCCGCTAGTGGGTTCTGATTTCGTTGCGTGCCCTGATGATCTTGCGTCGTCGCTGATCGTGGGACGTGCTAGCTACTCTCGGTCATGGTGCGAGTGCGGCTGACTTGGCCGTTTCCCTGTGACGAGCGGCTCGTCAAGGCCTTGGCATTCGGGGGAGCCCGATTGCTCCGCGGCCCGGATTGTTCAGCCGCGCCGGTGCGTGGTGCTTCGCTTCGCTGACCTATCTCGGCCCGGTCGCGGACCCGACGGGCCGGGTGTCGAGGCCCGCGACCGCCCGCGACTTGACAACGGGAAAACTCTTGTTCCGCAAAGACTCTTGATCGTCCACAGTGGAACGAACTGGTTCGCGACCGGAGGCCGGGCCGAGGGTCGCGCAGGTCGGGGCACTGTTCGGCGACCGAGGTTCCGGGTTTCCGGGTCCTGGACGCGGTGTTCCGGTATGCGGGCACCACCAGACGTGTGATCTGCACCAACGCGCTTGCGTTCAGCCAATGGGATCGGCTTTACTCGAAAGCGTCCATCCCGAGCGACTGAGAGACCTGGCTCGCCGAAGTCGCAGCAACCACCCTCCGCAGGGCAGGTGCTACCGCCAGGACCGATGGAGGCTGTTTTCGATGAAGAGGGTCACCCGCCCGCTCCTGCTGACCCGCCGGCGCGTAGTCGACGAAGGTCGCCGCTCGGTATGTGCGTGTCAACGCTCCATGGTCATCGCCTGATCGTTTTTTCCGCAGTTTCTTGCGCCGTCCACTGTGGACGGTAATTCGATGACGCCTGGCGCGCCCGGAATCGGCGCCGCGCCTCGTTTGCCTGGAGCCCTTTCGTGATCACTGTCGAAAACGTGTCCAAGTCCTTTCCCTTCCACGGAAATCGTGTCGCCGCGCTGCGCGACGTGAGCGTTGACGTGCAAGCCGGCTCGCTGTTCGGAATCGTGGGTCCCTCCGGTTCCGGCAAGTCGACCCTCGCCCGCTGCATCGCGCTGCAGGAGCGTCCCGACCGCGGCGTCGTGCGGCTCGACGGCCTCAACACCGCGACGCTCGACGGCAAGCGGCTGCGGGAGATCCGCCGCCAGCTCGGTGTCGTCGGGACCAAACCGGAACTGCTCGCCGAGCGCACCATCGCGGGCAACATCGCCAGCCCGCTGGAGCAGCTCGGCGTCGACGGCCCGCAGCGGCGCAGCCGGGTCGGCTCGCTGCTCGACCTGGTCGGCCTCACCGCGCGCGCCGCGCAGAAGCCGGAAGAACTCACCGACGGCCAGCTCCGCCGGGTCGCGGTCGCCAAGGCGCTCGCCGCCGGACCGGCCGTGCTGCTCGCCGACGACCCGACCGCCGGGGTTTCGGCGGAGGACGCCGGCGCGGTGCTCGCCGTGCTCGACCGGGCGCGCGCCGAACTGGGCGTGACGGTCGTCGTCACCACGCCGGACGCCGACGTCGTCCGCCGGGTCTGCGACGACGTCGCGGTGCTTGACAACGGCGCGATCGTCGAGCGCGGCACGGTGCTCGACCTGATCTCGACGCCGGACAGCTGGACCGCGCAGGCGGTGCTGCCGTCGATCGACACCTCGCGCGCCCAGTCGGCGAAGTACGACCGCGCGGTGGACGTCGTGCTGATCGGGTTCGCGTCGGTGGGCGCTTTGCTGCCCGAGGCGGCCAGCCGCTTCGACGTGGAGCTCGCCACCATCGGCGGCGGCCTCACCCGCATCGGGGACACCCCGATCGCCCGGTTCCGCCTCGGCGTCCGCGGCGAGCGGGCCGACGCCGCGCTGTCCTGGATCTCCGACCGGGGCGCGCACGTGAGCCAGGCGGCTCGCGGGCCGCAGAGTGTAGTGGCTGCTTGAGTTTGATGGCGCTGTGTTTGATGGCGCCGGCTTCGCCGTCGCGGCGGGATCGCCTTTAAGTCGGCGTGTCGAGGAGCAGCGAGCCCGGCCCGGGGGGCCGTGCACGCT
>NZ_JBVKDQ010000035.1:0-68532 GCF_055633755.1 Amycolatopsis sp. NPDC114484 | reverse complement strand
AACTCGTCGGGCACCAATCGTCGCGACAACTCGTCCATCACAAGTCATGATCATGCTCGCACCTCAACCGCCATCCAAGTGAGACACGCTCTAAGAAGGAATATGCATCGCGGGGCCGCTCCGGATTTTCCGGGGCGGCCCCGTTTTTCATGGTCACTCGGGATTGCTTCTGCTGTTTTCGTAATTTGATCAAGGGGCGGGGTTTAGCGGTCGCTGAGCGTGAGCGCGGGCCAGGCGAACGGCTGAACCCGGGATACTCGAATGGCCGCTGGCCGAGGACGGAAACCCTTGGCATGACGGCATAATTCCGGGACCCCTCCCGTCCGCCGCGTGGCATACTTCGGCATGGACCAGACGGTGGCCGTCGCGGGGGAGCAGCTCGCGTTCGCTGGTGCGGATCGACTCGTCAAGCTCATCGGGGCGCTGTATCAGCGGCCCCGCAGTGGCGACCGGCCGCGGGAATTGCAGGACGACGGAGAATGGCGTCCCGGTTATCACCGGGAGCGTGCCGGGCGGCGCGGGCTGCCCATGGTGTGCCTCGTGGGAGACGCGCGCGAGGGCGTGCTCAAAGAGCTGGCTTCCCGGCTGCAGAACGCGGAACCGGCGGGCACCGTGCGGTCGGTCTATCTGCCCCTCGCCGGTCGGCCGGACACCGATGCCGCGGGCGACGCGACCGACGACAGTGTCGAGGCGGTGCGCGATCTTCTGTGGCACGTCCGCAACAGCCTCGTCCGCAGCGGCCGTACGCGGGAAAGCCGGTTGCGGTTCCGGCTGTTCACGCTGGTCGATCAGCTCATGGCGAAGCAGTTCCCGGACGACGACACCGATCCCGAGCGCACCCTGTTGCGTGAGCTGCAGGAGAACGGCCTGCTGGTCCGCTTCCGCTCGGCCATCGACAGTGTCAGCCGCGAGCTGGTGCCGCAGCATCCGGCGTGGCGATTTCCGTTGCTGCTGCTGCGGTTGCTGACGTTCGGATTTTTCCGGCTCGCGGTCACCGGACGCGTGCCGGGGCTGTCCGGGCGGTACCGGTGGTTCCTGCGCCAGCCGCACCTCGCGCCGGAGATGTCCGGCAGCTTCGTGCGCTTCGCGCTGCGGCTCACCGACGGCGAATGGCAGAAGGAATCGCCAGAGTACGTCGCGCGGCTGCTGGTCAACGCGTTCCTGGAAGACCTGCGCCGCGAGTACCGGCTGCGGCCGTGGCAGTTCTGGCGCCGCCGCCGGATGACCTATCCGGTGCTGCTGCTCGACGAGGTCGGCCCCGCCAACGGCGGTTACCGGCTGCTGCGGCTGATGAACGACGTCCGCAACCAGGTCGGCCTCTTCGACCCGCTGCTCGTGGTGAGCGCGAGCCAGGCGCCGCCGCCGGACGCCGCGCCGAGCGAGGACCGGCCGAAGTACCACGCCACCGATGCCGCCGGCGCGTACCGGGTGTGGCAGAACCGGCTCAGCGCGGACCGGCGTGCCCGTCGCCCCACCGCGTGGTATCTGCCGATCGGGCTCGACGCGCCGCAGACCGAGGTCGAAGAAACCGAGGTACGCAAGCGAATGCTGGCGCTCGGCGAGCACTACGACCTGTCCGGCGGACGCGCCCGGGCGGCGTGGTGGACGACGCGCTGGATCCGGGCCGGCGTGCCCGCGGTGGTGCTCGCGCTGGTCGCCGGGTTCGCCGTGGCGCGTTATCAGTCCTTTCTGGACAGTCACTGCGGCACCTCGAGCGAATGGCTGAGCCGGGTGGACGACCAGTGCGTCGGGGTGTCCGACGGCACCTTCACGCTGTTCTCCCCGGTCGACAAAGAGGGGACGATCCAGCAGGTCGAAGCCGTGATCGCGGACCAGAACCGGCGGGCCGGGGAGCTGCACCAGCAGCATCCGGAACGGCCGTACATCACGCTCGTCGACCTGGAGGCGCTGACGTCGTCGAACGGCACCGCCGAAGGGCTCACCGCGGAACGGGAATCGCTGGAAGGCTTCGCCGTCGCACAGTCGCGCCAGCTCGACGCGACGGCGGCGGCCGAGCCGATCGTGCGCATGCTGATCGCCAATGGTGGCAAGGGAATGCACCAGGGAGCGGCGGTCGCTAAGACGCTGCTGGAGATGGCGAAAGAGGACCCCAGCATCGTCGGCGTCGTCGGACTCGACATGAGCAGCGAGCCGACGTCCAGCACTATCCGCGCTCTCGGCGACGCAGGCATCCCGGTGGTCGCCGCGACGCTCACCGCCGACCGGCTAGCCGACCAGAACCCGATCTACTTCCAGGTCGCGCCGCAAAACCGCAGGGAGGCCGCGGTGGCCGCGGCGTTCGCCGCCCAGCGGCCCGGTCCTCGGGAGCTTCGCGTCTACTACTCCGACGACGACAACGATTTCTACAGCACGAACCTCCGGGAGGACGTGCTGAAGCGTTCAAGGAAAAGGGTTTCACCGTCGACGCGCGAGCATTCGACCCGGACGGGGGCCGCGCGGGTCAGCCCGCGCACTTGCAGTACGGCGACCGGGCCGTGGGCAACGCCGGCGCCGCCGGACGAGACACCTGTTCTTACAACGGCTTCGCATTCTTCGCCGGGCGAGGAGTCCCCGATTTCGGAGCGTTCCTCGCCGGAGCCGCGCAATGCGGCAGCACCGCGACGATCATCGGCGACGACGACGTTTCCCGCTACGTCGCGGATTCCGTTGCGCGGGAACGCAATCGCGCGTTGCCGTACTACTACCTCGCGCTCGCGAGCGCCCCGGCCACGCAGGCGAAAGGCCTCGCGCGCGATTTCTACACCACGCTCAACGCCAAGTTCTCCTTCGAACACACCGAAAAAGGCCGATCGTTCGACGGCCACGCCGCGTTGTCCTACGACGCCGCGCTGGTGATGATCACCGCGACCGCGTACCTGCGCGAGACCTCGTCGAAAATCCCGGTGACGCCCGGTTCGGTATGGCGCGAGATCGCCGCGATCCACACCTCGCGGCCGGACGCGAACCAGATCAACAAATACATCGAGGGAGTCAGCGGAACCATCGATTACGGCGGCGACATCGGCAGGCACGTCCCGCAAGACAAACCGCTCGCGGTGCTGCAGGTCCAAGGCGGAGAGGTCGACCCAGCCCTGCAGGGCTTCTGCGGCAAGGCGGTCCTCCGAGCCCCGGACCCGTGGTGCCCGGCGGACGGCTGAGCCGAGGCCGCGGACCCGGAAGGAGACGCGTTTTCGTGCTCTAAGTAATCGACCGAATGGGCTGTGCATTCGCTGTAACAGTTTTCCGCAGGTTTTCGACCTTCCCCATTACCTGGAGCAAGAGGGAGGTTCCGCATGTGGCGAAAACTGGGGACGGCGTTGGCCGCGGCTGTTCTGGTCGCCGGGTGCGGAGCGGCGAAGGCTCCGGCAGGGGACCCGGCTCCGGTCGTGACGAGCGATTACTCGCCGTCGACCACCTACAGCGAGCCGGACACGTACTCGGAAACTCCGACGACCTCGTCCGCGCCGCCAGAGACCACGCAACAGCAGTTCGCGCCGCCGACGACCGTGGCGAAACCCGAGGCAGCACCGAAAACCCACGCCGCGCCGAAAATCGACGTGCCCACCTTCGACGTACCTACGTACGAGGTGCCGACGTTCCAGGTGCCTGACCAGGCCGCCCCGGCCGCCCCTCCGGCACAGGCAACGACCCCGGACGCCGCTTCCGCCGACTGCGGCCCCGACTACTACCGGAACTCCTCCGGAACCTGCGTCCACAACCCGTCTTCGAGCCCTTCCGGCGCGACAGCCCTCTGCAACGACGGCACCTACAGCTACAGCCAGCACCGTTCCGGAACCTGCTCGCACCACGGCGGCGTCAAGCAATGGCTCTGACCTCAGCGACCCAAGCAAGCGTTGGGCCGAACGGACCAGCCCGGTAAGTCGGATCGATCACGAACCGCCCGTTCCGCCCGCCCCGCCCGGTAGCGTGCGAATCCGGTACGGCATACGGAACGGGGGACGTGGTGGCACGGGCAGGCGCGCGGCCGATCATCGTGGTGCTCGCCTCGTGCGGGCTGGTCGCTTCGTTCATGCAGACGCTGGTCATCCCGTTGATCCCGGCGTTCCCGAGACTGCTGCACACCACGCCGACGGACGCGTCGTGGGTCGTCACCGTCACGCTGCTCGCGGCGGCGGTGTGCACCCCGGTCGCCGGGCGGCTCGGCGATCTTTACGGCAAGCGCCGCGTGCTGCTGGTGAGTCTCGCCGTGCTGATCGCCGGGTCCGTGGTCTCGGCGCTGACCAGTTCGCTCGCGCTGATGATCGTCGGCCGCGGGCTGCAGGGCTGCGCGATGGGCGTCATCCCGCTCGGCATCAGCATCATGCGCGACGAACTCCCGGCCGAACGCGTCAGCGGCGCGATCTCACTGATGAGCGCGACGCTCGGCGTCGGCGGGGCGATCGGGTTGCCGGTCGCGGCGATCGTGGCCGAGCACGCGGACTGGCACGTCCTGTTCTGGGGCGCGGCCGGGCTCGGACTCGGTTGTGCGCTGCTGATCCTTCGGTTCGTCCCGGAATCGCCGGTCCGCACGCCCGCGCCGTTCGATTTCCTCGGCACGCTCGGGTTGGTCGTCGGCCTCACCAGCCTGTTGCTGCCGATCGTGAAGGGCGGCCAATGGGGTTGGGGCAGCCCGGCGACGCTCGGGTTCGCGGCGACCGCGGTGGTCGTTCTCGCCGCTTGGGGCTGGTACCAGCTGCGCCGTCGTGACCCGCTGGTCGATTTGCGGGTGTCGGCGCGGCGGCCGGTCCTGTTCACGAACCTCGCGTCGGTCCTCGTCGGCTTCGCGATGTACGCGATGTCGTTGTCGTTCCCGCAATTGCTGCAGGCACCTTCGGCGACCGGCTACGGCCTCGGGCTCAGCATGGTGGAAGCCGGTCTGTGCCTCGCGCCGAACGGTCTGGTGATGATGGCGTTGTCCCCGGTGTCCGCGCGGCTGACCAACCGCTACGGCGCCCGCGTCACGCTCATGACCGGTGCGACCGTGATCGCGGTCGGGTATACCTTCGCGATTTTCCTGATGGCCAACGCGATCGAGCTGATCATCGCGTCGGTGATCATCGGGGCGGGCGTCGGAATCGCTTACGCCGCAATGCCCGCACTGATCATGAGCGCGGTGCCGGTCACCGAAACGGCGTCGGCGAACGGGCTCAACTCGCTCATGCGTTCCGTCGGCACCTCGACGTCCAGCGCCGTGATGGCCACGATGCTGGCGCACCTGACGATCACCGTCGGCTCGTTCACCGTGCCGTCGCTCGCCGGTTTCCGCGCCACGTTCGCGGTCGCCGCGGTCGCGGCGGTGGCCGGGCTGGCGTTGACCGCGGTGGTGCCGCGATTCCGTGCCGCCAGCCCGGAACTCGCCCGGGTCTAGAGCAACGGGGGAACGGCCGCGTCGATCAGATGCGGCCCCGGCTCGGCGACCGCGCGCCGGAACTGCTCGGCCAGTTCCTCCGCCGTCGTCGCCCGGGTCGCCGGAACGCCCATGCCCTCGGCGATCTTCACGAAATCCAGGTCCGGACGGCCGATGTCCAGCAGGTCCTTCGCGCGCGGTCCGTCCCCGGACGCACCGACTCGCTGCAGCTCCATCCGCAGGATCGCGTACGCGTTGTTGTTGAGCACGACCGTGGTCACGTCGAGGTTCTCGCGCGCTTGCGTCCACAGCGCGGAGATCGTGTACATCGCGCTGCCGTCGGATTCGAGGTTGATCACCGGCCGTTTCGGCGCCGCGATCGCCGCGCCGACGGCCACCGGCATCCCGTAGCCGATCGCGCCGCCGGTCAGGGTCAGCACGTCGTGCCGCGGCGCACCCGCCGTCGCGGCGGGGAGCATCAGGCCGGACGTGTTCGCCTCGTCCACGATGATCGCGTTCTCCGGCAGCAGCGCGCCGATCACGTCGACCCAGTTCTGCACGGTGATCGGGCCGCTCGGCAACGCCGGCCGCCCGGCCTCCTGCAGGACCGGCTCGGTGTCCGCGGCTACCAACGCGGCGACCGCTTCCAGCGCCGCGGAGACGTCCTGGCCGACCGTCGCGAGGACGTGGACGTCCGCGCCTTCCGGGGTCAGCTCGCTCGGCATGCCGGGGTAGGCGAAGAACGACACCGGCGCCCTCGTGCCCGCGACGATCAGGTGCTTGATCCCGTCCAGCTGGTACTTGACGTGCTCGGCGAGATACCCCAGCCGTTCGATGGTGGGAAGCCCGGCGCCGCGCTCCATCCGTGCCGGGAACGTCTCGGCGAAGGTCTTCACTCCGGTCGCGGCCGCGATCCGGCTGGTCGCGCGCAAACCGGCCTCGCGGCAAGCGGATCCGCCGATCAGCAACGCCACCGGCTCGCCGCCGCGCAGCAGGTCCGCGATCTTCTGCACGGTCGTCGCGTCGACCGCCTGCGGCACGCGCGGCGGAATCGGCTCGCACGTCTCGCCGCCCTCGCCCCACGACGCGTCGGCGGGAAGGATCAGCGTCGCGACCCGGCCCGGTGCGTCCTGCGCCGCCGCGACCGCCGCCGCGGCGTCCGGGCCGACGTCCTTCGTGTGCCCGGACCGGCGAACCCAGCCTTCGAGCGAGCCCGCGATGGCGTCGATATCCGACTCCAGCGGGGCGTCGTACTGCTTGTGATAGGTCGCGTGGTCGCCGATCACGTTGACTACCGGCGTGTGCGCGCGGCGCGCGTTGTGCAGGTTCGCCAGGCCGTTGCCCAGCCCCGGGCCGAGGTGCAGCAGCGTCGCGGCGGGCTTGCCGGCGACCCGCGCGTACCCGTCCGCGGCACCGGTCACGACACCCTCGAACAGCGCGAGCACGCCGCGCATCTCCGGCACCGAATCGAGCGCGGCGACGAAGTGCATCTCCGACGTGCCGGGGTTGGAGAAGCACACGTCGACCCCGCTGTCGACGAGCGTGCGGATGAGGGACTGGGCGCCGTTGAGCGTGCTCACTGTGCTCACTTTCCGGTAAACAGGACGCCGGGGTTCAGGATCCCGGCCGGGTCGAAGCTGTCCTTGACGCGGTGCAGCAGATCGAGCTTCACCGGGTCTTCCAGCTTGGCGTGGTACTTCGTCTTGGTGCGGCCGAGGCCGTGCTCGCCGGAGATCGCGCCGCCGAGTTCGTACGCGTAGCCGAAGATGTCGGTCAGCAGCTGCGAGCGCGTGTCCGGGTCCTTGCAGAAGATCGCCAGGTGGACGTTGCCGTCGCCGGCGTGCCCGCAGCCGAGCGCGCCGCCGCCGGTCGCCATCGCCAGTTCGCGGGCGCGGGTCATGAACTGCGGCATCGCGGTTCGCGGCACCACCACGTCGATCACGTCGTCCGCACCGGCGGCTTTGGCGTTCCAGAAGGCTTTTTCGCGGGCTTCGATGAGCTTGCGCGCGGCTCCGCCTTCGAGCACGTACGCGTCGATCGCGCCGAGTTCGACCAGCAGTTCGCCGAGCGCCTCGACGTCCTCGCCGAGCCGGTCGGCCACCCGGTTTTCCAGCGCCACGGCCAGATACGCCTGGGTCCGGTCGCGGATTTCCGCCGGGACGCCCAGTTCGAGCTTGTCGTTGTAGACCATCGCGGCCATGGTCATGTTGTCGATGTACTCGAGGATCTGCGGGGCGAGACCGCTCGCGGCGATCTTCGGCACCGCCGCCATCACCTGCTCGAAATCGTCGAACGGGGCGAGCACGGTCGCGCCGTGCGGCAGCCGCGGCTGCAGTTTCACGATCACCTCGGTCACCAGCGCGAGGGTGCCCTCGGAGCCGATGATCAGCTGGGTGAGGTCGTAGCCGCTGGAGATCTTCGACATCCGGCCGCCGACTCGGATGATCTCGCCGGTCGCGAGCACCGCCTGCAGGCCTGAGACGTTGCCGCGGGTGATGCCGTAGCGGATCGCGCGCATCCCGCCGGCGTTGGTGCCGACGGTGCCGCCGACGCTCGCGCTCAGTTCGCCGGGATAGACGGGGTAGGTAAGGCCGTGTTCGGCGGTCTTCGCGTCGAGCTCGGCCAGCGTGACGCCCGGCTGGACCACGGCGACGTGGTTGCCGGTGTCGATCTCGAGCACCGAGTTCATCCGCTCGAACGAGACGACCAGGCCGCCTTCGACCGGACGCGCGGCGGCGGACAACCCGCTGCCGGATCCGCGCGCGGTGACCGGAATGCTCTCGGCGGAGGCGATCTTCAGCAGCGCGGAGACCTCTTCGGCAGTCGCCGGCTTCGCGACGTACGCCGGTTTCTGGCCGGGCGTGCTGAGCGCCTCGTCGTGCGCGTAATCGTCGGAAATCGCGTCACCGGTCAGCAGGTTCCCAGCTCCGACGGCACCTGCCAGCTGTGTTGCGATCTCGCTCATGCCACTCCCTCGTGCGCGCGTACGTCGTGGCCGAAGCCTAGCCGTTCTGTCGCGGGGCTGGCCATGAATAGTTTTCACGTTAGCCGACGGGGAGCGGGCGCGAAAAAGGCCACGCCTCGGCGTGGCCAGGGGGAGAACCCAAGCAGGGACCGGCCCGCGCCAACAGGCCGGCCCCTGGGTTAATCCTCGGTGCCGGTCAGACGAGCCAGCCGAGCACGTGCGCCAGGTGCGCGAGCAGACCCGAGATCAGGTCGTGGCCGTGGTGCACGTGCTGGGTGAACATCTGCATTGAGGGGCTCCTTGTTCGGATTGTTCTTCTTTGGTGCTCTCGCGAGGAGCCAACGCAGATTTCCACCGGCGCGACCGCGGTGTCAAAACGCGGTTTTCCCTGTGCTGGCAAGGGGTCGGCGGCCGAAGAATCTTCCCATGTTAAACATGTAAGGCTTTCGGGTTTGCCGCCGGGGGTGCACTGTGGACTCTTCGCCACGGTTCGTAGCGAACGCCGGGTCCGATCACCCTGGGTAGCAGACGCGCGCTGCGGCAACCGGGCGGCGTGGCCCCTCGAACCGGTGAATGCGAAGCCACGATTGGTGAGTTGCCGAGGTTCACACCGCCGGGTGATCATCGGGGCCGGATCCCTTGTCCGGCAGTGAATCCGGGGCCTTGACGGTGATCGCGGAGGGTTAACCCGGCTTCACTCCGGAGGAACAATCTGGCCCGATCGGGCAGTGAAAAGGGCCGGCCCCTCCGTGGTGGAGGAACCGGCCCTGAAGCGACAGTCAGTCAGCGCGGGCGAACGACAGCGTCTCGCCCTCCACGCCGCGCAGCCACAGATCCTGCGCGGCCGCGGCCATCTCGGACAGGCCTTCCTCGATCGTCGCGAACACGTTGCCGGGCACCCAGCCCGCGTCGCCGTTGATCAGGAGGTTGTTGCGGCCGTAGAAAATCGCGAGATCCGTGGCACCCTGGTCGCTGTGCGCCTCGCTGCCGTCGTCGTAGCCGTACGCCGGGTTGCCGATTTCCCACGCCTCGAATCCGAAGTAGACAACGTCGCCGGGAATCGGCGTGATGGTCGGATTCTCGCGGCCCGGCTTCGGCTCGGCGAAGGGCGGCACGAGCGTGTAGACCTCGTTGCGCGCGTACTTCGCGTGGTAGGCAGAACCGCTCTGCGGCAGTGCGTCCCACACCGCCTTGCAGGTGCGCGGTGCTTCGTCGTCGAGCAGCCGGGCACGGCAGGTGACGCCGCGCTTGTCGAGGCTGATGGTGATGTAGCGCGCCATGCCTCAGCTCCCCGTGACCGACGAGACGACCTCGCCCCAGATGCGCAGCGCGTCGTCGACCTGTTCCGCGTTGACGACCAGCGGCGGCACCATGCGCACGACGTTCGAGTACGCACCACAGGTGAGCAACAGCAGCCCGCTCTTGGCAGCTGCCTGCTGCGCGGCCTGCGCGGTGGCCGTGTCCGGTTCGCCGTCCGCAGTAGTGAACTCAGAGCCCACGAGGAGCCCGAGACCGCGTACGTCGCCGATAGCGGGCGTCTTGTCCGCGATGACGCGCGCGCCCTCGAGAAGCTGACGGCCGCGCTCCGCGGCGTTCTCGACCAAGCCTTCGTCCTGAATGACGTCGAGTGTCGCGATGGCTGCCGCGCACGACACCGCGTTGCCGCCGTACGTACCACCTTGCGAACCCGGGTACGCCTTCGCCATCAGCTCTTCCGAAACGGCGATGCCCGACAGCGGGAAGCCGCTGGCGAGGCCCTTCGCGATCAGCACGACGTCCGGGTGGACGTCGAAGTGGTCGTGGCCCCAGAACTTGCCGGTGCGACCGAACCCGGCCTGCACCTCGTCGAGCACCAGCAGGATGCCGTGCCGGTCGGCGCGCTCGCGCAGCCCGGCCATGAACTCGGTGTTCGCGGGAACGTAGCCGCCCTCGCCGAGCACCGGCTCGATGAAGAACGCGGCCGTCTCGTTCGGCGCGGAGACGGTCTGGAAGAGGTAGTCGAGCTCGCGCAGGGCGAACTTCGTCGCCGTTTCCTGATCCCAGCCGTAGTGGTAGGCGTACGGGAACGGCGCGACGTGCACGCCGGACATCAGCGGCGAGATGCCCGCGGTGAACCGCGTGCCGGAGGTGGTCATGGTCGCCGCCGCGACCGTGCGGCCGTGGAAACCGCCCTGGAACACGATGACGTTCGGCCGCTTCGTCGCCTGCCGCGCCAGCCGCAGCGCGGCCTCCACGGCCTCGCTGCCGGAGTTCGCGTAGAAGAGCGAATCGAGCCCGGACGGCAGGACGTCGCCGAGCTTGCGGGTCAGTTCGAGCAGCGGTTGGTGCATGACGGTCGTGTACTGGCCGTGCACGAGCTTGCCGATCTGCTCGCGCGCGGCTTCGACCACGCGCGGGTGGCAGTGCCCGGTGCTGGTCACCCCGATCCCCGCGGTGAAGTCGAGGTGACGTTTCCCGTCCACGTCGTAGAGGTAAACCCCTTCACCGTGGTCGACGACGACAGGCGTTGCCTGCTTGAGCAGCGGGGACAGCTGGGCCATGCGGCGCCCTCCTGGGGTGCGGGTGCAGACGGTTGTCGATTGTTGACAATATCCATAGCATGAGTCCGGGACAACAGGAACAGGAGCGAGCTGGATGAGCGGGATCACCGAGAACGGCGTCGTGAGCGCGGTCGGCAAGGAACTCTTCATCGGCGGCAAGTGGGTCTCCGCGCGCGGCGGGAAGACCTTCGACGTGCAGGACCCCTCCACCGGCGAGGTGCTGTGCCAGGTCGCGGACGCCGCGCCGGAAGACGGTCTCGCGGCGCTCGACGCGGCGGTCGCGGCACAAGCCGGCTGGGCCGCGGTGGCGCCTCGGGAGCGCGGCGAGATCCTGAGCCGCGCGTACCGCAAGCTCATCGAGCGCCGGGACGAACTGGCGCTGCTGATGACCCTGGAGATGGGCAAGCCGCTGGCCGAGGCCGCCGGGGAAATCACTTACGCCGCCGAGTTCTTCCGCTGGTTCGCCGAGGAGGCCGTGCGGATCGACGGCGGCTACGCGGTGGCCCCGAACGGCTCGGGCCGGTTCCTGATCACGCGCCAGCCGGTCGGCCCGACGCTGCTCATCACGCCGTGGAACTTCCCGATGGCGATGGGCACGCGCAAGATCGGCCCGGCCGTCGCCGCGGGCTGCACGATGGTGATCAAGCCCGCCGCGCAGACGCCGCTGTCGATGCTCGCGCTCACCCAGATCCTCGCCGACGCCGGGCTGCCCGAGGGCGTGCTGAACGTCGTCACCACCAAGGACGCGGGCGGCGTGATGGAGCCGCTGATCCGCGACGGACGCGCGCGCAAGCTGTCCTTCACCGGTTCGACCGGGGTCGGGCGCAAGCTGCTGGAGCAGTGCGCGGAGAAGGTGCTGCGCACGTCGATGGAGCTGGGCGGCAACGCGCCGTTCGTCGTGTTCGACGACGCGGACCTGGACGCCGCGGTCGAGGGCGCGATGCAGGCCAAGATGCGCAACATCGGCGAGGCGTGCACCGCGGCCAACCGGTTCTACGTGCAGCGCGGCGTCGCGGAGGAGTTCTCCCGCCGGCTCACGGAGCGGATGCAGGCGCTGCCGATGGGCCGCGGCACCGACGAGGGCGTCGTGGTCGGTCCGCTCATCGACGAGGCCGCGGTGAACAAGGTGACTGAGCTGGTCAAGGACGCCACGGACAAGGGCGCGCGGGTGCTCACCGGCGGCTCGCGGGTCGACGGCCCCGGGCACTTTTACCCGGCGACCGTGCTCACCGACGTGCCTGTCGACGCTCGGCTGGCGAGCGAGGAGATCTTCGGCCCGGTCGCGCCGATCACGCCGTTCGACACCGAGGACGAGGCGGTCGAAAAGGCCAACGACACCGAGTTCGGCCTGGTGTCCTACCTGTTCACCAGCGACCTGAAGCGCGCGCTGCGGGTGTCGGAACGCTTGGAGGCCGGGATGATCGGCCTCAACCAGGGCATCGTGTCCAACCCGGCGGCTCCGTTCGGCGGCGTCAAGCAGTCCGGCCTCGGCCGCGAGGGCGGCACGGTCGGCATCGACGAGTTCCTGGAGACCAAGTACATCGCGGTGAGCCTGTGACACACCGGATTGCGAGCATCCCGGGCGACGGGATCGGGGTCGACGTCACGATCGAAGCGCGCCGGGTCCTCGACGCGGCCGCGGCGAAGTACGGATTCTCCTTGGAGTGGACCGAATTCGACTGGAGCTGTGAGCGGTACACGAAGACCGGCGCGATGATGCCGGAGGACGGTGTCGCGCGGCTGTCGGGCTTCGACGGCATCCTGCTCGGCGCGGTCGGCTTCCCCGGCGTGGCGGACCACGTTTCGTTGTGGGGCCTGCTGATCCCGTTGCGGCGGGCGTTCCAGCAGTACGTCAACCTGCGGCCGGTCCGGCTGCTGCCGGGGACCTCCTCGGTGCTGGCCGGGCGGAAGGCCGACGAGCTGGAAATGGTGATCGTCCGGGAGAACTCCGAGGGCGAGTACTCGGAGATCGGCGGACGGCACAACGCCGGGCGGCCGGACGAGTTCGTGCTGCAGGAGTCGGTGTTCACGCGGGTCGGGGTGGAACGGATCATCCGGTACGCCTTCGACCTCGCGCGCACGCGTTCGCGGCACGTCACCTCGGCGACGAAGTCCAACGGGCTGATCCACTCGATGCCGTACTGGGACGAGATTTTCGCCGAGGTGGCGTCGGGGTACCCGGACGTCCGCGCGGAACAGTGCCATGTGGATGCTCTCGCCGCGCGGATGGTGCAGGCTCCGGACCGGCTCGACGTGGTGGTGGCGTCGAACCTGTTCGGCGACATCCTGAGCGACCTCGCGGCCGCGATCACCGGCGGACTGGGCATGGCGCCATCCGGAAACATCAACCCATCAGGTGACTTTCCGTCGATGTTCGAGGCGGTCCACGGCAGCGCTCCGGACATCGCCGGACAGGGCATCGCGAACCCGGTCGCCCAGATCCTCGCCGGGGCGATGCTGCTCGACCACCTCGGGGAAACCGTTGCCGCACAAGCGATCCGAACCTCGGTCGACGAGGTGCTGACCGCGGGCGAAACGCTCACCCCGGACCTCGGCGGAACCGCTACCACAACCGCGCTCGGCACCGCGGTGGCCGCTTCGCTCCGCTGATTTTTCGTCGGTGCCGCGAGGTTCACTCTTCCCTGACCCGCCGACGGGTCCCCGAGGGGAGGAGGGCGCCGATGTGCCAGATGTGCGAGGAGCCGGAAAGATCCGAGGAGCAGTACCTGATCGAGGTGCTGGACCGGATCAGGGAGTACGGATGGTGCGTCCAGGGCGTGCTGGGACCAGGTTCCCGGCCGCCCTGGGCGTACACCGCGGGCCTGACCGTGCAAGGCCTGCCGGAGCTGGTGGTCACCGGATTGTCGTTGCACGAAGCGGTGTACGTGCTCAACACCGCGGCCGAACATTCGCTGCACACCGGCCCGCCTGAGCCCGGCGAGCAGTGGCTGCTGCCCCGGTTGCCGAAGCTGGAAGTCGTGGAGCTCAGCGCCCCCGCGACGCACCTGCATATCGCGGTTTGCTGTTATGGCACGGGAATCGAAGCCATGCAACTGGTCTACGCCGATTCCGAGGGCCGGTTCCCGTGGTCGCCGCAGTACAACTCCGGCCTCGGCGGACAGCCCGTGCTGGGGGTGCGCCATGCCTGAGTTTTTCTTTCCGCATCACGGTTTGCGCCACTTTGGCCCGGTAGAATCGGATCATGCCCGAGCTCCTGGCCCCCACCGTACGGTTGCATCGCGCCTGGTTGGAAGCGCACGCCGAATGGGGCCCAGGCCTGCACGAAGACGGCTTCGGCCTGTCGGCCTCGGACGAGGTCGATTCGCCAGCTGGCTTCGCCGCCTGGGTGGACTCTTTGCTGCGGGACTGCACCGTCTACCGCTGGCTGGTCGAGGACGGACAGGTGCTCGGCGGAATAGCCCTGCGCTCCGGCCCGGCGGAGTATGTGCGGTGGGCCGGGCACATCGGCTTCGGCATCCGACCGTCCGCGCGTGGCCGCGGTCTCGCTTCCTGGGCGCTGAGCCAGATGCTGACCGAGGCCCGGGGCTTGTCTCGGGTGCTCTTGGTGTGCGTGGGGGAGAACTTGGCGTCCGCCAAGACGATCGAACGCGCGGGCGGGGTGCTGGAGGAAGTGCGCCAGACCGATCACGGGCCGGTGCGGAGGTACTGGATCACGCTCGAGTCCTCGCCGAGCTGAGCCACCTCGCCTCGGGTGCTTTCGGACCGGCAGCAGGGCCGGTTGTTCCTGGCATAGTGGAGACCATGGGTGGGCTTCCCTTCTCCGCTGACGGCGATTTCGTGCCGATCCGGTACGTCATCGGGCACAAATTGTTGTGGCTGCGCAGTTATGAGAAGCAGGTGGAGATTCTGTTCACCGCGGTGGAGCGGTTGGAACTCGACACTCGCTTCACCGGAGGTCTTACGATCGCGCCGGTGCCGAGCCACGGCGACCTCAATGACAGCTCAGCCGTACCGTTGCTGTTGCTCACCTTGACCGGCGGCACTTTCGGCTCCGGCTTCGTGGCCTGTGGCAAAGTGAGCGCGGTACGGATCGGCCGGGCGGGAGACGAGTCCGGAGAAAGGGACCTCCTGTTCTGGGAGGGCGCTTCCTATTCCGAGAACGCGGTAGGGGGTCGAGCCGCCGAACCCGGTCGGATGGCGTTCGGCCTGCCGGTATTACGCCAGTACTCGCGCGAGAAGCGGACCACCGCGCGGTTCCCGCCGCCACCGGGGCAACGCACGGGGAAAGGCGCGGAGGGGAGCAGGTCGCCCTAGGCCAGGTGCGGAGCATGGTTCGGATTTCGGGTGCCTGTCCGGGCATCGGGCAAGGCGAGGGTGCGGTTAGGCGGCGCGTTCCGTAACGGCGATCGCTTCGCGAAGCGTCCGCCGGGCCTGGGCGATGTCCTCCGCCCGGCGGTCGAGTTGGGCGAGTTGAGTGCGCAGCGCACCCAGCACTCCTGGACACGGTCGCAACGAACCGTCCGCGTCGGCGCACGGCAGCATTCGCTTGATCAGACTGGTCGGCAACCCGGCCGCCAGCAACGCGCGAATCTGCCGCACGGTCTGCTCGGCGGCGGGAGCGTAGTCGCGGTAGCCGTTGGGCCGCCGGTCCGCCGTCAGCAGCCCGACGCGTTCGTAGTACCGCAGGAGCCGTTCGCTGGTTCCGGTGCGCTCGGCCAGCTGCCCGATCCGCATCGCCCCTCCGCTGAGCTTGACCTTGGCATGGTGTCAACGTTCAACACTGGTCCCGGCGGCCGCATTCCGCGCGCCCGACCCGACCCGGGAGTCCTCGTTGATCATCGATGCCCACAGCCACGTTCACGACCCCGTGCACCAGCATCTCGCCCTGCTGGACGAAGCCGGAGCCGACCGCGCCGTGCTGTTCGCGACCAGGCCGCACCCCGAACGAGCCACCGATCTGGCTTCGTTCCGCCGGGAAATGAGCGTGCTGGACGCCGCGCTCAGCGGCCAGTCCGGCGACGGCTACCAGTCCGCCTGGCAAGGACTCGACGCTGCCTTGGCCGCGCACCCCGACCGCTTCCTGGGTTTCCGCTCGGTCCGCCTGGACCAGCCGGAAGACCAAGTCGCCGCGGACGTCGAGGTGGTCGCCCGAGGCTTCCACGGAATCGGCGAACTGACGCCGCCTCCGGGCGCGGGCGCCCGGATCGAGCCAGTCCTGCGGGCCGCCACCGACCACAATGGACTCCCGGTCGTAGTGCACGGCTCCGCCCCGACCACCGAAGGAGATCTGTCCACCCTGGCGGCCCTGGCCCGCCGCTACCCGGCTGTGCCGCTGGTGATCAGCCAACTGGGCGGCGCGCATTGGCTCACCGCGATCGACCTGGCCCGCGAAACGCCGAACGTCTACCTGGAACTGTCAACGGCGAGCATCGTCTTCGCGGTCCGGCTGGCGATCGCCGAACTCCCGGACCGCACGATGTTCGGCTCGGACGCGCCGTACGGCGACCCGGTCCTGTCCCGCACGACGATCGAACGCGTGACCCCGCCCGGAGAACTGAGAGACCGCGTCCTGGGCGGCACGATGGCGGAGATGCTGGGGTGGTGAGCCTTCGACAGCCTGGATGCGCGACCCGGGCCGGATGGCCGATCGCGCTGTCCGGCACCGTGATCGTGCTGAAGCCGATGTCGCTACCGGGTGCCGCGCGGGGCGAATCTCCCGCCCCGCGGGTCATGGATCGCGGCCCGGGCCGGTTGGTCGATCGCATTCCTCCGGCACGCGATCGCGATTCCCCGGCGGCTGGCTCCGACGCGGAGGTCGAGCACCCAGCCTCACCCAGCCGCCGCGACCCCGTCCTTCAAACTCCGCCCGGGAAGCAACCGGCTGATCGCGTCCTCCATGTGCGCGTCCAGCAAGTGCAGCGCCGTCTCCTCGTCGCCCGAGCGCAGGGCTTCGATGATCCGCGTGTGCTCCTCCAGCCGATCCTCGACCCCCTGATACGTGCTCTGCAGCAACGTCAGGCACATCCGCGTCTCGATCAGCAACGTCCGGGCCATGCGCATCAGCCGTTTGCTGCCGGACGCGTTGATCAGCGCCTCGTGGAACCGCAGGTCCGCCTCCGACAACGCGGCCGGGTCGTCCGCGGCTGCCGCCATGTCGGCCACGTTCTGCTCCAGCGTGGCGGCCACCGCCTCGCGGTCGCCGCGGAACGCGCACAGCAGGGCGGCTCTTTCCACCGCGGAACGGGCGAGATAGATGTCGAACACGTCCGCCGGTTCGAGGTCGATCACGAACAGGCCGCGGTGCCGTTCGCTGCGCAGCAGGCCCTCGGACACGAGGTGCTGCATCGCCTCCCGCAGCGGGCCGCGCGAGACCTGGAAGCGGGCGGCCAGGTCGGTTTCGCCGAGCTGGGTGCCGGGCGGCAGCGCGCCGGTCATGATCGCGTCGCGCAGCTGGCGCGCGATCACCGCGGCGGTCGATTCCCGGCTCACCGGTTCTATGTCAGGCAGTGCGACCACGGGTCAGCCCCTCGTCCGGAACAACGCGCCCAGCGAACGCACCAGCCTGCTCGTGCCGGTCAGCCGCAGGCCTTCCCACACGGTCACCTGGTTGGCGGTCAGCACCGGCTTGCCGAGCTTCTCCTCGATCGCGGTGATCTCGCCGAGCGTGCGCATCGCGGTGTCGGGCACCAAAACCGCGTCGGCGTCCGGGTGGTCGTGGCTTATCGCCAGATCGACTACGGCCTCGGGCGCGAGCTGGCCCACCTCGGCGGCGGTGTCGATGTCGGCGCTCGACATCGAGAGCACCTCCACCCCTCCGGCGGCGAGGAAGTCCACGAACAGCCGCGCGACGTCGTCGGGGTAGCTCGCGGCCACCGCTACTCGTTGCACGCCAAGGGCTTTCGCCGCGTGCACGAAGGCGAACGACGTGCTCGAAGCCGGCACTCCGGCGGCCTTGGCGAGCTGGTCGGCCTGGTCGCGCGCGCCGTCCCAGCCGTATACGAAGCTGCCGGACGTGCAAGCCCACACGACGGCTTCCGGCTCGTGCTTCGCGAGCAGCCGGGCGCCTTCGGCGAGCCGGGCTTCGCTGCCGAGGTCGAGCAGCTCCGGCACGGCGTGCAGGTCGGTGCCGTAGATGTGCGCGACCGGCAGGCTGATGTCGCCTTCGGGGCCGCCGAGAAGCTGTTCCGCGAGCGGGTAGTCGTCCTCGGCCGCGTGGTCGGGGTAGATGAAGCCGATCGTGGTCACGAAACCTCCGGGATGCGCAAATTGTCGACAATATTAGCGGGACGGATCAAGACACCTCCCGCAGCCATTGGCCGGGGCCCACGACGGGCAGCCGCATCCGGCGCAGGCAGGCCCACATGGTCAGCTGGTTGGCGGTCAGCACGGGTTTGCCGAGCGCCTTCTCCAGCGGTTCGATCAGGTCGAACGTGGGGAGGTTGGTGCAGCTGACGAAGATCGCCTCGGCCTCGCGGTGGTCCGCGGCCAGGATCCGCTCGGCGATGGTGCGGTAGCTGACCTTCCAGATGCCGCCGCCCAGCCCGAGGTGGTCGCTGGACACCGTGTCCACGCCGACCTCGGCGAGGAAATCGTGGAGTTTGCCGGTGAGGTCGGCGTCGTAGGGCGTCAGCACCGAGACCCGGCGCAGGTCGAGCTGGTGCAGCACCTCGACGAGAGCGCCGGAGGTGGTGACCGCGTCCGGCGCGCCCGCGTCGCAGATCGCCTTGGTGAGGGAGCGTTCGTAGTCGATGCCGTTCACGAAGCTGCCCGAGGTGCACAGGTAGGCGACCACCTCGGGCTCCACGTGCAGCACGTCGCGCGTGGCCGTGGCGAGGTGGCGGCTGTCGCTCACCAGCTGGGCCATCTCCATGCTCACCGGGACCGGTTCGTACGGGGTGCGGGCGAGATGCAGCGACACCTCCATCGGCACCCAGCGCCACAGTTCGCGCTCGAGCGCGAGGTCGAACGGCGCGATCACGCCGATGCCGCGCTGGGCTAGCGGGCCCTCGAACGCGAGGAAGTCCAGATCCAAGGTTCAGCCTCCGGAATACGCCTGTGCCGATGCCCGTCCGGTGCTCCGGGGGTGGTCCTCGGATTGTTGACAATCATACGAGCCACTTTTACCGTGTCAATCGTGATCGCTCCGGAAACCCCCGTACTGGCAGTGCTCTGCGGGGCAGACCAACCACCGGACATGGCCGCTATCGAAGACGCGGCGGTAGTTCGTTACACCGACGAGCGCGGCCTCGCCGGTGCGCTGGCCGGAGCCGACGCGCTTTTTGTCTACGATTTCCTTTCCGATGCCGTTCCGGGGGCCTGGCCCGCGGCGGACCGGTTGCGGTGGCTGCACATCGCGAGCGCCGGCGTCGACCCGGTGCTGTTCCCGGGGCTGCGCGAAAGCGACGTCGTGCTCACGAACTCGCGCGGGGTGTTCGACGACGCCATCGCGGAGTACGTGCTCGGCGTCGTGCTGTCGTTCGCCAAGGACTTCGCGCGTTCGCTCGACCTGCAGCGCGCCGGCACGTGGAAGCACCGCGAGAGCGAGCGGATCGCCGGACGGGAGGTGCTGGTGGTGGGCACCGGACCGATCGGGCGGGCCATCGCGCGGATGCTGCGCGCGGCCGGGATGCGCGTGTCCGGGGCGGGCCGCCGCGCCCGGGTCGGGGATCCGGATTTCGGCGTCGTGCGCGAATCCGCCGAGCTGACGCGGTATCTGCCCGAGTTCGACTACGTCGTCGCGGTCGCGCCGCTCACCGATCAGACCAAGGGCATGTTCGACGCCGCCGCGTTCGCCGCGATGAAACCGTCCGCGCGGTTCGTGAACGTGGGCCGCGGCGAACTGGTGGTCACCTCGGATCTGATCGCGGCCTTGCGGGCGGGGGAGATCGCCGGGGCCGCGCTCGACGTCTTCGAAACCGAGCCGCTGCCCGCCGAAAGTCCACTGTGGACCATGCCGGACGTCCTGCTGTCCCCGCACATGTCGGGCGATTTCATCGGCTGGCGGCGGACCCTGGTCGAGGTGTTCGCGGGGAACTTCCGGCGCTGGGTCGCCGGGGAACCGCTGTGGAACGTCGTGGACAAACGGCTCGGCTACGTGCCGTCCGAAACGCAGGGAGGCGCCGGATGGGCGACCGGGAACTGACCGCCAGCGAACTCGTCGCCGCCTACGCCACTGGCGAGCTGTCGCCGGTCGAAGCGACGAAGAGCGCCCTGCAGAACATCGAGGACCGCGACGGCGAGATCAACGCCTTCTGCCTCGTCGACGCCGAGCGCGCGCTCGACCAGGCGAAAGCGGCCGAGGCCCGGTGGCGCGACGGGAACCCGATCGGCGCGCTCGACGGGGTTCCCGCGTCGATCAAGGACATCTTCCTCACCCAGGGCTGGCCGACGCTGCGCGGTTCCACGAGCATCCCGGTCGATCAGCCGTGGGACGTCGACAGCCCGGTGATGGCGCGGATGCGCGAGGCGGGCCTGGTCGTGCTGGGCAAGACGACCACGCCGGAGATCGCCTGGAAGGGCGTCACCGACAGCGCGCTGGCGGGCATCACGCGCAATCCGGTGAACCCGCGGATGACGGCGGGCGGGTCCAGCGGCGGCAGCGCGGCGGCGGTCGCGGCGGCGATGGGCGAGCTGTCCGTCGGCACCGACGGCGGCGGTTCGGTGCGGATCCCCGCGTCGTTCTGCGGGATCGTCGGCATGAAACCGACCCACGGCCGGATCCCGCTGTTCCCGGCGAGCCCGTTCGGCCCGCTCGCGCACGCCGGGCCGATGGCTCGCTGCGTGGACGACACGGCGCTGCTGCTGGACGTCCTCGCGCTGCCGGACCACCGCGACCCGACCGGGCTCGCGCCGCCGATCAGCGCGTACCGCGAGGCGGTGCGGCGCGACGTGCGCGGGCTGATCGCCGCGTTCTCGCCCACGCTCGGTTTTGTCGACGTGGACCCGGAGATCGCGGCGATCGTCCAGTCGGCGGTGCAGTCGCTCGCCGACGCCGGGTTGCAGGTGGAACAGGCCGACCCCGGGTTCGCCGACCCGAAGGACGCCTTCGACGTGCTGTGGTCGGCGGGCGCGGCGAAGTCGCTCGACGCGTTCCCGCCGGGCAGCGAGCCGCGGGTCGATCCGGGCCTGCGCCGCGTGTGGGAACGGGGCCACACCTACTCCGCGGGCGATTACCTCGACGCCACCGCGGAACGCGCCGCGCTCGGCATCCGGATGGGCGAGTTCCACACCCGCTGCGACGTGCTGCTCACGCCGACCGTCCCGATCCCGCCGTTCGAGGCGGGCCACGACGTGCCGCCGGGCAGCGGGATGAGCGAATGGCCGGAGTGGACGCCGTTCACCTACCCGTTCAACATGACGCAGCAGCCGGCGATCAGCGTGCCGGCCGGGCGCACCGAATCGGGCCTTCCGGTGGGCCTGCAGATCGTCGGCCCGCGGCATTCGGACGACCTGGTGCTGGCGGTGGCGAAGCTGCTGGAGGAGGTCCGGCCCTGGGCCGCGCCGTGATTCCCGCGCGGCCCGTGGCAGGGTGTCGGGTATGACCGAGTTCACCGCGCCGATCGACGACCGCTGGTTCGAGGACTACCCCGAGGGATCGGTGTACGAGTTCGGCGACACGACAGTCAGCGAAGCGGAGATCGTCGAGTTCGCCGAGAAGTACGACCCGCAGAGCTTTCACGTCGACCCGGCGGCGGCGAAGGAGGGCCCGTTCGGCGGGCTGATCGCGAGCGGCTGGCACACGTCGAGCCTGATGATGCGGATGTTCGCCGACCACTACCTGTCGTCGGTCGCGAGCCTCGGCAGCCCGGGCGTCGACGAGCTGCGCTGGCCGCGTCCGGTGCGGCCGGGAGACCGGCTGCGGATGCGGGCGACCGTCACCGAGGCGCGGCTGTCGAAGTCGAAGCCGGACCGTGGTCTCGTGCGCACCCGGATGGAGCTGTTCAACGGCGACGACGAGCTGGTGTTCAGCGCGAGCGCGGTCAACTTCCTGTCGGTGCGGCCGAAGCCGCCGGCTGGTTCGTAAGCTGCCGGATCTCCCGGCTGCACAACGCCAGTCCGGTCGAAACGAGGATCAGCACCCCGCACGTGACGAGCACCGTCTCGCGGCCGAAGTGCTGCACGAGGGGACCCGCCGCGATCTGCCCGAGCGGCATCGCGGCGAGCGAACCCAGCATGTCGTAGGAGTACACGCGGGCGAGCCGGTCGGGCGGGATGTGTTCCTGCAGCGAAACGTCCCACGCGACGGAGAACTGCTCCATCGCCAGCCCGGCCAGCAGCATCGCGATCAGCAGCGGGACGAGCGACGGCCACCAGCCGAGCGTCAGCACCGGCAGCGCCTCCACCATGACCAGCAGCACCCCGACGAACAACGCGCGCCGCGGCCGCCAATGCGCGGCGACGATCCCGCCGAGCAGCGCGCCCGCCGTCTGCATCGCCAGCGCCAGCCCCCATCCGGAACGCCCGAACGTCTCGTCCGCGGCGACCGGTCCGATGACCACGAGCGTGCCGAGCCCGGCGGCGTTGACGAAGGCGAACTGCGCGACCACCGCCCACACCCAGGTGCGGGACCGGAACTCGTGCCACCCGGCGATCAGGTCGGCGATCGGCCGGGAGCCGGAAACCCGCTCAGTGCGGGGCAGCCGGACGGCGTGATAGGCGAGCGCGGCACCGAAGAACAGCAGCGCGTTCACCGCCAGCGCCCAGCCGGATCCGGCCGCCGCCACCGCGACCCCGGCGGCCCCGGCCCCGGCGATGCGCCCGCCGTTGACCAGCAGCCGCAGCAAGGCGTTCGCCGGCGCCAGCAGCTCCCGCGGCACGGTTTGCGGAGTGATCGCCGCCGAAGCGGGAAGCGACATCGCCGCGACCGCCCCGTTGACCACGCTCAGCGAGATCAGGAACGGGACCGAGCTGAATCCACAAAGGACACTCGCGGCGATCAGCGCCTGGCTGAGCCCGGCCGCGATCTCGGTGCCCTGCAGGATCACCGCGCGCGGCAGCCGGTCCGCGAGCACCCCGCCGAAAAGCAGCAGCAGCACGTTCGCCAGCGACCGGGCCCCGACGACCAGTCCGAGATCGACCGCCGACCCGGTGCGGTCCAGCACCGCGAACGCGAGCGCGACCGGAGCGACCGAGTTGCCGAAGGTGCCGAGCGTCCGCCCGGCGGCGAGGGCGCGGAAATTGCGGTGCCGCAACGGCTCCAGGAGGCTCACCCCGCGAGCTTCCTCCAGTTGTCAACCGAATAATCAGCAACTGGGACTGCTCGGCAAGGTCGAGCAAGGAGTGCTCTGCTCGATTCATGCGGACGACGACCCTTGGCCGCAGCGGCCTCGAAGCGTCCCGGATCGCCTTCGGCACCGGCGGGTTCGGCGGTCAGCGGGGCAGCTTCGACGAGGACACCGCGATCGCGGCGATCCGGCGCGCGCACGAACTCGGCATCACTCTCTTCGACACCGCGCGGGCTTACGGCACCGCCGAAGCACTCCTGGGCAAAGCGTTGTGCAGCGAACTGGACCATCGCCGCGACAGCGTCGTCATCGCCACCAAAGGCGGGACGAACCCCGGTTCCGAACGCATCCGCGATTCACGCCGTGAATGGCTCACGCAAGGAGTGGACGAGAGCCTGCGCGCGCTCGGCGTCGGCCATCTTGACCTCTGCCAGATCCATTGGCCCGACCCGCGGACTCCGGCCGCCGAGGTCGCCGGGACGCTGCGGGAGTTCGTGGACGCGGGCAAGATCCGCCACGTCGGAGTGTCGAACTACGACTCCGCGCAGCTCAGCGCAGTGCACGAGACGGTGGAAACCGTGCAGGTGCCCTACCACCTCTTCCGGCGCGGCGCGGAGACCGATCCGCTCCCGTACGCCCGCGAGCACCACCTCGGCGTGCTCGCCTGCAGTGCGCTCGGCAGCGGTCTGCTCACCGGCTCGCTCACCGCCGAAACGGCGTTCGACCCGTCGGACTGGCGGTCGCGTTCGTCCGCTTTCCGCGGGGACTCGTTGCGGCACAACCTGAAGATCGTCGACCAGCTCGTCGCTTTCGCCAAGGACAGAGGCGCGACGGTGAGCCAGCTGGCCATCGCGTGGACGCTGGCGAAGGTCGACGTCGCCATCGTCGGTGCCCGCCGCCCAGCCAGCATCGAGAACAGCGCGACCGACGTTCAGCTCACCCCGTCGGACCTCGCCGAGATCGACCGCATCGTCGCGCCAGCCGTCCCGGTCGGCGGAGCCAGCCCGGAAGGCATCGACTGACCCGGCTACACCCGCGTCGCGAATTCCAGCTCCGCGAGCGCCGTATCCAGATGCGTCAGGATCCGCTGCAGGTGCGGAACGCTGCGCCGGCACCCGGTGACCCCGAAGTCGAGATTGTCCCCGTTGCTGGTCAGCGTGATGTTCAGGGCCTGCCCGTCGAGCAGCACCGACGCCGGGTAGATGCCGTCGAGCGCCGCGCCGTTCCAGTACATCTGCTTGCGCGGGCCGGGGACGTTCGAGATCACCAGATTGAAGGGCGGGCGCGTGTTGCCGACGACGCCGGGGATCGGCGACGCGCCCAGCTGGGCCACGTTGATCCCGGACAGCAGCAGCGTCTGCAGCGGTGACAGCTGCGAGAACAGCTTCTTGCCGTTCGACATCGATTCGGAGATCGCGGCCAGCCGCTGCGCCGGGTCGGTCTGGTCGGTGGCCAGGTTGCACAGCAGCGCGCCGATGTTGTTGCCGGTCGCGTCGCCAGTGTCGCGGCGGCGCAGCGACACCGGGACCATCGCGACCAGCGGCGCGTCCGGCAGCGCGCTCTGTTCGATCAGGTAATCGCGCAGCGCGCCGGAGCACATCGCGAGCACGACGTCGTTGCGGGACACACCCGCGGCGGTCGCGACCTCGCGCACCCGCTCGAGCGGCCAGGACTGCGCGGCGAACCGGCGCGCGCCGCCGATCGGCACGTTCAGCATCGTCTTCGGGGCCTGCATCGGCAGCGTGAGCCGGTGCTCGCGGAACGCCTCGCGCGCCACCTTCGCCGCGGCCGGCGCGATACCCGCGACCTGCTCGAACGTCTTGCCCACCAGGGCGAACGGCGACGCCGGGGCGCGGCCGTTGTGGTTCGCGGCGGGCTTGTCGCGCGAACCCCACGGCGGCGGGCAGTCCAGGTCGGCCGGGTCGTCCGACAGCGTTCCCTGCAGGTGCCGCAGCGCTGAGACGCCGTCCATCAGCGAGTGGTGGATCTTCGAGTAGATCGCGAACCGGCCGTCGCGCAGTCCTTCGATGAGGTGCGTTTCCCACAGCGGCCGGTGCCGGTCGAGCAGCGTGCTGTGCCAGCGCGAGGTGAGTTCGAGCAGTTCGCGGACCCGGCCCGGCTGCGGCAGCGCCGAATGCCGGAAGTGGTAGTCGAGCTCCAGATCGGTGTCGCGCGACCAGCGCACGTGCCCGACGGTGTTCACGGGACGGCTCGGCCGCATCCGGAACACGCTGCGCATGTTGTCCGATTCCAGCAGGCCGCGGCGGAGGTCGCGCAGATAGTCCTCGCCCGCGCCCTCGGGTTTGCGGAACAGCTGGAGCCCGCCCACGTGCATCGGGTGTTCGCGCGTCTCGACCATGAGGAACATCGAGTCGGTCACCGGCATCAACGGCATTGCGCCACCCCTTTCCGCCGCCATGGGGACCTCGGCGTCCCCGGCCCCCGGAGTGTACGCACGAAAAAGGCGGCGCCTCAGCTCTCGCGGCCAGGTGGGGGACAAGGCGATGACAAACCCTGTCCGGTGACGTGTCTGCAGCTGCTTACGGGGGACGGATACCATCGCTGGCGTGGCAGGACGGACTGGAGCTCAGCAGCTGGGGGACGCGCTCACGGCTCTCGGGACCGAGGTGGTGTTCGGCCTGCCTGGAGTACACAACCTGCCGCTGTGGGAGGCGTTGGCGGACACCGGGATCCGGCTCGTCAACGTCCGGCACGAACAGACCGCGGGATACGCCGCCGACGGTTATGCCCGCAGGACGGGAAAACTCGGCGTCGCGCTCGTGACCACCGGCCCCGGCGCGGCGAACACGCTCGGTGCGGTCGGCGAAGCGATGGCGTCCGCGGCCCCGGTGCTCGTGATCGCGACGGACATCCCGTCGACGCTGCGCCGTCCGGGTGTCGTGCGCGGGGTGTTGCACGAAACTTCCGATCAGCAGGCGATGTTCGCGCCGGTCACCAAGGCAGGCTTCACCGTGCACCGCGCGGATCAGATCGGCACGACCTTGCACCGCGCCGCCCGGCTCGCGCTGATGCCGCAAAGCGGTCCGGTGTATTTGGGCATTCCGACCGATTTCCTCCGCGAAACCACGCCGCCGCGCGAACCGCCCGCGCCGCCCGCCGAACGCGTGCTCGACCTGCCGGACCTGCCTCGCGCGGCCGAACTGCTGGCGTCCGCGCGCCGTCCGCTCATCTGGGCGGGCGGCGGCGCGTTGCGCTCCGAAGCGGGCGAAGCGATCGGAAATCTCGCTGAACGGCTGGCCGCGCCGGTGCTCACCACCTTCGGCGCGCGCGGTCTGCTTCCGCTCGATCATCCTTGTCTGGCCCCGAATCCGGTGCACGCGCCGGAGGTCGGGCAGCTGTGGGACGAGGCCGACGTGGTGCTCGCGATCGGCACCGACTTCGACGGCCTGATGACGCAGAACTGGCAGATGCCCGCGCCGCCGAAGCTGATCGCGATCAACGTCGACGCGGGCGACGCGGCGAAGAACTACCGGCCGGACGTCACCCTGGTCGGCGACGCGCGCCGCGTCGTCGAATCCCTGCACCCGGACCAGCGGTCCGGCCTGGACGAGCTGACCGCGCGGCTGGCCGGCATCGGCCGCCGCGTGCGCAGGCGCATCCGCGACGAGGAACCGCAGGCCGCCGACTTTCTGTCCACTTTGGAGGAAGTGCTCCCCGCGGACGGGACGATCGTCACGGACATGTGCGTCGCCGGATACTGGATCGGCGGCTTCCACCGGGTCCGCGCGCCGCGGCGGCTGGCGTATCCGATGGGCTGGGGCACGCTCGGCTACGGCTTCCCGGCGTCGCTCGGCGCGGGCGCGGCGGCCGAGGCGGCAGGCGGCGGTCGCGTCCTCTGCGTCACCGGCGACGGCGGTTTCCTTTACGCGGTAGGGGATTTGGCGACGCTCGCCGAGGAACAACTGCCGGTGACGGTCGTGGTGGTGGACGACGGCGGCTACGGCATGCTGCGCTTCGACCAGGACCAGGAAGGCCTGCCGCGCCGCGGAGTCGACTGGGACAGCCCGGATTTCGTCGGGCTGGCCCGCTCGTTCGGCGTGCACGCGGACCGGGTGTCCGGCTTCGGCCGGGCGTTTCGCCGGCTGCTGAGCGAATTCGTGGAATCGGACGAGCCGAATGTGCTGGTGGTGCGCGCGAAGCTCAAGCCGCCGCTCAACACTTCGCCGCGGTGGTACCGGAAACCGCGCGGCTGAGCCACAAGCTTCACTTCCGCAGAGGTCCGTGAGGGGAACCCTGAGGGAATCAGATTCCCTCAGGGTTCCCCTCACGGACTCAGCATTGCGCGCCGTCTCGCAGGGAGCGGACCATGCTCCGCAGGATCCGGAACGCGTCCGACTGTTCGGTCTCGCTCAGCCCGTCCAGCATCCTGACCTCGACGGACCGGACCGCGGCGCTCGCCTTCTCCAGGCTCCGCCGTCCGCGAGGCGTGAGCCGGGCGGGAAGGGCCTTCCCGACGGGCGCCTCCGCGGGCCGGGTCACGTAGCCGTCTCGCTCCAGGGCTTGGAGCAGCACGTTCATCGACTGCCGGGTCACGAACGCGCCCCGCGCCAGCTCGGAGTTCGACAGGCCCGGCCGTTGCGCCAGCAGCTCTAGGCAGGAGTAGTGCGTCACCGTCATCCCGAGCGGGCGCAGCACCTCCTCCATGGCCGCGCGCAGCGCGCTCGAGGTCTCTTTCAGCAGGTAGCCCAGTGACTTGTCCAGGTCGACTCCGCCGCCGTCTTGACTCATGTCAGGATTCTGACATACAGTGGCTCGTGTCAGAAACCTGACACGACGAAAAGGAGCAGTGCCTTGCCCGCCATCGGCCCCGATTTCCTCTCGCTCCAGGCTCGTGACCTGGACGCTTCGCAGGCGTTCTACGAGCGATACCTCGGCCTCGTCCGCTCGCCCGCCGGACCTCCGCACGCCGTCGTCTTCGAGACGAAGCCGATCGCGTTCGCGCTCCGCGACGTCGTTCCCGGCACCGATCTCGCCTCCGCCGCCCACCCCGGCATCGGCGCCGCGATCTGGCTGCTCGCCACCGACGTCCAGGCCATTCACGACGCTCTGGCCGCCGACGGGCACCCCATCGTCTCCGCGCCGATCGACGGCCCCTTCGGCCGGACGTTCACCTTCGCCGACCCCGACGGCTACCACGTCACCCTGCACGACCGTGGCTGAGGCGAGCACCCTGGTTTTCGGGGCTACCGGAGCGCTCGGCCAGCACGTCCTGGACGCGCTGGTCTCGCGGGGCACGAGTCCCGAAACGATCACCGCGGCCGGCCGGAACCAAGCGCGGCTTGAAGAACTCGCTTCCGCCGGGTTCCGCGCCGCTGCCGTCGACCTGTCGGATTCGGCCCGCGTCGCGGAACTGGTCGCCGGGCACTCGGACCTCGTGCTGATCTCGGGCCGCGACCCGAATCGCCTTGCCCAGCACCAATCCGTCATCGAAGCCGCGAAGAACGCGAAGGTCCGGCACGTTTACTACACCAGCGGAGTCCGGGCCGACGACGACCGGTTCGAGATCAACTCGGACCACCGGGCGACCGAGAACGCTCTTGTCGCTTCCGGCCTGACGTACACGATTCTGCGGAACACCTGGTATATCGAGAACTATGTCCAGTCGCTGGCCGGTCCTCGCTTCACCGGAGTCCTCGCCGCCGCGACCGGCGATGCCGTCGTCGCGGCAGCCAGCCGGAAAGACCTGGCCGAGGCGTTGGCCGTCGTGGTCACCACCGACGGGCACGACAATGCCACGTACAGCCTCTCCGGCGACACGAACTTCACTTACGCCGACATTGCCGAAGCGATGTCGGTCGTGCTGGAGCGAGAGGTCGTTTATCGGCCGGTCGCTCCCGAGGAATTGCGGGAAATGCTCCTCGAAACGGGAATGGACGGCGAGCTGGCCAGCTTCTTGGTCGGTCTCGACCAGACCATTGCCGCTGGGGTTTTCGCCCGCGTCGGTAATGATCTTTCCCGGCTCCTCGGCAGGCCGACGACCGATCTGGTCGAAGGGCTGACGGCAAAGTGAACACGTCTCCCGGCCAGCGGTTCTGGATCAACACCGTCACTCTGGACCACGTCGAAGCCGCCGCCGAAGGCGGCTTCACGCAGGCGGACCACGGTGCGGGCAACCGTCTTCGCCAGCCGCGTCCCGGCGACGAGATGATTTTCTACTCGCCGCGCACGAGCTTGCGGGGAGGCAAACCCGTCCGGCAATTCACCGCTTGGGCCACCATCACCGGCGATAAGCCCTACCAAGCCTACGTGAGCGACGATTTCCAGCCATGGCGGCTCGCGGCTTCCTTTCACGCTTGCCAGCGCGTGGACGCGAAGCCGCTAGTAGACCAGCTGTCGTTCGTCACCGACCCCGCTCATTGGGGTTTGCCGTTCCGCCGTGGCTTGTTTCCCATTCCGCAGCAGGATTTCGCGACGATCCTCGCGCGTATGACCGCGTGAACCTCAGCTGTGGTGCGAGTCGGCTTCCCAGCTGAGGAACGCGTCCAGCGTCGCTGACCGGTGCGCCCGCGCGCAGTGCTCGATCCATTCGGCACCGGAACCGGAACGGATCAGGTCGAGCAGCTGGTCGTGTTCGGCGACCGAGGCGAGCGCGCGGGCGGGCACGAACGAGAACGTCGAATCGCGGATGGTGGCGAGCCGGGCCCAGCCCTTCTTGACCAGGTCTACCAGGCTGGGGTTGGGGCAGCGGGTGTAGAGGACCTCGTGGAACTCGTGGTTGAGCCGGGTGAACTCGACCGGTTCGAGCTGGCCGAGACCGGCGCGCATCCGGTCGTTGAGTTCGCCGGCCTCGGCGAGGTCGTCGGCGCTCAGGTGCGGCGCGGCGAGCGCGGTGGCCGCGCTCTCCACGATCGCGAGCATTTGCATCGTGTGCTCGTACCCGACCGGGTCGATCGCCGCGACGGTCGCGCCGACGTTGCGCTCGAAGTGCACCAGCCCCTCGGCCTGCAGCAGCCGCACCGCTTCCCGCACCGGGACCGTGCTCACGTCGAATTCCTTGGCCAGCGAGCCGAGGACCAGCCGATGGCCCGCCGGGTACGCGCCCGCGGTGATCCGGGACTTCAGCACCTGGTACGTGTGCTGGCTCTTGCTGAGCCCGCCGGCCTGCTCGTGTGTTGTGGACATCCCTGTCGCCTCCCCTTCACAGCCCGCCGGGGCGGGGTGTCCAGGCCACGGTAACCGGTCCGTTCGCCGCGCTAAATAATATACATTCAATCCAGACAATGCGCTGAGCGAACGACGAGCGCTCGCCGCGCTTGCTGGGCCATCCGGGCAAAAGTCCAGTTCAGTTACCGCATTGAGCCTTGTCGGGGCGGCGACTGATTATATACGATCTGGCACGGTCTGGAGCACCGTCAGCAGCAGGGGAGGCGCGATGCCGCGCACGACCGGGATCAGCAGGGAGCATCGCCGCGTCGTACTGGCGGCCATGGTCGGCACGACTATCGAATGGTTCGACTTCTTCATCTACGCGATCTGCGCCGGACTGGTCTTCGCGACGCAGTATTTCGCGGTGCTCGGCAAGGACGCGCTGATCGTGTCGTTCGCGACGGTCGGCATCAGCTTCTTCTTCCGCCCGGTCGGCGCGGTGATCGCCGGGCATCTCGGCGACCGGCTCGGCAGGCGCGCGATGCTGATCCTCACCCTGCTGCTGATGGGGATCTCGACGGTGCTGATCGGCCTGGTGCCGAACACCGCGTCGATCGGCGTGTGGGCACCGATCATCCTGGTGCTGCTGCGCATCGTGCAGGGGCTTTCGGCGGGCGGCGAATGGGGCGGCGCGGCCCTGCTCGCGGTCGAGCACGCGCCCGCCGAGCGGCGCGGGCTGTACGGCGCGTTCCCGCAGATCGGCGTGCCGATTGGGCTGCTGCTGGCCAATGGCGTCCTCGCGCTGGTCACCGCGCTGACGACGCCGGAGCAGTTCCTGGCGTGGGGCTGGCGGATCCCGTTCCTGCTGAGCGTGGTGCTGATCGTCGCCGGTCTGATGATCCGGTCCCGGGTCGCGGAGAGCCCGGTGTTCGAGGAGGTCCGCGAGAAGAAGGCGCGGTCGAGCATGCCGCTGGTGCAGTTGTTCCGGCACCACTGGAAGCTGGTCGTCGCGGGCGCGCTGCTGTTCGCCGCCAACAACGCCGTCGGTTACATGACCACCGGCGGATACGTGCAGTCGTACGCGACCAAATCACTGCATCTCGACCGTTCGACGGTGCTGATCGCGGTGATGATCTCCGCCGTCGCCTGGCTGCTGAGCACGCTCGCCGGAGGCTGGCTCGCCGACCGGATCGGGCGGGTGCGCACCTACCAGATCGGGTTCGTGCTGCAGCTGGTCTGGATGTTCCCGTTCTTCGCGCTGGTCAACACGGGAAGCGTCGGGCTGCTCGTGCTCGCGCTGGTGTTGTTCTCGGCCGGGCTCGGGCTCACCTACGGCCCGCAATCGGCGCTGTACGCGGAGATGTATCCGACGACGGTCCGCTACAGCGGCGCGGCGATCTCGTATGCGATCGGCGCGGTGCTCGGCGGGGCGTTCGCGCCGACCATCGCCGAATCGCTGCAGACGAGCACCGGAACGGTCTACGCGGTCGGCGGCTACCTCGCCGTGATGACCGTGATCGGCCTGGTCACAAGCTTCTTCGTCAAGGACCGGAAGGGCGCGTCACTGAGTTCCGCGCCCGCGAACACACAGGCAACCACCGTCGAAAACGTCTGAGCGGGGGCGCGCGATGCGGACCCAGACCCGAAGCGACTACTGCGCGTGGCTCGACGCGGCCGCCCGAGACGCGCACGACGCGATCAACCGGATCCACGTCGAGGCTTACGCCGATCTGGTCCGCACCGCCGAGCTGTACAAGGGCGAGCTGGCGTGCCGCCGCCCGGCGCGGCGGCCCGCGTCCGGTCTGCCCGGCCGGGGACATCGCCATCGGGATCCCGGACTGCGGAGTTCCGCGATGGCGCGCGTCGAGGGGTCGCGGTTCGCCGATCCCCGGCCGGGCGGGTAGAAAGGGCGGCGGCGGCCGGTCGCCGCTCCCCGCGGCGCCGGCCGGTTGAGCCGACCCGAGGAGGAGCAATGCCGGACCAGCAGCCGAACCCGCTGTGGCACCCGTTCGCGGACATGGGCGCGGTCGACGGGAACCGGTTCGTGGTGACCCGCGGCGAGGGGTCCTATGTCTGGGACGACGCGGGCCGTCGTTACTTCGACGCCTCCGCGTCGCTGTGGTACTCGAACCTCGGCCACGGCCGCCCCGAGATCACCCGCGCGGTCACCGAGCAGCTGGAGAAGCTCGACGCGTACAACCTGTTCGGCGGCGTCGCGAACGAGCCGGCGCTGAAGCTGGCGTCGAGGCTGTCCGAGCTGGCACCGGTGCCGGGGTCGAAGGTGTTCCTCGGCTCGGGCGGCGGCGACATGGTGGACACCGCGGTGAAGATCGCGCGGTCCTACTTCGTCCACACTGGACGCCCGGACAAGACCCACGTCATCAGCCGGACCCAGGGCTACCACGGCACGCACGGATTCGGCACCGCTGCGGCCGGGATCCCGGCGAACGCGGAGGGCTGGGGCCCGCCGGCCGCGGATTTCTCGCAGGTGCCGTATGACAACGCGGCGGCGCTGGAGGAGGAAATCCTTCGCGTGGGGCCGGAGCGGGTGGCCGCGTTCTTCTGCGAACCGGTCATCGGCGCGGGCGGCGTGCTGCTGCCGCCGGACGGTTACATCGAGGAAGTGGCGGCGATCTGCCGCAAGCACGAGGTGCTGTTCGTCGCGGACTGCGTGATCTGCGCGTGGGGCCGGCTCGGCACCTGGTACGGCATCGACCGCTGGTCGGTGCAGCCGGACTTGGTGACCACGGCGAAAGGCGTGACGAGCGGGACGATCCCGCTGGGCGTGCTGCTGGTCGCGCCGCACGTGGCGGAGCCGTTCTTCACCGGCCGCCCCGGCGCTCCGATCCTTCGCCACGGCGCGACGTACGCCGGTCACCCGGTCGCCTGCGCGGCGGCGAACGCGACGCTGGACATCTACGAGCGCGACGACATCATCCCGCGCGGCAAGGCGCTGGAGAAGCCGCTCGCGGACGCGCTTTCCGGCGCGGTCGGACATCCGGCGGTGGCGGAAGTCCGGGCGGGGCTGGGATTCCTGGCCGCGGTGGAACTCGCGCCGGATCTGCTGTCGGCGGACCCGGGCGCGCCCGGCCGGTTGCACAAGTTCCTGCTCGAGGAGGGCGTGATCGTGCGCTCGCTCGGCAAGGGGATGGCGGTGTCGCCGCCGCTGGTGGCCGAAGAGGCCGAACTGGACCTGCTGGCGGCGGCCGTTCCGCGGGCGCTGGACCGGTTGCTGAAGAACTGACGACACCGCGGCGGCGCCGAGGTTCCGGTGCCGCCGCGGTTGTCTGTCTACAAAGGACTACTTACAGGCGAGCGTTCCGGTGCGCAACGCGTGGTTGTCGTCGTTGTCGTCGTCGGACCACACGACCTGCTTGCTTCCGTTCGCACACGTCGGCGAGATCGCGAAGCCCTCGTTGTTGTAGTTCGACATCCCGGACGGGCGGTCGTACTGCGCGGTGACCGCGAACGCGCCCTTGGAGTCGACGTCGAGCGTGGTGGTGCGGCCCTTGCAGGTGTTGTCGCATTCGGCCCACAGGTGGCCGGTCGACGGTTCGTACTCGAGGTCCATCACCGCCGGGAACCCGCTGTCGATGGTGGCGACGCGGGTGTATTTGGTGCCGGACTGGTCGAGCGCGTACGCGTAGACCTTCCCGTTGGCCTCGAGCCCGACGAAGTACAGGCCGGTCCCGTGGTTCGGGTAGCTCGCCGGGTCGTAGGCGGCTTTCGTGTGCTCGTCCCGGAATTTGTGCGCGGTGAGCGCCGAGTCCGGCACCCAGGCGATGGCCTCGAGCCCTTTGTTCGGCTCGACCGACGGCAGGTCCGAGGTGAGGTCCCATTCCCCGGTCGCGTTCAGGGATTTGCCCGACCCGGAGGTCGCGTACCGGAGCACGGCGGGCTTGCTCGTGTCGCCGTTGTCGTTGTCGCGCTCGGTCGAGGTGAAGACGCCGTCCGGGGTGAAGACGACCCCTTCGGCGTCCGGGTCGCCGCTGCCGTCGGAGTAGTGCGTGGACTTGCCCTTGGCCCAGCCGTTGGCGGTGTCGGGCCGCCATTTGCCCCCGTCCTGGACGAGCCGGTACAGGGTGCTCGGGCCGTTCTTCACCGCCCACAGCACGGTGGGCGATTCGTAGGAGACGCCGCTGAGGTTGCTGCCGAAAACCCCGGAGTCGTCGGCGATGGCCACCTTCGCCCCGCCGGGCCACGCCGTGGCTTTCGGGGTGGCCGCCGGCGCCGCGTGGGCCGCACCGGCCCCGACCGCGAGCGCGAGGACCGACAACGCGACAGTGACTCGGATTTTTCCACGCCGATGTGTTCCACGCTGGTGCGCAAGCAAGGAGCCGCTCCTTCTGTCCGTCTGGCACGGGTGCAGGCCGTGCCGAGGTGGTCGCTGCTGACAAGCGGCGGTCCCGCGTCGCGGGACTTACAGCAGTGGGTGATCGACAGTGGAGCACAAGGCGTGGCCAGTAAGCAACAAACAGCAGGTGACGTTGTCCCGGTGATCGGCACGGCGATTTCGCGCCGGGCCGATCACGCGGCGTCAACGGTTCACCGGGCGACGGTCCGCCACACCGGCACGTTGACGACCGCCGCCGGCATGCCGGGAGCCCCGCTGTCCCCGGGGACGATCGTGAAGCGCCATTTGTCCACTCCGCCGCCCATGATTTCGGCATAGCGGCGGGCGCCGTCCGCGTTCGCGAAGCGGACTTGCTGACCACTGGCGAGATGGGTGATCTTGACCGCCACATTGCCTCCTGGGATCGGTCGAGGGGACGGGTTCTGCCTGGGTGCCGGCCCGCGGAGCTTCCCCCTCCGGGGCCGGCCCGACCAGTAGAACACGTGTTCGATTCGCAGGGCAATCCAGGTCCCCCTCCCGAGCGACCCGGGCCGGTTCCGGGCGGTCAAGGCCTTGGGGCGAGTCAAGTTCCTGTTCTTCTAGGGGCACCGGCCGAAGAGCGACGGGAGCGCCGGGCGCGGCTGTCTGAGCCTGTGGTGGCCGTGGCCCTTCACGGTGGACGGCCGGACGTTCGCCACGGCCGAGCACTACCTGAGGCGGCGGAAGCTGGGACGCGGCGTCGCGGGCTTCGACCAGGACCAGTGGGAGGCCTGCCGCGGCGAGACCGTGCTCGCCGTGGCGCGGGTTGAACCTGCTGGGCTTCGCGTTGACACCGGCCCGGATGATCCTGGCGTCAGCCTGAATGACCGCGAAACCCTTAAGCCCCAAGGGGAATCTCGGCAGCTCTCAGCCAGCCCGCACCATGGCCACCCGAGTCCACCGGTCCAGCCCCCGCGCGATCTCCGTCCGCCGGATCTCCCGCAGCGCCGGGCCCTGCTCCTCGTCGGCCAGCACGCGGAACCCGAGCCGCTCGTAGTAAGGCGCGTTCCACGGCACGTCCGCGAACGTCGTCAGCGTCAGCCCGGGCAGCCCCCGCTCCGCGGCCCACGCGCCGACCGTCTCGATCAGCGCCCGCCCCAAGCCGCGGCGCGCGTGGCTCGGCAGCAGCGAAACCTGTTCCACGTGGCCGAAACCGTCGACCTCCTCGGCGAGCACGTACGCCGCGATCGTCCCGCCGTCGTCCCAGACCCAGCACCGGCCCGCGGACTGGAACACCGCGAGGTCCTCGACCGAGGGCGGCGCGTCGTCGGCGATCTCGGCCATGCCGACGGCCCGGAACGGCTCTCCGGCGGCACGTTCGAGGTCGGGAAGCGCGGGGAGGTCGGCCGGGGCCGCGAGACGGATCACCGGGCCGATTTTACGGCTACACCGAGTATTCGGAAATCGCCTTTCCGATCTGGTCGGCGTACTCGCGCAACGCCGTGATCGCCCGTTCGCGTTCCGCGTCGCCGACGCGGGTGGCAGGGCCGACGAGGCTCAGCACGCTCGGCCGGAGCCGGTCCGCGTCGACCGGCACCGAGCAGCACCACACGCCGTCCTCGATCTCGCCCCAGCTCTGCGCGTAGCGGTTGGCCAGCACGTGCTTGAGGCCGTCGCGCACCTCGGTGCCGTGTTCGCGCGCGATCCGCGCGATCTGGCGCTCGCGTTCGCCGTCGGGCAAGAGGGCGAGCAGCATCTTCCCGGTGGCGCTGACACCGAGCGGGATGGAATGCCCCGGCTGGAACGTGAACCGCATCGCGCGGTCGCATTCCACCCGGTCGCTGCACACCGCGAACTCGCCGAAGTGCTGGAACAGCAGGATGGTCTCGCCGAGTTCGCGCGCGGCCTCCTCCATCGTCGGCCGCGCGAGCCGCGCCAGGTCGTTCGCGAGCCGGGCGGCGCGCGCGAGTGGCATGACGCGGCTGGTGACGTGATAGCGCCCGGACCGCGATTCCTCGAGCAGCTGCAGTTCTTTCAGCAGTTGCACGTAACGGTAGGTGGTGGCGACCGGGCTGCCGATCGCCTCGGCGAGTTCCGCGACGCTGGCCTCCCAGCGCTGTTCGGTGAACGACAGCAGCAGCTGGAGCACTTTCCGGGAACTGCTGGCGCCGGCCGTGCGACGGAGTCCGGGTTCAGACATCCTGAAACCTCTCCGTGGGAGCACCGAATTCAGTCACGAGCGCGTTGGTAAATTACCACAGATCACCCTTTTTCCGGGACGGTCAGAAACGGGGTGAGAAGGCCGGGCACGGCGGTGTCGGCGAGCGCGAGCCCGGTGCCCTCTTCGACGTCCAGCACGCGGTAATGCCCGCGTCCGGCGGCGACCGGCGCGATGACGGTCACGAGCCCGGCCCGGCGCTGAAACAGCGACCGCTGCACGACGATGCCGGTGAGCCGGTCACTCCGGACAGCGACCGTCGCCCTGGCCAGCGACCCGGAACGGGTCACCAGGAACCGGCCGGTGATCGCGTGGCCGAGCGAGCGGTACCGGTCGAAGCCGACCAGGACGGCGAACGGCAGCAGCACGAGCGCGGCCTGCCACGGCCATTCCGGCAGTACATCGAGCCGGGCCAGCGCGAACAGCGCGGCCGACAGCGCCAGCACGGCGAAGACGGCGCGAGTGATCCGGCGGGTCAGCGCGCGCCGGGAATGCCGCACGAGGGGGACGTTCGCGAAGTCCTCGCCGAGCACCTCGCCGGCGATCTCCCGGGCTTTCGCGGCCGGAGCCGGCGGCAGCAGCAGACCGCCGCCGCGGTCCGCGCCCTTGCCCTCGCGCAGTCCGGCCGCGACCGCGACGCATTTCGCGCCGCCGACCATCCGCAGCGGCAACGGTTCCTTGATCTCGACGCCGCGCAACCGGTCTTCCTCGATCGACACCGACCGCGTCGTGATCAGCCCGCGCCGGATGTGCAGCGTGCCGCCCGGTTCGCGAGTGAGCCGGAAATTCCAGAACGACAACACGTATCCGCCGACCGACAGCACCGACACCAAGACGAACAGCCCGGCCGCCGCGAGCACCACGGTCAGCCACACCGGTTGTTCGAGCGCGCGTGCGGTGAGGTCGCGGACCGGTCCGAAACTCGTCGGATCGAAGTGCAGTTCGTGCGCGAAGTGATAGACGGTGCCGAGGATCGCGGCGACCACGGCGAGCCCGGACAGCGTGAACGGCGCGTACCGCACCCAGCGTTTGTCGACCTCGGCGACGAGCGACTCCGGCGGTTGCGGCGCCTCGGATTCGGCCGGTTTCCGGTGCAGCAACAGGGTCCGCAGCCGCTGGGCTTCGGCGCGGGTGACCGCGTCGAGCACCAATTGGTCCTTGCTCGGACCTTTTCCGTGATCGTGGCGTCCAGTACCGATTCGTACTGCGGACAGCGAGAAAAGCCGATGTTTCGGTTCCGAAAGCACGTCCACGGTACGGATTCGATCGAGGGGAATCGCGCGTTGCTTGCGCAGCAGCAACCCGGTGTGCCATTCGATCTGGGACGCGGTGACACGGTAGCGCGAGGTGAGGCAGTGCGAAATGCCGACGCCGATCGTCACCGCGGTGGCCACGAGACCGAACCACTGCCAGTAGTTTCCGTGGCCGAGCACCAGTGCGCCAACGAGTACTGGAAGCGACTTGACCAGGTCGAGAACCGGGCGGATCAACAACATCCGGCGGTCGAGGCGGTGCCAGGGCGCGTCGCCGGTGCCTTCGGCGGCGACCGGCGGGGAGGGTGCGGTGGTGTTCACGTCGCGTCCCCGCGAACGGCCTGGGTGGTGCGGGTCAGCTCGTCGGCGAGCACGACCGCGACCTCCCGGTCGAGCCCGGAGATGCGCAGCGGCCCGGCGGCGGACGCGGTCGTGACGGTGAGCCGGGCCAGCCCGAAGAGCTGCTCCAGCGGACCGCGTTCGACGTCCACCGTCTGGATCCGCGAGATCGGCGCGATCCGCCATTCCTGCTTCAGCCAGCCGGACTGGGTGTAGACGGCCTCGCCGGTGACTTCCCAGCGGTGCACGCGGTAGCGCCACTGCGGCATGACCAGCAGGTGCAGCGGGGCCAGCACGCAGGAGAGCAGAAGAGTCACCGTGAGCCACGACGGCGGGTCGTCCGCGGTCGCGACCACCACCGCCTGCACCGCGAGCACGACCAGCCAGCCGGCCCCCGCCGACGCCGCCCAATGGCCGATCGCCCGGCGGCTCACCCGGTGCTCGGGCGGACGCAGCCGCAGTTGAAGAGTGGTGGATTCCTCGGTGTTCACCTGCTTAGAGTGCCTGACCGGATCCCCCGGTGCCCACGACAAGTGTCACGATGCCCCGATCCGGGTGGCCAATGAGTGCGGGGCGTTACTATTTTCGCCGCGCGCGGGATGGATTCGCAGCCGGGCCGCGTTGTACCGCGTACGTCCGTGCAAGCGAGCAGCAGGAGGATCCGGTGGGACTCGATCCCGAGGAACTGTACGAGGTGGACTCGGACGTCCCCGACCTGGACGGAGCCGTGCTCCTGCACTTCTTCGAGGGGTTCATGGACGCGGGCTCGGCCGGGCGGCTGGTCACCGACCACCTCGCCGGCGAGGTCGAGAACCGGGTCATCGCGCGGTTCGACGTCGACCGGCTGATCGACTACCGGTCGCGCCGCCCGTCGATGATCTACGCGGTCGACCACTGGGAGGAATACGAGGCCCCCGAGCTGGTCGTGCGCCTGCTGCACGACGACGACGGCATCCCGTTCCTGCTGCTGTCCGGTCCGGAGCCGGACCGCGAATGGGAGCTGTTCGCAGCCGCCGTGCGGCAGTTGGTGGAGCGCTGGGGCGTGCGGCTGACTGTGGGCTACCACGGCATTCCGATGGGCACCCCGCACACGCGCCCGCTCGGCGTCACCGCGCACGCGACCCGCGAGCACCTGGTCGGCGAGCACCAGCCGCTGCCCAACCGTATGCAGGTCCCGGGCAGCATCGCCGCGCTGCTGGAGTACCGCTTCGGCGAATGGGGCCACGACGCGATGGGCTTCGCCGCACACGTGCCGCATTACCTGGCGCAATCGACGTACCCGGCCGCCGCGCTGACGATCCTCGACTCCATCGGCAAGGCCACCAGCCTGCGCCTGCCCGACGGCGAACTGCGCACCGCGGCCGAGGTGGCCAAGGCGGAAATCGACCGCCAGGTCGCGGACTCCGACGAATCCGCCGACGTGGTGCGCGCGCTGGAGCGTCAGTACGACACGTTCACCGAAGCGTCCGGGCACAGCCTGCTCGCCGAATCGCAGGAACACATGCCGACGGCGGACGAACTGGGCTCGCAGTTCGAGCGGTTCCTCGCGGAACAGGGCGGGGACGGCTCCGAACGCTGAGCCGAGAGGTAGGCAACGCCTGCGGATCGGACCGTCTGCCAGGCCCACCAGAGCCGGGCTGTCATGATCGCCACGCCGGACATGGTGCGGCCCGCACGTTGCCGGAAGGCGGCGGGGGCGGGTTTGGTGGATGACATCTCTGTTGAAGCTAGCCGGTCCTCGGTCGGCCCGGCACCCGGGCGGGCCCCTAACGCTTGCGATCGCGCCCGCTCCCGCTCGGCGGGCTGTCCGTGAGGGGAACCCTGACGGAATCAGAGTCCGTCAGGATTCCCCTCACGCCTCGCAGCCATCCGTGAGGGAACCCTGCGGGAATCAGGGTCCGTGAAGGTGGCCCTCACGGACAACCGCATCGCGGATGGGGCCCGCTGGCCAGGGGGAGGGCTCGCGAGGCGTGCGCCGGTCGCTGTATCGGTCGGCTCAGCCTGGCCAGCCCGCCAGCTGCCGCAGCGCCTCGCTGGTCGGCCCGAACGCGTCGCCGAGCAGCGCGCGCAGCTCCCCGTTGAACGACTCGATCACCGGCCGCAGCCGGGCGAGTGTCGCGGTTCCCTCCGAGGTCAGGTCCAGCACCAGCGCCCGGTGCTGTTCGGGATGCTGCTGCCGGGCGATCAGCCCCGCCTCGATCAACCGCGCGGTCATCGCGGTGATCGCGGACTCGCGCTGCCCCAGCTCCGCGGCCAGCTCGCGCTGGGTGAGCCCCGGCCGATCGTGCACCGCGAGCAGCGCGCCGAGCTGCGCGGTCGTCACGCCGCCCGCGGCGAGGCAGCGCCGGTCGCCCTCGACGCGCAGCCGGTGCGCCGCGCTCTGGAGCAGGAAGAAAAGACGTTCGTCGGCGGCCATGCGGGGATCTTGACAGTGTTCTCCCAGCGCCGCCATCCTCACTTCACTACTGAAGTACTTCACTACTGAAGTGAGGCTGGAAATGGACCTAGAGTTCGCGCGCGCCGGGCTCGCCGCGCAACCGTTCAGCGTCCTGCTCGGCGCGCGAGTCGAGGAGTTCGGCGACGGTCGCGCGGTGCTGGCGCTGGACGTCCGCGACGATCTCCGGCAGCAGAACGGCTACCTCCACGGCGGCGTTCTCGCCTACGCCGCGGACAACGCGCTCACCTTCGCCGCCGGAACAGTGCTCGGCCCGCGACTGCTCACGAGCGGTTTCTCCATCGACTACCTCGTGCCTGCCGACGGCGTGCTGCTGCGCGCGGAAGCGACGATCGTCCAAGCGAGTCGTTCGCGGGCCACCTGCCGCTGCGATCTGTACACAGTGGACGGAGAGGGGAACTCGACGCTGTGCGCGGCCGCGCAGGGATCCGCGGTGGTCCGGCGGTCGGCTACTCCCGGGTAAACCGGGCAGTTCGGGGCGGCGTCCGGTTGTCGGCTATCGTCCCGGAATGAACCAGGATAGCCAAGATCGGCTGACGACAAGGACTTTGGGCCCTGCGCTGCGCCGGAAGGCCGGCCTGGTGCTGCGCCGGGCCGCGGCCCGGTTGCACGATCCGCACACCGGCCAGCTCGCCGAACTGCGCGCGGAGCTGGAGCGGACGCGGGAGGAATTGCGCTCCGAGGTGGTCCGGCAGGGGGATCGGCTGCTGGACCGCGTGGTCGAGTTCGAAATCCGCAGCCGACGCGACATCGTGTACGCCGGCGACCAGGACGCGGCGCTGGAGAGCAACGTCTTCGCGCGCGAAAGCCTGATCGGGGCGCAGCATTTCGGCAGCCCGAAGGAAACGCTGCAGTACGCGCTTTCCCTCGCGCCGACCGGCGGGATGGCGCTGGAGTTCGGCGTCGCGTCCGGCAACACGCTGCGCACCATCACCGCCGCGCGCGGGGCGACCGAGGTGTACGGCTTCGATTCGTTCGACGGCCTGCCCGAGGCGTGGCTCAACGGCATGCCCGCCGGTGCCTTCGCCCGCGACGACCTGCCGGACGTGCCGGGAGCCGAACTGGTCGTCGGCCTGTTCTCCGACAGCCTGCCCGGATTCCTGGAGAAGCACCCGGGGCCGGTTGATTTCCTGCACGTCGACGGCGATCTCTACAGCTCCGCGAAGACCGTGCTGGACAACGTCGGACCGCGGCTGCGGGTCGGCAGCATCGTGCACTTCGACGAGTTCTTCAACTTCCCCGGCTGGAAACGGCACGAGTACCGCGCGTGGACCGAGCACGTCGAGAAGACCGGCGTCGAGTTCACTTACGAGGCCTATACCTACAACGACAACCAGGTCACTGTGCGGATCACCGGCGGCCCGGGGCTCATGGACTGAAGCAGCCGTGCTCGTTGACCGGTCCGATCGCGGGAAGGATCAGACCGCACAGGTAACCGTCGATCCAGCGCCCGTTGCCGGTGAGATTCGCGGCGAAGCGGACGAGCGGGGCCATTTTCCGGATTCCTTCGGCGAGGGACGCGCGGTTTCGTTCGAGCAGCGCGGTGAGCCGGTCGAGCTGAGTGAGCACCGGGCCGAGTTCGCGGTCGTTGTCGGCGACGAGCCCGGATACTTCGACGCCTAACTGACGGGCTCCGCCGAGCAGCGACCGAATGGCCGACTCGCGTTTCCGCACCTCGGCCAGCAACTGGTTGCCGTCGGTGAGCAGCCGGGTCAGCTGAGCGTCACGGTCGGCGAGCGTGGCGGAAATCGTGCGCGCTTGCGTTAAAAGATGAGCCAGTTTCGCGTCGCGGGTGGAAAGAGAGTCGGACAGCCGCGACAGTCCGGTCAGCGTCGCGCGGACGTCAGCCGGGGTGTGCGCGAAGGTATCGGAAATGGCGCGGAAGCTGCGCGACAACTGGTCGGTGTCGATGGCGTCGACGGTGGTGGCCAGCTGCCGGAACGCGGGCAGCACGTCATACGGAACCGTGGTCCGGTCGCGCGGGATCGGGGTCTCCGGATCGAGCGACCCGGACCCGGCCGGATCGAGCGCGAGATACTTCTGGCCGAGCAAGGTTTTGATCCGGATCGCGGCCGATGTCCGGTCGCCGAGCCACGCCCCGGACACCCGGAACGACACCCGGACGGACGCGCCATCGAGGGAAACCTCAGCCACCCGGCCGATTTTCACCCCGGCGATCCGGACGTCGTTGCCGGTCGCGAGCCCCGCGGCTTCGCTGAACTCGGCGGCATATGCGGTGCCGTCGCCGATGAACGGCAGATTCGGTGCCCGCAGTGCGGTAAGGACGCCGAGGACGAGCACAGTCATCCCGACGAGAGCGGTGCGCACTGGGCGCCGGTCGGGATGCACAGCGTGGATAGTGGCTCGCCCAGCCGGGTGAGGCCACTCACGCCACCCGAATGGGCGCTTTTGCGTTGTGTCCACTTAGGACTCTGGCCGCTTCCGCCCTGCGCACGCCCCTTTTCCCGGCCTCGCCCCGGCGACTCTCGTTGTGTGCCATCCTGGCCTGGCTGGCCGACGTGATCGGAATCATCGGAACATCCGGTGCGGCTCGGCCGTTGAAGGGGTGTGCAGCGAGCGCGGAAAACCCGCGCCGACGCCGATCGGGGAGGAGCCACCATGCGAGACCTGACCACCGGATTGCACCCGGCGCCAGACCTCGTGGACGACACGGACGCGGCCCGGCAGGAGGAACGCCGCCGCAAGGCGGCGCTGGCCGTCGCGTCCCGGGCCAAGGACGCGCAGGAATGCGCCCTGCTGCTGGACATGCTGGGGCTCCACGCCCCGGGCGGCAGCCGGACCGAGGTCGCCTGAGGCACTCCGGATCCGTCCGGGGTTGGCTGGGTGTTTCGAGGTGTTTTCGAGGCTGTTCGGGGGAAGAACACGCCCGCGACCGGAATGCGGACCGGCTGCGGGTTTAGTCAGCTTCCGCGCCAGCCTGGCCCTGGGGAGGGCCGGGTCGGTCGCGGCTGAACGGTATTGAGCTGAACGGCTCGGCTGCGGGGGGGCGGCTGGGCTGTTTGGTGTGGGGTGAGCGGGGTTCGGCTTTGGTTGGCTGGGGGAGCCTGGTGGGGTGGTGGGGCTGCCCCCGCGCCAACGGCCTCGTTGCCGCGTCGGGCTTCACCGGTCTGCCAGCGTGGAATCCCTGACCCGCACTAACCAGCTTCGTCGACCCGCTGAGCTTCACGGCTTGTCAGCGCCGAGTCCCTGGCCAGACACCAGTCAGCCCCGCCGCCCCACCAAGCTTGACGGCCTGCCAGCGCCGAATCCTTGACCCGGCACCAGTCAGTCCCGCCGCCCCACCAGGCTTGACGGCCTGCCAGCACCGAATTCCTGACTAGGCTCAGCAGGCCCCGCCGCCCTGCTGAGCTTCACGGCTTGCCAACGTCGGGATTCCTGGCCAGGCATCAGTCAGTCCCACCGGCCCGCTGGGCTTCACGGCTTGCCAACGCCGGGATTCCTGGCCAGGCACTAGCCAAGCCCCATCGACGCGCTGGGCTTCATGGCCTGCCAGCGCCGGAATCCCTGGCTCGGGCACCAACCAGCCCGTCGACCAGCTGAACCTCACCGGCCCGCCAATGCTGAAACCTCTCACCCGGCACCAACTTCAGAGGTTGCGAACTCTGGCGAACTGCGGAACCCGACGGGCGGCCACGCAGGTCGGTGCGCGGTGAAGGAGTTTCGGGTCTGACAAGGCCGGGACCCTCGGTGGCACCACCGCGCAGTTCGCCGTGGAGAACGGGATGTGGCTTGACGGCACGGCCAGCCGATTCGGTCCGGAGACCCGCGGCCATCCCCGTCAGACCGGATTGCGCCCTCGCCCCAGCCAGAGTTCCGCCCCTTCTCCGGGCCGGATCCCGCCCTCGCCCTCAGGCAGAGTTCCACCCGTCAGGCTGGATCTCGCCCTTGCCCTCAGCCTGGGTTCCGCCCCCGCCGGGCCGGATCCCCCCTGCCCTCAGGCAGAGTTCCACTCCGCGCGGGCCCGTCTGACGCCAAGCCGAATCCCCGCAGGAGCCCCCAGCCACGAGCGGAAAGCGACGACCGTTCGATCCGCCCCCGACCCGCTTCACCACTCGCCCCAGAGCAGCCTCCCCGCCCCGATCCCACGCTCCCGATTGGGCCGAACGGGTGAAATCACCGCCGGAAATTAAACTCAAATCCCGCCCCGCTCAAGGCAGCCGAAGCGCGAACCGCCCGGAGGCTCGCTCCGTTTGGGGGAACAACCCCTTGGCATGAAAGCGATTCGCGACCGCCGCCCCCTCCGAACCCCGGGGTGTCCACTGAGGCCACTTGCCCGGCAATGCGGATTCCGCAGCAACTCACCCCATTCGCACCGGCAACCCAATCCAAGCCATGAAACCAGTGCGGAAACCGACCCGCGCCACAACCTCCCGCAACCCCCGCCGAAGTCCCCGATCCTCAAGCGCCACAAGAATTCCCGAGCTTGCGCGGTCGGGTACTGTCGATGCCCCTGGGTGATATTTTGGGCCGAACGGCTGAGTGTCGCCGACGTATCTGTCACCCTGGTGGAGCATCCTGTACCGGGGAAGCGGCCTGGGTCGGGACCGGGCGCAGGGGAGGAAACGCTGTGCAGTACCTGCGGGAAGACGAATACCTCACTCGGCAGCAGCGAGCGCTGGCGGAAATGGTGCGCCGCGGACGGCGGAAGCGCAGTTTTCAGCTGGCGGAACATCTGGCGGCGGAGGGTGGGGTGCATCGGTCGGATGTCCTCGCCGTGACGGCGCTTTTCCTTGCCTGCCAGGCGTTTCGGCGGGGCGACGCGGTAGCCGTGCAACGATTTTCGAACGCGTTTCGCAGTTGTGAGCGAAGCAGCGTGGATCTTGCTCGGCAGCTCATGCGATTGGAAGCGGGCCGGGAACAGGGATGGCTTCCGCGGGCGCATTACGACGAGCTTTTTTCCTACGCTTGGCGAGAAAACCGGCCCGACATTCTGGTCAAAGCCTCGTTGATTCAGCCGCGGGATGTTCCGGCCGCCGGATGGTGGGCCGAGATGGAGCGGAATCTCAGCCTGTTATCCGTCTGAACCGCCGTTCACGACCAGTCGATCCGGGCGAACAGCGCGCGCAATTTCGCGCCGCGGGTCTCGTTCGTGGCGCTGATCCACGCGATCCGGCCCAGCAGGTGCGCCCGGAAATCCGGGTGTCCGCCGCGGTTCTGCGGTGCGGGGCCGGTTCGGGCGCAGTTGTGCAGCACGGCCCGCAGCTCGTCGTACTCGGAGCGGGCGACGGCCGGCGCGGCGTTCACCACCAAGCCCGCGACGCGTTGCTGCCGGTAGGCCGGTTTCACTGACGTCTTGTCGTCGCGCAGACGGAAGCCCTCGTCGGTCACGATCCGCCGGACGCCGGGCAGCAGGCGGTGCAACGGCAGGCTCGCGTCGCCGGAGAAGGCGAGGTCGTCGGCGTAGCGGGTGTAGTTCGCGCCCAGTACCGCGGCGAGGCCGGAGAGCCGCCGATCCAAGCGATTGGTGACGGCGTTCGCTACTGACGGCGACGACGGAGCCCCTTGCGGGAGGTGCGTGCTGGCAAGGTGGCTCAGCATGGCCGATCGCGCGGGCGCGGTACGCAGGACGTCGACCGGGGTGCGGGTGGTGAGGATCCCGGCGATCGCGGCGGCGGTTGCCGGCGGATACCCGGCCAGATCGAGCAGCGATCGCACCCGGGACGCGGAGACCGTCGGGAAGAATCCGGCCAGATCGAGCCGCACCACCAGGTCCTGCCCGGCGTGCGGGCGGGCGCAGGTGTGAATCGAGCGGCCGCGACGGAAACCGTGCGCGGCCTCGTGGACCGGCAGCGCGTCGAGCACGTGCCTGCGGACTCGGCGTTGCACCTCGGCCAGCCGGGGCTTCGGCCGTTCGATCAGCCGCGCGCCGCCGGTGGACGTCGGGATCCAGCGGTAGCTGTAGTGCCGCAGCACCGGCCGGGACCGCCGGTGCCAGCCGCGTTCGTCGGCGAACCAGGCCAGTTCGCCGGGGGTGAGGTCGAGGGCGGCGGCGCACTCGTCGAACGTCGTCCACCGGGCGACCGGCCAGCGCCACACCGGCATCGGTTCGAGGAGCGACGCGGAGGCGACTCGTTCTCCGTTCATCCGCGCTGTCTTGCACGCGGAGCGTGCCGCCGCTGCGCGGGGCGCTGTGGGTACGTGTCGTGCTGCTCCCCGGGGTTGCCCCGGAGTGGGTGGTTCTCCACCGGCTCACCTCCGCGTCGCCGAACCCCACCCTAGCCAAGATCACCGACAAAAAGGGCGAGCCCGGGAAAGGCCCCGTGACCGAGCCCACCCGCGACCCAGAGCCTTGCCTATAGCAACTTTTGCACTAGGCAAGGTTTGCCGGACGACGTGGCCGATCTTGAGCGGCTGACTCGCGTGCTCGTGGCCGTGGCCTGGGACAGCGCGCACGCCGCCCCGCGCGGCGTCACCTTCTCGCAGGTGCGACTGCTCGTGGTGCTCGACAGCCTGTGCCGTGTGCCGTGTGCCGTGTTCGCGGCTCGCCGACGCGATGGGAGTCAACGCCTCCTCCGTCACGCGGCTGGCCGACAAGCTCGAGGCGCACGGGTACGTCGTGCGCGGCGAGGACGAACACCGCCGCACGGTGGTGACGATCGAGGTCACCGCTGCCGGGCGCGAGGTCGTCGCGGGGGTCCTGGATCGACGCCACCGCGCGCTGTCCGAGCTGCTGGCGGAAGTTCCGGCCGCGCGGAACCAGGCGGTCTCGACGGCCGTTCGCGACCTGGTCGCGGCGGCGGAATCGGCACCCGGCGTGCCCACGGCCGGGCCGGGTCGGCTGTGAAGATCCCGGCGCGGGCCGCGCACCTCGGCGACTTCACGGTCAATCCGCGGATGCTGCTGATCACCGCGATCGCGCTGCCGGTGGGCGGCGCGGCGGCGGTGGCGGCGTTCGCGCTGCTCAAGCTCATCGGCCTGATCACCAACCTGGTCTTCTACCAGCGCGTCGCCACGGATCTCGTCGCGCCGGGCGCGCAGCACCACCCGTGGTGGCTCGTCCTGCTCGCACCGGTCGTCGGCGGGCTCGTGATCGGCCTGATGGCGCGCTAAGGCTCGGAGAAGAATCCGCGGCCACGGCATGCCGGAGGCGATCGAAGCGATCCTCACCGGGGGTAGCAGGGTGGCCCCGCGCGTCGCGGTGCTGAAGCCGGTTTCAGCGGCGGTCAGCATTGGTACCGGCGGCCCGTTCGGTGCCGAGGGGCCGATCATCATGACCGGCGGCGCGGTCGGCTCGATCCTCGCGCAGCTGCTGAAACTGTCCGCGGACGAACGCAAGACGCTGCTCGTCGCCGGTGCCGCGGGCGGGATGACGGCGACGTTCAACGCGCCGCTCGCGTCTGTCCTGCTCGCGGTCGAATTGCTGCTCTTCGATGGCGGCCGCGCAGTCTCGTGCCGGTGGTCGCCGGGGTGTCGGTCGCGACGGTGTGCCGCGGTTTCCTGCTCGGCACCGGACCGGTTTTCGGGGTCCCGTTCACCGGGTCCAGCCCCGGCCCCGCCGCGGACGGCCTCGTGATCGGCATCGGCGGCCTGATCGAACCGCACGCCCTCGGCGTCGGCTACGACGTGATCGACACGCTGCTCACCGGCCACGCGACCGCGTCGCTGATCGTCGGAATTCTGGTCGTCAAGGCGCTGTCACTGGGATCAGGGACGTCCGGCGGCGTGCACCGGTGTTCATGATCGGTGCGGCGTTGGGTGCCGCGGAAGGAGGCTTGCTTCCTCAGGTGGCGCCCGGATTCTGGGCGACGTGCGGGCTGGCCGCGGTGGTCGGCGGGGTGATGAGGTCGCCGCTGTCCGGCATTGTGTTCACTTTGGAACTGACCCACGCGTGGAGTTATCTGCCTCCGCTCGTCGTCGCGTCGTTCTCGGCGTACGCGCTTTCGGTGTTGCTGCTCAAGCGTTCCGTGCTCACCGAGAAGATCGCGCGGCGTCGGCTGCACCTCACTCGCGAGTACACCACTGATCCACTTGAGACGTTCTTCGTGCATGAAGTGATGACGCACCAACCGGATGTGCAGATGTCGGCAGATGTCATTGTGTATGCGGACGATACTTTGCGCGACGTCGCGAACGAACTTGCGCTCGGGCATACGACGCAGGCGTTGGTGGTCGACCGGCATGATCCCTCGCGCGTGCTCGGCAAGGTGACGTTGGCGCAACTGCTGCACGCGCGGCGGCGAGACCTGCACGAGGAGTATCACCGGGAACGGCTGCTGGGTCCGTCGGTCAGCGCTTGAGTCGTTGTTTGTCCACTTTGCCCACAGGAGTCAGTGGTAGCTCGTCGCGGAACTCCACAGTGGACGGTACGAAATGCTCGCCGCCGAGTTCTTCGCGGACCTGGTCGCGTAGTTCGTCAGCGGTTGTGTTGGCGGCGACCACCACGGCGTGCAGAAGGGCTCCGTCCGGCCCGGCCGCGGGGACGACTGCGGCGGCTTTCACCTTGGGATGGCTGAGGAGTGCGTGCTCCACTGTGGTCGAAGAGACCTTCGTGCCGTGCTCGCCGGTCACGATGACGTCGTCGATCCGGTCCTCCAGATAGAGGTAGCCGTCCTGGTCGAAACGGCCGAGGTCGCCGGTGCGCAGCCAGCCGTCGCCGATCAGCGGTTGTCCGTGGTAGCCGTCCATCATGGACAGTCCGCGCACGAGTACTTCGCCGTTCTCGATCCGAGCCTCCATGCCTGGCACGATGCGGCCGACGGAGCCGAGAAGTTCCGGCCGGGCAATGACTTCGTCCGCGGAGATGCTGGCGATCATCGGTGCTTCGGTGAGCCCGTAACCCTGTCCGACGACCGGGCCGAAGACCTTGAGCGCCTCGGCCAACCGGCGGGGCGGTAACGGTGCGGCCCCGAGGGATAGCTGCTGCACGATGGATACGTCCGTTGTGGACAGATCCGGATGTTCGAGTACTGCGGCGAGTCGCGGAGGAGTAAGGGAAAGCGTTGTGACGCGATGGCGTTCCACGTCGGCGAGAAGTGTTTCGGCGTCGAACTCTCGGTGCAGCACAACAGTGTTGCCGCAGCAGAGCGCACCGAGGACGGCGGCGTTGCCAGTCATATGCGTGAGCGGGGCGGTGACGAGGGCGGTCTTGGTGCCGTCCGGCTGGAAGATGTGCGCCACGCCGTCGTAGATTCCGCTGTGCCGGATCAGTTTCGGAGTTCCGGTGGTGCCGCCGCTGGGGAAGATCGCCGTGACGCGATCCGGCAGAGTGTCCGGAGTGGACGGACGCGCGACGGCGAGCGTGTCGAGTTCGGCGTCGGTGAGCAAGCTCGCCCCGGTGGCCGCCAGCGTCGCCGCCCGTGCCGGACGGCTCGCGGACGCGGCGATCAGCACGACTTCCAGCCCTCGCAACTGCGCGGCAAGCTGAGTGAGCACCACTTCCGGCCGGTTGGCGGCGTCGATCGCCACCATGCCGCGTACCTCGGCGAGTCCACTGTACAGCCGGGACAGCAGCTGTGCTGCCGCCCGGTACGTCATTGTGGTGTCGTCGTGGTGGAACAGCACGGTGTCGCCGCCGTCGCGGAGCGCGGAAAGGACGCGGGACAGGAAAAAGCTCACCCGGCACACCGTAGTCGCGTGTTGGCCGGGAACGGCGATCGCGGCTAGGTTCGCTGTCATGACCGCTCCGCCCGCGATCGACGCGGAACCGAAAAGCTGGCGCCGCGCCTTTGCCGACCTGCAGGCCGGGCTGCGTGCCCGGGAGCTGTGGGCGTTGCTCGCGTGGCAGGACATCAAACAGCGCTACCGCCGTTCGTCGCTGGGCCCGTTGTGGATCACTGTCGGGATGGCGGTCACCGCGCTCGCGCTGGGCGTGGTGAACTCCGCGTTGTTCGGCACCTCCATCTCGACCTTGCTGCCGAGCATCACCACCGGGCTCATCCTGTGGAACTTCATGAACGGCTGCATCGTTGAGGGTTCGGAAACGTTCATCGCGAACGAAGGGATGATCAAACAGCTGCCGGCGCCGGTGTCGGTGTACGCGCTGCGCACGGTGTGGCGGCAGGCGTTGTACCTGGCGCACAACCTCGTCGTGTACGTGGTGGTGCTGGCGATCTTCTTCGGGAAGCTCTCGCAGCCGTACCGCTTGGTGGACAAGGCGGGCGCGCTCCTGCACCCCGGGCTCGGCTGGGGAATGCTGCTCGCGGTGCCCGCGCTGATGCTGGTCTTGCTGAACGGCGCGTGGGTGGTGCTGCTGTTCGGGGTGGTGTCCACGCGGTTCCGCGACATCCCGCCGGTGATCCAGAGCTTCATCACGATGCTCTTCTACGCGACGCCGATCATGTGGTCGATGGACCAGGTGCGCGCGATGAACCAGGGCTCGCGCGAAGGATTCGGGTCTGTCGCGGTGAATTTGCTGCAGCTCAACCCGGTGTACCACTTCGTCGAGATCGTGCGCGCGCCGCTGGTCGGGCAGCAGCAGAGCTGGACGCACTGGCTCGTCGCGGGTGTGGTGACCGTGGTCGGCTGGTCGCTGGCGTTGCTGGTGCTGCGCAATTACCGAGCCCGGGTCGCTTACTGGGTCTGAAGTCCATTTAGGACCCTTTAGCCGACGCTGGTCTCGCCGACGTCAGCCGAGCAAACGCGCCCGCCGGGGTTTAGCGTTGTCCCCACGACCCGCGCGCGAACGGAGGCCACATGAAGCGTCGGAAGGCATTGCTGGCTCTCGGCGTGACGGTGCTCGCGATGAGCACGGTCGCCGCCACCCCCGCCGGACTCACCCCGCGGCAACTGGCCGGACAGCGGGTGATCTACTCCTATCCCGGTCTGACCCCGCCCGATGCTCTGCTGCAACGCATCCGCGCCGGAGAAGCGGCAGGCGTGATCTTCTTCGGCGAGAACATCTCGAGTTCCCAGCAGATTAGCGGCGTCGTACGACAATTACGGGACGCGAACGCGCAAAGCCCGGTGCACCGCCCGTTGTTGCTGATGACCGACCAGGAAGGCGGCAAGGTCCGCCGCTTGCCCGGAGAGCCGGTTCTCTCGGCGAAGCAGGTTGCCCAGTCTTCGGACCCGTCGGCCGCGGCCAAAGCCGCTGGCACCGGCGCTGGTCAGAACCTCGCTGGGGTGGGCATGAACGTAAACCTCGCGCCAGTTCTGGATGTCTACCGCCAACCGGGCAATTTCATCGACAAGTACGGCCGGTCTTACAGCCAGGATCCCCAGGTGGCCGGTGCGCTGGGCCGGGATTTCGTCACCGCCCAGCAGGCAACCGGAGTCGCCGCGGCGGCCAAGCACTTCCCCGGCCTTGGCGCCGTCCCGGCCGGAAGCAACACAGACGTCGGGCCGGTAACGTTGAACGTGCCCTTGCCTGAACTGCGCGCTAAAGACGAGGCTCCCTACCGCCCGGTGGTCGACGCGGGGGTGAAGCTGGTGATGCTCTCGTGGGCCGTGTATCCGGCCCTGGACGCCTCCCGTCCGGCCGGACTCTCGCCGTCGGCCGTGCAGGAACTCCGAAACAGTACGAAGTTCGCGGGGGTGACCGTGACGGACGCTTTGGAGGCCGGCGCGCTGAAGTCCTATGGAGGGCCGGGAAACCGCGCGGTGCTGGCGGCGAAGGCCGGGATGGACCTGATCCTGGCCTCGGCCCGGGATGTGAGCCAGGGGGATGATGCGGCGTCAGCGCTGGCCGCGGGGTTGTCGGACGGATCGCTGCCGGATGGGGAGTTCACCGCGGCGGTGGATCGGGTGTCGTCGTTGCGGGACGGGGTGAAGTGAGGGCTTCGGGGGTGGGGTTTTTGGTGCGTTGGTGAGGGGATTGCTTCGGGCGGGTTTGGGCGTGCGGTGGGCTGCCGTGTAGTGCCTGGTTGCGGGGCGGGTCTTTGCTTGCCGGGCGGTGGGGTGCGTCTGGTTGCGGGGCGGGCTTTGCTTGCCGGGCGGTGAGGTGCGTCTGGTTGTGAGGAATTGTTCCGCTCGCCGTGAGGTGAATTTTCTTCAGCGAGTCTGGGTCTTGAGGCTGTGCGGGAGCTTTCCTCGGTGAGGTTGTCGGTGTTTGAGCGCGCTCTGGGCGCTGCTTCCGGCTGAGCCTCGCCGCCGAGGTTGCGTCGAAGGGCTTGCTGCTGAGTCCGACGTGCTCTGCTGCGCGATGAGGTTCTCGCGTTGCTGCTGGTCTCCCGTGCCGGGCGACTAGGTCCTTACCCCTGCCCGCGGTGCGCTGGGTGGCAAGGGTCTTGGCGTTGCTCCCGGCGTGCTTTGCTGCGCAGGGCAGCCTGGGATCCTGCTCCGCTCTGCCTCGCCGTGTCGCGAGGTTCTGCATCCCGCCCCGATGCAACTCGCCGCGCGGAACGGGTCCAGCCCTCGCTCCCGGTATCTCTCGCCGTCCGGCTCCGTGACGCGGCAGCCAGTCAGCGGTGTCCTTCCTTCGGGCTAGCTGCGAGCCTGGTCGTCGTGCGGCCCCTGCTGGCGGCGTGGTAGCCGGGACCTGCGCAGCCCCTTGCCCGCCTCCGCGATTATCCAGCAAACAACCCCCCGTTCCGGTGACACCCGGCGGTGTGGACATCGCGCTGTCGGCGGGCCGAACGGGCACCCTTGCGTGCGACCCACCCACGACGGGAGGACGAATGCAAGCTTGGTGGCTCCTGGTGGCCGTCGCCGCGGTGTTCGTGGTGCTGGCCGTGGTGTTCCTGCGCCGCGCCGCCCGGCGTCATTCTGTTCCGTCGCCTCCGCCAACCTCCCCGCCGGACGACTCGATGCGCCGCTGGGTCTCCCCGTCGGACGACGTGCCCCGCCGCGCCCGCCACCGACTGGACGAGGCGCATCCCCTGGCGCGCTACCCGGTCGCCCGGCAGCGTCCGATGCCGCACCCTCGACCGTCGGCACAGCAGCAGGATTCCGCACAGGAACGGCGAGACTCCTAGCCCGGGTCCTGGAAGCATCCGCTCCAAAAACGCTGCCAGCTGCCCATCAGGGCATTGCCGAGACTCGCTTGTGTTCATCCCTGTGGGCGAACGCCGAGGCGCCTTTTTTGTCGGTGCCCGCTGAGATGCTTCCGGCATGGTTCCCGTGCTGCTTCTCGTCGACGTCCAGAACAACATGCTTCTCCCACCCACTCCAGTGCCCGATGCCGACCGCGTCGCCGCCGCGATCTCGCGTGTCCTGGAGCGGGCGAGAGCCGCGGGTGCGCAGGTGGTACACATCCGGAACAACGGCACCGGCGACGACCCAGACGTGCCCGGTACCTCCGGCTGGGAACTGGTGCACGAGGTCCGCCTGGGCGAGCACGTCGTCGACAAACAGACGCCCGACTCCTTCGCCGATACCCCGTTGGATTCCCTGCTGCCGGAGTCAGCACCGCTGGTCGTGGCCGGAATGCAGAGCGACTTCTGCGTCCGAGCCACCTCCTTGGCTGCCCTCAAACGCGGTCATGAGGTCACGCTGGTCCAAGACGCCCACGCCACCTACGACGACGAACTCCCCGCCGCGGAGGGGAGTGCCCGGGTGGACGAGGAACTCTCGACGGCAGGCGTGAAACTCGTCGGAAGCGAGGAGGTGGTCTTCGCCTGATCCCGGCACCGTCGAGCCGACGGCAACTGTTGAGCCTCCGCGATCGATTTCATCGCTGAATCGCAGCGAAAACAGGTGTTGGACCGGGTGGTCGACGCGAGCCAATACTCAGCCCATGACGTCTGCGCCTGGCGACTCAGCCGAGGATCCAGCCCGAAGCGACGACCGGCACCTGGACGGTGGCGTGTCGGCGGACCGGTCCGCCGACACCGAGACTGGCCTGGATGTTGCGGGAGGCGCGGACGATCGCCGGGGTGTGCGGGACGGCGTTGCCTTCGGTGCGGTGGGTGATCGCGCCGTGGCCGACGCAAGACTGGCGGCGAGCGTCGAGTCGGCGCCCGGCGTCACGTCGGTGGCGAGTGTCGGCCGGGCGGCCGGTGCCGATGCGGTGCTGGGTGTCGAGTCGGTGGTGAGCGTCGGCCGGGCGGCCGGTGCCGATGCGGTGCTGGGTGTCGAGTCGGTGGCGAATGTCGGCCGGGCGGGCGGTGCCGCTTGGGTGCCGAGTGTCGAGTCGGTGGCCAACGTCGACCAGGCGGCCAGCGTTGGGCCGGTGCATAGCGCGGAGTCGGTAGCCGTCGAACCGATAGCGAGTGTCGACTCTGCGGCTGGCGTCGAGCCTGCTGTCAGCCCTGCGGCTGGCGTCGAGTCGGTTGTCAGCCTCAGCCCGGCGGCCGATGCTGACTTGGTGGCGCGTGCCGATCCGGTGCCCGGTGCCAAGTCGGCCGCGAGAGTCGATCTCGCGGCGAGCGCCGATCTCGCCGCCAGGGTCGGGTCGGTGGCGGGCGGCAGTTTGGCGGATGGCATCGAGTCGGCAGTCAGCGTCGGTCCGGCAGCCGAGGTCGAGGTGGTCGACGGAGGGACTCGCGATGTCGTCCGGTTGTTGCGGCGCTTTGGCGGGCGCGCGTTCGCGTTGGCGTTCGTCGCCGGGATGACCGGGTTGACGACCGTCGCGCTGGTGTTGGGGTTGGTCGGGTTTGCGCTGGTGCTCGCGCCGGTGCGTGGGGTCAGGCGAGGAGGTGGGCCAGCAGCGCCCGTGCCGCCGGGTTGGTGAGGTTTGCCGAGCGGCCGGTCAGGTAGATCGTGCGGGCCAGCGTCGGCTGGGTGAGGTGGGCGAACGGCAGTCCGGACCTCGCGGCGACTTGTTCTGGAACCACGGTGACGCCCAGGCCGGCCGCGACCAGGTCGACTAGCAGGGGGACGTTCGTTGCTTCGCACACCTGGTCGCGGCGGACTCCGGCCTCGGTGAAAGCTCGGTCCACCAGGGCTTGCAGGCCGCTGCCGGTGAAATCTACGAAAGGTTCACCGTCCAGTTCCGCCAGCCGGACTCGGCGGCGGGTCGACAGGCGGTGTCCGGGGTGGGTGAGCAGGACCAAGTTTTGCTGCCAGCTGGCGAACTCGGCCAAATCCTCAGGCAGCGGACCGCCCACATAGGACAGATCCAGTTCGCCGTCGGACACCGCGGCGGTCAGTCCGGGGATCGTTCCTTCCCGGACGCGCAGCCGGATTCCTGGGTAGCGGGCGCGGAATTCGCCCAGCTTCGCGGGCAGGTCGATGACGGTCAGAGTCTGGATGGTTCCGATCGACACCCGGCCGCGCGCGAGGCCGGTCACCGCCGCCACCTCGCCGCGGGCGGAGTCGACGTCCGCGGCGATTTGGTGAGCCAGGGGGAGCAGGGCGTCGCCCGCGGGAGTAAGAGTGACTCGGCGGGTGGTGCGGTCGAACAGCTCCGCGCCGAGATCGGCTTCCAGTTTCCGGATGGACGCACTGAGCGCGGATTGCACGACGTGCACGTCTTGCGCGGCGCGGGTGAAGTTGCGGTGCCGGACTACGGCGAGGAAGTGTTCGACCTGCCTCAGCTCCATCGGCTTCGCCTCCGTCTCGCCACCGGGAGAGTGGTGCTCGCCGAACGTACCGCGCGGGCCGGTTCGCGACGGCGGATCCAGGCAGAGGCGGGGGTCACGGCAGCTGGGCCCGATGGCGGGCCGGGGCGAGAGGCGGTGGGTTCGCGCGGGTGGAGTTGGTGCGAGGCGGAGGGCCTGGATGAGTGGCCGCGGTGCCGGGCCAGGGGGTTAGTCGGGTGGGCGGGGCAGTTGGCTGCGAGGGCTCTGCGGATGCGGTTAGCGAGAACCGGACGGTTGCGGAGAGCCGCGATGCCATGTCCGGTGGGCAGCCGAGGCGGGACGGGTGCCCAGGGCCGGGAGGGGCTCGTCCGCTGGGGATGAGGAGCTGACAGCGGACGGGACGCGCGCTGGACAACGCACCGAGGGGCGTGGGGCTTTCGCCGAATTCCGTGGGAGCCCCAGGAACCCAGGAGCCCGGGAGCCCGGGAGCCCGGGAGCCCGGGAGCCCGGGAGCCCGGGAGTCCGGGAGTCCGGGAGTCCAGGGAGTCCAGGGAGTCCAGGGAGTCCGGGGAGCCCAGGAGCCCAGGAGCCCCGGGGAACCCAGGAGCTCCCGGAACCGAAGAGCCGAGAGAGCCTTACTGCGCCGTAAACCCGCCATCCACCAAGATCTCCACCCCAGTCACATAAGAGGACTCCGCGGAAGCCAGGAACAGAATCACGTCAGCGACCTCCTGCACCTCCCCCGTCCGCCCCATCGGGACGCCTTCCACCTGCTTCGCTCGCCACACCGGATCCGTGGAGCCGCGCGAGGTGCGCATGGGCGGCAGAAGGCCGGGCGCCACCGCGTTGACTCGGATGCCCTCGCCTGCGTAGTGGACCGATGCGGTGGTCGTCATCGCTTTGATCGCGCCCTTGGACGCGGCGTATCCCAGGTGCACGCCGACCTGGCCGATCGAGGCTGAGATCGACGTCAGGTTCACGATCGAACCGCCGCCCCTGCCGGACATCGCCGCGGTGCCGTGTTTGATGCCCAGGAACACTCCGCGGGCGTTGACTTGCAGCAGGCGGTCATAGAAGGCCGTGCTGGTCAGGTCTGGGTCGAAGGTGCCGCTGATGCCGGCGTTGTTGACCAGCACGTCGAGCTTTCCGTGGCGGTCCAGGACGTCGGCAATCGCAGCGGTCCAGGAAGCCTCGTCGGTGACGTCCAGGCGGTGGTATTCGGCCTGGCCGCCGAGCGCGCGGATCTCCTCGGCCACAGCGGCGCCGTCAGTGTCTTCGACGTCAGTGACGACGACCGTCGCGCCTTCGCGGGCGAAGGTGAGGGCGGCCGCTCGGCCCATTCCGCTCGAAGCGCCGGTGATCAGGGCGATCTTGTCGGCCAAACGCATGTGGGGTGCCCTTTCGCTGGTGGGGACCCCAGTCTGCCGCCGGGCCGGGAGAGCGGCCGGATCAGGCCAGTTCCGCGGAGACGACGGACGACAGGTCACGAAGGGCGTCCAGCAGCGAGTCGAGCGCATCGGGGCTGACCAGGACCGTGCTGACCATGCTGCTTTCCCGGACGCCCTCGCGGACGTCGACGGACAGTTCGTGGATCAGCTTCCCGTGCTGGGTCAGCGTGGCGACCAGACCGGGGATCTGGTCGATGCCGCCGACGAAGTACGTCGCGATCCGGCGGCGGACCAGCATGGCGGGAGCGGAGGTGTACGGGGCGGACGAAAAGGTGCTCAAGGACATGGCGTTCTCCGGGAAGAAGGTCTGGCGGGAAAGGGGCCAGGTCCCGAAGAAAGAAAACGGCGTACGCCAGCATGCGCGCCGGCAGCCTGGTTCAGCCGGCGCGCTGGGTTACGAGTCGCTCGGACGTCATGAGGCGCAGCACGGCGTCAGGCTAACACGGCATCGCGAGAAGGCAAAAGAATCCACAATGGACAAACGAGATCAGCCGGGTTCGTTCCACGGCAGCCGCTTGCGCAGCAAAGTGGCCGCACGCAGGGCGACCTCCACTTCCAGCCGATGGTCGGCGAGCGGCCGTCCGCACAGTTCCTCGGCCTTGCGGACGCGGTAGTGAACGGTGTTCTTGTGCAGGTGCAGCCGGGCGGCAGCGTGCGTGTAGCTGCCGTCGGTGTCGAGGAAGACTCGCAGCGTCTCGCGCAGCTGTTCGGTGCCGGGATCGTCGGCGACGAGGTCTCCGAGGACCCGCGCGATCCAGCGGTACACGTCGTCGGACTGCTCGGTGAGCAGGGCGGCGATCGCGACGTCGTCGAACAGCACCACGTTCAGGCTCTGGTCCTCGTCGGTCTCCGCGACGGCCCGCGCTCGCACCGCCTCGCGCAGCGAACCGCGGAATCCGGCCAGCCCGTAGCCCGGCGCGCCCAGGGCCAGCCGCAGGCCGCCGCCGATGTCGGTGACGCCGGAGCGGAGTTGTTCGACCTCGATGTCGTCGTGTTCCGCGCTGACCGTCCAGCTCCACAGCGTGCGGTCGTCGGCCAGCATGGTGAGCGCCGGACCACGCCCGCACACCTCTTGGAGCAACCTGGCCGCGGCTTGCAGTTCGCCCGCGCCCTCGGCGGGCAGCCACGCGACGGCCGCGCAGTGCCACTGCCGCATCGGGAAGGCGAGCAGCTGCTGTGCGGCGTCCTCGGTGAGGGTGTCCGAATCGAGCACCAGCCGGATCTGCGCGGCCCGCGCGGCTCCGGTGCGGCTGCTCCAGCGCCGGCGTTCGGTCTCGAAGATGTCGATGAGGCCCTCGATGACCTGGTCGATGTAGCGGTTCGTACGGCGGGACAGCTCGGCCAGCACGGCGAGCGCGAGCTGGGTGCTGAGGTCCGGCATCCGCTCCAGCGCCTCGATCGCCCACTGCTCGAACCGGTGCTCGCCGAGCCGGTACGCGCGCAGCAACGCCTCCAGCGACAGCTCGTGCTGGGCGAACCGGCGCGCGTACTCGGCCGCCGCGGGCGGGATGGTGATCCGTTCGAGCGGGATGGAATGCGACAGCATGTCGAGGATCGCGACCAGATTCGCCGACGTGCTGGCGATCATGAGCTTGCGGACCGTCTCGTCGTGCCGGAACTCCGGGATCACCTCGACGAACCAGTCGGTGAGCTCGGCGGTGCGCGCGGGAAGGTCGGCGTCGATGGCGTGCGCGAGCTCGGCCACGACGGCGTCGACGGCGTCGGACATGGCGGTCAGGGTAACCACCGGTCCGCCGCGACGACAGGCGAGCGGCCTCGTTCACCCCCTCGGTGCGGGCGATTGTGACCCGGGCACAACGACGCGCGAGACCTTCGGTTCTGCGGCCTATGGTCCGCGTCACTGCCCGTCCTTACCGTCATTTCCCACTAAGCCGCCCTGGGAAAGGACTTCGACGATGCACCTCGCGGCGCTGCCTGAAGAACGGGCCCGGCGGAACCCGAACCTGCCCTGTCTCGCTGACGAACACGGCGAACTCGGCAACGCCGGTTTCGCGGTGCGAGTGCGCGGCGCGGCGGCCGCGTTGCGGGCCCGAGGGGTCGGCGCGGGTGACGTCGTCGCGGTGCTGCTGCCGAATCGGGTGGAGTTCGCGGTGGTGTTGTTCGCGGCCTGGCGGCTCGGTGCCGCGGTCACGCCGGTGAACCCGGAGCTGACCGACGGCGAGGCCTCGTTCCAGATCGCGGACGCGCAAGCGAAAGTCGTGGTGGGGCAAGAGGATTCGGACCTGGTGACAACGCGGCTGGAGGAGCTGGCGACAGCCGCGCCGGACGAGGGTCCGGTGGCCGGCGACGATCAGGCGATCGCGTTGCTCATCTACACCAGCGGCACCACGGGACAGCCGAAAGGCGTGGTGCTCGATCACGGCAACGTGCGGGCGATGACCGAAATGATCGTCAACGCGCTCGAACTCGGTCCAGCGGACCACAGTTTGCTGATCTTGCCGCTGTTCCACGTCAACGGAATCGTGGTCAGCGTGCTCGCGCCGCTGTTCGCTGGTGGTCGTTCGACCATCACCGCGAGGTTCCGTGCCGAAAGCTTCTTCAGCGTCATCGAGCGAGTCCGTCCGACGTATTTCTCTGCCGTACCAGCGATTTACGCGCGGCTGGCGGGTCTCCCGGACACTGTGCAGCCGGACACTTCTTCGCTGCGGCTGGTGGTCTGCGGTGCCGCGCCGATGCCCGCCGAGCTGATCCAGCGCGTCGAGCAACGGTTCGGTGTGGTGGTGGTCGAGGGCTATGGACTGTCCGAGGGAAGCTGTGCTTCGACGCTGAATCCGCTGGCCGGACCGCGTAAACCGGGCACCGTCGGGCGTCCGCTGCCCGGTCAGGAAGTCGCGTTGATGGACCCGCAGGGGCGACTAGTGACCGACGGGCCTGGCGAGGTCGTGGTCCGCGGCTCGAACGTGATGCGCGGTTATCTCAACCGGCCCGAGGCCACCGCCGCGACGATCGTCGACGGCTGGCTGCACACCGGCGACGTCGGGCGGTTCGACGAGGACGGTTACCTCGTCCTGGTCGACCGCATCAAGGACATGATCATCCGGGGCGGGGAGAACCTCTACCCCAAGGAGATCGAGAACGCACTGCACGCGCACCCGGCGGTGCTGGAAGCCGCGGTGGTCGGCGCGCCGCATCCGGTGCTCGGCGAGCTGCCGGTCGCGACCGTGACGCTGTACCCGGCCGCGGTCGTGAGCGAGGCCGAGCTGCTTGCCCATTGCCGGGCCCGGCTGACGCGGGTGAAGGTGCCGGTGCGGATCGACATCGTGCCCGCGCTGCCGAGGAATCCGGTCGGCAAGATCGACAAACCCGCGCTGCGCCGGGAACTCGCCGCGGCGGGCTGATTCCACTCTTTGGAAAGAAACAATCCGTGCCCGCGGCAGCGGGCCCGGTCGATGCTGCCCGGAGAAAGGCGGAGAACAATGGGGTTCAAGACAGGGGACTTTCCCCCGGTCGATCCGGAGACCTTCCTGCGGAAGCCACTGTTCGAACGGACCAAGGCGCTCGCGCTGCACTGGGTCCAGTTCGGATTCGGCTCGCCCAAGATGATCCCGGCCACCTACGTGGTGAAGCTGGCTTTCCTCTACGTGCTGGCCGGGGTGGCGTTGGTGACCGCGACGTCCGGCGTCGGCCCGTTCTGGGACGTCGCCGCGTGGTGGCACGAACCGGTGGTTTACCAAAAGCTCGTGCTGTGGACGGTACTGCTGGAAGCGGTCGGCGTCGCCGGTTCCTGGGGGCCGATCGCGGGTAAGTTCAAGCCGATGACCGGCGGGATTCTGTTCTGGGCGCGTCCCGGAACGATCCGGCTGCGGCCGTGGAAGCGTGTGCCGTTCACCGCGGGCGACCGGCGAAGCGGCTTCGATGTGCTGCTGTACCTCGCTTTTCTCGCCACGCTGCTGACCGCGATCGTGCTGCCGGGCGTCCCGGACGCTACGCTCTTGGCGGCTCTGCCAGGCAACACCTCGGGGCTGGTACGTCCGGCATTGCTCATCGCGCCGATCGTGCTGTATGTGCTGAATGGCTTGCGGGACAAGACAGTTTTCCTTGCCGCGCGGGGTGAACAGTATCTGCCCGCGTTGGTGTTCTTCGCGTTCCTGCCGTTCGTGAACATGATCATCGCCGCGAAACTGCTGATCTGCCTGGTCTGGATCGGTGCGGGCGTCTCGAAGTTCGGCAAGCACTTCACGAATGTGGTGCCGCCGATGGTGTCCAACAGCCCGTGCGTGCCGTTCAAATGGCTGAAGCGAGCGCATTACCGCGATTTCCCGAAGGACCTCCGGCCGTCGAAGCTCGCGACGTTCATGGCGCACGTCGGCGGGACGACGGTGGAAATCATTACCCCGCTGGTGCTGCTGTTCTCTACCAATCACTGGGTCACGCTCGCCGGGGTCGCGCTGATGGTGGTCTTCCACCTGTTCATCACGTCCACGTTCCCGCTGGCCGTGCCGCTGGAATGGAACATCCTCTTCGGATACCTCGCGATCTTCCTGTTCCTCGGCTTCCCCGCGAGCGCTGGGTACGGCGTTGGCGACATGACGCCGGGCTGGCTCGCCGTCGTGATCGCGGCCGCCCTGCTGTTCTTCCCGATTCTGGGCAACCTGCGGCCGGATCTGGTGTCGTTCCTGCCGTCGATGCGGCAGTACGCGGGCAACTGGGCGTCGGCGCTGTGGGCGTTCGCGCCGGGTGCTGAGGCGAAGCTGAACACGTTGCCGCACCGGCCGACGAAGAACCAGGTCGACCAGCTGCAGGCGATGGGCTACCCCGCCGAAATCGCCGAGATCACCATGCAGCAGACGATTGCCTGGCGGTCGATGCACAGCCAGGGTCGCGGTTTGTTCTCCGTGCTCGCGAAGAGCCTGCCGGACCTCGACGCGCGGACCGTGCGCGAGGCTGAATTCGGCTGCAACTCGATCCTCGGCTTCAACTTCGGCGACGGGCATTTGCACGACCTCAGCTTCGTCAACGCGGTGCAGAAGCGGGTCGGCTTCGCGCCCGGCGAATGGATCGTGGTGTGGGTCGAGTCGCAGGCCATCCACTCGAAGGTGCAGCATTACCAGGTGATTGACGCGGCGCTGGGCGTGATCGAGCGCGGCCACTGGACGGTGGCCGACGCGGTCAACGAACAGCCGTGGCTGCCGAACGGCCCGATTCCGCTCACCGTCACCTGGACCGCGAGCCCCGCGACGACGAGCAGCGTGCTGGCATGACCACGGCGGTCGTGGTCGGCAGCGGCCCCAACGGGCTCGCTGCGGCGGCTGTGCTGGCGCGCGCCGGGGTCGACGTGACGGTGCTGGAGGCCGCCGACGAAATCGGCGGCGGCACCCGCACCTACGAGGCGATCGTCCCCGGCCTGCTCCATGACCACTGCTCCGCGACGCATCCGATGGCGGTTGGTTCGCCGGTGCTGACCGACCTCGGGCTCGAGCGGTACGGCCTGCGCTGGCGGCTACCGGAGATCGATTGCGTGCACCCGCTCGACGACGGCACTGCCGGTGTCCTGCGGCGCTCGGTCTCCGCCACCGCCGCCGGGCTTGGTCTGGACGAACGGCGCTGGTCGACGCTGTTTTCCTCGCCAGCGCAGAACTATGACGCGCTGAGTGAGGACATTCTCGGCCCGCTGCTGCGAGTACCAGAACATCCGTTGCTGCTGGCCCGGTTCGGTCTGCCGACGGTCGCTCCGGCGACCGTCCTGGCCCGGTACTTCCGCACCGAACAGGCTCGTGCGTTGTGGCTGGGCGTGGCGGCGCACGCGTTCCGGCCGCTGGACCGGCCGCTGTCGTCCGCGATCGGGCTCGGCATTCTCACCGCGGGCCACCGGCACGGCTGGGCGGTCGCCGAGGGCGGGTCGCGGGCGATCAGCGACGCGTTGGCCGCGCTGGTGGCCGATTTCGGCGGGAAGATCGAGACCGGCGTGCGGGTGCAGTCGGTGTCGCAGCTGCCGCGGGCGGACGTGGTGGTGTGGGATGTCGGGCCGAACACGCTGGCTTCGGTGCTCGGCGACCGGTTGCCGCCGCGGATCCGTCGGGCGTACGAGCGGTTTCGCTACGGTCCCGGTGCGTTCAAAGTAGACTTCGCGGTGCAGGACGGAATTCCGTGGCGGTCGCCGGAAGCGCGGTCGGCCGGGACTGTCCACCTGGGAGGTTCTGCGGCGGAAGTCACCGCGGGAGAACGCGAAGTACACAATGGACGGATGCCGGAGCGGCCGTTTGTCTTGCTGGGTCAGCAATACCTGGCCGATCCGTCCCGTTCGGTCGGCAATGTGCATCCGGTGTGGGCGTACGCGCATGTGCCGCATGGCTACACCGGTGACGCCACCGAGGCGATCACCGCGCAGATCGAACGGTTCGCGCCGGGCTTCCGGGAGCGCGTCATCGGTTCGGTGGCCACGTCGTCGGCGGAATTCGCTGCCGGGAACCCGAACTTCGTCGGCGGGAACATCCTCACCGGTGCGAAGGACGTGCGGCAGCTGGTGTTCGGTCCGCGCACAACCTTGCAGCCTTACGACGTCGGCGTTCCGGGGCACTTCGTGTGTTCCGCGGCCACGCCGCCGGGACCGGGCGCGCACGGGATGTGTGGCAGTCACGCGGCGGCGCGGGCGTTGCGGTACCTGAGGCGGTAAGGATTACCGGATCAGGACCCCCGGATTCAGCACACCAGCTGGGTCGAGGGCGTTCTTCGCCGCGGACAGGGCGGCGGCGAACGGATCCGGGCGCTGCCGGTCGTACCACGGGCGGTGGTCGCGGCCGACCGAGTGATGATGGGTGATCGTGCCGCCGCTCGACAGAATCGCTTCGGACACCGCGGTTTTCAGCTCGTCCCACTGCGCGACGGTGCTGCCCCAGCGGCCGGTCGCGTAGATGCCGTAGTACGGCGCGGGACCGTCTGGGTACACGTGGGTGAACCGGCAGGTCACCACGCCCGCGCCGCAGATCTCGGCGATCGCCGCGTTCGCGGCCGTCGTGACTGCCTCGTGCAGGGATTCGAACGCGTCCCAGGTGCAGGCGGTCTCGAAGGTCTCCACCACCATCGACCGGCGGGCGAGCGCGTCGCGCTGGTACGGCATCCGCAGGAACGCGGAGCGCCACGCCGAACCGGATTCGCCGCGGCGGGCGGTGACGGTGCCGCCGTGGTCTGAGGTGAGTTCGAGCGCGCGGTCCAGCCAGGCGTCCACCGGATGGTCGGCGGACTCGAACGCGAGCAGCAGCAAGCCGTCCGCCTGGACGCCGGTGTTGAGGAACGCTTCGCCGGCGTCGAGGAGTCGGCAGTTCGCCGGGTACAGGCCGGACTGGGCGATCGCCCGGGTCGCTTGTACTGCGTCGGCGTAGCGGGCGAAGCTCACTGAGGCTTTCGCCTGCCAGTGTGGACGTTCCTGCAGTCGCATCCAAGCTTCGGTGATCACGCCCAGTGTGCCTTCCGAGCCGAGGAACAGCCGATCCGGCGACGGTCCGGCCCCCGAACCGGGCAACCGTCGCGACTCGCTGATGCCGGCCGGGGTCACGACGCGCAGGGACTCGGTGAGGTCGTCGATGTGCGTGGCCAGCGTGGCGAAGTGGCCGCCGGCGCGGGTCGCCAGCCAGCCGCCGAGCGTGGAGTGCGTGAACGACTGGGGATAGTGCCGCAGCGTCAGCCCGTGCGGGCGGAGCTGGTCCTCCAGGGCGGGCCCGTACACCCCGGCCTGGATTCGGGCGGCGCGGCTCGTCGGGTCGATCTCCACGACCTGGTCGAGGCGGCCGAGATCCAGCGACACCGCGGGCGCGGGGAACCGCGGTTCGACGCCGCCGACGACGGAACTGCCGCCGCCGTAGGGGATTACCGGCGTGCTGCTGGTGGAACACCAGTCCAAGAGGTCGAGCACATCCTGCTCGGACTCCGGGCGCGCGATGAGGTCCGGCACCGCTTCGACCCGTCCTTCCAGGTTCCGGACGACGTCCCGGAAAGCCTTGCCGCGCGCGTGCGACAGCCGGTCGGTCCGGTCGGTCGAGCACAGCCGGGCCAGCGCGGCGGGCGGGCGGAGGCGGGACGGTGGAACCGGCAGATCGTCCGGCGAGGGAGGAGCGTGGTCGGTGAAGTCATGCGCGGGCAGGAAGGCGGACGTGCGCGCGACCAGTGCCTCCGACTCCTCGGCGGTCAACGCTTCCTCGGTGTCGCCCCAACCCCACCAGGACCGTGTCATCCGTCTGCTCCCTTCCGAATTGACCCTTGAGTAACTTACTCTAGGGTAATAGGCACTGAGGAGGAAAGATGAGCGTGCTGACCGCTGCCGCGCCGTTCGTGGTGAACCGGGTGCTGCCCCGCTTCGACCAGCGGATCGAAGAGTCCGCGAGGCCGTTCGACCGGCCCGATCTCCTGCGGCCGCATCCGGACTCGCGGACCTGGGCGTGGACGCATTACGGCATCTTCGTGCCGCAACTGCCGGGGCCGCATCGCTACCTCAACACGATGACGCTGATCGGCAGCACCGGCGCGGTCTGCTTCGACAACGACTACCTCGCGACCTCCGACGCTCGTCGCACCACGACCGTCCTGTCGTCTACCGCCGCGCCTGGGCATCACCACTATCAGGCCTACGATTCGCACACCGAATGCCGCTTCGCGGAGGACGGTTCACGGCTGGAGTGGGACTCGGATCTGGCTATCGAAGCGGCGCATCCGTCGTATCAGGTGCATGCGCGTTACTCCGGGTTCTCGGCGGACTTGGCGATCACCGCGACGCCGCAGGTTTCGTGGTTTGTGCGCAATCCGGCGTATGACCATTTGAGTCTGCTCGCGACTTTCAGCGGGATGATTACTGACGACACCGGTGAGACCGAGATCGGTGGTCTCTGCACTGTCGAGTACGCGCGATCGGTTTCGCCGCAAGCACTTCGGCGTACGCCGTTGCCGCCGCGGTTCAAGTTGCCGATTGACTTCTTCACCTATCAGATCATCAATCTCGATGATCGAACGCAGTTGTTGCTGACCGACGTTCGGGCGGCTGGGGCGACCGCTTGTCGGCTCGCGTATTTGCGCACGCTTGACGGTGACGCGGCGGTGTTCCGGGAGGTGCGGGTCGAGGTGGAGCATCGGGCCGAGCCGGAGGTTGATCCGCGGGGGCGGGAGATGCGGGTGCCGGAGCGGTTTCGGTGGACGGTGCGGGATGGGGCGGAGGAAGTCGTGGCGTTGGAGGCGGTTGTGGACAGTCCATTGAGGTATGGACATGGACGCGGGTATGTCGGCGCGTACACGTATTCCGGCGCGTTTCGGGGGCGGCCGGTGTCGGGGAGTGGGTACTTCGAGTGGGTGGATTGCGAAGTCAGCCGCGCAGGGAGGTAAGGATGCGCGCGCAGCGTTGAGCGGTGATTTCGGCGGGTTCTTCCGGGTGCTCCAGCCACCAGTTGACGGTGGCGGCTACCGCGCCGTACCAGATGCGGGCGAACAGGGAGGCGTCCGCGGGATCGGCGAAACCGGCTGTGGACAAGGCTTCTTGGGTGCCTTCCGCGCCGAGTGCCGACAGTTTGCGACGGTAGGAGCGGGCGGCTTCGTCCACTGCGGAGCCCGGGGGCAGCGTCGGGTCCCAGAGGACGGCCCAGTCCAGGCGGCGGGGTTCCAGGGTGCGGAAGATCGCTTCCAGGGTGCCAAGGGCTCGGGTCAGACCGGTGCCGGTCTGGGCTTCGGTGACGGCGTCGACCAGCGGGGCCGCGCCGCGGTGCAGGCAGGCCAGGTAGAGGCCGTCCTTGGACTCGAAATAGCCGTATACCAGCGGTTTGGAAATTTCCGCCCGGCGGGCGATGGCGGCTACTGAGGCGTGGGCGTAGCCCTGGGCGCCGAACTCCTGGACGGCGGCGTCGAGAATCAGCCGCTCCCGTTCGGGTCGCGGCATTCCTTTGCTGCCTGCCGAATTCGCCACCTGCTCAGCATAGCCGATCCTGCTCGCGGGGCGCGTTGGTCCATTGTGGACGCTGTGGGGTTGCTCGCGTTGGTAGGCTGCTCGCACGGGTTTCGCGAGACAGGGGAGTGTCGCTGTGTCTACTCATCACCTTGTTACTGACGGTGCGGACATTGTTTACGACGTGCACAATCAGCCGGTTTCGGAGGGGAGCCGGCCGTTGGTGATGATCGGGCAGCCGATGGAGGCAGGTGGGTTCAGCGAGCTCGCGGCGCTGTTTCCGGAGCGGGCGGTGGTTACTTATGACCCGCGGGGGCTTGGGCGCAGTACTCGGTCTGACGGGCGTACGGAGAATCGGCCTGAGGTGCAGGCTGGGGATGTGCATGCGGTGATTGAGGCGCTCGGGGTGGGGCCGGTTGATTTGTTCGGCAGCAGTGGTGGGGCGGTCACCGCGCTGGCGTTGGTGGCGGGGTATCCGGGGGATGTGGTGACGTTGGTGGCGCATGAGCCGCCGGTGATTTGGGCGTTGCCGGATGTCGAGGGGGCCGCGCGGGCTTGTGATGGGGTGACTGAGCGGTATCTGGAGCGGGGGTGGGGGTATGGGATGGCTGCGTTTATCGCTATGACCAGTTGGGTTGGGGAGTTTACTGAGGAGTTTTTCGCGCAGCCGGGGGCTGATCCCGTTCGGTTCGGGTTGCCTGTTGAGGATGACGGCAGGCGGGATGATCCGTTGTTGTCTTCTCGGTCTCGGCCGGTTATTGACTATGTGGTGGATGTGGAGGGGCTGAGGGCTTCGGGGGCTCGGGTTGTTTTGGCTGTGGGGGAGGAGACCGGGGATACGTTTACTGGGCGGACTGTTCGGGCTCTTGCTGGGCGGATGGGGACTGGGGTGACTGTGTTTCCGAGTCATCATGGGGGGTTCTTGGGGGAGGGGAGCGGGTATCCGGGGCAGCCTGGGGCGTTCGCTGTTCGGTTGCGGGGGGTTCTTGGGTGAGTCTCTTGGCTCGGGCTCGTCGCCTGGCGGCGACATTGCTGCGGTGTTGCGTGGGGGCACCCCGAAGCTGAGTGTGACTACGGCGCGGAGGTGCTTGTCAAGGCGGGAAAGATGCCTTGACAAGCACCTC
>NZ_JBVKDQ010000034.1:0-69220 GCF_055633755.1 Amycolatopsis sp. NPDC114484 | reverse complement strand
CAACTCGTCGGGCACCAATCGTCGCGACAACTCGTCCATCACAAGTCATGATCATGCTCGCACCTCAACCGCCATCCAAGTGAGACACGCTCTAACGATTAGCTTTTCATTACGGTCATACTTTTGTGTCTGATAGGGTCAGCCGTTCGCCCTTACCCGATCGTGCCGCAGGACCCGCGAGGCCTTCAACCGAACTCCCCCCAAGGAACTCCATGCCCGCCTGGCCCGTCACCGAGGCCGACGCCCTTGCCGAACAACACCGCCTGCGCGCCCTGGTGGACCCGACCGGCCCGGCGCTCTCCGACGGTGCCCTGGTAGCGGGCGTCGACGTCGCCTACGACGACGAACGAGACGTGGTCGTCGCAGCCGCCGTGCTCGTGGATTTCACGTCGCTCGAGACAGTGGAAGAAACGACCGCGGCCGGACAGGTCAGCTTTCCTTACGTACCCGGATTGCTGGCCTTCCGCGAACTCCCGCCGGTCCTGGACGCCCTGGACGCGCTCCGCCACCGCCCAGACCTGGTCCTCTGCGACGGCTACGGACTGGCCCACCCGCGCCGGCTCGGTTTGGCCAGCCACCTGGGCGTTCTGACCGGCCTCCGCACCGCCGGGGTCGCCAAGACTCCGTTCACCTTCGCCCACGACCTGCCCGGCCCGGCACGCGGCGATTGGTCCCCGCTGCTCGACGGCGCGGAGGTCGTCGGCCGCGCGCTGCGGACACAGCCGGGGGTCAAGCCGGTCTTCGTTTCGGCCGGTCACCGGATCGGCTTGGCCGAGGCAAGCGACGCGACGCTGGCGTTGGCACGGAGTTACCGGCTGCCGGAGACGACGCGACGGGCGGATTCCCTGTGCCGGAGGGCGTTGAAGGAAGCTGTTCTTCACGGCAGCGCTCAGTCCGGATGACGGAGCGCAAGCCCTCAGGATGACCGCGACCACTCGCCGATGACCGCGAAATCCTCCTCCGCGAGACCGCCGTCCGGGGCGACGCGGTGCAGCAACGCATGACCGGGATGACGAGCGAGCACCCACTCCCGGTCCCCGTCGGTGATCTCGTCGTCGACCCAGACGAAGGGACGGCCGTCCGCCCACTCGACCAAGGTCCGGGTCTTCCAGTGCACGCCGAACCACCGGTCTTCGCGTTCCTCCGCCGCCGAGGGCTCCGGCCAGCGCACGACCGGCAACGGCGGCAGGCCGAGCCGCGTCGCGATCTCAGTGTTGGCTTCGTCTTCCCACGTCGTGGCCCACACCAGTTCGGCTGGCAGCGCGGCGAGCCGGGTCCCCCAGCGCGAATCGAGCCGGTCCAGCGGAGAACCCGCCTCAGCCGGTTCGCGGCCGAACGGCAGCAGCGGTCCGTCGACATCGAGGAACACCAACGAGCGACGGCCGCCGAGGGAGGACTCAGTCGATTCCATTGCGCTGCCAGCTTATCCAGTTGAGCCGCCAGCCCCGCCACAGCTACCTTCGCCGGCGAAAGCCCCGCCCGGAAGGAACCCCGTTGACCGTCATCGACAAGATCGCCTGGATCACGTTCGACGCGGGCCGGGTTCTCAGCACCCGCTCCCGGGGCAAGGACGTCTACTACCTCCCCGGCGGCAAACGCGAGCCCGGCGAGAGCGATCTGCAGACCCTCGTCCGCGAGATCCACGAGGAGCTCACCGTCGCCATCGCGCCCGCGAGCGCCCGGCATTTCGGCACCTTCCAGGCCCAAGCCCACGGACACGCGACGGGCATCGCCGTCCGGATGACCTGCTACACCGCCGACTACCGCGGCACTCTGGCCCCCAGCAGCGAAATCGAGGAAATCGTCTGGCTGACCTATGCCGACCGGGGCCGGGTCTCCCCGGTCGACCAGGTCATTTTCGATCACCTGCACGAAATCGGGCTGCTGGCCCAAGCTCCACAGTAGACAGTCTGTCCGCGGAATCCAGCTTCCCGTTACGCCCCATCAGGCGTCCCGTAACCCCCTCCCCCGCCAGACTCGCACCGCAGCACATCCCCCCGCCGCACCCGGAGGCTGTTCACCTTCAACATCTCCCGCGCCTCCGGGGTGCCAGGGTTCAGCACCACGCGCGGCGGCGCACCCGCCGAGCCGCCGAACAGCCCCCACGCGGGCGTCACCGACCGCTCCCACCACAGCGACAGATCCTGGTCCGCCTCCATCACATACTCCCGGACCACGCCGTCTCCCCCGCGCCAGCGGCCCGCGCCGCCCGAGCCCGCGCGGATGCGGTATTCGTTCACCCGCACCGGATACAGCGTCTCGACGACCTCCACCGGCAAGTCCCGCAGCGAGCCGTTGACGTTGTTGATCAGCGCCGTCTCCCCGTCGCCGCCTTCCCAGGCGCCCCAGCCGCCGACGGTCGCCTCCAGCGTCACGAACGGCTCCCCCGTCCGCGGGTGGTCGCCGGCGAACTGCACGATCATCGAATCGCCATAGCTGGCCGCCGCGACCCGGTCCGGCATCGCGGGCGCGAGCGCGGCCACCACGAGGTCGATCAACATGCCGAGACTCGAGTAGTAGTACTGGCACGCGGCCGGTTCCCGCGCGCCGAGCATCGACCCGTCGCGGACCTGCACGTCCAGCGGGGCGAACGAACCCCCGTTGAGGCTCACCTGCGGCGAGATCAGCAGCTTGTACCCGACCCGCGCGGCCGAAATCGCTTGGGAGCGGCCGCAATTCACCGGTCCGGCGGCTTGGTCGGCGCAATCGGTGAGGTCGATCGTCATCGATTCGCCCTCGACGACCACCCGCACGCGCACCTTCAGCGGCGTGTCCGGATTGATCGCGTCGTTGTCCAGGTAGCCGGTCGCCTCGTACTCGCCGTCCGGGATCGCCGCGATCCGTTCGCGTTCGAGCCGTTCGGTCTGGGCGAAGATCTGCTCGCGCGCCGCGTCGACAGTTTCCGCGCCGTAGCGGGCGAACAGCTCGCCCAGCCGCCGCACACCCATCCGGGCACAGGCGATCTGCGCGCGCATGTCGCCGAGAGTCACGTACGGGAAGCGCACGTTCGTTTCGATCAGCCGCAGGATATCGGCGCATTCGACGCCGCCCGCGACGATCCGCGTCGGCCCCATCCGGAGGCCCTCTTGATAGATGTTCGTGGAATCCATCGAACCGCCAGGGTCCTTCGAACCCATGTCGATCCAATGCGCGCGCGAAGCCGCGAAGCCGACCAGTTCGTCCCCGACGAAAATCGGCGCGTACACCGTGCAGTCGTTGAGATGCGTGCCGCCGATGTAGGAATCGTTGAGCACCCAGACGTCGCCGGGTTGCCAGACGTCCGCGCCGAACAGGTCCTCGGTGTGGCTCGTGCAGATCTCCAGGTTCCCGAGGAAAATCGGCAGTCCCGACGACTGGCCGAGGACGCGGTGGTTGCGGTCCAGCAGCGCGACGGCGCAGTCCTTGCCCTCGTAGATCGTCGGCGTGTAGGACGACCGGATCAGGGTCATGTTCATGTCCTCGGCCGCCTGGATCAGCGCCGAGCGGATGATTTCGGTGGTGACGGGGCTGATGCTCACGCGTGCTCCTCCTGCGGGTGATCGGCGGCCGCGAGGGTGACGACCAGGAAACCGTGCTCGTCGACGACGAGTTCGGCGCCCAGCGGGACGACGGTGGTGGCGGTCTCCTCGTGCACGATCGCCGGTCCGGACAACCGGCTGCCGGGGACGAGCGAGGCGCGCGCCACGATCGTGGCGGACACGGCCTGCCCGGCGAAAACGACGTCGCGGACGACTGGATCCGGTCGTTCGGCGCTCGCCTCGGCCGCCGCCGCGGCGCGGTCCACGACGCCGTGGCCGGTGGTGCGGAGCGCGACGAACTGCACCGGCGCGCCGGGGGTGGCGTGGCCGTAGCGCTGGTGGTGGATCTCGGCGAACCGCGTCTCGACGGCGGGGAGAAACTCGGGGCTGTCCACCGGGTCGTCGTCCAGGATCGGCACGGTCAGGGTGTAGTCCTGGCTTTCGTACCGCATGTCGACGCCGTGGGTCACCGACCGGCGGTCCTCGGGGATTCCCTGTTCCCGCAACGCTTCCAGCGCCTGATCGCGCAACGAATCGAGAGCCGTGCGCAGGGCTCCGGTGTCGAGTTCGGCTCCATTGGCGAAGAACTGCATGGCGAAGTCCCGCCGGACGTCCGCCTCGAGCATGCCCCACGCCGAGAACGCGCCGGGAAACCGCGGCACGATCACCTCGGTGATGCCGATTTCCTGGGCGATGAAAGCCGCGTGCATCGGTCCCGCGCCGCCGAACGCGAGCAGCGCGAACTGGCCCGGTTCTCGGCCGTGTTCGACGGTCAGCGTGCGGATCGCCTGCGCCATCTTGGCATTGCCCACGTCGCAGATGCCGGACGCCAGCTCGATCGGGTCCATCCTGAGCTGTTCCGCCAATGTCGCGACGGCAGTGTGCGCGGCGTCGAGGTCGAGCGGCATTCCCCCGCCCGCGAACGATTCGGGATCGACGCGGCCGAGCACGCAGTTCGCGTCGGTCACCGTCGCCTGCGTTCCGCCGCGGCCGTAGCACGCCGGGCCGGGCACCGCGCCCGCCGATTCGGGGCCGACGCGCAGCGCGTCGCCCTCGGCGTAGGCGAGCGAACCGCCGCCCGCGCCGACCGTGTGCAGGTTGACCAGCGGCATCAGCAGCGGGAAGCCCTCCGCCTCGCCGTCCGGCGAAACGTCGGCGGCGTAGTCCATCACCAGCGAGACGTCGAACGAGGTCCCGCCCATGTCGACGCAGATCAGGTCGGGACGGCCGAGCAGCTTCGCCGCCGCGACGCCGCCCATCGTGCCGCCGACCGGCCCGGACAGCAGCGTCTGCAACGGATGCCGCCGCGCGAAACCGGCGTTGACCAGTCCGCCGGAGGACTGCATGACGTGCACCGGGACGTGCAGGCCCTTCTCGGTGAACCGCCCTTCGATGCGGTCGAGATAGCGGTGCACCGACGGGCCGGTGTAGGCCTCGAGCACCGCGGTGGACGTGCGCTCGTACTCCCGCCATTCCGGCGCGACTTCATGGGAGAGCACGACCAGCGCGTTGTCGCCGAGTTCGTCGCGCAGAATCTCGCCGGCGCGGCGCTCGTGGCCGGAATCCAAGTAGGAGAACAGGAAACACACCGCGACCGCCTCGAAACCCTCTTCGCGCACGCGTTTCGCGACCAGCCGCACCGCGTCCTCGTCGAGGGGTTCGAGTTCGGCGCCGGTGGCGTCGAGCCGTCCGGCGACCTCCGCCACCGCTTCCGGTCCGACGAGCGGTTCGGGCTTGCGGTAGTGCAGGTCGAACAGCCGGTTCCGGTTGCCGCGCGCGATCCGGTAGACGTCGCCGATCCCCCGGGTGGTCAGGATCAGCACCCTCGCGCCGCGCCGTTCGAGCAGCGCGTTCAGTCCTTGCGTGGTGCCGTGCACGAAGAACTCGATCTCGGCGAACGGCAGGTCGAATCCTTCGAGCGCGCCGAAAACGCCGCGCGCGAGGTCGTCGGGGGTGGTGAGCACCTTGCCCGCGCGCAGCCGCTGCGTCGCGCCGTCGTGGACGACCACGTCGGTGAAGGTGCCGCCGATGTCCATGGCGACCCGGTAGGTCATGGGAACTCCTTGTCGGGTAACGGAAATCAGGTGAGCGCGCGGCCCTCGGTCTCGGGCAGCGGAAGGACGGAGAGAAGCGCGACGACGAGGAAGGCGACGATCGACGCGACCGTCAGCGAGGACGCCACGCCGTGGTCCATCATCGCGCCGATCACCGGCACGGAAACCGTGTTGGCCAGCAGGATCGCCGAAGTGGACCAGGAGTAGCCGACGCCGCGCAGCCCGGTCGGCAGCACCTCGGCCGACCAGGTGTTCCAGATGCCCCAGGCACCGAGCGAGAAGAACGCGAGGATCAGGTTGCCCGCGTACAGCTGCGCGGAACCGGTGGCGAGACCGAACAGCACGCCGCCGATCGCCGAGGCCAGCGCGAACAGCAGGAAGATCCGCTTGCGACCGTGGCGGCGGGTCAGCCACGCGGCGAGCAGGTAGCCGGGAACGGACACGACCTGGGTCACCGCGACGAACCACAGCGCGCCGGACACGCTCAGCCCGCGGTTCTGCAGCAGGACGGGCAGCCACGTCTGCAAACCCCAATAGCCCCAGCTGAAAGTGAACGACGTGAGCAGCAGCGGCAGGAACCGCCGCCGCACCGGCGAACGGAAGAGGTTGCGCACCGCGCCCGCCTCGCGGTCGGCGTCCTCGACGGAAAACCTGGTGTCAGCGGGAATTTCCGCACCGAGACCGCGCAGGACGGTGGCGGCCTCCGCGTGGCGGCCGCGCCGGGCGAGCCAGTACGGCGATTCCGGCACCCAGCGCAGCACGGCGAACGCCCACAGCCCGGCCAGCGCGGCGACGACGGCTACGGCGCGCCAGCTGATCATGCCGAGCGACTGGCTCACGCCGATGCACAGCAGGGTGCCGATCGGAAACCCGATGCTCAGCGCGACGGCACCTTGGCCCCGCCGGGCGGTGGGCAGCAGTTCGAGGAAGTACGGGAACGTGACCGCGTAGACCCCGCCGAACGCGACGCCGGACAGGAACCGCAGCACGACGAACGGCCAGAAGGCCGGCGAAAGCCCGGCGGCCAGCGCGAGCACCGCGTAGATCAGGAGGCTCGCGACCGTCACGCGGCGGCGGCCGAGCCGGTCGATCAGCCCGCCCCACAGCAGCGCGCCGGGCACCATGCCGAACGCGACCGCCGACAGCGCCCAGCCGAGTTTCGTGTTGTCCACCCCGAACTCGCCCGCGATCCCGTTCGAGACGTAGACCAGCCCGACCTGTTCCCAGGCCTCGACGACGAACGCGAAGAACAGCACCGAACCGGCGAGCCAATGCCGCCGGGTCAGCCGCATCCCGGTGCAGACGTCGCCGACGGTCGGCGCGGCGGCGGAGGTGGGCGGGGCGGGCTCGTGCGGGGCGGCCATGGCGCCTCCTATCATCATCAAAACGTTTTGATGAGCTTTCGCGGCATCAAACCCGCGCGCCGGTGCGGTGTCAAGACCTCCTCCGCCGGCCGGTGGGCGATACTGGGCCGTCCGGAGGCAGGGCGAAGGGGCGACGGCGGTGGACACGGAGGGCACAGCGGACACAGCGGCGGGCAAACGGCCGGTGACGATCCGGGAGGTCGCCGAGCGCGCCGGGGTCTCGATCAGCACGGTTTCGCACGCGCTCTCCGGACGCAGGCCCATTTCGGCGGCGACCAAGGCGCGGGTGCGCGAGGCCGCCGCGGAGCTGGGCTACGACCCGAACCCGAACGCGCGCTCGCTGCGGACCGGCCGGTCCGGTCTCGTCGGGCTCATCCTGCGGCCGCGCTACGCGGTGGCCGGCACGCCCGACCGGGCCGAGACGTTCAACCGGCTCGTCGGGTCGATCGCGACCGAGATGCTGCGGCACAAGACCGGGCTGATCCACGTGCCCGATCTGCACGACCCGGCGGTCGCGAGCGTGCCGATGGACGGCTGCATCGTGGCCCATCCCTACGGCGGCGACACCGCGCTGGCCGAACTGCTCGGCCGCGGCCTGCCCGTGGTGACCGTCGAGGAGGACCCGGAACAGCCGGACCTGCCGTGGGCGGTGCGGCTGGACTATCCGCCGGTCGTCGAGGCGCTGCTGGACCACCTCTACGCCCAAGGCGCGCGCGACGTGCTTCTGTTGTCCGGCACCGAGGACAACGCCTGGAACCGACGGCCGCGCGAGACTTATCTGGCGTGGTGCGAGCGGCTTGGACTGAAACCGCGGACCGCCCTGCTCAGCGAGGGCCTGACCCAGCGCGACGTGCCCGAACTGGTGCACCCCTTGCTGTCCGGCCCGGACCGGCCGGACGCGATCGTGGTCGCGACGAGCGATTTCGCCCCGCTCATCGCCGAAGCCGCCGCCGCGCAAGGCCTGCGCATCCCGGACGATTTGCTGCTCGCCGCTCTGACCGACAGCGAGCACGCCCGCACGAGCACGCCGCCGATCACCGCGATGGACCTGACGCACGAAGCGCTGGCCGAGCAGGCGGTGGAGTTGATGCTGGCGCGGTTGTCCGGGGCCGAAACTCCTGCTGGGCCGGTGTTTCGGGCTCCGGAACTGCGGCTGCGCGAGTCGACCCAGCGGCGGAAGTGACGCGCGCGGAGCTGAACCCGCTCCACCGTCTGCAACCACGAGACCGCCTGCGCCCGCAGAAGGACAGGCACGGACGGACCGCCGCCACGCCAACACCGGGCGCGCTGCCGTTCCCGAGACCGTGCGAGGAAACATTCGCCGCCGCTCCTGCGCCCATCGGCAGGTCAGACACCTCTGCCGCCAAGGCGGGCACCGGCCAGCCCCGCACTGTTCCCCGTCAAGCCAGTACTTGCCTGAGGAGAAAGTGATGGGGTACTTTCTCCTCAGGAAAGTTATTTCACCAAGGCAAGGAGGCGATCATGGCCGAGCATCCCTCCCCTGAAGAAGCGGCACGGGCCCTTCGGGACGTCGACCACCGCAGGGACCAGGCGCTGGACGCCCTGCACGGGGCGAAGTGGGTGGACGTCGTCTTCGCCCTCGTCGTCTTCCTGTATCTGGCTTCGGCGGACTTCCTGCCCGGCGCAGCCGAGTGGAAGGGCCTGGTGCTGGCCGTGCTCGTCGTGGGCTACGTGCTGTTGCTGCGCACCCGCCGAGGTTCGGCGTGGCTGGGGCACCGGGTGCGGGTGGACAAGTCAGCGATCCGGCCGAGGGTCGCTGTCGGGCTGGTCTTCATCGTGGTGTGCGTGGCGGCAGCGATCGCGCTTGCGCTGGTACGGATCCCGTACGGGAACACGATCCTGGGCGCGGTGCTGGCGATCGCGCTGATCGCGTTCGGGCCGCACCTGCGGCGAGGCTTGGCCGCGCTGATCCGGCGCGATCGCTCAGGGGGCGCGCCCGATGGCCGTGCCTGACCTGGATCCGCTCCTGCTGGACCCCACCCGGCTGTCCGTCGCGGCACTGTTGTCCGGCACCGAATGGGCCGAGTTCGGCTGGGTCCGCGACTCGGCCGGGCTGTCGGATTCCGCGCTGTCCAAGCAGATCGCGAACCTGGCCGGCCCCGGATACGTCGAGGTCAAGAAGGGGTACGTGGGCAAGCGGCCGCGAACTTGGCTCAACCTCAGCGATTCCGGGCACCACGCGCTGCGCGCCCACGTCGCGGCCCTGCAGCAGATCGTCGATCAGTCGCAGCGAGCGGACCGCACGCCCCGCGCGGAGGAACCCGGCGACTGATCGCGGCCTCCCTCGTCTCGCACGAGACCGACAGTGTCCACTATGGAGGAACGGCCGACCGCTGGGGCCTTCTGGCCCGCGCGGTCGGCCGTCCGCATTGCGAACGCCGCCTCGTTCACCGGCTAGTCCACCGGCGTGACCTCGGCCATTTCCGACCAGGCCGCCCCGTCGAGGTTCTGGTAGTTGATCCGCGGCTTTTCCGCGACGACAGTCGACATGAGCGGAAAGAAGTCCTGCGCGTGCTGGGTGGCGACGTGCGCGTCGCCGGCGGCGCTGTCGGCGAAGACCTCGACCATCACGAATTCGTTCTCGTCACCGCCGTTCTGGTAATAGTCGAACGACACATTGCCCGGTTCGCTGCGCACCTGCGCGGTGTAGCGCTCGATGCCTTCGAGCCATTCGGTTCGCTTCTCGGGGCGGATCTGTGCTTTGAGGACGATCAGAATCATGCGCCGAGTATCTCAGGAGTCTCCCCGCCTTCGCAGAACCCGGGCTACGCCGCTACCGCCGCGGAACGAATCACCCGCGCCCCGGCCACCGACGTCACCAGCAATACCACCCCTCCCCCGAAAACCGCGCTCACCACAAACGGCGCGACACTGAACGCCGCCGCCGGACTGCCCGTCTTGACGATCGAGAACGGCAGGACACACACCATCGCGCCCGCCACCGCGACGACAATCGCCAGCAGGGTCGCGGCGGCGGTTTCGCGCAGGAGCATGCCGCGGACCTGCCGGACGGTCGAGCCGATCAGCGACAGCGTCGCGAACTCCGTCCGGCGGTCGCCGATCGCGGCCACCAGGTTGTTGGTCAGCGCGATCGCCATGAACAGCGAGATCAGGACGACGACCAGGTAGTTGATCGAGGCCAGAACGTCGGCGGTGCTGCCCGGAACGCTGTGCTGATTTTCGATTCCCTGCATGGCCAGCGTGCCCGCGGAGACGCCGACCAGCAGCGTCAGGAAGGTGACGATCGGACGGGCTCTTTCCGGTGCGGCGCGCAGGTTCACCCTCGCCAGGTGCGCTTCGGCGTTCTTCGCCCCGTGCGAAAGGCGTCCGACGATCCGGTTCGCCACGGCGACCAGTTCCGGCGCGAGGATGGCGAACCCGATCGAGCACAGCACCACGGCGGGACCGGTCAGACCGGTCGTCGCGATGTTGTCGGCGGGCAAGGCCAGCACCGCGCTCGACGAACCGAAACCCGCTGCCAGCAACACGATCGCCGCGATCCGGCGGGGCCGCGCCGCCCTGACCCGACGGGGTCCGGACTCTTCTTCCACCGGACTGCGCCGAGCCGGACCGCGGCTTCCGATCCAAGCCGCGAGCACTCCGGCCAGCAGCACCACCGCGACGCCGACCAGGGGCAGCACGATCCCAGGCGCGAACGTCGTGCTCGGCGCGGTGAGCCCGGCCGAACGCACGCCGGTCAGCAAGAGGAACCCGAGCAGGTAGCCGAGCCCCAGCCCGGGCAATGCGGCCACGGCGGCGATCGCGAGGGTTTCCACCGAGACGAGCACCCGGATTTGCCGCGGCGCCGCGCCGATCAGCCGCAACCCGCCGATCTCGCCGGACCGCCCGGCGAGCGTCACGCCGATCGTCGAGACCATCGCGAACACGACGATCGCCACCACCCAGCCGCCCAGAATGAGCGGGAACTGAGTGAGAAATCCGCGATCGGCCGGAGCTGTGCCGCCGGAGAGGCCGGTGCCGAGCAGGGCGGTCATCGCGACCACCAGCGCCATGCCGACGAGCGCGACCAGGCCCGTGGCGACGGCCGCGGCGCGGTGCTGGCCGAAGAGCCGTAAAGCGAGTCTTACCATGTCAATTCCCCTTGAGATCTTGTCGCCGCCACCGGGCATTCGCGCCGCCTCACCGAGCACCCACCGCGTTCGCCGCCCGCTCGGCGGACTCGACGAGCACCGCCATCCGGTTCGCCACCGTCGCGGCGGTCGGCCGGGCCAGCTGGTCGACCACCAGCCCGTCCGCCAAGAACAGCACCGCGTCGGCATAAGACGCGGCCACCGGGTCGTGCGTCACCATCACGATCGTCTGGCCCCGGTCCGCCAGCTGCCGCAGCAAGCCCAGCACCTCCCGAGCGCTGCGGATGTCCAGTGCGCCAGTCGGTTCGTCGGCGAAAACCACCTCCGGATCCGTCACCAGCGCGCGGGCCACCGCCACGCGCTGCTGCTGCCCGCCGGAAAGCTGGCCTGGCCGGTGTCCCCCGCGCTGCGCGAGTCCGACCTGCGTCAGCAGCGCCGCGGTCCGCTGCCGGTCGGGGGTGCGACCGTCCAACCGCAACGGCAGTTCGATGTTCTCCTCCGCGGTCAGCGCGGGCAGCAGGTTGAACTGCTGGAACACGAAACCGATCCGCTGGCGGCGCAGCTCGGCCAGCCGTGGTTCATCCAAAGCGGACAGATCCGTGCCGTCCAGTTCGACGGTCCCTTCCGTCGGGGCGCGCAGGCCGGCCGCGCAGTGCAGCAAGGTCGTTTTCCCGGAGCCCGACGGGCCCATGATCGCGGCGAAGGCGCCGCGAGGGACGTCCAGGTCCACGCCGCGCAGTGCGTCGACCGGGCCGCCTTCGCCGTCGAAGCGGCAGCGCAGCCGCCGGGTGCGGATCGCGGGTGCGGTCATCTTCCAGTCCTCCCAGAGTTATGAACGATCGTTTAAAACGAACGTTTACATGTTACGGTAGCACGCGTGGGACACCGCGAGAACCTGATCACCGCCGCCCGGGAATGCCTCCTCAAAGCCGGTTACGCGCGCACTACGGTGCGCGACCTCGTCGCCGCCTCCGGGGCCAACCAGGCGTCGATCAACTACCACTTCGGCTCGAAGGAACAGCTGCTCACACAAGCGCTGTCCGACCTCAACACCGAATGGGGCGAGATGCTGTTCGCCGTCCTCTCCGACCCGGACGACGAACAAGCCGGACCCGAGCGGCGCTGGGCGCGGATCATCGAATCGATCCGCGAACACCGCGAGCTGTGGTTCGTGAACTTCGAGAGCGTCAGCTACCTCCAGCACGACGAGAAAGTCCGGAAGATCAACGCCGAAGGCCAGCAGCTGGCGCGCGTCGGACTCGCCCGCGCCTTCGGCGATCTGGGACCGGACGCCGACCCGAAGGACGTCCACGCGGTCGGCGCGCACTACTACTCGTTGCTGGTCGGGACCGCGCTGCAGTGGCTGACCGATCCGGACCACGCCCCCTCGGCGGCGGATGTCGTCCGCGCCGACCGGCGATCCCTCTAGACCGGAGCCGAACCGGCACTGAGCCAGCGCACGTCACGCTGACGTCACAGATCCCCGGCCCCGCGGCAGCTCCGTTGACACGTCCGCCATCTGGGTGACATGATTCCGGAATCGCTTGGAAACGTTTCCAAATCAACTGAAACGTAGCTTGGAAACGTTTCCAGCAGCGGTATCCGCACCGCTGCTCGCTGTGTCCGACTGGGAGGGACGATGACGTCAACCCGAGCCACGCTGATCCAGGTGGCCGAGCGCGCCGGCGTGTCGCTGGCTTCGACCTCGCGCGCGCTGCACGGGACCGGCGCGAGCAAGGCGATGGTCGAGCGCGTGCGGGCCGCCGCGGCGGAACTGGGCTACAGCGCGGACGCGATCGGGCGGTCGTTGCGGTTGAAGAAGACGTCGCAGATCGCGTTCGCGGTGGCCGACATCGGCAACCCGGTCTACGTCGAGATCATGCGCGGCATTCACGAAGTGCTCGCGCCGCACGGATATCGCGTCGTGGTGATGTCCACTGGGGACACCGCGGCGTCGACCGCCGAACTGACGCACAGCCTGCACGGCGGGTTCGTCGACGGCATGATCGTGATCCCGCTGCGCACCGACGACGAGCTGATCGAGCAGATCGGCCGCGCGCCGGTGCCGGTGGTGGTGATCGGCCGCGCGATGAGCGATCGCGGGATCAGTTCGGTTTCCACGGATTCCGCCGCCGGGATCGGCGCGGCGGTGCAGCACGTGGTTTCGCTGGGCCGCCGCCGGATCGGCTTCCTCAACGGACCGCTCGACACCACGCCGGGCTCCTCGCGGCAGCGCGGGTTCGACGAAGCGGTGTCCGCGAAGGACTTCACGGCGGAACAGACGGACGTCGAGGTCGCGGCCGATTTCACTGTCGCGGCGGGGATCGAGGCCGCCCGGAAGCTGCTCGGCCGTCCGCGACGGCCGGACGCGATCGTGGCGGCCAACGACCTGCTCGCCATCGGGGCCATCCGCGCCGCCCGGGAACTGGGGCTCAGCGTCCCGCGCGACGTCGCGGTCACCGGCATGGACGACACCGAGCTCGGGCAGGTTTTCCTGCCCCGGTTGACCAGCGTGTCCCTCGGCTCGGCCGAGCGCGGGCGCGCCGCCGCCCGGCTCATGCTCGGGCTGACCGACGACGCGGACGCCCCGGCGCGGCAGATCTCGGTGGGAACCGAGCTGTTCGTCCGGGAATCCACTGTGGACCAGAACGTGGAGGACGCGGAATGACCACCGCGACGCAGCCGCGGGTCGCCCCCGCTCCCCCGCCGCGCCCGAAGAAGACCACGCAGGCCCGCACGCGCCGGCGCGAGGCGATCGCGCTGGTGATGCCGTCGCTGATCCCGATCCTGGTGCTGTCGGTGGCCCCGCTGGTCATCGGCATCGTGCTGGCCTTCACCGACACGCGGCTGGTGCGGCATCCGGACTTCGGCTTCGCCGGGATCGACAACTTCGTCCGGCTCGGCGGGAATTCGCTGTTCTGGGACTCGCTGCGGATCGGTCTGATTTGGACGGTCGGGGTGACCGTCCTGCAACTGGCCGCCGCGATGGGGCTGGCGCTGCTGCTCAACTCGGGCCTCAAACTGCAGGGCCTCACCCGGGTGCTCGCACTCATTCCCTGGGCAATGCCGCCGGTGGTCGTCGCGATTATGTGGCAAATGATTTACTCGGCCAACGGCGGACCGCTCAACGCCTTCCTCGGCAGCATCGGACTTCCGGACGGAATCAACTGGCTCGGCGATTTCAATACCGCATTGCCCGCGGTGATCGTGGTCGGCGTCTGGGTCGGCATGCCGCAGACCACCGTGACGCTTCTCGCTGGCCTGCAACAGATCCCCACTGAACTGCACGAAGCGGCAGCGGTGGACGGAGCCGGAGCATGGCGACGATTCACCGCGGTGACCTGGCCGAGCATGCGACCCATCGTCAGTTCTATTACTTCCCTCAATTTTATCTGGAATTTCAATTCCTTCTCGCTTGTCTACGTCCTCACCGCGGGCGGGCCGGGCGGCAAAACCATGGTGCCGGTGCTGTTCGTCTATCTCGAAGCGTTCAAGAACCGCGAGATCGGCTACGCCGCCGCGATGGGGCTGGTCCTCGTCATCGTGGTCGTCGCGCTGCTCGCGATCTACCTGCGGTCGCAGTTCCGGGGCGACCGCCCGGAAAGGGGGCGGTGATCCATGCGCCGGTCCGTGCGCCCCGCGCAGTACCTGGCTCTCGTGCTGTACCTGCTGTTCCTCGGTTTCCCGTTGCTGTGGCTGATTTCCGCGTCGGTGAAGTCGTCGGCGGAGCTGAACTCGCTGTCGGTCAACCTGGTCCCGAGCGAATGGCACTGGGACAACTACGGCGAAGCGCTTTCCCGGCAGGGCCTGCTGCATTCGGCGTTCAACAGCCTGCTGGTCGCGCTGGCCAGCACCGTGCTCGCGATCCTGATCTCGGTGCCCGCGGCCTACGTGCTGGCCCGGCTCAAGGGCAAGCTGCGCGTCGCGGGCGTCACCTGGATCCTGGTCAGCCAGGTGTTCCCGGTGGTGCTGGTGATCCTGCCGCTGTTCCTCGTGCTGCGGACGCTCGGCCTCGCCGACAGCCTCGTCGGGCTGACGCTCGTGCACACCACCTACATCCTCCCGTTCGCGCTGTGGATGCTGCAGGGCTACGTCGCGGCGATCCCGGTGGACCTCGAGGAGGCCGGGGCGATGGACGGCGCGAACCGGTTCACCGTGCTGCGCACCATCGTGTTCCCGCTGCTGGCCCCGGGCGTGGTCGCGACCGCGATGTTCAGCTTCGTGTCGTCGTGGAACGAGTTCTTCTTCGCGCTGGTCCTGCTGCAGTCGCCGGAGAACTACACGCTGCCGATCACGCTCACCATGTTCATCGGCGGCGAGGGCAAGGTCGCCCTCGGCCCGCTGGCCGCGGGCGCCGTGCTCGCGGCGATCCCGAGCATCGCCTTCTTCAGCCTCCTGCGGAAGAAACTCACCGGCGGCCTCATGGCCGGGGCGGTGAAGGGATGAGCCCCACCCCATCGGAAACACCTTCGAAAGGTCGGTCGATGAAGACACGACGCGCGGCCATCGCCGCCAGCCTCGCTCTCACCAGCCTGCTCGCCGCGGCGTGCGGCAGCGGCGGGGACAGCGGCGGCGGGGACGGCGGGCCGGTCACCCTCACCTTCCAGTCGCTGTCGGACCAGCCCGCCGCGATCGCCGCCACGAACAAGATCGTCGGATCGTGGAACCAGGCGCATCCGGACACGCAGGTGAAGGTCGTCCAAGCAGGCTGGGACAGCGCCTACGACAAGCTGATCACCCAGTTCAACGCGGGCACCGCGCCGGACATCGTGCACTACGAGGCGGCCGGGATCGGGCCGTTCGCCGCCGACGGCTACCTCGCCGACCTCTCCCCCTACCTGTCCGGGCAGAAGCGCGCGGACATCCCGAAGGGCGTGCTCGACTCGGTGACGGTGGACAGCAAGGTCGTCGCCTATCCGACCGAGCTTCAGTCCTATGTGGTCTTCGCGAACAAGAAGCTGCTGGAGCAGTCCGGCGCGCAGGTCCCGACCGGCGAGACGATGACCTGGGACCAGCTGCGCCAGCTGGCCAAGACCGCCACCAAGGACGGCAAGTACGGCCTCGGCTGGGGGCTGTCGAGCCCGACCGCGACGTTCGTGGCGATGGCCCCGGCGTTCGGCGGCAAGTACTTCGAGGGCACCGGCGACCAAGCGCAGATCAGCGTCGGCCAGGGCGAGATGGCGCTGCCGCAGCTGGTGCACGACATGAACGCCACCGACCACTCGATCCTGCCGGTGACGCTGACCCAGTCCGGCGGCAAGGCGCTGGCCCCGTTCTACGCGGGCCAGGTCGCGATGACCGTGCAGGGTTCGTACCAGGCGGCGAACATCGAGAAGGACGCGCCGAAGGACCTCGACTGGGTCGCGCTGCCGCCGATCGCGGGTCCGGCCGGACCGGCGCAGGCGGCGAACCCGCAGACGCTGTCGGTCAACAAGGACTCCAAGCACGTCGAGCAGGCCGCGAAGTTCCTGGACTACTTCACCAGCACCGAGAACCTCGCCGCGCTCAACGAGGCCGACACGCTGATCGCGGCGAGCAACTCCGCGCGCGAAGCGCTGGACAAGAAGCTCGGCGCCAAGAAGGGCTGGAGCACCATCCTGGCCTCGGGCAAGTACCTGACCTCGGCGCCGTATCTGTTCGCCGGCAAGTACGCGCAGTGGAAGGACACCGTCGCGACGCCCGCCTACCAGCGCTTCCTGGCGAACCAGATCGACGCGAACACGCTGGCGCAGCAGCTGAAGGACGGCTGGAAGAGCGTCGGCAAGTGACCGCCGCGCCGGGACCGGGCACGCGTCCGGTCCCGGCGCGCACAACAGGCGCGGGCGGCCCGCCCGCGCCGGGGAACGAAGGGACGCAAGCCGGTGACCTGGCTGGAGGACCGCGCGGTGGCAGTGATCACCGGCGCGGCAGTGGGGGACGCGCTCGGCGGCGCGACCGAAGGGTGGACGCCCGAGCAGATCGAGGAGCGCCACGGCGGCCGGGTGGCCGGGATCGTGCCGCCCTGGTACCCGAACTGGCGGGACGCGCGCCCGATCGCGCCGTACCACAAGGGCGACGGGCACATCACCGACGACACCTTGATGACCCGCGCGATCGTCGAGGTGTACGCGAAGCGCCGCGCGCACCTCGACGCGTACTCGATGGCCGAGGACCTGGTGCCGCTGATGATCGGCGAACCGCGCTGGGTGCCGGAGCTGGAGTCGACGGCCCTGTTGCTGCAGCGGGTGTTCCTCGCCGAGAAGTGGATCGTCGCGAAACTGCACTACGGGCATGTGGACCCGCGTGAGGCGGGCGTCGGCAACATCGTCAACTGCGGTGCGGCGATGTACATCGCGCCGGTCGGCGTCGTGAACCCGGGCGATCCGCGGGCGGCGTATGCCGAAGCGATCGACCTGACCGCGCCGCATCAGTCCAGCTACGGCCGGGAGGCCGCCGGGGTGCTGGCCGCGATGGTCGCCGCTTCGGTCGCGCCGGGCGCTGGGCTGGACGACATCGTGCAAGCCGCGCTCGCGGTGTCGCACGACGGGACTTTGGCCGCGCTGCTGGCTGTTGTCGATGCCTTCCAGGGGTGGAACGACGCGCCGAAGACCGACGACGAGGAGCGGGCGCTCGCGCGGAAGATCCGTGAGGTCGTCGCGCCGTTCGATTCGGTCGGGCCGGAGTACCGGCAGATGTCGATGGACGCACGGCGGCCGTCGCGGACCAAGGCGATCGAGGAATTGCCCGCCGCGCTCGGGTTTGTGCTGGGCCATCAGGGCGACTACCGCGGCGCGGTGCTGGCGTCGGTGAACTACGGCCGCGACGCGGACTCGATCGCGTCGATGGCGGGGGCGCTCTGCGCCGGGCTCGGCGGGGCGGCTTCGGTGCCGGACGAGTGGATCGATCCGATCGGCGAGGCCAGCAAGATGGATCTGCGCGAGACCGGACGGCTGCTCGCGTCGGCCGCGACGGACATCGTGAAGGCCGACCGGGACCGGGCCCAGGCCCGGCTCGCCGCTCTCGACGCGCTGGCCGCGGCATGAGGCTGACCTGGGCGCAGCCCGAAGACCTGCTCGCGCACGAGTTCGTCCAGTCCGCTGTGGAGGGCAAGGACGTGACCTCGGTGCGGGAGCGCTGGACCGCCGCTGGCGGCGATCCGGCACCCGCCGCGAGCGGGGCAGGACCGCGGCCGGCGCCCCCAGCGTTGCGGGCGCTGGCCCGGACGCTGCTGGAGGAACTGGCCGCGCTCCCCTGTCCGGCTGCGCCGCACGAGCCGGACGACTGGGACTCGATCCTCGCGCTGCTTCCGGCCGCGCCGGTCCTCCCCCGGCCCGCCGCGGACCGCACGCTCGGCGCGTGGACCGGGCGGGCGGCGGGATGCCTGCTCGGGAAGCCGGTCGAGAAGATCCCGCGCGACGGCATCGAGGAGATCCTGCGCGCGACCGGACGCTGGCCGCTGGACCGGTGGTTCACCGCGGTCGGGCTGCCGGACGACGTCGCGGCGCGGTGGCCGTGGAACCGGCGGTCGGCGCCGACCTCCTTGGAGGAGAACATCTCCGGGATGCCGGAGGACGACGACCTCAACTACCCGATCCTCGCGCTCACGCTGCTGGAACGGCACGGTCGCGAGTTCACCACCGACGATGTCGCGCAACTCTGGCTGGAGCAGCTGCCCGCCGGACGGGTGTTCACCGCCGAGCGCGCCGCGTACCGGAATCTGCTGGACGCGCGGCCGGTGCCGGAGACCGCGACGCACCTCAACCCGTTCCGCGAGTGGATCGGCGCGTTGATCCGGACCGACGTCTTCGGCTGGGTCTCCCCCGGTGACGTCCGCGGCGCCGCACAGCTCGCGTGGGTCGACGCGCGGCTCAGCCACACTCGCAACGGCATTTACGGCGCGATGTGGGCGGCTGCGCTGGCATCGGCGGCGATGGTCTGCGACTCCGTCCACAGTGTCCTCGACGCGGCGGAAACTGTTCTGCCGCCGGAAAGCCGCCTCGCCGCGGCAGTTCAGTTCGGGCGGGAAGCCGCTGCTTACGAAGACGGGCTGGACCGGTTGCGTGCCCGATACGGCGACCTGCATTGGGTGCACGTGCTGAACAACGCCGCAGTGATCGCGTACGCGCTGGCTCGCGGCGACGGCGACTTCGGCCAGAGCGTCTCGCTCGCTGTCACGGCTGGCTGGGACACGGATTCGGCGGCCGCGACGGTCGGCGGGGTGGTCGGTGCGCTGCTGGGGGTGGACGGGATCGGCGAGCAGTGGACGAAGCCGCTCGACAACCGGATCGCGACCTCGTTGCCCGGCGGCGAACAGCGGATCACCGACCTGGCCGCGCGGACGGCCGGGGTGGCGCGATGACCGGACGGGTGGCTGTCGTCGGCTCGGCGAATGTCGATCTGGTGGTCGGCGTTCCGCGGCACCCGGGTGGCGGCGAGACCGTCCTCGGCGGGGACTTGCGGCGCAGTCCGGGTGGCAAGGGGGCTAATCAGGCGGTTGCCGCGGCGCTGGCCGGCGGGGCGGACACGACGTTTCTCGGGGCGTTCGGTGCTGATGACGGCGCGGACTTTCTGCTGGCGTCGCTGACGAAGGCCGGGGTGCGGACGGATCTGGTGTCGCGAGTGGACAGTGCGACCGGGACCGCGTTCATCATGGTGTCGCCGGACGGGGAGAACTCCATTGTGGTCGCTCCTGGGGCCAACTCGCGGCTCTCGCTTGCTGACGAGCAGCTGGAGCGGATCGCCGCGGCGGACGTCGTGCTCGCGCAGCTGGAGATTCCGCTCGAGGCCGTGACCGCTGCCGCCGCGGCCCGGCGGTCCGGCGCGCGGATGGTGCTCAACGCCGCGCCTTCCCGGCCTCTGCCGGAACTTGACCTTGATGTGCTGATCGTCAACGAGCACGAGGCGGCGGACCTGGCCGGGACGTCGGGCACTCCCGAGGAGCTGGCCCGGATCCTGCAGCAACGCGCACCCGCTGTGGTGATCACGCTCGGCGCGGCCGGTTGTGTCGTCGCTGAGCGGGAAATCGTGCACCTGTCCGGGTTCCCGGTGTCCCCTGTGGACACAACTGGAGCCGGGGACACGTTCTGCGGCGTGCTCGCGGCGGTGCTCGCCGAAGGCCGTCCGCTCCGCGAAGCCGCCGAGCGCGCCGGGGCCGCCGCCGCGCTCGCCGTGACCCGGCCCGGCGCGCAATCCGCTGTACCGACCGCTGCCGAGGTCGCCGAGTTCGCTGAGTTCGCGACCGGAGGAAACGCCCGATGACCTACGTGTTCGACCCGCTCGTCCCGCGCCCGATCGACCAGTCGACCGAGGTTCCGCTCGGCGCGCCGCTCACCCCCGAGCAGCTCGTCGCGCTGGACGAGGCCAAGATCTTCGTCGGTCCGGCAGACCCCGCCGACCGGGCGGAATGGCGGGCGCGGCTGGAACAATGGCGTGCCGACGCGCACGAGCGGCACAGTTACCACGGCCGCGCCTACGACCGGCCGGAAGCCGCGTGGGCCGCCGGATGCCACACGGTCGCGCAGGTCTGGCTGTGGGACGAATTGCTGTATTCGTTCGAGGAGCGCCGGTTCACGCCGGAGCGGTTCCTCGCCGACGCGCACCAGCGGTTCGGCGGCCTCGACGCGGTCGTGCTGTGGCACGCGTACCCGGTGATCGGCCTCGACGACCGCAACCAGTGGGATTTCTACCGCGATGTGCCCGGTCTCGGCGAGCTGGTCGAGACGTTCCATTCGGCGGGCGTGCGGGTGTTCGTGGACTACAACCCGTGGGACGTCGGCACGCGCCGGGGCGAGGACGACGCTGCGGAACTGTCCGCGGTGCTGGCGGATTTCGGCGCGGACGGCGTCTTCCTGGACACGCTGAAGAAGGCCGATCCGGCGCTGGTCGAGCAGCTCGAACGCGCGCGGCCGGGGGTCGTGCTGGAGGGCGAGTCGAAGCTGCCGGTCGAGCGGATCGAGGACCACTCGGCGTCGTGGGCGCAGTTTTTCGCCGACTCGCCGGTGCCGGGCGTGCTGCGTTCGCACTGGTACGAGCGGCGGCACATGCAGCACCACGTGCGACGGTGGCATCGCGATCACACCGAGGAACTGCAGTCGGCGTGGTTGAACGGCGTCGGCGTGATGGTGTGGGAAGTCGTGTTCGGCGTGTGGGTCGGCTGGTCGCAGCGCGACGCGGCGACCGTGCGGCGGATGGTGACCGTGCAGCGCACGGCCGGTGACCTGCTGCGCGAAGGCGAGTGGACGCCGTTGGCTCCATTGACGCCGGAAGCGGAGGCGGCCGGGGTTTACGCGTCGCGCTGGGAGCTGGGTGACTGGACACTGTGGACAGTCGTCAACCGCGGCGATTCGGATTACGCCGGGCCGGTCGTGGACGGGCCGGTGATCGATCTCTTCGCCGACGGATGTGTTCCTGCGCGCGGGATTTCGGCGTTGCTGCGGGTCGCGGACGGTGCGGCGGAGCCGTGGTGGCTGTCGCGGGTGGCGACCCTCCCCCACGATCCGGACGCCCGTTTCCCGCACCGTCTCGCCACGCGGGTCCAACCAGATCTGGAGTCCGTGAAGGGCCCCCTGAGGGAATCAGAGTCCGTCAGGGTTCCCCTCACGGACGTAGTTGAGCTGCCTGCCGGGCCGTATGTGCTGACGGTCCGGTATCGGGGGCGCGAGACCGGGATGTACCAGGGCGCGCCGTACGTGGACGAGTGGAAACCGTTGCCGCCACGGCTGCACGATGCCCGGACGCTGCAGCGAGACGGTTCGCTGGCGTCTCCGGTCGCGGTCGCGGTGACCGAGGTGACCAATGGCGAGTTCGCGGAATTCCTCGCTGCTACTGGGTATCAGCCGGTCGAACCGCATCGGTTCCTCGCGCATTGGGTCGACGGTCGACCGGTCTCCGAGGACGAGCCGGTGACCTTTGTGGACCTCGACGACGCCCGTGCGTATTGCGCGTGGCGCGGCGGCCGGTTGCCGACCGAGGACGAATGGCAGCTCGCCGGGGAAACCGGCGGTCTGCGGCGCGGCGCGCCCGCGGTGTGGAACTGGACCGAAAGCGAACACTCCGACGGGAGGACCCGGTTCGTGATGCTCAAAGGCGGCAGCGATTACCGCGCCGAAGGTTCCGAATGGTACGTCGAGGGCGGCCGCCACGAGCCGGATTACAGCGTGAAGCTGCTGTTGCCCGGGTTGGGGCTGGCACGCGGCGCGACCGTCGGGTTCCGCTGCGCGTGGGACGTGCCGCGATGACCGTGTCGAGGGACGCGTCCGCCGGGGCGCTGGCCGGGCTGAGGGTCGTGGACGCGTCGACGTTGTTCGCCGGGCCGATGGCCGCGATGCACCTCGGCGACATGGGCGCCGAGGTGATCAAGGTAGAGCACCCGTCGCGGCCGGACCCGTCGCGTACGCACGGGGCGGCCAAGGGCGACGTCAACCTGTGGTGGAAGACGTTGGGGCGCAACAAGCGCACCGTCACCGCGAACCTGGGCAGCGACGGCGGGCGCGAGGTGTTCCTGGCGCTCGCCGAGACCGCCGACGTGGTGATCGAGAACTTCCGGCCGGGCACACTCGAACGCTGGGGCCTCGGCTACGAGGAGCTGTCCGCCCGCAATCCGGGGCTGGTTCTCGCGCGGGTGACCGGGTTCGGCCAGCTCGGGCCGTATCGCTCGCGGCCCGGATTCGGCACACTCGCCGAGGCGATGAGCGGTTTCGCCGCGGCCACCGGCGAACCGGACGGGCCGCCGACGCTGCCGCCGTTCGGGCTCGCCGACGGGGTCGCGTCGCTGGCCACCGCGTACGCGATCATGGTCGCGCTCGCCGGCCGGGCCGCGAGCGGACGCGGCCAGGTCGTGGACGTCGCGATCATCGAGCCGATTCTCGCCATGCTCGGACCGCAGATCACGCGGTGGGACCAGCTCGGCACGGTCCAGCCGCGCACCGGCAACCGGTCCGCGAACAACGCGCCGCGCAACACCTATCGCACCCGCGACGGGCAGTGGGTGGCGGTGTCGACGTCGGCGCAGTCGATCGCGGAACGCGTGGTGCGGCTGGTCGGACGGCCGGAACTGGCCGACGAGCCGTGGTTCGCGACCGGCGCGGACCGCGCGGCGCACGCGGACGAACTGGACGAGGCCGTCGGCGGCTGGATCGCCCGGCACACGCGCGACGAGGTCGTGGCCGCGTTCGAACAGGCGCAGGCCGCGGTCGCGCCGATCTACGACGCGGCCGACATCGTGGCCGACCCGCAGTTCCGCGCGCTGGGCACGATCCACGAGATCGCAGACCCGGAACTGGGCACGACGTTGATGCAGGGGCCGCTGTTCCGGCTGTCGGGCAACGACGCCGTCATCGGATTCACCGGACGCCCACACGGCGCGGACACCGACGAGGTGCTCGGCTCGCTGGGCTTCACCGCGTCCCGGATCGCCGAGCTTCGCGCGGAAGGAGCAGTATGACGCCCGCGCTGACCTTGCTCTACGTCCCGGCGGACCGGCCCGACCGCGTGGCCAAGGCGCTCGCGTCGGACGCCGACGTCGTGCTGGTCGACCTGGAAGACGCCGTCGCGCCCGCGCAGAAGGATGCCGCACGGGACAACGCGATGCGACTGTTGGCCGACGTCCCCGCGTCGCGTCCGGTGCAAGTGCGGATCAACCACCCGGACACGCCGTGGCACGCGGCGGACGTGGCCGCGGTCGCCGCGCTGCCGACGTGGGTGGGCGCGCGGCTGCCGAAGGTCGAGAGTTCGGTTGACGTTCGGTCGCACGCCGATGCGTTGCCGGGACGGGAATTGCACCCGCTGATCGAATCGGCGCTCGGCGTGGAACAGGCGCTGGAAATCGCGCTTGCCTCCCCGCAGATCGCGTCGCTCGGGCTGGGCGAGGCGGATCTGCGGTCCGACCTGCGGCTCGCCGACGAAGCCGGGCTCACCTGGGCGCGCAGCCGGATCGTGAACGCCGCCCGCGCCGCGCGGCTGCCCCCGCCGGCGATGTCGGTGTACGCCAACGTCCGCGACCTGGACGGCCTGGCGGAAAGCTGCCGGGCCGGGCGGGCGCTGGGGTTCCGCGGCCGGACGGCGATCCACCCGGCGCAGCTGCCGACGATCCGCGCGGCCTTCCTGCCGACGGCGGAGGAGGTCGCGCGGGCGCGGGAGGTGCTGTCCCGAATGGACGGTGCCACTCAGGCCGGGGTGGGCGCGATCGCGCTCGCCGACGGGACGTTCCTGGACGTCGCCATGCGGGACCAGGCCCTGGCGGTGCTGGCGCTCGTCTCCGACTAGGCCTTGTCCGCGGAAACCAGCCGCAGCAACGGATCGAAGCGGGCCGGGCCCTCGGTCGTCAGCTGCACCGGTTCCGCGACCGGCTGGTATCCGGTCACGACGACGGTGTACTCGCCAGGGAACAGATCGTCGACGGCGTAGTGGCCCGCTTCGTCCGTCACTGTCACCCGCTTGACCTGACCCTCGGCGTCCAGCACTGCGACCTGGGCTCCCGGGAACGGGCCCCGGACCGCGTGCACGGTGCCGGTGAGCCGGACCGACCGCGCCAGTTCGACGTCCTCTCGCACCGGCTCAGTGCCCAGCTGGACATGACGGGCCACCGGCTCCCGGCCGCCTGCCTGGACCAGCAGCAGATACGTGCCCGCCGGGGCGTCCAGGGCGAAGCTGTCGTCCGCGCCGGTCGTCGTGCGGCGTACTTCGTGGGTTTCCAGGGAGGTCAACGACACCGAGGCGGTTTCCGCGGGAGCGAGGCCGCTCACCGAGCCGGAAATCGCCGCGGGCGACGGGTTTTCCGGTGTGCTGCGGCGTTTTCGCGTCCGCGACAGCAGCACGTCGACGATCCCGAACAGCAGCGCGAGCACGACCAGCGCGGTCGAGCCGATCAGCCCGAGCGCGGTCGCGGAGTGGTAATCCCCGTGCGAACGCCCGAGTTCGCCGAAGAACAGCGACCCGCCGAGCGCGGTGCCGACCGCCGAGCCGATCCGCTGCCCGGTCTGCAGAACTCCGGCCGCGGTGCCGCCCTCCGCGGGCGGGACCTCTTCCAGGGCGAGCGTCGAGTTCGGCGAAATCACCAGCCCGCTGCCGAAGCCGCCGACGAACAGCGGCGCGGCCAGCACGAACGCGGTGTTCGCGCCGGAGTAGTCGCGGACGAGCCACGCGGTCGCGGCGAGCCCGATCGCCACGAGCAGCGTGCCGAGGACGACCATCGGCCTGCCGAGCCGGTGCACGAGCCGCCCGCCGATGGTCGGCGAGATCGCCGAGCCGATCGCGAACGCGAGCATCGCCGCGCCCGCCTGCAGCGCCGTGTAGCCGAGGCCCTGCTGGAAGAACAGCGTCAGGACGAGGAAAATCCCGGTGAATCCGGCGAAATAGACCATCCCGAGCGCGGAACCCATCGAGTAGCTGCGCACGGTCAGCAGCTTCAGGTTCACCAGCGGCTGCTTGCCGCGGCTGCCGAGCCAGCGTTCCCACAGCACGAACAGCACGAGCAACGCGGCCGCGACGCCCATCAGCCACCAGCGCGGCGAGGCCGCCTGTTCCTCTTCCTCGATCAACGGCAGCATCACCAGCACGACCGCCACGCCGAGCAGCACGCTGCCGACCAGGTCCGGCGTCCGCTTCCGGCCGCCGCGCGCGTCCTTCGGCAGCAACCGCAGCCCGAACAGGATCGCGAGGATGCCGATCGGCAGGTTGACGTAGAACACCCAGCGCCAGCCCTCGTCGACGCCGATGCCCTGGATCAGCAGCCCGCCGAGCACCGGCCCGATCGCCGTCGACACTCCGACCGTCGCGCCGAACGCGCCGAACGCCTTGCCTCGCTCGCGGCCGGAGAACAGCTGCTGCATCAGGCCGATGATCTGCGGGTTCAGCAGCCCGCCCGCGACGCCCTGCCCCAGCCGGGCCACGACGAGCCAGGTCGCGTTCGGCGCCGCTCCGCACAGCACGCTGGTCAGCACGAACAACGCCAGCCCGAGCAAGAACATCCGGCGGCGCCCGTAGTCGTCGCCGAGCCGCCCCGAGGGCACCAGCGCGAGACCGAACGTGAGCGCGTACCCGGACACGACCCACGAGACGTCCGCGGGCGTCGCGCCGATCCCGTGCTCCATCGAGGGCAGCGCGACGTTGACGATGCTGACGTCGAGCAGCGTCATGAACCCCGCGATGAGGCACACCCACAAGGCGCGCCAGCGCTGCGGATCGGGCTCGGGGGCAGGGGAAGAATGCACGGACCGTCCTGATTCGAGACCGGTAAGATAATTACTGGTGTTAGAATACTCGCCCATGCCAGCGGAGCGGGACCACGTCGACGGAGTCATGGCGCAGATCACCGGCGTGCGCGCGGAAGACCGGGTCAGCAAGGCGCTGAGCTTCCGCCTGCTGCGCGCGGCCCGGCTGCTGGAAACGGAACTGCGCCGCGAGTTCGACGCCTTCGGGGTCGGCCTGTGGGAAGTCGAACTGCTGGGCGCGCTCAAACGGGCCGGCCCGCCGCACCGGCTCTCGGCCGGGCAGCTGCTGGACAGCATGCGCCTGACGTCCGGCGGGGTGACCAAACGCGTGGCCGGGCTGGAACGCAAAGGCTGGGTCCGCCGCGACATCGACCCAGGCGATCGGCGGCAGATCCTGGTCAGCCTGACCGACGAGGGGCTGGCACGGGCGCGGGAGGTGTTCGGGATGAAGACACAGACCGAGGCTCGGCTGCTGGGTGTCTTGTCGGCCGCGGAGCAGGACCGGATGAACGACGATTTGCGGGAGTTGCTGCTGGAGTGGGAGGGGCCGGACGGGCGCGCTTGACCCTGGAGCGGCGCTGGTCGTGGTCGCCGGATGCTCCGCTCGCGTGCCGCCGCTGGCCTGCGGCAGAACCCGCTGACCGCTTGCCCGCGGGAGCTTGGCCGCGGTGCGGTTGTGCCACAGCCATTCACTCGCCGGACGGCCAGGCTCACCGCTCGACCGGCGGCGCGCGATTCTGATTCCGCCCTGGCTGCGGTCGCGGCAGGCCACGCTCGGCGTCTCGCGAATTCGCGGGGTGCTGCGGTAGGCACTTCCGCTGCGGCGATCCACGACGGAACCGGACACCGCGTCCAAACCCCGGCCCACTCCCGGCAGGCAGTTGCGCCACGACGCCTCGCACGAAATCGGCCCACCGTGCTCGATCCCCGGCCAACTCCCGGCAAGCAGCCCCGCCACAGCGGCCCCGCGCCAAGCCACGACCACCGAGCTCGCCCCCTGGCGAACTCCCGGCAGCCCGCCACGGTGCCCCGCGCCAAACCGGACCGCCGCGCTCGACCCCCGGCTCACTCCCGGCAGGCAGATCCACCACGACGACCCCCGCATCGCGCCGGACCACCGCGATCAATCCCCGGCCAGTCCCCTGCAGGCGGCCCTCCACGACGACCCACGCCAACCCGGGCCACCGCGCTCAACCCCTGGCGAACTCCCAGCAGGTCGCCCCGTGCGGTTCCTCCGACGCGACTCCCACCGCGCGGCGCAAGGCGAGGCGGTACAGGTGCCACGGCGGCGGGCCCGCGCTCGGCGCGCTGAACGGGGCCGTCAACGCGTCCCCGGTCGCCTCCGCCGGCCACCCGCCGGAGCGGTAGACCTCGGCCAGGCGCGCCACGGTGCCGACGTCCGCGACTCGGTGCGCGTCGCCTTCCAGCACCAGATCGAGGCCGCGCAGCCGCACCGAAATGCTGCACGCCGGGTTCTCCGCGAGGTTCCGGGAGCGGCGCGTGCCCGGTCCGCCGACGAAGTACAGGGCGTCGTCCACCCAGACCGCGCCGACGCCCGCCGAGTGCGGGCGTCCGTCTGGGCGGACGGTCGCCACGAAGAACGTCAAGTCGGCGGTCGGGGTGTCGGCGGCGAGGACGTCGCGGGCGCGGCTCCACGGCAGCGGGGCGTTTCCGTAACCGTCGAGGTTGCGGGTCGTGGTCGGTTCGTAGTCAGTCATGCCCATGCGTCGAACGGGATGCCGCCGAATCGACAGCGGCCCGCGAAAAGAATGGGTCAGGCACCTCCTGACGCGGCCGGGCGGTAGCTGAAGCCGTCGCCATCGCGGTTGATTCGTCCGACAGGGAAGTGCGCGGGCAGGAGAAGCGCGTCTCGTTCGACGGCCAGTTCGCACAGGGTCCGCCGGGATTCCGCGGCGGCGGCGGGATCCTGGTCGCCGCCTTGGGCCAGCGTCAGGTTCGAGAACTGGAACGGGTGGTGCAGCACATCCCCGCTCACCACCGCGTGCTGACCGCCGCCGCTGAGTTCCGCGATCAGGTGCGCGGTGGTGTGGCCGGGCAGGGCGCGCAGGGTGATGCCGTCCGCCACCTCGTACGGGAGGTCGATCAGTTCGACCAGGCCCGCCTCGACCACCGGGAGCACACTGTCTTCGAACGTCCTGGCCAGATCCCCCGCGACGCCGCCTTCGGGCGCCGCCGCGTGCACCTGTTGGAGCCAGGCGTATTCCTCGCTCGGAATCAGGTACCGGGCGCGCGGGAAGGTGGGATCCCAGGAACCGTCGACCAGCCGGGTGAAGCCGCCGCAGTGATCGGGGTGCAGGTGGGTCGCCACCACGATGTCGACGTCCTCCGGCACGACGCCGGCCGCGGCCAGGCGGTCCAGGTACGGCGTGTCGAACTGGTGGTGTGCCAGCAGGACCGGGCGTTCCTTGGCGTTGCCGTTCCCGGCGTCGAGGAGCACGGTCTGGTCCGGCGTGCGCACCAGGTACGTGGTGATCGACAGGTCCAGGTCGCCGCGGTGCTCCCCCAGCTGTTCCGGGGTGACCGCCGGGAACAGGTCCGCCGGGGCGAAGGGCCAGTGGTCCAGTTCGGCTACCGGGTCGATCCGCAGCGGACCGAGTTCGATGGTCATCGGGTTTCCTGTCGTCCGGAGAAGGGGATCGGCGCGCGCACGTTCATCGGGGCACCGCCGCCATCGCCTCGATTTCGACGAGGAGTTCCGGTTTGGCGAGCGCCGACACGACGATCAGCGACTGCGTCGGCCAGTCGCTCTCCGGGAACCACCGGCTGAACACGTCGCCGGTCGCCGCGCGGAAGCCGGGCAGGTGCTCGGCGCCTGCGACCATGCTGAAGACCTTGACCAGGTGTTCCGGCCCGGCGCCCGCCGCGGCGAGCACGCGTTCGATGTTCGCCAGCACCTCGCGCGTCTGCGCCTCCGCGTCCGGACCGGCCAGCGTGCCGTCCGGCCGGACGCCGATCTGCCCGGCCACTACGACCAGCTCGTGTCCGGCGGGAATCTGCGCGAGATGGCTGTAGCGGCCTACCGGCGCCGCGAGCGTCCCGGGATTCCAGCGCTTGCTCATCAGATGTTCCCCTCCCTCGGTTCGTGCCCTCAGTTCACCACGGGGCACCGACAAAAAATCACCGGCCGGGTCAGCCGATCGTGACCACCAGCTTGCCGAACTGGTCCCCCGCCGCCAGTTCGCCCAGCGCGCGCGGCCCGTCCGCGAGGTCGTGGACGCGGTGCACCACCGGCCGCAGCCGGTGTTCCGTGACCAGCGCGACCATCTCCGAGAACTCCCGCGCGCTGCCCATCGACGTGCCCAGCAGGCTGATCTGCCGGAAGAAGAGGTCGCGCAGCGACAGCTCGACGTCCGGGCCGGTGGTCGCGCCGAGCGTCACCATCCGGCCGCCGGACCGAAGCACCGAGAGACAGGCGTCGAACGTCGCCGAGCCGATGCTGTCGACGACCAGGTCCACCGGTTCGCCGAGCTCGGCGGCCCAGTCGCCGCCGCTGCCGATCGCGCGGTCGGCACCCAGTTCCGTTGCCCTGGCGAGCTTTTCGGGGCTGCGCGAGGTGACGCTGACCGTCGCGCCGACGGCTTTCGCCATGGCGAGGGCGAAGGTCGCGACCCCGCTGCCGATGCCGGGCAGCAGCACGTGTTCCCCCGCGGTCAGCCCGCCGCGGGTGAACAGCGCCCGGTACGCGGTGAGCGCGGCCAGCGGGAGCGCGGCGGCTTCGGTCCAGCTCAGGTGCGCGGGTTTCGGCAGGACATTGCCTGCTGGCACGACCACGTATTCGGCCAGCGTGCCGTTCGTCGGCACCCCCAGAATGGCGGGAACTTCCGGCACCGCGTCCGGCTCGGCCCAGTCGAGGGACGGGTTGATGACGACCTCGGCGCCGATCTCGACGGTCGTGTCCGCGCCCGTCGCTTCGACCACTCCGGCTCCGTCCGAGCCCAGCACGGCCCAGGGATCAGCGGGATCGCGACTGTCCACGATGAACAGGTCCCGATGGTTCAGCCCGGCCGCCTTCAGCCGGACGAGCACTTCGCCCGGCCCCGGTCGCGGCACCGGAACCTCCGCGACCCGAACCCCGCCGACTCCCGCCGCGCCTTCGTGGACCACTGCCCGCATCGCTTTTGTTGTCACGTCCGCGAACCTAACAGCCGTGCCCGGCAGCCGCCGACGCGGCGAGAATCCCGTCACAGCGGGAATTTTCCGCGCCCCGTTTCACGCCAGCGGAATCGCGCGGAAGACTCCGTCCGGGTCGTACCGGTGCTTGATGTCGCGGAGCCGGGACGTATTGCGGCCGAACGCGTTCACCGACTGCTCCGGCACATCCGGCCCGAGCAGATTCGCGTACCCGCCCGGCAGGGCGTGCGGCGCCAGCGCCGCCGACGTGGCGTCCGCCCAGGCCCGGTCGTCGTTGCCCTCCCCCAGCCCGAGCACCTCGGCCATCAGATGGTCCTCCCGCAGCGGGAAGGGCGTTTCCGCCGCCGGGATCCGGGAGGCCACGCCGTGGAAGTGGTGGATCGACAGTCCGGACAACGGCGACGTCCGGGCTTCCGTCTGCCGCACCAGCACCGAGACGACCTCCGGAGCGAACGCCGGAAGCGACCGCGTGCGGATGGTGACCGATCGGCCGCCGGGGAACATCGCGTCCCGGCCGGCGATCTCGGCCGCATACGACGAGACCGGGGCGATCTGCGAGGCGAGCGGCGTCCCGAGCCGGGCGAGGAAGCTTTCGGGGGCCGCATCGCCGCACCACGTTGGCCAGACCAGCACGCACAGCGAACCGTCGGGACCGGCGAGGACGCCGGTCTGCACGGTGAGTTCGTCCGGCGCGCTGGCCTGGATTTCCGTGACCGCGGCGAAAACCCGGGCCGCGTCCGTCGCCGGGTACCAGACCGGGCCGGTGGTGATCCGCGGTGCCGCGTGCAGCCGCACCCCGAGCGACGTCACCACGCCGAAGTTCCCGCCGCCGCCCCGCAGCGCCCACCACAGATCCGGCAGCCGCGAAGCGTTGGCGAACACGACCTCGCCGTCCGCGAGCACGATCTCGGCTCCGAGCAGATTGTCCGCGGCGAGCCCGTATTTGCCCACGAAGGGACCGTATCCGCCGCCGAGCGCGAGCCCGGCGAAGCCGACTGTGCCGATCGTGCCGACCGCCGCCGTCAGACCGTGAACCTCAGCCGCCGCAAGCACATCGTTGGCCCGCGCCCCGCCGCCGACCACCGCGGCTCGCCGCCCGGCATCGACCGCGACCCGGTTCAACGGACGCAGATCGAGCGTGATCCCGCCGTCCGCCACCGCGCGTCCGGCCCAGTCGTGGCCGCCGCTCCGCACGGACAACGACAGGCCCAATTCGCGCGCGACACGCACCGACGCTTGAACATCCGCCGTGCTCCGGCATTCCACCACCACCGCCGGACGCGCGACGAAGGCGGCGTTCCACACCGTCGCCGCCGATTCGTACTGAGGGCCGGAAGTGTGCACTTGCCCGGCAGGCACTCGAACCCGCAAGGCACGGGCGGCATCCTCGGCGGTCATGGGCGGCTCCCCTGCTCGTCCATTCCGACTCTAGGGCCGAACCGGCCGGAAAAGGCAGCCGCGCAACAAGATTCAGTGATTCACATAAGTCGCCGACGCCTCGCTGAGCGCGTCCAGCGCCGCCCGGACCCCGCCGTGCGCCTCCTCGCCGGACCGGCACGCGGCGATGATCGTGCGGTTCAGCACCGGCCGGGTCGCCAGCATCCGGACGCCCTCCGGCACCGGTCCGCGGGCGAGCCGCGGGACGAGCGCGGCGCCGACATTGCCCGCGACGAGCGCCAGTTGCGTCACGTAACTCCCGATGGTGCAACTGATCCGCGGCTCCAGGTCCTGCGAACGGAGCACGTGCACGAGCCATTCGTAGCAGCCGGAACGACCGGTCCAGCTGATCCACGACACGTCGTCCACCTCGGAGAGATCGACGGTGCGCCGGTGCGCGAGCCGATGCCCGGCGGGCAGCGCGAGATCGGCGACGTCGGAGAACAGCGTGACCTGCGTGATCCCCGGCGGCACCACAGTCGGCCGGTCCGCCCAGCTTTCGAACACCGCGACGTCGAGGTCTCCGGCGAGCACCTTCGGCAACGTCTGTTCGGCTTCGCCCTCGACCAACGTCACGTCCAGCCGCGGGTGCTGTTCGGTGAGCGTGGCGAGCGCGGGCGGCAGCAGGGCGTGCACGCACGTCGCGATCGACCCGATCCGCAACGGCCCGAACACGTCCTCGCGCAGCCGTTCGAGATCCGTGCGCGCTTCGGCGAGTTGCGCCAGCACGCGTTCGGCGTGTCCGACCAGCACCTGGCCGGCGCGCGTGAGCCGCACGGTGCGGCCGCGCGGTTCCAAGAGCGCCAGTCCCGCTTCCCGCTCCAGTTTCGCCAGCTGCTGCGACACCCCGGACGGCGTGACGTGCAGCGCCGCCGCCGCGCGGGCGACCGAGCCGTGCTGCGCGACCGCGTGCAGGGCGCGCATCCGATCCACACTGAACACGGTAGTGATGCTACCGGATTTTGCGCAGGAACATTCACTTGTCCTTGATAGTTAGCGACCCCACGATAGAAGGCATGACCACCGAACCCGCCACGCTGCCGACCGCCGGTCCGATCGCCGCGCTCACCGGCCGCGCCGACCCCCGGCTGCTGGCCGCGGCCGGCTGCCTCTGCATCGCGCTGACCTCGGTGCTCATCAAGGTTTCCGGGGCCAGCGGGGCCACCAGCGCGTTCTGGCGCTGCGCCCTCGCACTGCCGCTGCTCGCGATCCTGGCGTTCAGCGAAGCGCGACGGACCCGCGTGCGCGCGAAGATCCTGCTGCCGCTGCTGGCCGGACTCGGTCTTGGACTCGACTTCGTCCTGTGGGGCGAGGCGATCCCGCGCGTCGGCGCGGGCGTCGCGACCATGCTGCTTTCGGTGCAGGTGGTCATCGTGCCGCTGCTGGCGTTCGTCTTCCTCAAGGAACGGCCGGATCCGCGGTTCAAGTTCGTCGCGCCGACGCTGATCGCCGGCATCGTGCTCGCGGGCGGGGTGTTCGGCTCGTCGATGACCGGCTCGAACCCGGTGCTGGGCATGGTCTTCGCGCTCGCCGCCGGGGCGGGCTACTCGGGATATCTCCTGTTGCTCCGGCTCAGCAGCAGCCCCGCGACGCAGGTCCGCTCGCTGTCGCTGGCCACCGTGTCGGCGGGCTTCGTCTCGGTGGCGCTCGGACTGCCGTTCGGCCGCCTCGACCTGACGCCCAGCCTGCCCTCGCTCGGCTGGTTCGCCGCGCTGGCGTTGGTCGGCCAGGTGATCGGGTGGCTGCTGATCGCCGGTGCGCTGCCTCGGCTGGCGGCCTCGACCGGCGCGACGATGATGCTGCTCCAGCCGGTCGGCGCGGTCGCCTTCGGATTCCTGCTGCTGAGCGAACGGCCCGGTGCGCTGCAGCTCGCCGGCTGCGCGATCGTGCTCGCCGCGGTCTGTTTCGCCGGTCGCGGCGCGACGAAGCGGCCCGCGGCTCAGCCCTCGGCCAAGCTCAGCCCGACCGCGTCGAGCAGCCCGCGCGCCATGTCCCTGAACTCGTCGCGGCGGTGATCGACCAGCCCGTCCCCGCCGAGCAGCTCCGCGGCCAGCTCGCCGACCGGCCAGCGGACCAGCTTGCCGTGCCGCCCGAGCAGCAGCCCGACCTCCCGGATCCGGTACAGGTCGGCGACGTCGAGCCAGGCGTACAGCAGGATCTGCCACAGCCAGCGCCCGGCCCGGTCCGGATCGCCGACGGTCAGCACGGTCTTCACGTCCAGCAGAGTGCCCTCGGCGATCCCCTCTTCGGGGTCGAGCCGCCCGAGCAGAAGGTCGCCGTCCGCCCAGCCGGGCACGATGGTCGGCCCGGCGATCCCGAGCGGGTAGCCCTCGGGCGGCGCGCCGGCGAGGCGGCGCAGTTCCCACAGCGCACCGTTGTCGTGCAACCGTTTCGCGAGTTCCGCCAGTTCGGTCACCGCCGCGTCGGAGGGCAGGGCGCGCAGATCCGCGATCGTGCCGCCGCCGTCGACGACCCGGGCGAGCCGGGGGTCGATCCGGCCGGAGCGGTAGATGTCCTCGCACGCCGACAGCACCCAGTTCGTCCGTGCCAGACCCGCTTCCGCGCCCGGTCCGCCGAGCACGCCGGGCGGGGCGTGCTGCGCCTGGTAGCGGCGAGCGCGCTCCAGCAGTTCGCCCCACAACTCCTCAGCACCCGGAAGCGCGTCGCCGTCCGGCATGCCGTCGCCTAGGTCGAGCCAGGTCGCCGCGGCCGGACGGATCCCGAGTGCCCGCGCCCGGTACTCCGGCGGCAGCTCGTCGTGCGTCGGGTACTCGGCGGCTTGGGCATGCGCCCACGGGCCGCTGCCCCACTGCGCACGCACCATCCCGAGCAGCGCGTAGTACGGCGGCGCGGGTTGCACGAGGTCCGCGATCCGCTGGCCGAACGCGCCGCCGATCTCGGCCCAGTGCGGGCGCGGCGGACGCGCGAGCGCCGGCCGGATCGGGCGCACGCCGTTCGTCGCCTCCTCGATCCGGCGAGCGGCCGCGGCCGTGCCGGTGAAGACCCGCGCGCACCAGCGCGCGAGCGTCCCCCGCGGGTCGGCCAGCTCGGACGTCAACGACACCCGGCCAGTATCTCCCGGGACAGGAACGGCAGCAGGAGATCGAGGAATTCGCGCGGGCGGTCCAGCGGGACCAGGTGCCCGCAGTCCGCCAGCACGTGCCCGGTGAGGTCGTCGGCGATCGGGCGCAGCTGCCGCTCCAGTGCATCGCCCACCGGATTCGCGCCGATCGCCATCGTCGGGACGGTCAGCCGTTTCGTCGCCGCTTCGGTCAGCTGGCGGGCGCTTTCCGGCAGCGCCCGGTAGTACTCGAAGGCGCAGCGGAGCGCGTCGGTCCCGGTGTACGCCTCGGCGAACGCCGCCTGGAGGTCCGCCGGAACGCCGCGGCCGAGCGTTCCCTGGTCGAGGAACCAGCCGACGTACTCCGCCTCGTGTCCATTAAGGACAGTCTCGGCAAGGCCCGGCACCGCGTGGAAGCCGAACCACCACGGCGGGCTGGCCGGGAAACCCCAGGGCAGCGACTCCATCAGCACCAGACGACGCACCCGCTCCGGCTCCCGCAAGGCCAGCAGCAACGCCGCCGCCACCGACAGATCGATCGCCACCACCTCGGCGTCCGGCTCCCCCAGCGCGTCGAGCAGGCCAGAGACATCGGCGGCGACCGTCCCGGCGTCGAAACCGCTCTCCGGGCGGCTGCTCGCGCCCAGCCCGCGAAGGTCCGGCGCGAGCACGAGGTACCGCTCGGCCAGCGCCGGGACGACCTTGCTCCACAGCTGCCACGTATGCGGGAACCCGTGCAGCAGCACCAGCGACGGACCGCTCCCGGCGACGGCGACGTTCAGCCGGACCCCGTTCGCTTCGACCTGCCGCACCGCGTCCATCGTTCCTCCTGTGATTACCATTGGTTACCAGCACACGGTAGGTAACTCCCAGCACGCCGCCAAGACGGCACTTTCCCGACAGGTGGTGAGCCCGAGGTGACCCCCTCCGCCCGCGGCGATCTGTTCGACCCGGCCTGCCCGACGCGGCGTCTGCTCGACCGGATCGGGACGAAGTGGACGTCGATGACGGTCAAGATCCTCGCCGAGGCCGCGCCGGACGAGGTGCGGTTCGCCGACCTGCGCCGCCGCATCCCCGGGGTGTCGCAGAAGATGCTCTCGGCGACCCTGCAGAGCCTCGTCCGCGACGGTCTCGTCTCGCGGCGGGTCGAAGCCACCGTGCCGCCTCGGGTGCATTACCGGCTCACCGCGCTGGGCACGTCGCTCGAATCCGCGCTCGCGGTGCTGCGCACGTGGGCGGAAGAGCACATGGCCGACGTCGACCAGGCCAATCAGGAATCCGGGCGGTAATTTTCCGCACCCGGGCGAGTCGGTCAGCCACCCCGAAGGGAAAACGGCACACACTCACCCGCTGTGGAGTCGCCAACCGAACGGGACAGCAAACCCGCACGGCACGCAATCGGACAGTTCTTCGCGCATCCGCTCGCGTCGTTCCGGATCATCACCGCGATTTGGGCGCTGCTGACGCTGCTGGGCGCGGTGATGGCGCTGTCGTCCTCGGCCGCCGCGGCGAACCCGACCGCCGGAACCGGGGTGTACCAAGCTTTTTTCCGGCATCTGACCTTTGTCGCGCTCGGCGCGGTCGCCTTCGTGCTCGGCCTGCGCGTCCCGTTTTCCCAGCTGCGCAAGGCAGCCACCCCCGCGCTCGCCGCCGCGGTGGTATTGCTGCTTCTCGTTCTGACGCCGCTGGGTTCCGACCACGGCGGCGCGCAACGCTGGCTCGCCGCCGGGCCGATCACCTTGCAGCCAGTGGAAATCGCGAAGGTCGCGCTGGTGTTCTGGGGCGCGCATCTGCTGGTGTCGAAACAGAAGGTGCTGCACCATTGGCGGCATCTGCTGGTGCCGCTGATCCCGGTGACGCTCGCGTTGTGCGCGCTGTTGCTGGCCCAGCCGAATCTCAGCGGCACGGTCACGCTCGCGCTGATCACCTTGGGTTTGCTGTGGTTCGCCGGGGCACCGAAACGCTTGTTCGCCGCCATTCTCGCCGGCGGGGTCGTCGGAATCGTCGTACTCGCCCTTTTCGCCAGTTATCGTCTCGCGCGCATCCTTTCTTTTCTCTCGCCGAACCCCGACGCGAGCGGCAGCGGCTACCAGGCGCAGCAGGCGCAATACGCCCTCGCCGACGGCGGCTGGTTCGGCGTCGGGCTCGGCCGTGGCGCGGCGAAGTGGAGCTACCTGCCGGACGTCCAGAACGACTTCGTCTTCGCGCTCGTCGGCGAGGAACTCGGCTTCGCCGGCTGCCTGCTGGTACTGGGCCTGTTCGGCTGCCTCGCGGTGACCGGCCTGCGCACCGCGGCGCGGGTCTCCGATCCGTGGGTGCGGCTGGTCGCCGGGACGACCACCTTGCTGCTCGTCGCGCAGGCGCTGATCAACATCGGCTACGTCTCGGGCGCGCTGCCGGTGACCGGCGTGACCCTGCCGCTGGTGTCCGCGGGCGGGACCTCGCTCGTGGTCACCATGCTGCAGTTCGGCATCCTCGCCCAGGCCGCGCGCGAGGAACCGGCCGCGCAGACGTTCCTCGCCGGGCTTCAGGAGAAGGGCTCCGGTACAGTCCGAGCGTGATCAAGAAGGCACTCTCCGCCACCGTCGCGGCGGTCGCGCTCGCCGGTCTCGCCGCGTGCTCCAACCCGACCGGCAAGTCGTGGGCGATCACCTACGAGGTCACCGCCGACCAGCAGGCCACGGCCGCCGGCGTCACCTACGGCGAATCGGGCAACCGCTACGAGGACAAGGTCGCGCCGCACCAGCTCACCGGCCCGCTCGGGCTGCCCTGGAAGCAGGACGTCGTGGTCAGCGCCGGACAGGACGCCTCGGTCACCGCGACGCCCTCGACCGCCGCGACGCTGAGCTGCCGGATCCTGCTGGACAAGACGAAGGAACTCGCCAAGGCGAGCGCCCCGGGCCCCGGCAAGCACACCACCGACTCCTGACCCGCCCCGGAAAGTCCTCAGTGGACTCGCGGGGCCTCGCGGACTCCCCTCCGCCGCTCGGTACCCTCGTGACCTTCGGGTGAACGCGAGATGGCCGCCAGGCGAACCGGCGGACCGGAGAGGGGTTGTATGGCGACCACGGCCGGAGGTTCCAGCAGCGAGACCTACGACGCGATCACCCATTTCGCCCTGGCGATGCCGGGCTGGGTGCAGTCCGTCGTGCTGGCGTACACGCACTACGGCCTGATCCTCGTGGCCCCGTTCTTCGCCTGGCTCTGGTGGCGGGCGCGCCCGACCGGCTCGCCCGAGCGGATGGCGGCGGCGCTGCTGGTCCCGGCGGCCACGGTGGTCGCCTACGTGCTCAGCGAGATCATCAAAGCCTTCGTGCACGAGCAGCGGCCGTGCCGCGGACTGCCGCCGGAGGCGATCGTCGGCGCCTGCCCGCCGCCGGGCGACTGGTCGTTCCCCAGCAACCACTCGACCATCGCGGCCGCCGTCGCGCTCGGCGGGGCTTTCGCCTGGCACAAGGGCGCGCCGTGGCTCGCGGCCTTCGCGGCGACGATGGGCTTCTCGCGGGTGTTCGTGGGGGCGCACTATCCGCACGACGTGCTGATCGGGCTCGCGCTCGGGGCCGGGATGGCGTTGCTGCTGCAGCGGTACGCGCTGGCTCCGGCGGCCGGGCTCGTGCGGCGGTTTTCGGGGAAGGTGCCGTTCGGGCTCTTGGGTGTGGCGCCGGAAGGCGAGGAGGCTACGACGGTGCTTCCTCCGGCGGAGAAGAAGCCTCGTTCACGGGGACCTCGCGCTGGCCGTCCGGACGCTCAGCAAGCCGATGCCGCGCCCATTCGCGCTGAGGACGCACCAGCTCGGGCCGCCGGTTCTCTGCCGCCCCGGGGTCCGGTCCGTCCCGCCGATCCAGCGCCTCGGGATGCCAGCGGCCGCCCAGCTCGCCCGCAGCCGGAATCCCGCAACGCAGGGGGTCCTCGGCGGCAGAACTCGCAGCCGATCCGCACTTCCGCACCTCGCGACCCGGCCGCCCTGCCGCCTCGGCGGCAGAATTCGCAGCCGATCCGCACCGCCGCGCCCCAGCCCCGTCCCGCCGACGGCCCGCCGCCGAACCCGGCCCGTCCGCCCGCGCAGCCGCCTGCCCGTCCGGCGCGCTCGCAACAGCCCCGTCCGGCCGGCCCGCCGCAGTCCCGCACCGCGGGTTCGCCGCCGCGTCCGTCGAACCAGTCCCCGGCCGGTCCGCCGCCGGAGGTCAGCCCGGGAGATCGCCCGTCGCGGCGAACTCCAGGCGCTTCGCGACCGACACCGCCTGGTCGGCGAAACGCTCGTAGAAACGGGTGAGCAGGCTCAGCGCGACCGCGATCCGCTGGTCCTGCGTCCAGTCCGGGGCGGTGACGGTCGCCATCACGCGGGCGTGCAGCTCGTCCACGCGCTCGTCGGAGCGGCTCAGCTCGGCGTAACCGCCGCGGGCCTCGCCGTGCACGAGGTCGGCGAGCCGCTCGGCCATCGCCGAGGTGACCTCGCCGAGCTCGGCGAACACCGGCTCCAGGTCGGCGGGCACGGTCGGGTCCGGGTGGCCGCGCCGGGCGGTGCCCGCGACGTGCGCGGCGAGGTCGCCCATCCGCTCGAGCTTCTCCGCGCAGTACACCGCGGCCAGCACGGCACGCAGATCGCCCGCCACCGGGGCCTGCAGGGCGAGCAGCGAATACGCCTCGTCCTCGCAGGCGGCGCGCTGGTCGTCGAGGTCGGAGTCGCCGCTGAGCACCTGCTCGGCGAGCGGCAGGTCCGCGGTCAGCAGCGCCCGGGTGGCCCGGCGCATCGCCTCGGCGGCCGCCTCGGCCATCGCCGCCAGACGCCCGTCGAGCTGTTTCAGGTCGTCCTGGAAGCCTTCGCGCATGTCGAGCGACTTTACCGGCGGCCCGCCGGCAGGCCCGCGTCGGCCAGCGGCCAGACCTCTTCGGGCTCGGCCAGCTCGTAGCTGTGACTGCCTTCGTGCCCGCCGGGCACCCGGCAGAACACGCCCTCGTCGGACTCCGCGCCGCAGAGCGCGCGGGTCTCCAGCACCCGGCGGCCGGGCCACCAGCGCAGCCACATCAGCGGCTCCTCGCCGCGCCCGCCGACCTGGGTCGCGTGCTCGTGGCCGTGCCCGGCCTCCAGCTCGCAGAACAGCTCGGGCTCCGTCCCGCGGACCGCGACGCTCCGCAGGACCGAGCGCTCGCGCCCGGTCAGCTCCACCGGTTCGCGGCACAGCGCGCCTTCGGCCATGCGGCCAGCGTAAACGGCCGCCGCCGATTCCGCGCGCAGGGCCCGGCCGCGAGCCGTCCCCGCAGGTCCGTGAGGGGAACCCTGAGGGAATCTGAGTCCCTCAGGGTGGCCCTCACGGACAGCGAACCGGGCCCCGATCAGCCGAGGGTCAGCGCACCCGCTCCAGGAGCGCGAACAGGTTCTCCCAGTGCCGTTTCTCGCCCTCCTCGTGGTACGCCGCCGTGTCCGACATCGTGAACCCGTGCGAGGCGCCCTCGTAGACCTCCGACCGGTAGGTCACTCCTGCCTCGTCGAGGGCGTGCTCCAGCGTCTTGATCTGCTCGGCGGTGGCCGACGGGTCCTGATCCGCGTGGCCGAAGTACACCTCGCCGGCGATCGAGCCGACCCGCAGGTGCGGGCTGTCGGGCTGGTCGGTGGCGAGGCGCCCGCCGTGGAACGACGCGATCGCCTTGACCCGGTCCGGGAACGCCTCGATCACGCGCAGCGCGTTCGTGCCGCCCATGCAGTAGCCGACGATCACGACCGGGCCGGGCGCGACGCCGTCCTGCGCGGCGAACCAGTCGAGGTACTTCTGCGCGTCCCGGGTCATCGCGTCGGTGTTCAGGCCCTCGATCAGCGGCATCAACGTGCCGAAGACCTCGCCGCGCCGCTCCGGGTCTTCCAGCGCGGCGAAGTCCACCAGCGGCGTCCGGCCGCCGCGGTAGAGCAGATTCGGGGCCAGCACGGCATAACCCGCTTCGGCGACGCGGCCGGCCATCTCCTCGATCCGCGGCCGCAGCCCGAACGCGTCCGGGAACAGCAGCACCCCGGGGTGCGGCCCGCCGTCCGGCACGGCCAGGTACGCGTCCGCGGTCCCGTCGGCGGCCGGTACGTCCACCTTTTCCTTGCGCATCCGCTTTGTCCTCCAGTGAATTCAATGCGTACGCGATCAATCTATCCCCGTCCGGCGACCGGCCGCCGCGCCGCGCGGTTGTCGCGTTTCCTGTCCGGTCAGTGGACTGAACCACTGCGGTCGGCGGATTGACGGAGTCCGGTTTGCCCGGTCAGGATCACCGGGGCCCGCTCCGGGCCGCCCTCCGCAGAACGGACTGTCGATGGCCAGACCTCCTCGCTCCCCGCGCGCCCGGAACCGGGTCGCCCTCGCCGCGCTCGTCCTCCTGGGCGGGCTGATCCCCGCACAGGCCGCGCACGCCGCTCCCCCGCGCCAGCCGGACGTCGGCCGCCCCGCGCTGGACCGCAACGGCTGTGCCCGCATCGAAAACTCGCTGCCCAAGCTCTCGGACTGGCCGAAGGTGCGCAGCGCGATGCCGCAGAACCCGGTCGACGAATGGCGGATCAGGCAGATCGTCTCCGGCATGTCGCTGGAGGAAAAGGTCGGGCAGATGACGCAGCCCGAGATCGCCGCGATCACGCCGGCCGAGGTGACGCAGTACTCGATCGGGTCCGTGCTCAACGGCGGCGGCTCCTGGCCGGGCGGGAACAAGCACGCCGGCCAGCAGGACTGGCTCAAGCTCGCGGATTCCTATTGGGACGCGGCGAGGGCCACGAGGACAAAGATCCCGGTAATTTGGGGCATAGATGCCGTGCACGGAAACAACAATGTGTACGGCTCGACTGTTTTCCCGCAGAACATCGCGCTCGGCGCGGCGCACGACCCGTGCCTGGTGCGCGACGTCGAGAACTCCACCGCACGGCAGATCCGCGCGACCGGCCAGGACTGGGCGTTCGCGCCGACGCTCGCCGTCGTGCAGGACGACCGCTGGGGCCGCACCTACGAAGGCTTCTCCGAGGATCCGCGCATCACCCGTGCCTACGGATACGAGGCCATGAACGGCCTGCAAGCCGGTGCGCGGCTGCGGATCGGGGCGAACGGCGTGATCGGCACCGCCAAGCACTTCATCGGCGACGGCGGCACCACCAACGGCCAGGACCAGGGCGTGAACGCCTCCTCGGAAGCGGACCTGATCAACCTGCACGGCCAGGGCTACTACGGCGCGCTCGCCGCGGGCGCGCAGACGGTCATGGCGTCGTTCAACAGCTGGACCAACCCCGACCTCGGCATCAACGAGGGCAAGATCCACGGCAGCGACAAGGTCCTCAACCAGATCCTCAAGGGCAAGATGGGCTTCGACGGCCTGGTCGTGTCGGACTGGAACGGCATCGGCCAGGTGTCCGGCTGCACCAACGCCAGCTGCCCGCGCGCGATCAACGCGGGCATCGACCTCGTGATGGTCCCGAACGACTGGAAAGCCTTCATCGCCAACACGGTCGCGCAGGTGCGCGGCGGCGAGATCCCGATGTCGCGCATCGACGACGCGGTCACCCGGATCCTGCGGGTCAAGCTGCGCGCCGGGCTGTTCGAGGAGCGCAAGCCGTCGCAGCGCTGGTACGCCGGTTCGCCGGACGCGCTCACGGACAAGGCGCTCGCCCGCGAAGCGGTGCGCAAGTCGCAGACGCTGCTGAAGAACAACGGCAACGTGCTTCCCTTGGCGCGCAACGCGAAGGTGCTCGTGGTCGGCAAGAGCGCGGACAGCATCTCGAACCAGACCGGTGGCTGGACGCTGACCTGGCAGGGCACCGGCAACACCAACGCTGACTTCCCTGGCGCCACTTCGATCCTCGCCGGGCTCAAGGAGGATCTCGCCAACGTCACCTTCGACCCCACTGGCACCGCCGATCCGAAGGGCTACGACGCTGTCATCGCTGTCGTCGGCGAGACTCCGTACGCGGAAGGCGTCGGCGATCTGCAGCGCAAGAGCCTGGAAGCGGCGAAGCTGTATCCGGAAGACCTTGCGGTGCTGGACAAAGTCAGCGGCAAGGGCACGCCGGTGGTGACCGTGTACGTCAGCGGGCGCCCGCTGTACGTCAACAAGGAGCTCAACCGTTCCGACGCGTTCGTCGCCGCGTGGCTGCCGGGCACCGAAGGCGGCGGGGTCGCGGACATGCTGGTGCGCGGCAAGGATCGCGGCGGATACCACGGCAAACTGTCCTATTCGTGGCCGAAGAGCGCGTGCCAGACGCCGCTCAACCCGTGGAGTCCCGGCTACGACCCGCTGTTCAAGCTCGGCTACGGCCTCACCTCGAACCAGCGGGCCACCGTCGGCAAGCTCGACGAGACCGAGGGCCCGGCCCGCTGCGGGTCGACCGGGGGCGGCGGCACCGCGACCGAGGACCTGCCGATCTACGACCGCACGGATGTCGCGCCGTACAAGAGTTTCATCGGCTCGGCGGCGAACTGGGGCGGCACCGAGATCGGCGCCGACGGCACCGCTTCGCATCCGGAGATCAACGTGGTGCCGGCCGACGTCAACGTCCAGGGCGACGGCCTGAAAGCGACGTGGACCGGCACCGGCGCGGCACAGCTGTACTCGCAGCATCCCGGCGGCACCGACGATCTGCGCGGATACCCCAACGCCGACGGCGCGCTCGAGTTCGACGTGGTCGTGCATTCGCCGCCGGTGAACCGGACGGTGGTCAGCCTGCACTGCGTCTACCCGTGTTCGTCCGAGGTCAACGCGACGAAGCTGTTCGGCGACCTGCCCGCCGGGCAGAAGTCGACGGTGAAGATCCCGTTGTCCTGCTTCGCGAGCGGGCTGGACTTCGAGAGCGTCGACACGCCGTTCCTCGTCTACACCGACGGCGCGTTCTCCGCGTCGTTCGCGAACGTGCGGTGGTCGCCGGGCGGGGCGAAGGATCCGGACGCGCGGAAGTGCTCCGACCTCACCGGATGAGCCGCTGGGCGGTTTCCGCGACCTGAGACCTGGCCGCCGCGCGCGACGCGGCGGCCAGGTCTTCGAACCCGTCCAGCGCCGGGACGTCACCGACCCGGGTGAACTCCTGGGACACGAACGTCAGCCGCTCGACGCCTTTGTCGCCCAGGTAAGCGCGCAGATACGACTCCTGGAACTCGAATTTCTCCCGCGGCGTCCCGGGGCCGTATCCTCCGCCGCGTGCGTTGACGATCACGAAGTCCTTGTCCGCCAGCAGTTTCCGGCCGGTCTCCGGGTCGGCGAACACGCCGGGGAAGCTGATCCGGTCGATCCACGCCTTGAGCATCGCGGGCACGCCGAAGTTGTACATCGGCACCCCGAGCAGCACGGCGCGGGCTTCGCGCACCTCGTTGACCAGCGGCAGCGTCAGGTCCCATTCGCGCTGTTCGTCGTCGTCCGCGATCAACGCCGCGATGTCTTCCAGCGACAGCACGCCTTTGCGTTCCACCCGGCGGCCGAGCCGCGCGTACGCCTCCTTCAGCGGCGGCACCGGCTCAGCGGAAACATCGCGGTGGCGGACAGTTCCACCGCCTCTTCGCCACTCGTCGGCGAACAACGCGCCCAGCTGCCTGCTCACCGACGCCTCTCGGTCGGCGCTCGAATCCACGTGCAGCAAGGGCGCTAGCATGACGGTCATCCGGTTCCTCTCCTCGTCCTTGGTCCTCGGGCCGGCACTCCCATGACGGATCGAGACGGGAAAAGGTGACCGATGGACGACGCACTGGCGCGGCGCTTCGAAGACGAGCGCCCGCGGCTGCACGCGCTGGCCTACCGCATGCTGGGCTCCGCGGCCGAGGCCGAGGACGTCGTGCAGGAGTCGTGGCTGCGGCTGAACCGCACGTCCGGCGTCGACAACCTCGGCGGCTGGCTGACCACTGTCGTGTCGCGACTGTGCCTGGACGCGCTGCGCGCCCGCCGGGAAACGCCGGTCTCCGAGGTACCCGACGCCGCCGGGGGCGCTGTTCCCGAGGACGAGGTCCTTCTGGCCGGGGAGGTCGGACGCGCGCTGCTGGTGGTCTTGGACCGGCTGGCCCCGCCCGAACGGGTGGCGTTCGTGCTGCACGACCTGTTCGCGGTGCCGTTCGACGCGGTCGGCCCGATCCTCGACCGCACGCCCGCGACCGCGAAGAAACTCGCCAGCCGGGCACGGCTGCGGGTGCGCGGGGAACCAGCGGTGCCCGCCGCGGAGCTGGCCGAGCACCGGGAAGTGGTGACGGCGTTCCTGTCCGCTGCCCGCGGCGGGGATATGGCGACGCTGCTGACCGTGCTGGCACCGGATGTCGTCCGGCACACCGATCCGGCGATGCTGCCGCCGGGAGCCGCTGCGGTGCTGCGCGGGGCGGACGAGGTCGCGCAGGGAACGAAGCTGTTCGCGGGGAATGCGCGACTGGCCGAACTCGCACTGATCGACGGGGATGCCGGGCTGGTGCTCGCTCCGGCCGGGCGACTGGTGGGCGTGCTCAAGATCGAGGTCCGCGGCGGTTTGCTCCAGGCGTATGAAGTGGTGGCGAGTGCCGAGCGGTTGGCGGGGATCGAGATCGCCGCGCTTTCCTCCGAGGCCGTATAGGTCGTTATACACTTTGCGGGGCCAGTTGCCGCGAGGGATGGCTTCAAACCGGTGATAAGGCCTGCCCCAGCCCAGGGGAGGTGGCGTGCCGCGCCAGGCTGGGGCAGGCATAACGGTGCGGTGAGCGATGGGCGGGACGCTCCTAACCGCACCGAGCCTTACTCGTTCTCTCCCCTTTTCGCGGGTTCTCGACCTCCGGGAAGACGATCGTGTCCTCGACTTTCGGGATGACCTCGGTGTCGTCGTCGGCGCGTTCGGCGGCCATCGCCTCGGCCGTCCGGCGGAATTCGGCCAGCCGGGCCTCCTCGATCTCGGCCTGGACCTCGTAGTCCAGCCGGGCCTTGAGGTCGCGGACCGTCAGCCGTCCGCGCGGCGGCGGGATCGGGCGGCGCGCCCGCCACAGCCACATCGAGAGAAGGACCAGCAGCAAGAGCACGCAACACACGATGACCACCGCCGGATGGCCGGTGCGGGTCGCCTCGACGAGCGTCTCTGCTGCCTTCATGCGACGCACCTCTCGGCTTCGGAAGTGTCTTCGCGTGCCCCACCACCATGGGGCCGGGCAGTGGCCTGGACCAGCCAGCAAACCGGGCGAAAAGCGGGCGGCAACCGAGCGAATCGGCTTGCCCTGCCCACGGTGACCTGCGGTAATCTGACGACCCCGGTTCGTGGCGAAGGAGTGTCGCCCATGGGCGAACGGCGAGAAGGGCTTGTCCGGGCGCGCAAAGCGGCGAACCTGACGCAAGAAAAGCTCGCCGCGCTGCTGCCCGCGGACGAAAAGAGCATCCGCGCCTGGGAATCCGGCCGGTCCGAGCCCCGTCCGCACCGGCGCGACCGGCTCGCCCGGCTTCTGCGCATCAGCCCCGCCCGGCTGGAGGAGCTGCTCCGGGAAGGCACGCCCGAGGACCTCCGGGGGCCGCCGAGCGTCCTGCTCCCCGTCGTCGTGGACGGGCGGCCGGTCGCGCTGCCGCTGGACCGCGCCACGGTCGCGGCCAGCGTGCTCGGCCGGCTCGTGCCCGCTCTCGGCGACGCGGCCCCGCCGGCGGTTCCGACCACAGAATGGGACGTCATGAGCCCGCTCAGTCGCCGCTCACTGCTCAAAAACGGCCTGCCGGTCGCGGCTTTGCCCGCCTTGGGAATAGGCAGTGCCGAGCACGTCGCGCGAGCGCTGGAGAATCCCCGGCGGTACATGGACAAAACCGTCACGCACTATTTCCGGAGACAGCTCGACCAGTACAAATACGAGGACGGCGAACGCGGTCCGGCCAAAACGCTGCCGATGACGCTCGGCGTGCTGGACATCATCGACCGCATCGCCCGCGACGCGACCCCCGACGATCAGCGGGACCTGCTGCAAATCGGCTCGGAGGGCGCGGAGTTCGCCGGATGGCTCTACCGGGACCGGCGGCAGATGGAAGACTCGCTGTACTGGCACGACCGCGCGATGGAATGGGCGCAGGCGGCGGGCGACAGCACGATGCAGGGCTACATTCTGCTCAAAAAGGCCCAGGTCGCCTACGACGAACGCGATCCGCGGCGAATGCTCATCCTCACCCGGGCGGTGCGCAAAGGCCCCTGGTCGCTCCCCCGGCGGCTCCAGGCCGAAGCGGCCCAGCAGGAAGCCCGCGCGGAGGCGATGCTCGGCGCGTCCGCCGACCAGGTGAACCGGAAACTCGATGTCGCCTGGAAACTGCTCGACGACGCCGGGCCGGTCGAATCGCCGCTGGGCGCGCACTTCAACGCGACTCTTCTGAATATGCAGACCGCCATCTGCTACACCGAGGCGGGAGAGCCGCGCCGGTCGGTCGAGTTGTACGAGAAGACGTTGAAGGAAACCCAATTCTCCCGTCGCGACTACGGGTTCTTCCTGTCCCTCATGGCGAACTCGCTCGCCCTTTCCGGCGAACCGGACCAAGCCGCCAAAACCGGCCTCGCCTCCGCCCATCGCGCGGCGGAAACGAACTCCCGCCGCACCAGGGAAGAACTCCGGCGGGTAGTCGGGGTGCTCAAGCCCTGGCATAACCGCCCGGATGTACGGGAATTGCGCGAGGCACTGAACAGCTGACCGCTAGCGAAGCCATTCCTGTACTTCGCGGATCACCTGCTGTTGCCAGGCTCGCGTCCGCGGATCGGCGTACTCCGGATCGTCGTGCACCGCGAAGCCGTGCTGTGCGCCCTCGAGCTGAACCAGCCGGTGTTCGCAGGTCAGCTCCCGGTCCGCGGCCCGTGACGACTCGACGGGAACGAAGGTGTCCTCGGTGCCGTGCACGACGAGCGTCGGCGCGGTGATGCTGGGCAGTTTTCGCCGTGCCTCGAACCAGAACGCCTCGTTGAGCAAGGCCCGGCCGAGCCGGAAGCCAGGCCCGTGCCCGAGATAGTTCTGTTCCTTCAGGTCGGCCGCACCCTTGTCGTCGAGGTAGCCGTCCGCCGACCACGCGGGCTTCTCGTCGATGAACCGCGCGCGGTAGTCGATGAGCGGGTTGAACAGAACGAGCCGCTCGACGTCGTCCGGCCGCTCGGCCGCGTAGTACGCCGCGGCGCCGCCGGAGAAACTGGCCGCCGCGAGCGACGTCCGCACGCCCGGGACGGCGCTCGACAGATGCTCGATGCTGCCGCGAATCACGTTGAGCAGAGCGAAAAGCGAGAGATCCTCTTGGCGGCCTTCGCTTTCGCCGTGGCCCGGAAGGTCGATTCTCAGGGAAGCTACGCCGACCTCGGCCAGCCCGTCGGCGAGCCGGGTGAAGAAGCCGCCTTCTTCGCGGGTGACGCTCGCCCCTTGCACGAGCAGCACCGCGCGGCGAGCGTCGCCGTCCGGTTCGGTGAGGGTGCTGGCCAGGCGGAGGCCGTCTGGGGTGCGAACTGTCCGATAACTGTCGCGCGACATGGGAAACTCCCGGAGTTGTCGTCAAGACCCAGTGTGTCAGGTTCACGACTTCGGGGAGTGAAATAACGCTAGTGGAGTAACGCAAACCACAGATATCATGACCGGACGCTCAGAGCACCCGGCGGAGCAGGACATCGACGCGGACGTCCTGCGGGGCCGAATCCCGCGCCGGACGGGCGAGTTCGGAACGCCCGGTGCACGGTACGCCGTCGTGGTACCGGACACCGTCGAGTGGCACACGCTGCGGGTCCCGGCCAAGGCGCTCTGCTCGGCATCGAAGCATCCGTCGTGACCGAGGACGGTCCGGTCGCGCAGGCCGATGCGGGAAACGCCTGGCGGCACAGAGAATCAGCCCAGCAGCAAGCCGCGGGTCCCCGCCTTAGCGCGCGGCCGGCGGAAACGCGATCACATGGAGCAGACCGACCAGCGACGAAGCACCGAGGATCTCGCCCTTCGCGATCCGCTCACGCACAGCCGCCAACGGCACCCAAGCCACCCGCTCCGCCTCGTTGAGGTCGACGTCGCCGCCGATGTACTCCGCGCCCCGGGACAGGAACAGCAAGTTTTCGTTGTCCGCCACGCCGACGTTCGGCTGAAGCGAAACCAACGGCTCACTGGTGCGCGGTCGCCACCCTGTCTCTTCTTCGACCTCGCGCGCCGCCGTGATCGCGGGGTTCTCGTCCGGGTCGACGTATCCTCCGGGCAGTTCCCACACCCACCGGTCGAAAATCCAGCGATGCCGCCACATCATCAAGACCGCGGTGCCGGGATCGTCGAGCACCACCGTCATCGCCGCCTTCGGCATCCGCAGGACGTACTGCTCGAAGGTCAGGCCATCAGGCAGTTCGACCGAGGCGACGCTCAGCAGCAAGCGCCGGGTGTCGTCGACAAGACGTTCGCCGTGGATCGTCCACTTGGTGGCCTCCGGCGGCCGATCCGGGTCCATTGCTCGACCGTACCCGCCCGCCTACTTCTTCAGCCGTCGGCTCCCGCCATGCCAATCCTGTTCCCGCCCGGTTTCCCCCTCCGCCACGCCGAACGACGGCAGCTGCGGCATCTCCCGCAAGCTCCGCTTCAGCTCGGCGAACCCGGCGAACCTCGCCAATCCCACCACGTGGTCCCACAACTCCACCGCCTCCTCGTCAGACGGCAGCCTGCTGATCACCGGACCGAAGAACGCGGCCCCCTCCGGCGGCTGGAAGTGCAGGATCGGCGTTCCGACATCCTTGCCCGTCAGCGAAAGGGCTTCGTCGGTCTCACGCTGGATCTCCGCATCCCACCGGGAATCGTCCGCCGCGGAAGCGAGCGACTCATCAAGACCAACGCGCGACAATGCCGACGAAGCCGCCGAGCGCGTGCCGTGGGCGGCCCGGGCCGCGGCGGTGTCCTCGACCAGGCCGCTCTCGAAGTTCTGCTCCCCCAACGCTTCGTACAGCGGGCCGACCGCCTCCCGGCCGTGTTCGGCGCGGACCGCTGCCGCCAGGCGGAGCAAACGAAGCCCGGCCGTGTGCGAAGCGTCGTATTCCGGCGGGAAGTGCGTCGCGTAGTCCAGATGCGCGTTGAGCAACCGCAGCGAAATGAACCGCCAGTCCACTGAGTACTCGCGCTGGCGGGCCACCTGGCGGACCCACTTGCTGGTCATCCACGCGAACGGGCACACCGGATCGAAGTAGAAGTTCAGCTCGGCCATGACCCGACTCTACGTCCGGGAAAGCTCAAGCGCCTTTGCTGCGCCGCCCCGAGCCTCCGGACAGCTCCTGGTGATGCTGCACGGCCAGCTGGACGATGTGCCGCACGTGCGGATCGTCGAGCACGTACACCTGCCGCTTCCCCTCGCGGCGGGCGCGGACCAGGCCGGCGAGTTTCAGCTTGCCCAGGTGGTGGCTCGCGGTGGGCACGGTCTGGCCGGTCTCCTCGGCGAGGGTGCCGACGTCGCGTTCCCCGTGCGACAGCAGCCAGAGCAGGTGCAGCCGCACGGTCGCGGACAGCAGGCCGAACGTCGCGGCCGCGTCCTGCAGCAGGTCGGCGGGGAGGGGGTCCAGCGGGGGCTGGGAAGGGGTGGACACGACGGACATCCTCTCGGGTGGGCCCCCAGCGTGACTTAGCCCCCATCAGTTGCACAAGTGTTTGACTGTTTTCGTGATCTGCGCTCTACTGGTCCCCGGCCGGCGCGAAACGCCGGTCGATGAGTCTTGCGGAGGAGGTGAGCCGGGTGACCGGCGAAGGAAGTAGTCGGCACGACCGTGCGGGAACCCGGGCAGCCAGGTAGGTCCGGCCGAACCCGCGCGGTCCGCTGACGCCCAGCTGACCTCGAGGGGACGACCATGACCCGCTTTCCCGCCCTGCGCGCCCACGGCGACGCGCCAGTGCTCACTCTTTTCCGGAATCTCGACAGCTCGCCGAAAGGCCTCACCGAGAACGAGGCGGCCGAACGGCTGCGGCGCTTCGGCGACAACCGCATCGACGGCACGATTCGCGCGCCCGTCCGTGTCTGGGCCGCCGCGCGCAGCCCGTTCGTCGCGTTGCTGACCGCGCTCGGTGCAGTGTTCGCCGGCGTCGGCGACATTCGCGGCGCGGTGACCGTCGGCGTGATGGTCGTGCTCAGCATCGGCTTGCGCTACTGGCAGCACACGCGGTCCGAGCGCGCGATCAGTGCGGTACGCGACCAGATCACCACCACTGTCACGGTGCGTCGGCGCGCTGCCGCGGAGTTTCCCGGCAGCGAGCGCGAAGTGCCGACTTCCGACCTCGTGCCCGGCGACGTCGTGCTGCTCGGACCTGGCGACGTGATCCCGGCGGACGTGCGGATTGTCGCCGCGAAAGACTGTGTGGTCGACCAGTCCGCGCTGTCCGGCGAGGCACTGCCGGTCGCGAAGCGGGCACCCCAGCCAGGCAGGCACGAGGAACACGAGCTCGTCGAGACGCCCGCGCTCGGCTTCGCGGGCACGTCGGTGGTCGGCGGAACGGCCACCGCGGTCGTAGCCGCGACCGGCAGCGAGACCTACTTCGGCGCGCTGGCCGGGCAATCCGCCGAACCGCGCTCGGAATCCAGCTTCGACGCCGGGGTGCGCCGCGTCGGCTGGACGCTCGTGCGGTTCATGCTCGTGATGGTGCCGATCGTGCTGGTGGTCAACGGCACTGTCACCGGGGACTGGGCGCAGGCCGGGATGTTCGCGGTCGCCGTCGCGGTCGGTCTCACGCCGGAGATGCTGCCGGTCATCGTCACGACGAACCTCGCCCGCGGCGCGGCGGCGCTGTCCCGGAGGCAGGTGATTGTCAAGCGGCTCAACGCCATTCAGGACCTCGCCGCGATGGACGTGCTGTGCGTCGACAAGACCGGGACGCTCACCGAGGACCGGATCGCCTACGCGCACAGCGTCGACTACTCCGGCAGCCCGGACGGCGAAGCGGCCGAGTACGCCGGGCTCGCGGTGCGGTTCCAGACCGACCGGCACGACCGGCTGGACGAGGCGATCGAGACCCTGTTCGACGGCGAGGACGACCTGGTCGCCGACGCGCTGTTCACCGGCGTCGCCGAGATCGGCTTCGACCACGCCCGGCGCCGGGCCAGCGTCGTGGTCCGGCGCGGCAGCGAGCACCTGCTGATCAGCAAGGGCGACCCGGACGAGATCCTGCCGCGCTGCAGCCACGCGCGCCGCGACGGTGTCGTCGCCGAATTCGACGACGCGGCCCGGATCGGCGCGGACGAACTGGTGCGCGCGTACGCCGAGCACGGCATGCGGGTGCTCGCGGTAGCCGCCCATGAAGTCAACGCCAGGCTCGACGGATTTGACGAAACCGACGAGAACGAGATGATCCTCGTCGGTTTCGTGGGATTCGTCGACCCGGTCCGCGACGGCGTCGTGAACGCGGTGAAAGCCCTTGGCGAGCAAGGCGTCGCGCTCAAAGTGCTGACCGGGGACAACCGGCACGTCGCCGCGCGCGTCGCGGATTCGGCGGGCATTCCGGTCGGCGAAGTCGTGCTCGGCCTTCAGGTCGAGACGGCGGACGACGCTGAGTTGCGCGAGATCGTCAAGGACACCACCGTCTTCGCGAAGCTCACGCCAGCGCACAAGGCCCGCGTCGTCACGGCGTTGCGGGAGAACGGCCGCGCGGTCGGCTTCGTCGGCGACGGCGTCAACGACGTCACCGCGCTGCGCACCGCAGACGTCGGGATCGCTCCGGACACCGCCACAGACGCGGCCAAGGACGCCGCCGATCTGGTGCTATTGGAACGCGACCTCGGTGTGCTCGCCCGCGGCGTGGCCGAAGGACGGCGAACGCTCGGCAACACGCTGAAGTACGTCAACATCACCGCCGCGTCGAACTTCGGCAACGTGCTGTCGGTGCTCGCGGCCAGCGCGTTCCTGCCGTTCCTGCCCATTCTGCCGATCCAGCTCGTGGTGTCGAACCTGCTCTACGACCTCGCTCAGCTCGCGCTGGCCTGGGACCGGGTGGACGACGACTATCTCAGCAAGCCGCGCCGGTGGGATGCCCGCGGGCTGACCGGCTTCATGCTCGTCTTCGGCCCGTTGTCGTCGCTGTTCGACCTCGCGACGTTCGCGGTGCTGTGGCACGTCTTCGGCGCGGGAGCGGACCCGTTGCTGTTCCAGACCGGCTGGTTCGTCGAAGGGCTGCTCTCGCAGCTGCTGGTCGTGCTCGTCCTGCGCGGTCGCGGCACTCCCCTGCGCGCCAGCCGCCCGGTCGTGCTCGCCACGGCTGCTGCGGCGCTCGCCGGCCTGCTGGTGCCGCTGTCGCCGCTCGCCGGACCGCTGCGGATGCAGGCGCTGCCCGCGAGCTACCTGCTGTGGCTGGTGCTCGTCCTGACCGGGTACGCATTGGCGGCTCAAGTAGCGAAACGCGGCTACGCACGCCAACGTACGTGGTGGTAACTGTCCTTTTTCCAGCTTTTTACAACCATTTCCGAACTTTTCGCAACAACCAGTGGGAGCGCAGATGACGACTGCGGAGATGCTGCTGCGCCTTGGGGCCGGAGTCGGCCTCGGCACAGTAATCGGATTTGAACGCCAATACCGCGCCCGGATGGCAGGCCTGCGCACGAACGCCCTGGTCGCGGCCGGTTCGACGCTATTCGTGCTGCTGTCCGCGCACGGCTTCAGCGGAGCGAGTGCCGACCCCACCCGGGTCGCCGCGCAAATCGTTTCCGGAATCGGTTTTCTCGGCGCGGGCGTGATTCTGCGCGAAGGGCTGACCGTGCGCGGCCTCAACACGGCGGCGACACTGTGGTGTTCCGCCGCGGTGGGTGCGCTGGCCGGAGCCGGGCTGTACACGGCGGCGGGCGCGGGCACCGCCGTGGTGATGGCGGTGAACATCGCGCTGCGCCCGCTCGGCCGGGTGGTCGACCGCCGTCCGGCGACCGGCCGCGAAACCCCGACGTCGTACACCTTCCTGGCGGTGACCAAGGACGACGCCGAAGCGCACGTGCGCGCGTTGCTCGTGCAGGCGTTGGCGCGCACGGATTTCTCCCTGCAATCGGTCACCAGCACCAATACCGAAACCGACGGGCAGGTGCAGGTGCGCGCCGAACTGTCCGCCGATCAGCGCGACGACAAGCAGATGGAATCGGCGGTGAGCAGGCTGTCCATGGAGCCGTCAGTGACCAGCGTGCGCTGGCAAACCGAACTCTCCTACACCGAGGAAGACAGCGAGAACTAGACCATGCTGCGTACCTTCCCCACCCGCGGCGCGCTCGTCCGGCCCCGCCGCACGCTCGCCGACGTGGCGGTGTTCCTCGGCGCCGCCGCGGCACTGTGGCTGATCGTGCGGCTCGCGCACGGGGCCGCCACGGCGTGGACTCCGGCGACCGCACCGTCCACAGTGTCCACTGACCCGGCCGAACTCCCTTACTACGCCGGACGTTCGCTGCTGCGGATGTTCGTCGCACTTGTGCTGTCGGTCGGGTTCACCTTCGTCTACGCGACCGCGGCGGCCCGCCTCCGCCGTACCGAAAAGATCCTCCTGCCCGCACTCGACATCCTGCAGTCGGTGCCGGTGCTCGGGTTCCTGTCGGTGACGATCACGGGATTCATCGCGCTGTTCCCCGGCTCGCAACTCGGCCTGGAATGCGCGTCGATCTTCGCGATCTTCACCGCGCAGGCGTGGAATATGACGTTCGCGTTCCACCACTCGCTGGTGTCGCAGCCACGCGACCTCGACGAGGCGTCGCGGCTGCTGCGGCTGTCGCGCTGGCAGCGGTTCTGGCGCGTCGACGTGCCGAGCGGGATGATTCCGCTGGTCTGGAACGGGATGATGAGCTTCGGCGGCGGCTGGTTCTTCCTCACCGCCTCCGAAGCGCTCAGCGTGAACAACCAGAAGTTCGCGCTGCCCGGCATCGGCGCGTACGTCGCGACTGCCTCCGAACAGGGCGACCTCGGCAAGGTGCTGCTGGCAGTCGGCGTGATGGTGGTTCTGGTCGTCGGCGTGAACGTGCTCTTCTGGCGACCGCTCACCGCGTGGTCAGAACGGTTCCGCATCGAGAACTCCGAAGCCGCCGAAGCACCCCGCAGCCTGGTGCTCGACCTGCTGCGCCGCTCGCGAATCCCGACGCTGCTCGGCCGGGTGCTCGGCAAGCTGGTGTTCCCGCTCGACCGCGCGCTCGCGGTCTTCGGGCTCGCCGAGTACCCGCTGCGCTTCTCCCCCGCCCGCAGGCGCGTCGCGGACATCGTGTTCAGCGTCGTGGTCTTCGGGCTGATCCTCTACGGTGCCGTGCGCGCGGTGCTGTTCGTCGGCGAGACCACCGGGTACGGCGAAATCGGCCACGTCCTGCTGCTCGGCCTGATCACGTTCGCGCGAGTGGTGACCCTGGTGGTCGCCGGCACGCTCGTCTGGGTGCCGATCGGCGTGTGGATCGGGATGAACCCGCGGGTGTCGCGGCTCGCCCAGCCGGTCGTGCAGGTGCTCGCGTCGTTCCCGGCGAACTTCCTGTTCCCGCTGCTCACCGCCGTGCTCGTGGCGACCGGGATTTCCCTGGACTGGGGCGGCATCCTGCTGATGAGCCTCGGCGCGCAGTGGTACATCCTCTTCAACGTCATCGCGGGCGCCTCGGCCATCCCGCACGACCTGCGCGAGGCCGCCGCGAACCTGCGGCTGCCGCGGGCGCTGTGGCGGCGGCGGCTCGTGCTGCCCGCGATCTTCCCCAGTTACGTCACCGGCGGGATCACCGCGGCGGGCGGCGCGTGGAACGCCTCCATCGTCGCGGAAATCGTGTCCTACAACGGGGTCACGCTCACCGCGACCGGCCTCGGCGCGTACATCGCCGACGCGACCGGCTCCGGCGACTCCGGGCGGATCCTGCTCGGCGTCGCGGTGATGAGCCTGTACGTCGTCGGTCTCAACCGGCTCTTCTGGCGGCGGCTGTACCGCCTCGCCGAACGCCGGTTCTCCCTGTCCTGAAAGGTATTCCCATGTCCGAAGTCCTCGTGTCCGTCGAGCAGGTCAGCAAGAGCTTCCCCGGTTCGGCGGGCGACGAACTGCGCGTCCTCGACGACATCACCCTCGACCTGCGCGCGGGCGAGATCGTCGCGCTGCTCGGCCGGTCCGGCTCCGGGAAATCGACGTTGCTGCGCACGATCGCCGGGCTGATCGGCCCGACGCGGGGCACCGTGCGCTACCGCGGCGACGAACTCGACGGCGCCAATCCGGGCACCGCGATGGTGTTCCAGACCTTCGCGCTGATGCCCTGGCTGACCGTGCAGGACAACGTCGAACTCGGCCTGGCCGCGCGCGGGATCCCGCCGAAAACCCGCCGGGACCAGGCGCTGCGGGCGATCGACCTGATCGGCCTCGACGGTTTCGAATCCGCTTATCCCAAGGAGCTTTCCGGCGGAATGCGGCAGCGCGTCGGCTTCGCCCGCGCGCTCGTGCTCGAACCGGACGTGCTGCTGATGGACGAACCGTTCTCCGCGCTCGACGTGCTGACCGCGGAGAACCTGCGCACCGAGCTGATGAGCCTGTGGCAGCGTGACGATTTCCCCACGAAAGCCGTTTGCATCGTCACGCACAACATCGAGGAGGCAGTCCTGCTCGCGGACCGAGTGCTGGTCCTCGGCTCCAATCCCGGAAACCTGACCGCGGAGGTGGAAATCGGCCTCGCCCGGCCGCGCGACCGCAAATCCCCCGCGTTCACCGCGCTGGTCGAACGGCTCTACGACCTGCTGACCGGACGCGACCCGGCGGCCGTCGAACCCGCACAGGCCACGCCCACCGCACGGCCGCTGCCGCGGGCGTCGGTCGGCGGGCTCGCCGGCCTGGTCGAACTCGTGCACGCGCGCGGCGGGCACGCCGATCTGCCGGATCTGGCCGCCGAGCTGAGCTTCGAGGTCGACGACCTGCTGCCGCTCGTGGACGCCGCCGCCCTGCTCGACCTCCTCTTCGTGGCCGGCGGCGACCTGCACCTGACGCCGGTCGGCACCGCCTTCACCACCGCGGACATCCAGACCAGCAAGAAAATCTTCGCCGGTCAGGTCCGCGACCGGGCGCCGCTGGTGCGCACGATCGTCAACGCGCTCACCGCCAGTTCGGACGGCACGCTGCGCGCGGAGTTCTTCCTCGACCTCCTCCGCCGCGGCTTCTCCGCCGCCGACGCCCGGCAGCAGCTGGACACGGCGATCGACTGGGGCCGGTACGCGGAACTGTTCGACTACGACACCGACAGCGACCGGATCGCCCAGACGACCGCCGAATGACTCAGCTTTCCGGAGCCGGAGCCGGAACCGCCTCCGGTGCCGGGCTGTCCGCCGGGGCGTCCGGGGCCGGGTCCCGGTTCACCGCCGCGATCGCGACCGCCCCGATCACCGCCACCGCCGCGAACAGGTAGAAGCCCCACGGATACGCCAGCCCCGCCGACAGCAGCAGCCCGGTCACCAACGGCCCGGACATCGCGCCGAACCGGCCGATCCCGCTCGCCGCGCCGAGTCCGGTGCCGCGCGCTTCGGCGGGGTACACGCGGGCGATGTACACGTAGACCAGCACCTGCGAACTGAAGGTGAAGATCCCCGCCAGCGCCACCCCGGCGTACACGCTCGCCCCGGGCAGCTTGATGCTCAGCAGCGCCAGGAACACCGCGGCCGCGGCGAACCACACGATGACCGAACGCCGGTAGCCGATCCGGTCCGCCACCCGGCCGCCGACCAGCAGGCCGATGACCGCGCCGACGTTCAGCACCAGCAACAGCGCCAGCGCCGCGCCGAGTTCGTAGCCCGCCGCCCGCATGATCTGCGGCAGCCAGGTGTTCAGGCCGTACACCAGCAGCAGCCCCATGAACGACGTCACCCAGAACGCGATCGTCGCGCGGCCGTAGCCGTGCCGGAACAGGACGCCGAGCGGATTGCGGGTCCGCCGGGCTTCCTTCGCCCGCTCCAGCGCCTTCGACTCGGGCAGGAACTTCACCATCAGCGGCACCAGGATCAGCGCGGGCGCGGCCCCGATGACGAACATCCACTGCCAGCCGAACCGTTGCAGCACCAGGATTCCCAGCAGCGCGGTGAGCACCGCGCCGACGTGGTAGCCGGTCATCAGCACGGTGGTCGCGCTGCCGCCGCGGCCGATCCTCGCGTACTCCGTGATCAGCGCCAGCGCGGTCGGCAGCACGCCGCCGAGCCCGAGCCCGGCCAGGAACCGCAGCACGCCGAACAGCCACGGCCCGTTCGCGAACGCGCAAAGCAGCGTGCAGACCGAGAAGCTGATCACAGTCAGCAGCATCATCCCGCGGCGGCCGAACAGGTCGCTGAGCGGGCCGATCGCGAACGCGCCGACCGCCACGCCGAGCAGCCCGACCGCGGAGATCAGCGACGCGGTATTGGGGTCGAGCCCCCACGCTTTGTCCTTCAGCAGCGCGGGCAGCACGACGCCCAGCACCACCAGGTCGAACCCTTCGAGCGCCACCGCCGTCCAGCACAGCGGGGCCACCCAGCGGGCGTAGCGAGCCCGGGGGTCGGTCGAGACCGTCATGTCATCACCTGCGTCGTCGGAGGGGACCTGGTCGAATTGCTTTCAGAACGGGTACTGCGGAAGGTCGCCGCGCACGGTGACCCACTGGGTTTCGGTGAACGCCTCCAGGTTGGCCTGCGCGCCGCCGTGCCGGGAGCCGGTTCCCGAATCCCCCACCCCGCCGAACGGCGCGAGGGCCTCGTCGTTGACCGTCTGGTCGTTGACGTGCACCAGACCGGACGGGATCCGCTCGGCCAGCGCCAGCCCCCGCGCGGCGTCCCTGGTCAGGATGCCCAGCGACAGCCCGTACTCGGTACCGCCGGCCAGGCGGACTGCTTCGTCCACTGTGGAAAACGGCACGACCGGCGCGACCGGGCCGAACACCTCCTGGGCGTAGGCGGGCGCGGCGAGCGGGACGTCGGCGAGGACGGTCGGGCGGTAGAACAGGTCCTCGTACGTGCCGCCGGTGGCGATCTTCGCGCCCGCTTCGGCGCTGCCGGTGACCACCGAGTGCACACGGTCGCGTTGTCCCGCATCGATGAGCGGACCGAGCGCGACGTCACCGTTCGCCGGGTTTCCGACGGTCAGCTTGGCCGCGTGTTCGGCCAGCGCGGCCGCGTAGTCGTCGGCGATTTCCGCGGCGACGAGGTGCCGTCCGGTCGCCATGCAGATCTGCCCGGAGTGGTTGAACGAACCGAACGCGCCGACCGACGCGGCCTGCTCGACGTCCGCGTCCGCCAGCACGACCAGCGCCGAGTTGCCGCCGAGTTCGAGATGGACGCGCTTGAGCCGCTCCCCCGCCGCCGCGGCGATCTTGCGGCCCGCGTTCGTCGAACCGGTGAACGCGATCACGCGCACCAGAGGGTCTTCGACCAGCGCCGCGCCGACGTCCGCGCCGCCGGGCAGCAGGTGGAACAGACCTTCGGGCAGCCCGGCTTCCTCGAAGATCCTGGCCAGCACTACGCCACCGCACACCGCCGTGCGCGGGTCCGGCTTCGCCAGTACCGCGTTGCCAAGCGCCAAGGCAGGCGCGATCGCACGAATGGACAGGATCACCGGCGCGTTGAACGGCGAAATCACGCCGACCACTCCGGCCGGAACCCGGCGTGCCATCGACAGCCGAGGCTGGCTGGAACGCAACAGTTCCCCGTACGGATGCGCGGCCAGCGCGGCGGCTTCGTGGCATTCCTCCGCGGCGACCGCGCGGGTCTGGAACTGCGCGAACCCCCGTGTGGCACCGGATTCCCGGATGAGCCATTCGTCGATCTCGTCGCCGTGGTCCTCGAAGAGCCGCGCGGCCCGGCGCAACACCCGTGCCCGCTGGTCGTACGGCTTCGCGGCCCATTCCCGCTGGGCTTCCCGCGCGGCAGCGGCGGCCTTCGCGACGTCCTCCGGAGCCGCCGCGCCGACCCGGGCGAGCGTGTTCCCGGTCGCTGGCTCGACCGCGTCGTATTCCCCGCCCGCGCCGGGGTTCCAGCCGCCGGAGAAGATCCGGCCCTGCCATCCGGTTCCGAGCAAGGTCATGCCGTCACCGCCACTTCCAGCACCAGCGGCTCCGTGCGCGCGGCCAGGGTCGGCAGCACCTCGTTCACCACCGACTCCAGTTCTTCGTAGGTTTCCGCGCGCCGCGCCGGGCAGCCGAGCGACTTCGCGAGCCCGCTCACGCTGACCTCGTCGAAGCCGGGCCACGGCGCTTTGCCGCCCCCGGCCGTCCGTTCGCCGTGCCGTGCGGCGAGTTTGTCCATGATCGCGTAGCCGCCGTTGGACAGCACGATCACGAGAACGCCGACGCCGTAATGCGCGGCGCTCCACAGCGCCTGGATCGAGTACAGCGACGAACCGTCCCCGATCACCGCCACCACCGGGCGCTTCAGGCCGCCCATCCGCAGCCCGATCGCCGCCGGGACGCCGAATCCCAGACCGCCCATGGCCGCGCTCAGAAACCCGAGCGGCTCGCGCGCCGGCACGTACGCGTGCAGCAGCGGACGGCTCGACGGGGATTCCTCGACCAGCACCGTGTCCTTGGGCAACTGGCGCGCGAGCAGACCGAACACGTGCTCCGGGGCCAGCGGCGCACCGTCCTCCGGCGCTCCCGGCAATTCGACCGTCCGGCCGATCTTCTCGGTGCCCGCTTCCCGCGCCGGAATCAGCTCGGCCAGCGGACCGCACACCGCCGACGGCCGCGCCAGCACGGCAAGGTCGACCGGGCTGCGGTGCGCTTCGTTCGGATCGTCGGTGACCACCGCGATGCGCGTGCCCGGCTCGGTCAGCTGTCCTGGTTCTCGCGGGTACTGCCGGAAGACCGGCGCGCCGACCGAGAGCACCGCGTCGTGCCCGGACAACGCTTTCCGCAGTCCTTCGCGGCCCGGCGGCAGATGTCCGGCGAACTGCGGGTGATCCTGCGGGAATCCGGCACGGGCGCCGAACGCCTCCTGCCACACCGGGCACGCGAGCGTCTCGGCGAGCGCGGTCAGCCCGCGCCACGATTCGGCGTCGTCGGCCCCAGCGCCCGCCACGAGGACCGGATTGCTTGCCGTGCCGAGGAATTTCGCCAGCTCGACCAGCACCGCGGGCTCGACGGCGTTCGCACGGAGCAGCTTGGCCGGGGCGGGCAACGGCTCGTCCACGGCCGCGGGCTCCGACCAGTCGTCCATCGGCACGATCACCAGCGCCGGGCCGCGGTGCTCGCGCGCCTCGTGCCAGGCACGGGCCAGCGCGCCCGGAACGTCCTGCGCGCGCGGCGGTTCCGCGATCCACACCGGCGCGGGGCGGGCCAGGTCGTCGAGCCGGTGACCGGTGAGGAACGGCTCCAGCGCGAGGTGGCGGCGGTCCTGCTGCCCGACGAGCACGACCAGCGGCGCGCGGTTGACCCGGGCGGTGGCGAGCGCGCCGACCGCGTTCCCGAGCCCCGCGGTGGTGTGCAGGATCGCGACCGCGGGCCGGTCGTTCGCGAGCGCCCAGCCGGTCGCCATCCCGACCACCGAACCCTCGTGCAGCGCCAGCACGAACTCGAGGTCGTCGGGCAGGTCGGTGAGCAGCGCGATCTCGGTCGACCCGGGATTGGCGAACACCGTCGTGGCGCCGAACCGGCGCAGCACGTCGAACGCGGCGTCGCGAACGGTCGGGGCAGGGCTCACGGACTTCTCCTCGGGCAGTGCGAGCGGGTGGGTCCGGAGTCTCCCGGCCCGGTTCCGCGCCGCCCAGCCCCTCTTCCACTCAGCGGAAAAGTTCCTCAGCCTTGCAATGCCCGCGTGACCCCCAGCGCGGCCATCCGGACGACCGGCACGAGCGGCGACAGATTCGGCGTGCAGCTCGGCACCACCACGGAAATCGCCGCCACGACCTGATCGCCCGGCCCGCGCACCGGGGCCGCGACCGACGAGGCGCCCTCGGTCATTTCGTTGCGGGAGATGCAGAATCCCTGGAGCCGCACCTCCGCGAGCACCTGGCGCAGCCGCGCCGGGTCCGTGATCGTCCCGCTGGCGCGGCGCTCCAGCCCCGCGGCCAGAATGCTTTCCAGACACTCCGGCGGCGCGTGCGCGAGCAGCACCTTGCCCGGCCCCGCCGCGTGCAGCGGGAGCCGCAGGCCCACCCGCGAGGTCACCACGACATCCGGATGCGCCTCGAGCTTTTCCAGATACAGCGCCCGGTCCCCGTCGAGGACCACCAGATGGACGACCTCGTGCGTCACCTGCAGCAGATCCTGCAGGAACGGCAGCGCGACATCCCGCAGCTCACGTCCTCCCGGAGCCTGCGCCCCGAGCTGCCACAGCCGAAGCCCGATCCGGTACCGGCCGCGCCCGGTGCGCTCCAGCGCGCCCCAGCCGGTCAGCTCGGCCAGCAGCCGATGCACGGTGGCGGGCGCGAGCCCGGTCGCCCGGGTGATCTCGCCGTGAGTCTGTTCGGGTCGGCCGGACAGGAAGGAATCCAGCACCGCGAACGCGCGGCTCAGGACCGTGCGCCCGGGTTCGGCGGCGTTGCCGGCGATCGCGTGCCTCCGGGGCTGCGGTGGAACGGGACGGGGACTGGCCGCCCATCATCCGCCAGTCCCGCGAACACGGCAACCCGCGGTGGTCCGGACTGTCCACACTGGACGTTCGGGGGGGGTGCGCGGGGTGGTTTGGGGGTTGTTCCGGGGGGGTCAGCGCGATCGCGGGGACTGGCGGGGGTGGGCCAGTTCGCTCCCGCGTGCGCCAGGAGGACCCGGCCGGTCCCCGCGCTCCGAGTACGAACAGCACGACGAGCGTGGGGGCGGAGTCGGTCGGCGAAGAGCCCTGCGAGCCGGGTGCCGAGGAAGAGCGCCGTTCCGTTGACCAGCAGTGCGACAGGGTCGCGTTCGTGTTGCCCGGACCAGGGTGCTCGCCGTGAGCAGCGTGACGATGCGCGGATTGATCAGTACCGCGGGGCGTTCGCGCTTGGTCGTGGAGGGCAACGTTATCGGCGGGGTGAGGTGGAGGGGTTTTCTGGGTTGTTGGAGGCGGTTCTTGCTGATCCTCCGGCTCGTCGCCTGGCGGCGACATTGCGCCTGGGGGTTGCGTGGGGCACCCCGAAGCTTGATTGTGATGACGGTCTGAGGGTGCATTTTGGCTTCGTATCGGGATGCGGGGGGGTGTGGGTGCGCTACGTCAGCGTCCGAACGTGGGCTGTGCTGGGCGGGTGTCTAATGCCTCGTGGTTGAAGGTCATTGTTATGCCGCGGCCTCGTAATTGGGACGTTTGCTGGTCGATTTTCCATCCGTCGATCCGGATTCCCAGGTTCGGATGCTGCCGGGTCTGTTTGCTGTCCAGCTGAACTTTAACGGTCGCCGTTTCCCCGCCGACTAAATTCACGTAGTTGTCGCTGAAGGTAGCGGGGAGAATGCGTTCTCCGGTTCGGACGTCATAGGCCTGCAAGTGCACCATCAACGCGACAGATTTTCCGACGTTGCGTACATCGACAGCCACCTCGATGCCGTCTCGGTCTCGTGAAACCCCGGCGATCACCGAAACAGTGGCTGCGGGCATCCCGTCCAGGGCGGCGAATCCCGCCGCTCGCGCGGGGTTCTCTACCCAATAGAAGTTTCGGGTGATCTCCGAAGCCCGAGAGTCCTTGAGTGCCAACCGAACAAAGACTACTTCGGACGGCACATCCTTTACTCGCGAAGCGATACTCCCGACCACAGCTCGATCAGAGGATCCCGCGGCCGCGTCAAACGAAGCGCGACCGACCTCCACGCCGTCCAGACCGTAGAGCGTGGCCTCAACCTTTCCCCTAACCGCCGTTCGGCCGTGATTTGCCACTACGACGTCGAAGTTCTGCCCATCTAGAATCACATTGACCCGCCGACACGCGTGCTGAACCGCGTAGTACGACGAGTGTGCCTCCAGATCGTGGCTGTACATCTGCCAGACAAAGCTCGGTTGCGCGGGATTAGTCATCCACATGATGACCCCGGTGCGCGGGTAAGGTCCAGCGCTCCGCATATTCGCCACCGGAGCCTCGTAAATAGCCTTGATGCACTCGTAGTTCATCAACTGCGATTTGCGCGCGAAGTCCGGGAGGTTTCGTACTTCTCCGTACCGCTCAGCCGTCAATGCGAGATACCCTGCCCCGCCCCCGTTGCCTCCGTTGCCGTTCACGTCCCGGTCGGCCCAAAAGTCATCCGGGTGTTCCCAGGAAGACTCGGGCAGCATCTTCCGCATGAACTCGAGCGTCGGGATCGAGTACGAGCCGACCTCGTTGTGGAACGGTGGCCACTGCGTACCGTCGTTGAGCGAGAAGTGCTTGGCGGGCGGCACCCAATGGTAAGGGCCGCCGGACCGGTATCCGTCGATCGGATTGTTCCCGGTGTCCCCTGCCGAACTGGTCAGCACGACCCGTTGCGGATCCAGTTCTGCGGCCAGCGCGTCCAGTCCGTCGATCAACGGCTGAGGAGGCGGGCCTTCGTTGCCGCCGCACCAGAGCAGGATCGACGGGTGGTTGCGGAACCGCACGATGCAGTCGCGGATGTTGGCGAGGTCGCGGGCGGTGTTCTCCGCGGGCGGGCCTTCGGTCGAGCAGAAGAAGTCCTGCCAGACCAGGATTCCGTACTCGTCGCAGGCGGCGAAGAAGTCCTCGGTGCTGCTCTGGCCGTTCCAGTTCCGGATCAGGTTGAGGTTGGCGTCGCGGTGCAGGCGCACCTGTGCCCGCAACCGCTCCCGGGGAATCCGCTTGAGCGCCTCGTCCAATCCCCAGTTGCCGCCCATCACCAGGATCGGCTGGTTGTTGACGGTGATCGCCAGGCAGTCGCTCGTCGTCCCGGACGGCGATCGCATCGGAGTCGTGTACTCGATTCGCCGGATCCCGAAGTCCACCGTTCGTTCGTCGTGGACCTGGCCCCCGGACTCGACGCTCACGGCCAGCCGGTAGCGGAACGGATCGCCGTAGCCGTTGGGCCACCACAGCTTCGGCCGGTCCAGCCGCAGGCAAGCGAGGTCCTTCGACGTCAGCACGATCGACGACGCACCCGCCGGAACACTGACCGTCCGCCGGAACTCTCGTCCGTCCAGCGATCCCTTCACCACCACGGACTTCGCGCCGGCACTGTCCAGCGCCAGTTCGACCGCGACGTCCGCCGTGCGCAAGTCCTTCGACAGTGTCGAGGTGACCTGCACGTCGGCCACCCGGACCGGTCCGGTGGTACGCCAGGTGACCGGCTGCCAGATACCCAGATCCCGGTCGGGGACGGTGGGCAGCCAATCCCAGCCAGCGGTGCAGAAGAAGGTCGGGCCGTTCTTCAGCGTGATTCCGGTCGGACCGCCGTTGCGGCCGCCGCGCGTCACGCCGCTGGCGTAACTCGGCAAGGCGGGCGGATCGGTGTAGTCGAGCTTGCCGACCAGCACCGCGAGCCGGGCCGTCCCGTCCGCCTTCGCCACGATGTCCGTGACCTCGAAGACGGCCCGCTTGAACGCACCCTCGACCGTGCCGACCTTCGTGCCGTTGAGCCACACGGTCCCGAGGTAGTTGATCCCGTCGAACTGCAGCCAGAACCGCTGTCCCGGAACGAGCTTCGGCACCCGGAAAGCGACCCGGTACCAGTAGCCGGTGTCCTTGAGGGTGTCTGGCACGGTATCGGTCACGATGTGGCCGTACAGCGGATCGGGATACTCGCCGTTGGCGATCATGCTCGTGAGCGGCGTCCCCGGAACCACGGCCGGCTTCAGCCCGGCGACGTCCTGGGCGCTGGCCAGCACGCTTCCCGCCGCGGTGCCGTCCGCCGCGGCGAACGTCCATCCGCTGCCGATCTCCCCGCCGCCGGCCTGGGGCGGCCGGGCCTCCGGCGCCGCCCCGGCGGTGCCGGACAGCCCGAACGCACCGAGCACACCGCCGCCCGCGACAGCCATCCCGCCGGACAGGAAACGCCTGCGATTCACCTGGGTCACGTCGCTCCCATAGCCTCTGACATCGTTGTCAACCGCACTTGAACCCTATTATTCGGCCGCCCGCGGGCCTGATGTCAAGCGGCAGCGGGAGGTTTCGCGCGCCCGCGGCGAATCTGCCGGGCGGACAAGGGACGGCGACGCCCCAGAGTGACCGCTCGCTGCGCCATCGGAAGGAATATTTACAAAGTCGGCGGGAAATCGGTCCGCACCCCTGGCGACCGGCCGCCTTGCGCTTTTAGGGTGACGGCGTTCGCGGCGGGACGCCTGCCCCGCTCAACGGTGCACCACCGAAGGAAAGCGAGTTTCCTCATGCCCGAAACCGCCGAAATGTGGACCGCGCCCGACTTCGTCGAGTACGAAACGCCGATGGAGGTCACCGCCTACGCGGCCCGCAGGGAGGAATGACCCGCCGGACGGGGCCGGCCCGCCGACGGTCCCGTCCCTCCCGGAAAACCGTACCGCTCAGTGAGAATCCCGGAGTACGCGAATGTCCACTGTGCACCCGATGAGCCCGGCGGAGTTCACCGGAGCCCTGCGGGGGCTCGCCCACCGGTATTGGGGCAGCCATCCTTTCCACCAGCGAATGCACGCCGGCGAACTGAGCGAGCACGAGCTGAAACTGTGGGCCGCGAATCGCTGGTACTACCAATGCCAGCTGCCGCAGAAAGACGCCGCCGTCATCAGCAACTGCCCGATTCCGGAAATCCGCCGGATCTGGCTCGACCGGATCGTCTACCACGACGGGGCCGTCGAAGGCGAGGGCGGAGCCGAACGCTGGCTGCGGCTGTGCGCCGCGGTCGGGCTCGATCGGGCCGAGGTGCTCGACGAACGGCATGTCGCTCCCGGCGTCCGGTTCGCCGTCGACGCCTACGTCACCTTCGCCCGTACCAAACCCTGGGTCGAGGCCATCGCTTCCGGCCTGACCGAGATGTTCGCCGGGCATCTGATGCAGCAGCGGGTGGCCGACGTCCTGGCGAACTATTCGTGGATCTCCCGCGCGGACCTGGCGTATTTCACGAACCGGATCGACAAGGTCTCCGGCGAGGGCAAGGACACTTTGGACATTGTCGTGCGCCACTGCGTCAGCCGCGAACAGCAGGAGAAGGCGGTGTCCGCGTTGTCGTTCAAGTGCGACGTCCTGTGGTCGATGCTCGACGCCATCGAACGCGCTGCGGCCAAGGAGTAAGCCGATGGACACCATCACCGCCGCATCGGTGCCGAAACTGCGCGTCGGCGTGCGCCTGACGTTCGATCATGTGCGCGGCGTGCCCGTGGTGTTGTTCCCGGAAGGGGTGCTCGTGCCGAACTCCACCGCCACCGCGGTCCTGGAACTCTGCGACGGCGCTACCTCCGTCTCCGGCATCGTCACTGCCTTGAACAGCCGGTACCAAGGCGTCCAAGAGAGCGACGTCCGGGCAGTGCTGGCCCGGTTCGGCCAACGGCGGGTGATCGAATGGACGTGACCGCACCGCTGGGGCTGCTCGCGGAACTGACGCATCGATGTCCCCTGCACTGCTCGTACTGCTCGAATCCGGTGGAACTCGTGAGCCGGTCCGCGGAAATGTCCACTGAGGACTGGACGGACGCGCTGTCCCAGGCCCGTGAGCTGGGCGTGCTGCAGGTGCACCTGTCCGGCGGGGAACCGCTGGCGCGCCCGGATCTTCCCGAGCTGGTCACGCACGCGAGCGGCCTCGGCTGCTACGTCAACCTCGTGACTTCCGGCCTCGGCCTGACCGAGCCGCGGCTGAACGATCTCGCCGAGCGGGGCTTGGCCCACATCCAACTGTCCGCGCAAGCCGCCACCCCGGAGCGCGCGAACCTGCTCGCCGGGGCGAAGGCCTTCGACCGGAAACTGGCCGCCGCCGAGCTGGTGAAGGCCGCCGGCATGCCTCTGACCGTCAACGTGGTGCTGCACCGGCAAAACCACGACCAGCTGACCGAAATCATCGCCCTCGCCGAGTCGATGGGCGCGGACCGTCTTGAGCTGGCGAACACCCAGTACTACGGCTGGGCCCTGCGCAACCGGGACGCACTCATGCCCACCCGCGCGCAACTCGCCGCCGCGGAACCCGTGGTCCGCGCGGCTGTCGAGCGCCTCCGCGGGACGATGGAGATCATCTACGTCGTCGCCGACTACTACGAGCCGTTCCCCAAACCCTGCATGCACGGCTGGGGCGCGCGCCAGCTGACGATCGCCCCCGACGGCACCGTGCTGCCCTGCCCCGCCGCGAGCGCGATCACCACGCTGTCTCTCGACAATGTCCGCGACACCACCCTGGCCGACATCTGGTACCGCTCGGAGTCCTTCAACGCCTACCGCGGCGAAGACTGGATGAGCGAACCGTGCCGGACCTGCGACCGCCGCACCACCGACTTCGGCGGATGCCGCTGCCAGGCGTTCCAGCTCACCGGCGACGCCGCCAACACCGATCCCGTCTGCTCCCGCTCCCCACACCGCGGCGCAGTCGACCTGATCCTCACCGCACCGTCCACTTCGGACCTGATTATGCGTGGCCCGGCCCGGTGAAAGTCATCCTCCTCGGCACCGCGGCCGGCGGCGGCTGTCCACAATGGAATTGCGCCTGCGCCCAATGCGCCTCGGGTTCTCCGCCGCGCACGCAGGACAGCGTCGCCTTCAGCGCAGACGGCCGCACCTGGCACCTGCTCAACGCCTCGCCCGACATCCGCGCCCAAATCCTGGCGACCCCAGCCCTGCGCGCCGGACCGGGTCCGCGCGAGACGCCGCTGCGCACAGTCCTGCTCACCGACGCCGAACTAGACCACGCCCTCGGCCTGCTCATGCTCCGCGAGGCGGCCGACCTGACCGTCCACGCACCCGCCGCGGCCCTGCACGCGCTGACCGACCACTTCCCGGCCCGCACCATCATCGGCGGATACCACAGCTGGAACTGGCACCCCACCACCGAAACCACGCTCGACGGCTTAGCGATCACCTCCCTCCCCATCAGCGACAAACAACCCAAATACGCCAGGTCTTCCGCCCACCCCGGCCCATGGGTCGTCGCGTACCGCGTCCACGACCCGACGACCGGCGGCACGCTCGTCTACGCGCCGTGCCTGCGCACCTGGCCACCCGGCTTCGACGCGTTCACCGACGGCGCGAGCCTCGTCCTGCTGGACGGCTCGTTCTACAGCGGCACCGAATTCACGACCGCCACCGACACTGCCGACCCCGCTGCTCAGCAGGCGATGGGCCACGTGCCGATCACCACGACCCTGCCGACGCTCGCGGCGCGCCCAGGTGCCACGCGGTGGGCTTATACCCACCTGAACAACACGAACCCGGTCGTCGACCCGGCTGGTCCGGAGCACGCCGCGGTTCTCGCCGCGGGGGCGGAACTGCCGCCGGACGGAACCGAGTTCACCCTCTAGAGACGGGACAACCCAGCACGGGCCGCTCTGGGTTCCGCAGACGCGCAAGGACCACTCCGGTTTCCCCGGCCGGGAACTGCGCACGGCACGGCACGGCACGGCACGGCACGGCACGGCACGGCACGGCACGGCACGGCACGGCACGGCACGGCACGGCACGGCACGGCACGGCACG
>NZ_JBVKDQ010000033.1:0-79040 GCF_055633755.1 Amycolatopsis sp. NPDC114484 | reverse complement strand
TTTTTTTGGGGAGAGGACCCCAAAAGTGTGTTGGGGAGGGGGGGTGGTGGTCACTGGAAAACAAGAAAAACCCCCCAAAAAACCCCCCCGCCGCCCGCATTTTTGGCTTCGTATCGGGGTGCGGGGGGTGGGGTGGGTGCATGGTTTGGTGGGTGCATCGGCTGCGGTTTGGCATTGGGGCGCATCGCGGCGGGCGGTGAGCTGAAGGGCTCCTTGAGGGAATCTAATTCCGTGGAGGGCCTTCACGGACCGTCGAGGGTCGTGAGGGGAACCCTGGGGGAATCAGGGGCTGTGAGGGTGGCCCTCACAGGCAGTCTCGGGGCTTAGCGGGGGCGGGGCAGGTCGCCGAAGAGGGAACCTTGTTCACCCAGGGTGCGGGCTCGGCCGTGGGGGCGGCCTAGGCCTGCGGCCATCGCTACTGCGTTGTCCCACTCCGGATCGGCCAGGTACTCAGTGTGTTTGAGGACTCCGGGGGCCCAGCGGCTGCGGCCGTCGGGGGCTCGCAGGGGGTCGGGCACCCAGTGGTCGCCGCCCAGGATGAGGACTCCTGCGTCGTCTGGGGTTGCTTCCAGGGCTCCCCATTTGCCGTCCGGGAGGTAGCCCTCGCCTAGCAGGTGGCCACCGCTCGTTTGGTGTCGCCAGGTGGTTACGCCGCCGCCGAAGATGTCTGTTCCTCGGCATAGGGCGCGCCAGCGGCCGTCCAGCGACGCGAACAGTTCGGCCAGCGAATCCTGCGGCAGGACTGCGGGGAAAGCACGTTGGTAACCCCACTGCAGGGGCGAGCCCGCGGTGAGCAGGCCGACTCGGTCGCGTTCTTCCGGGGGGAGTTCGGCGGACAGTTGGGCGGCCGTGAGCACCGTGAGGATGCTGCCCAGGTTCAGACCGGACAGCACGACTCGGGTGCCGGGTTCGGCTAGGTGTTCTTTGACTCGGTCCGCCAGTTCGGGGACGACTTTGAGTGCGTAGCAAGGCGGTACGCCGGGGTGTGCGGCGCGCGGCCAGAAGGAGACGAGGTCCGCTAGGGCGCCTAGGTGGCGGCTTCGTTGGGGGGAGCGGGCCGCGGAGTAGACCACTCGCAGTAGTCCGGCGGCTAGCGCGCCGAGCGCGAATACGCCGATCGCCGAGACTGTGGTGAACCAGTTGGGCTGCAGGTTGAAGCCGAACCGTACGACCAGCAGGGCGATCGCGCCTACGCATAGGCCCAGGGCGACGATCAAGGCCAGGTGGTGCAGGTGGCGGCGTTCCCAGGCGGAGCGCGCCCAGGCTCGCGCGGCGTCTTGTTCCTGCTGCTCGTCGTGTTCCATCAGTTCGACGATGGGCGGGATGCCGCGTCGGCGGCGGCGCAGGGGGATGCCGATGGCGTACCCGGCGATGGCGAGCAGGGCCATCAGGCCTAGTCCGCCGCCCCACAGGACGGTGACCAGGTCGTACGTCGTGGGCAGGGAAAGCTTTTCGGCGCGGAGCAGTTTTCGGACGGCGATCGCCAGTCCGGCGCCGAAGCCGCCGCCCAGCAAGCCGGCGAGGGCGAGAACCGGGGCCGCGGCCCAGCCGCCCAGCCACGGGCGGAGCCGGCGCGGGCGGTCGCGCCAGGCGGGGCGCGCCAGCAGTGCCGACGGGATCAGCGCGAGTGCGAACAGCAGGGTGACCACCAGCAGAGAACCGCCGAGGCCTTCGACGGTGTTGTCGACGCCGGGGAGCCGGTTGTCGACCGGCTTGGCCAGCACGGCGGAGAAGATGACCAGCAGCGTCGCGAAGGTGATCAGGCTTCGGCGGGCGATGGCGCCGGTGTCGCTGCCGATCGCGCCGCCGATCAGGACCGCGAGGACCAGCGCGAGGGTGCAGATCCACGCGATCAATTCCGGGATTTTCGTGGGCACGTGGAATGGTCCGCCCAGCAATAGCAAGGCGATGCAGGCGAGTGCGGCAACGGCGTGTGTCGCGGACATTCCGGGCGCTTCCGGATCCGCGCGCAACCGCATCGGGACGCCTTTGCGGCCGGGCTGGTCAGGCGGGCGCACTCGCCAGTTCGTGGACGAGATCCGGTGCAGGGCGTAGACCAAGGCCAGGAGCACTGCGACGCCGACGCCGATTCGCAGCGGGCCCTTGCGCAGCTCCGGAGCCACCCAGGTCAGACACGCTCGTCCGGGTGCGAGGCATTGCGTCGCGACGAGATCCAGCACGGCCGCCGCGACCTGGCTGACCAGCAGCATGGTGAGCAGCACCGCGGCGATCCGCAGCAGGCCGCGGCACAGGCCGCCGATCCAGCGGCCGCGGTGCACCGGCGGCAGCATCCAGAACGCGACGTTCGCCAGCGAGAACGGGAACAGCAGCGCCCAGGCGGCCTTCGCGACGCCGCCCGACGTCATGCCGCTCCACAGGTAGCCTTCGACAGTGCGCGGGATCGACCGGCCGAGCGCGGGCACCACCGGACCGGGTGCCGGACGCCGCAGCCGGTCGGCCGGGCGCACCACGCGGCCGAGTTCGTCGCCGGCGACGTCGACGGTCTGGACCGTGTCGAGGAGCGTCTCGCCGCTCGTGCCCACGAGTCCGGACACCCTCATTTCGACGATGCGGGTGTCAGGGCCGGGGAGCGGGGCGGGCACGGTGATTCTCTCCTCATCCGTTCGAGTCAGGGTCGAGCCGACAACGGTACTGTTCAGGTGCCATCAAACCTTGGAGGAACCGCACTATGACCCCCGAAAGCGTTGTCAAGCGGCACGACACCCGGGGCGGCATCGAATTCGCCGTCGCCGATCTCGAGGCCGCCGAGTTCGGCCGGAAGGAGATCCGGCTCGCCGAGCACGAGATGCCCGGCCTGATGGCGCTGCGTCGCGAATACTCCGAGGTGTACCCGCTGCGTGGGGCGCGAATCGCCGGTTCGCTGCACATGACCGTGCAGACCGCGGTGCTGATCGAGACGCTGGTGGCGCTTGGCGCGGAGGTGCGCTGGGCTTCGTGCAACATTTTCTCCACCCAGGACCACGCCGCGGCCGCGGTCGTCGTCGGGCCGCACGGCACCGCCGAGGAGCCCAAGGGCGTCCCGGTGTTCGCGTGGAAGGGCGAGACGCTCGAGGAATACTGGTGGTGCACTGAGCGGATGCTCACGTGGGAGGGCGAAGGCCCGAACATGATCCTCGACGACGGCGGCGACGCCACCATGCTGGTGCACAAGGGCACCGAGTACGAGAAGGCGGGCGTGGTTCCGTCCGCCGACGACGAGGACCCCGAGGAGTGGAAGGTCTTCCTGGAGCTGCTGCGTGCTTCGGTCGCGGCGGACAAGGGCAAGTGGACCGCTATCGGGCAGAGCGTCAAGGGCGTCACCGAGGAGACCACCACCGGCGTGCTGCGGCTGTACCAGCTGGCGGCCGCGGGCGAGCTGCTGTTCCCGGCGATCAACGTCAACGACTCGGTGACCAAGTCGAAGTTCGACAACCGCTACGGCATCCGGCACTCGCTGATCGACGGCATCAACCGCGGCACCGACGTGCTGATCGGCGGCAAGGTCGCGGTGGTCTGCGGCTACGGCGACGTCGGCAAGGGCGCGGCGGAATCGCTGCGCGGCCAGGGCGCCCGGGTGATCATCACCGAGATCGACCCGATCTGCGCGCTGCAGGCGATGATGGACGGCTACGAGGTCAAGCGCCTGGAGACGGTGCTGGACGAGGGCGACATCTACGTGACCACCACGGGCAACAAGAACGTGGTGATGGTCGAGCACATGGCGCGGATGAAGCACCAGGCGATCGTCGGCAACATCGGCCACTTCGACAACGAACTCGACATGGCCGGTCTCGCCCGCTACCCCGGCGTGCGGCGCGTGAACATCAAGCCGCAGGTCGACGAGTGGGTGTTCCCGGACGGCAAGAGCATCCTCGTGCTGTCCGAGGGACGGCTGCTGAACCTGGGCAACGCGACCGGGCACCCGAGCTTCGTGATGTCGAACAGCTTCGCGAACCAGGTCATCGCGCAGGTCGAACTCTTCACCAAGACCGAGGAGTACGACAAGGAGGTCTACCGCCTCCCGAAGAAGCTGGACGAAAAGGTCGCCCGGATCCACCTGGAAGCACTGGGCGGCGAACTGACGAAACTGTCGAAGGAACAGGCGGAATACATCGACGTGGACGTCGAGGGCCCGTTCAAGTCGGAGCACTACCGTTACTGATCGCTGACGCCGAAGCCGCCCCGGAATTGGTTTCGGGGCGGCTTTTGGTTATCTAGCGCGGATACCGCATCGTCAGCACCGCGGTAGCCGGTCCGCCAATTCCGCGGTACACATGATCCGTTTCCGCGATAAACGTATGCGTTCCCGCCGCGGAAACCGTCACCGGCGCGTCCACCGGCCCCACCTCCGCTGTCCCGGTCAGCACCGTCAGCACCTCCCGCACCCCAGGGCTGTGCGGATGCGACACCTGGACCCGCTCGTGGATCGTCAGCCGGTACACCTCGGTCACCCCGTCCGCGTCCTCCCAGCGGCCGAGCAGGGTCGCGGCCACGCTGTCGCCGTGTGCTTCCGCCGTGCCGTCGTCGCCGAAGAGCAAGTCGCTCAACGGGATCGACAACGCGGTGGCGATGGCGAACAGCGTGTCCAACGTCGGGTTCCGGCGGCCGTTTTCCAGTTCCGACAGCGTTCCCTTGCCGAGGCCGCTGTCGGCGGCGAGCGTGGACAGGCCGACGCCCGCGCGGGTGCGCAGCGTCCGGATGCGGGTACCGACCGCCGCGGCGAGCGCGCGGCCGTCCGGGGCGGGTGACGTCGACACCCGGCCTAGTCTAGTGTTCTGTTTACAGAACAGCTGGAGGTGTGCGGATGTCGGCAATGCGGAATGTGCAGGACGCGCTCGACGAGGCAGGCGTCGATGGTCAGGCGCGGACTCTCCCGCAGTCCACGCGGACGGCGGCCGAGGCGGCGGAAGCGCTGGGCTGTCCGGTCGGCGCGATCGCGAACAGCCTGGTCTTCCTGGCCGACGACGCCCCGCTGCTGGTCTTGACCAGCGGTGCGCACCGGGTGGACGTCGACGCGCTCGCCGCGAAGCTCGGGCGCGGCCGGATCCGCCGGGCCAAGCCGGACGAGGTGCGCGCGGCTACCGGGCAGGTGATCGGCGGGGTCTCGCCGGTCGGGCACCCGGCGCCGCTGGAGACGGTGGTCGACGAGGCGTTGCGGCAGTACGACGAGGTGTGGGCCGCGGCCGGGACGCCGAACGCCGTCTTCCCGACGACGTTCGACGAACTGGTCCGGATCACCAAGGGCACGCCCCAGCGGGTGGACGGATAAAGCTCAGTTCCATTCCACCGCGATGCCGGCCAGTCCCGGGCCGGTGTCGCGGAAATACCCGCTCGTCACGCCGCCGGTGTCGCACGGCAATTCCTCCGCCTCGACCGGAAGGGCGTCGTCGCGGGCGCGGACCTCGCGGGTGATCCGGGCGGGCATCGCGGTCGGCGCGAACTGCAGTTGCAGCAGATAGCTCGCGCACTGGTCGCGCAGCATCCGGTAGTACCCGGGGAACGTCACGGCGGAATTGTCGTGGATTTCGAAGCAGAAAACGTGGATCTCGCCCTCGGCGAGCTTCCGGTCGAAAAGCAGCTCCGTCGCCATCGTTTCGCGGGCCGGGTGCCTGCGGATCCGGCCGACGCGGCAGCCTTCCGCGGTGATCAGCTCGACGTCGTCGATCCGGCAGCCGGGGTCGCCGTTGTAGACGGCCACGTAGCGGTCCGGGCCGTGCCGTCGCGCGCGGGTGACCAGCCGGGTCCGGAATTTGACCTGGTGCTGCTGCTCGTCGATGGTGATCTGGTCGTGCACCGACAGCATTTCCAGGTCGGAGTTCGACTGCCGGGACGTCGGCGGCGCGCCGAGGTCGCTCATCAGCTGCTCGACGATCGCGCCCATCTCGCCCGAGCGCAGGTCGTGGAACGACGCCGCCGCCTGGTGCCCGCGCGGACGGGCCGTGCGCGGGCCGATCAGCACGACCAGCGAGTCCGCGGGCAGCTGGAGCACCGACTCCAGCGCGCGGACCGCGGGCAGCGCCTTCGGCACCTCGGGCTGGCGGAGCCCGCGCTGCCAGTAGCTCAGCGTCGACTGTCCGATGTGGACGCCGCGGAGCGCGAGGTGCGCCCGCAGCCGGGCGAGCGACAGGCCGCGATGCGCGATCGCGAGCCGCAGTGCCTGGTGGAATTCTCCGGATCGCAGTGCTTCGCCGAGCTCGGGCGGCAGTTCACTCGCGCCGCGCCGGCCAGGTTCCATGATCAGTGGGCCATCCCCGTCTCGTGCCACCGCTGTCCCTTCAACGCCGCCCGTGCGCTGGGCGTGAATGCCGCGGAACGTTCACGTTAGCAGCGCGCGGTAACGGGTCTGGCCCCCGTTTGGTGTGCTTGGCCACGGAAGGGTAACCGTTCCGTGTTCCACCGCCGACCCGGAACACCCCCGTCGCCGGACAGGCATCTTGCTCGGAGTGATCGACCAGTTCACCGTTGTGACCACCACTGGCCACGTCTAGGCGGGAGGTGCGTCATGGGTCTGGGGAAACCGAATCACGTGGGGAGCACTGCCGGGCGGGTCCGGCGGTCCTCGACCACTTGCCGAAGGCACGTCGGACGCTTGCTGCTCCTCGTGGCGTTCACGGGCCTGGCGTTGCCGGTGTCGGCTCCGGGCGCGGGCGCGGCGCAGCCCGCCGACACCGGCAACGCCCACCTCACGGCCGTGCCACGCAGCGAGGTGGTGCCGAGAGACGGGCAGAGCACGCCGGCGGCGCCGCACGGCGACGACTGGATTCCGCTGCTCTGCCTCGCCGGGCTGCTGGTCGCGGTGCCGGTGGGTTACTTCGGCTACGTCCGCGCGCGCCGCGAGACAGCCTGAGCACGCCACCAAGTATCTTCGACGGCGTGGGGCGACTGGTCGTAATCGAAGGTCTGGACGGCGCGGGCAAGCGCACACTGTCCGAGGGACTGACTGCTGCGCTGAAGGACGCTGGCGCGAGCGTCGGCAGTCTCGCCTTCCCGCGTTACGGCCGCAGCGTGCACGCCGATCTGGTGCGGGAAGCGCTGCATCGCGGCCATGGCGACCTCGCCGATTCGGTGTACGGAATGGCGATGCTCTATGCCCTTGACCGCAGCGGTGCGGCAGAGGAGATCCGCTCGCTGCTCGCGGCCAACGACGTGGTCCTGCTGGATCGCTACGTCGCCTCGAACGCCGCGTACGCCGCCGCGCGCCTGCGCGAGCACGCGGATGGCGCTGTGGTGCAGTGGGTTTGGGACCTCGAGGTGACGCGGTTCGGCTTGCCGCGGCCGGACGCGCATCTGCTGCTGCGGGTGAGCCCGGAGGTCGCTGCCGAGCGGGCGGTGCGTCGGGCGGAGGCGGACGCGGCGCGGGCGCGGGACGCGTTCGAGTCGGACGATTCACTGCAGCAGCGTTGTGCCGCGGTGTACGACGAGCTGGCTGCTGCGTCGTGGCTCGCGCCGTGGCATGTGCTCGACGGCGTGGCTGGCGTTGATCTGCCGACGCTGGCGAAGTCCCTGCTCGCCTAACCCAACGCCGCGGTCGCGGTACGCAATTCGTCGAGCGCCTCGGCCGCCAGCGCGCCGAACTCCCGCTGATTGCCGTCCTCGATCCATCGGTGGAAGGCCGTTCCGAACGCGAGGCAGCCCAATTCGGCCGCGACGGTGACGGTCGGCTCGCCGAATCCGCGTGCGGCGAGCGCGTCGTGCATGGCCTGGACCATCTTGGCGCGCTTGAGCAATTCGCGTTCGAGCAGCTCGCTGTTCGCCGCCACGACCGGCCGCCGCGCTCGGGCCTGAGGCAGTCGCTCGCCGGTGAAAACCGCGGCGACGGCGTCCAGGGCCCCGCCGACCGCTTCGAACGGCGTCGCGTCCGCTGGCGTGCCGGAGATGCCCTCGGAGAACAGCCGGGTCAGTTCCTCCTGGCCCCCGAACAGCACTTCCCGTTTGTCGGCGAAATAGCGGAAGAAGGTCCGCTTCGTCAGGCCGGCGCGTTCGGCGATTTCGGCGACCGTGGTCTGGTCGTAGCCGCGTTCGGTGAACAGGTCGAGCGCGGCCCGTTCCAAGCGTTGGCGTGCGTTCGGTTCCCAGCGGCCCATGCCGTCAGTCTAGGTGATGACACCGGATGACATCAGGCGTACGGTGATGGCACCAGGTGTCATCAACTGCGAAAGGAAGGCCCATGCGGGTTTTCGTCACCGGGGCCAGCGGCCACGTCGGCTCGGCTCTCGTTCCCGAACTTCTCTCCGCCGGACACGAGGTGGTCGGCCTCGCCCGGTCGGACGCCTCCGCCGCGACGCTCGCCGAACGCGGCGCGCAGGTGCGACGCGGCGACCTCGACGATCTCGACGGCCTGCGCGCGGCGGCCGCCGAGGCGGACGGCGTCGTGCACTTGGCGTTCAAGCACGATCTGATGGCCAACGGCGGGTTCGCCGGAGCGGTCGACGCGGATCTCGCCGCGTTGAAAGCGCTCGGCGAAACCCTCGCCGGTACCGGAAAGCCGCTGGTCTCGACCTCCGGAACCCTGATGTTCGCCGGACTCGGCCGCACCGGCACCGAGGACGACCGCCTGCCCGGCGGGCCGCGGGTCGACGCGGAGAACTCCGTGCTCGGGCTCGCCGATCGCGGCGTCCGGTCGTCGGTCGTCCGGCTGCCGCCGTCGGTGCACAGCTCGCTCGACAAGCACGGTTTCGTCCCGACCATGATCCGGTTCGCCCGCGCGGCCGGGGTTTCGCCGTACGTCGGCGACGGGGCCAACCGCTGGTCCGCTGGCCACACGCTGGACGCGGCCCGGCTCTACCGGCTGGCCTTGGAGAACGCTCCGGCCGGAACCATGCTCCACGCGGTCGGCGACGAGGCCATCTCGCTCCGGCGGATCGCCGAGACGATCGGTGCCCGGCTCGGTGTTCCGGCGAAGTCCATCACGCCGGGGGAAGCCGCGGCGCACTTCGCGTTCCTGGCGCCGATGGTGCGGATGGACGCGCCGACCTCCGCCGCGCGCACCCGTGAACTCCTCGACTGGAAGCCGGAACACCCTGGCCTGCTTGAAGACCTGGCGGAGGAGCACTACTTCGCTACGGCGTGAACCTCGCCGGATCGAACAGCGCGATCGGATGCCGCGTCGTGCCGTCGACGATCAGGTCGGCGAGGATCTCCCCGACCACCGGCACGAATTTGAAGCCATGACCGGAAAATCCGCCCGCCACGACCACGCGCGGATGCTTCGGGTGCGGGGCGATCACGAAATGCTCGTCCGGGGTGTTGGTGTAGAGGCAGGTCGCCGCGCGGCGGAAGGTCGCCGGGAGGGTCGGCATCCGGGACCCGACGACGGCCGCGACCGCGCGCACCTCGTCGTCGTGGATCCGCCGGTCGATCGTGTCGGCGGTGCACGGTTCGCCGCCAAGGTGCACGGCGACTTTGACGCCTTGCGCGGTGTGCGCGGGGAAACCGTAGAACTGGCCGCCTTCAGCGGTTTCCCAGATGTACACGGGATGATCGGTGAACGGCCGCACGTCCTCCGGTTCGAACCAGTACTGGACCTGGCGTCGCACCTCGAAGTCGACGCCCAGGTCCGCGAGCAGCACCGGTGCCCACGCGCCGGGGCACAGCACGAGCCGCTCGGCGGTGTAGTAGCTCGAAGCGGTGCCGACGCGCACCCCGGTTTCCGTGCTGGTCCAGGTGAAAACCTGCTCTTCGTGGTGCAGTTCGGCACCGTGGCGCGCGGCGAGCTGCAGGTGCGCGGCGACGCTTCCTTCCGGCGACACGAAACCGGCGCCGGGTTCCCACAGCGCCACCTCGTCCTCGGCCGGGGTGATGGTGGGGAACCGGTGCCGGATCTCGGCCGCGTCCAGGATTTCGTGCGGGATGTCGAACTTCTCCGCGGAAAGCGTGCTGCCCGTGATCGTGCGCGACTCCGGCGGTCCGCCCATCACCGCGCCGCAGCGGGTGAACAGCGACCGTCCGGAGTCCCGTTCGAGCTGGTCCCACATTTCGTGCGCGCGCAGCATCAGCGGTACGTAATCCGGGCCTTCGAGGTACGCCTGCCGCGTGATCCGCGAACCGCCGTGGCTCGAACCGAGGTTGTGCACCGGCGCGAACTGGTCGATCCCGAGCACCTTCTGTCCTCGTTGCGCCAGCCGGTAGGCAGCCGCGCTTCCCATGCCGCCGAGACCGATCACAATCACGTCGTAATGCGTCATTCACCGCTCCTCAACGGTTCCGCGGCCACCCTCGCCGCGAACCGTTCCCCGAAGTGTTCGATTTCCACCGGCGTCCGCGGCCGGGCGTCCTCGACGGAAAGCCAGGCGTAGGCCAGGTTTTTGTCGATGGTGTAGCCGTACGCGCCGCTCGTGACGTATCCCGCCGGACGGCCGTCGACGTACACCGGCTCCCGGCCCCGCATTACGGAATGCTCGTTGTCGACGATCAAGCACACCAGTTTCCGCCGCACCGTCGAAGGGGAACGGTGGAGAAGCGTGTCCCGGCCGAGGAAATAGCCCTTGTCCATCCGCACCGCGAACCCAAGACCGGCTTCGTACGGATCGTGCTCGGTGGTCACGTCGACGCCGCAGCTTCGGTGCCCTTCCTCGATCCGGAGGCCGCGCAGCGCGTCCTCTCCAGCCGCGACGATCCCGTACGGCTGCCCGGCTGCCCAGAGCGCGTCCCACAGCGACCGGCCGAGATCCGCGCCGGTGTGCAGCTCCCAGCCCGCTTCTCCCACCTCCGACACGCGCAGCACGGTCACCGGCACGTCGCCGACGTACGTCCGCCAGGCCCGGGAGTCCGATGTGGACAGTTCGGGCAGCATCCGTTCGGCGAGCGGCCCCCACAGGCCGAGACAGCAGGTGCCGCCGGTGGTTTCGCGCAGCTGGACCGAGCCGTCGCCGGGCAGATGACGGCGCAGCCAGGCGACATCCCGATGGTGGCGCGCGGCGACGTGAAACTGCTCCACGCCGAGCCGGGCGACGGTGAGATCGCTGCGGACCCCGCCGTCCTCGCCGAGCAGCAACGTCCCGGTGACGGAGCCGGGCGGACGGTCGAGCTGGTTCGTCGTCATCGTCTGCAGGAACGGCAACGCGCCGCGGCCGGTGATCTCCAGCCGTCGCCGCGGGGTCAGGTCGAACAACGCCACCCGGCTCCGAGCCGCGACGGCCTCCTCGCGGCTGCCGGAATATCGCTGCGGCCGTGCCCAGCCGTCTTCCTCGCGAAACTCCGCGCCCAGCGCGACTTCGCGCTCGTGGCACGGCGAAGTGCGCAGCAGTTCCGTCGCTGGCCGTTGATGCCCAGCCGTCGTCAAACTCCGCTCCCGGACGCGGCCGGGCGCGAGCTGCAGCCGATCGAACCGGGCGAGGTCGACGGAATGCAGGTCGAGGTGCGCTTGCCCCTCGATGAGCCAGCGCGTCAACTCCCGCGCGACCCCGGCGGACCACGCGCAGTCCACCGCCTCGGCGACCCAGAACCCGTCGAGATCCGGATGCTCGCCCAGCAACGGCAACCCGTCCGGCGTGCCCGGGACCAGCTGCCGGACCCCTTCCTCGACCTTCGCGTCAGCCAGCGCCGGCACCAACGCGAGCGCAGCCGTCCACGACTCCTCGAAGCCGGCCGGAGCGAACTCGGCGTCAGTCTCGAGCGGACCCAGCGCGCTGATGCCCAGCCGGTCGACGTGCTCGCGCAGCGACAGCCCGGCACCGCGCAGGATCGGTTTGTCCGCCTCGGTGAAGTGGTCGTTGTCCCCGGCGAGCTGCGCCAACGGGGTGGTCCGCGCGTGATCGACGGCGATCGGCACCACCGGCACCGCGAGCTCGACCAGCCGACCGAACTGCGGCCCGCGCACCCCGGCGCACGAGATGACCACGTCGGCGCGGAACCGGTCGGTCGCGGTCGCCACCGCGGTCACCCGGCCCGCCGTGCGCACGATCTCGACAATCTCTTGCCCGGTAAGGAATCTCGCGCCCCGTTCCTTCGCACGGCGGGCCTGGGCGAGCGCCGCGCGGATCGGTTTGACGAGCCCGTCGCCGGGCAGGTGCAGGCCGCCGGCCACGTTCGCGGGGTCGAGCAGCGGGTGCAGCTGGGCGCATTCGCCCGGTTCGCGCAGATAGCCGCGCACCCCGGACGACGTCGCCCAGCCAAGCCGTTGCCTCAGCTGGGAAAGCCGCTCCGGCGTGGTCGCGAGTTCCAGGCTCCCGACCGGCTGGAAACACCAGCCGCCGTCGACGGTCAGCCCGCTGTACTTCTCCGCGGTGTACTTCGCGAACTCGGACGCCGTGCGGTCCGCGTGCGTGCGGAACAGCAGGCCCGGCCCGGCCGAGGCGATCGCCGGTTCCGGTTCGAGGACGGTGACGTCGGTCCAGCCGCGTCCGGTCAGCTCGTCGGCGACCGCGCAGCCGAGGAGCCCGGCGCCGAGCACAACCACCCGCGGTCGCACTGCCATCGCGAGGTACCTCCTGCCTGCCGGCCGTCGCGGACGGCCCGGCTCGGGACGAGACAGGCATGCCGGAACGCTCCCGCCGGGGAACGGACGCGTTGCGGATGGAGATCGATGTTCCGTCTGCTGCAACTCACAAATTGCGGGATCGCGGGCGCGCTGTCAAGAGAGCGGCCGGGGCGCCGGGTTCACGCGGAGAAGTAGCCAAGCTGGGCGGAAAGCTCCCGCGCCGCCTCTGCCATCGGTGCGACGATCTGCCGGATCCGCTGCTTGGACAGCCGGTAAGACGGACCGGACGCGCTCATCGCCGCGACCACGTCGCCGCCGGGCCCGCGCACCGGCACCGCGACGGCGTGCATGCCCAGCTCCAGCTCCTCGAAGGAAGCCGCGTAGCCGTCCTCGGCGACGCGTTCCAGCTCCGCCGCCAGCTCGTCCCGGTCGACCGTGGTGCGCGGCGTGTACTGCTCCAGTTCGTGCGCGAGCATCCGCTTGCGCTCGTCGTCGTCCATCGCGGCGAGCAGCACCTTGCCGCTGGAGGTGGCGTGCAGCGGCGTGCGCTGGCCGGTCCAGTTCTGCGTGGTGATCGCCGCCGACCCGCGGGCCTGGCTGATGTTGATCGCGACGCCGTCGTCGGCGATCGCGATGTTGACCGTCTCGCCCAGCTCCTCGGCGAGCGTCTGGCAGGTCTGCCTGCCGAGCTTCGCCAGGTCCATCCGGCCGGTCGCGGCACCGGCCAGCCGGACCACGCCGAACCCGATCGCGTACTTGCCGCGTTCGCCCAGCTGCTCGACCAGCCCGTGCGCCTCCAGCACGCTCAGCAGCCGGGACGCGGTGGACTTGTGCACGCCCAGCTCGCCCGCGATCTCGGTGATGCCGGTTTCGCCGTTGCGGGCCAGCAGCTCCAGGACGGTGATCGCCCGGTCGACGGACTGCACCGCGCTTCCCGTTGCGTTTCCCGAGTCCTGGTTCCGCATAGCGCAACAGTAACCGTTCGGCTGCGATCTGTTCGGCTGAGCGGGCGAATCCGGTCGCGGCCGGACGCCGGAGGGTCCAGATGGCCCAACCGGGCCGGTGATCTTGATCTTTCCGGTGGTCAAACGCGCGGGTCGTGCGCGCCGGTGCGGGCGGTAGTGCGAACATGTGGTCATGAAGGCACGTGTCTTGGTGGTCGACGACGACCCGGCGCTGGCGGAGATGCTCACCATCGTCCTGCGCGGGGAGGGGTTCGACACCGCGGTCGTCGCGGACGGTTCGCGGGCGCTGCCCGCGCTGCGGGAGCTGAAACCGGACCTCGTCCTGCTCGACCTCATGCTGCCCGGCATGAACGGCATCGACGTGTGCAAGGCGATCCGCGCCGAGTCCGGCGTGCCGATCGTCATGCTCACGGCCAAGAGCGACACCGTGGACATCGTGCTCGGGCTCGAGTCCGGCGCCGACGACTACGTGGTCAAGCCGTTCAAGCCGAAGGAGCTCGTCGCCCGCGTGCGCGCCCGGATGCGCCGCACCGAGGCCGAGCCCGCCGAATCGCTGACCATCGGCGACCTGGCGATCGACGTTCCCGGGCACGAGGTCACCCGGGAGGGCAAGGCGATCCCGCTGACCCCGCTCGAGTTCGACCTGCTCGTGGCGCTGGCCCGCAAGCCGCGCCAGGTGTTCACCCGCGAGGTGCTGCTCGAACAGGTGTGGGGCTACCGGCACGCGGCCGACACCCGGCTGGTGAACGTGCACGTCCAGCGCCTGCGCTCGAAGGTGGAGAAGGACCCGGAGCACCCCGAGGTGGTGCTGACGGTGCGCGGAGTCGGGTACAAGGCCGGCCCGCCGTGATCCGCCGATGACCGGTTTCGCGGGGCGGCTTCGCGCCGCCGCCCGCGCCACGGCCCGGCTCTCCGGCCGGGTCGTGGTTTTCGCCCGCCGCCGCGCGGTGGCGTTCAACGAGCTGTGGAAGCACTCGCTGCAGTTCCGCGTCACGATCTCGACGCTCGCGCTGTCCTCGGCCGTGGTGTTCGTGCTGGGCATGGTCCTGCAGAACCAGATCACCGAACGGCTGCTGGACACCAAGCGCCGCGCCGCGATCGAGCAGACCCAGGCGCTGGCCGACACCGCCGCGCGCGAGCTGGTCGGGATCGGCGGCGAGTCCCCGGACGCGCTGCACACGCGGCTGCAGAACGCGCTCAAGAAGATCTCGACCACGTCCTCGTCGCGCGCGGGTTCCACCGCGGGCACCTTCGAACCGGTGCTGGCCAGCGTCGGGCGCGGCCAATCGGACGCCGACCCGGTGTACGTCGGTCCGTTCAACTCGGTGCCGGAGCGGCTGCGCCAGTTCGTCGAGGCCGACCACCTCGCCCGGCTCGAGCACACCGTCGACGAGAACGGCGTGCGGACCACCTACCTGATCGTCGGCACCTCGCTGATGTCCGGGGCCAGTCCGCTGCAGCTGTACCTGCTGTTCCCGCTGACCAGCGAGCAGACCACCGTGTCGACCGTCCAGAACACCTTGTTCGTGGCCGGAATCGTGCTGCTGCTGTTGCTCGCCGGCATCACGAACCTGGTGGTCCGGCAGGTGGTGCGGCCGGTGCGGCAAGCGGTCGCGGCGGCCGAGCAGTTCGCCGGCGGAGACCTCGACCAGCGGCTCGCCGTCGTGGGCGAGGACGACCTCGCCAAACTCGCGGTGTCCTACAACAGCATGGCGGCCAGCATCCAGAACCAGATCCGCCAGCTCGAGGAGTTCGGCGGCCTGCAGCGCCGCTTCACCTCCGACGTGTCGCACGAGCTGCGCACCCCGCTGACCACCGTGCGGATGGCCGCCGACGTGCTGCACGCGTCCCGCGAACAGTTCCCGCCCGGGCTCGCCCGTTCCACCGAGCTGCTGGTCGACGAGCTGGACCGGTTCGAGGCGCTGCTCGGCGACCTGCTGGAGATCAGCAGGCTCGACGCGGGCGTCGAGGAGCTGTCCGCGGAGTACATCGACGTGCGGCCGATCGCGACCCGCGCGGTCGAGCAGGTGCGGGTGCTCGCCGGGACCGCGGGCAGCGCGGTCGAACTGGTGCTGCCGGACGAGGACGCCTCGGCCGAGGTGGACGCGCGCCGGATCGAGCGGATCCTGCGCAATCTGCTGGCCAACGCCGTCGACCACAGCGAGGGCAAACCGGTGGTGCTGACGGTCGCGGTGAACGAGACCGCGGTCGCGATCACCGTCCGGGACTACGGCGTCGGCCTGCGGGCCGGGGAAGCCGAGCTGGTGTTCAACCGGTTCTGGCGCGCCGACCCGTCGCGCAACCGGCGCACCGGCGGCACCGGGCTCGGCCTCGCGATCAGCCAGGAGGACGCGCGGCTGCACGGCGGTGTCCTCGACGCGTGGGGCGAACCGGGCCACGGGGCGTGCTTCCGGCTCGCGGTGCCGCGCCACCAGGGCGTGCCGATCGCCGACAGTCCGCTGGTGCTGCCGCCGCCGGACGCCGTCTCGGAGATCACGCTCTCCCCGTCGTCGGTCGCCGAACTGCAGCCCGCGCCGGAGGCGATCCTCGCCGATCCGGCCCCGGACCGGGAGGAGGTCGGTCAGTGAGGCGAGCCCTTCTCCTTCTCGCCTGCGTGCTGGTGCTCGTGAGCTGCGCGAACGTTCCGCAGGAATCGCTGCCGGTCGTGGTGTCCGCGGAAAAGGCGCCGCAGCAGGCCAACAACGCGCCGGAGCCGCCCGCCAACGCCGAACCCCTCGACATCGTGCGGCTGTTCATCAAGGCCAACGCCGATCCGCGGTCGGGCAACGCGGCCTCGCGGGCGTTCCTCGACGACAAACAGCGCGGCGCGTGGCGGCCGAACCGCTCGTTCACGATCATCGACAAGACTTTCAGCACGGTCTACGACACCGCGGCTTCCGGCCCGACCGCCACGTCCGCGCCGCCGTCGACCGCGCCGGATCCGAACGTCCGCACGGTTTCGGTGCGCGGTTCGGTGCTCGGCACGCTGAGTGCGGACTCCGCGTTCATCCCCGGCAGCGGCCCGGCCGAGCAGACCTTCCAGGTGCGCAAGCAGGCCGACGGGCAATGGCGGATCTCCAGCCCGCCCCCGCCGGTGCTGCTGGTGACCGACGACGAGTTCGACGGCAACTACAACCCGGTCGCGGTGAGCTTCTACTCGCCCGATTCCGGCGCCTTCGTGCCGGACCTGCGCTACGTCCCGGCGAAACCGCAGTCGGGCATGCCGGGCCGGGTCATGGACCTGATCCTGCAGGGCCCGTCCGCCGGGCTCGCCGGCGCGGTGAAGAACCTGTTCGGCGACGGGGTGTCGCTCGAGAACAACGTGAAGAACAACGACGACGGCTCGCTCACCGTCCCGTTGAGCGGGCTCTCCGGGACCAGCCCGGAGACGCGGACGCTGATCGCCGCGCAGATCGTGCTGTCGATGCAGACCGTCACCTCCACCCGGATCCGGCTGCTCGCCGACGGCGCGCCGCTCGTGCGCAACCACGAGTACTGGCGCGGCAGCGACGTGCCCTCGTACACCGCCTCCTCGTCGCCGAGCCTTGGCCTGATGACGATCGGCGGCCGCGTCCGCTCGCTCAGCGACGGCGCGCCGATCGCGGGCGCGGCGGGCGACGGCGCGTACCAGGTGGTGAACGCGGCGCAGTCCATCGACGGCAAACGCCTCGCGGTGGTCGAGCAGGACGGCGACCGGGTCCGGCTGCGCATCGGCGATCTCGGCCGCGACCTGCCGACGGTCGACCTCGGCGGCGGTTCGCTGAGCCGCCCGACCTGGCGGCCCGCCCCGACCGGAGCCGGTCCGTCGAACGAGGTGTGGACGGTCGTCGACCATTCGATCATCGCGCGGATGGTGCTCGACCCGAACGGCCGCTGGCTGCGCCAGAGCGTCAACGCGAACGACCTGCTGGCACTCGGGCCGATCGGCGTCCTCCGGCTTTCCCGGGACGGCGCCCGGGTGGCCGCGACGGTGAACGGCCAGCTGGTCGTGGCGTCGGTGGTGCGCAGCGGCGACACGGTCACCTTGCGCGAGCCGCGCGTCCTGCAGCCTGGCGTTCTGGTCGACGTCTCGGACGTGGATTGGGGTTCCACGCCGGACACCCTCGTGGTCGCGACGTCGTCGCCCTCGCAGCCGGTCCAGCGGCTGTCGGTCGACGGACGGCGGATGGACGCCTACAACAGCTCGAACCTCACCGCTCCCGTGCGCGCGGTCGCGGCGGCCCCGAGCCAGCCGATCGTGGTCGCGGACGCCGGGGGCCTGTGGACGGCGACCGAACTGGGCGAGGTGTGGCGGCCGCAGTCGCACTCGATGCAGAACGCGGAGCCGTTCTATCCGGGATGATCCCCGGGCTCCTTCGGCGCGGATTTCGGTCTCCGGTGTCCGCACGGCCCGAAACTGTCGGTGGTCGGGTGCACACTCGGAGTCATGTTGCTGAGACTTCTGCTGAACCTGATCCTGCCGACGTTTTGCGCGGGCTGCGAGACCCGCGGCGCGCCCGTGTGCGCCGGATGCTCCACGGCGTGGGGGTCCCCCACTGAGGTGTTTCGCGCGCCCTTGGCCGCCCCGGCCTACGCCTTGGCGCGCTACGAGGGCGTCGCCAAGCGAACCTTGATCGCCTGCAAGGAACGCCGCCGTCGCGATGTGGCCCCGTTCCTGGGCCGGGTGCTGGCCGCTGGCCTGAGGGCGCTGCCTTCGGGCGGTCCCCGGGCCAGTCCGTGGTGCCTGGTTCCCGCTCCGAGCCGTCGGACCGCTTCGCGAGTTCGCGGAGGCCCACATGTCCAGCGGATCGCCGCGGAAGCCGCCCGGCTGACCGGGGCTTATGTCGCGCCCGCCCTGGTGCTGAAGGGCGGACGCGACGCGGTCGGCCTGAGCCGGGCTGAACGAGTGGCCAACCTGGAGGGCCGCCTGCGCTTCACCGCGGCCGGCCGCCCGCCGCCGGACGCGCGGGTCGTGGTGGTGGACGACGTGATCACCACAGGCGCCACGTCCGCCGCATGCGTCACGGCGTTGAAAAACGCGGGCGTGCCAGTGGTGGCGGTGCTCGCCCTGCTGGCGACAGTCTGAGAGGCAGCCTGTCCCACGTCCGAAACCCGAACGCTCCCTGGCCGAGTCCGAGAACCCCGCTGCGCACCCAGATTGGCGGCATCCGAAACCCGAACGCGCCCTGGCCCGGTCCGCTCCGAAAGTCCGCTGCGTGCCGGGACTGGTGGCATCCAGACCCGAACGTGCCCCTGGCCCGGTCCGCTTCGAGAATCTTCCTGTGTGCCGGGGCCGGTGGCATCCAGACCCGAACGTGCCCTGATCCGGTCCGCTTCGAGAATCTCGCTGCGTGCCGGGACCGGTGGCATCCGAAACCTGAACGTGCTCTGACACAGCCCGAGAACCCGCCGCACACCGAGATCGGTGGCATCCGAAACCCAACGCCCCCTGGCCCGGTCCGCTTCGAGAATCTTCCTGCGTGCCGGGACCGGCGGCATCCAAACCCAAACGTGCCCTGGCCCGGTCCGCTCCGAGAATCTCCCTGCGCACCGAGATCGACGGCCTCCAAACCCGAAATCCGGCCCCCCGGGAAACCGATCACCCGCTCCAACCACCGCTAAAACGGAACGCTTCCAAAAAACACCCACCCGAAAAACGTCCCCCGCTTTCTCACCAGGGAGGTAACCCGCACTCCAACGCCCACTACCGCCAGGTGTCACCTACACGAGTGATGTCAAGAGGGAACCTCCCGCCGTCGTCGCCCGTTGTCCGGACATGAGGATCAAGGCCGGAATCACTCCCGCAACGGGGCAGTCCACCGAGGTGGCGGCTGTGCTGGGCGGGCCGGTCACCCTCGGCGTCCGAGGTGCCGCCGGGTTGCGCCGTCCGCGTGAAACTTGGGCGCGCGGGCTCGGCCTTCCGAGCGGCGGTTTCGGGCTGCGCACGCATGATTCACTGCGCCCCGTGACCAGTTCCCGGATCGTGACATCCCCCGGCTCGGGGGCTGTTGCGGACGGCGTGATGAAGCTAACGTGCACCGCTATCAGCAATACCCGCAGGCAGGGAGGTGTGCAGCCCATGTCCCTGGCGCCGGCGGCCCGCTGAGTCCGCGTTCGCGCTACCGCCACGAGACGTCGTGATCCGGTCGCGAATTCTTTATCAGCCCGCCGAACCCGTGCAGTAGCCGTTCAGTACCGGTGCCGTGAGAACACAACAGCTCGCAGTTTCCTCAGCGAGGGAGGTCGTGTATGGACATCGTCGTTAAGGGCCGCAACGTGGAGGTGCCCGAGCATTACCGGGCGCTTGTCAGCGAAAAGCTGGCCCGCCTTGAGCGCTACGACAAGAAGGTCATCCGCTACGACGTGGAGCTCTTCCATGAGCCCAACCGCAGGCAGGCCAAGAGCTGCCAGCGCGTCGAGATCACCGGGAAGGGCCGCGGTCCGGCTGTTCGCGCGGAAGCGAGCGCAGCCGACTTCTACGCAGCGCTCGACTCCGCCGTCACCAAGCTGGAAAACCGGCTCCGGCGGACACACGACCGCAGGCGCGTGCATTACGGACGCAGCCGTCCTGAGTCGGTCGCCGAGGCGACGTCGATGGTCGGCGGATCCGATGCGGTCGCCGGGCCCGCCATGGGCACGGCCGTCCTGGACGCACCCGACGCGACCGAATCCATGGTGAACGGTTTCGCGGCGACGAGTGCGGGCGACATTCCCCGGCAGGGGCGCTGGGAAGACGAGGACCTGGGCCATCAGCCCGGCCGCGTCGTCCGCGAGAAGCAACACGACGCGGACCCCATGACGGTGGACCAGGCTCTCTACGAGATGGAGCTGGTCGGCCACGACTTCTACCTGTTCAACGACTCCGAGGCCGGCCGGCCGAGTGTCGTCTACCGGCGAAAGGGCTTCGACTACGGCGTGATCCGGCTGGGCTGACCCCACCCGGAACAACCTCGCCGGCGGCCCGCACGCGAACGCGTGCGGGCCGTCCGCGCGCCCGGAGCGCGACCCGTGACCCGACCTTCGTCGGGACCTGTGCAAACCTCCCGTGACCTTCTGCGACGACGTGCGTGCGCGGACCAGTCCGCGTTCCCTACGATGGGGGAGACGGCGGCGGCGCACACGGGCGCCAGCCGTGGCGATTACTGCCCGGGAACGGCCTGGGCTCGATCATGATCAGCTAGTGAGGTCGACCGGATGGTGCTGAACCGCCTGCTCCGCGCGGGCGAGGGCAAGATGGTGAAGCGGCTGCGCAACATCGCCGATCACATCAACACCCTCGAAGACGACGTGAAGGACCTGTCGGACGCCGAACTGCGGGCCAAGACCGACGAGTTCCGCGAGCGGTACGGCAAGGGCGAATCCCTGGACGAGCTGCTGCCGGAGGCGTTCGCTGTCGCCAGGGAAGCGGCGCACCGGGTGCTCGGCCAGCGGCCGTACGACGTCCAGCTCATGGGCGGCGCCGCGCTGCACCTCGGCCAGGTCGCTGAGATGAAGACCGGCGAGGGCAAGACGCTGACCTGCGTCCTCGCGGCCTACCTGAACGCCATTCCGGGGGACGGCGTGCACGTCGTCACCACCAACGACTACCTCGCCAAGCGCGACGCCGAGTGGATGGGCCGCATCCACCGCTTCCTCGGTCTCGAGGTCGGCGTCATCATCGCCGAGCAGGACCCGCAGGAACGGCGCAAGCACTACAACGCCGACGTCACCTACGGCACGAACAACGAGTTCGGCTTCGACTACCTGCGCGACAACATGACCTGGTCGCTCGACGAGTGCGTGCAGCGCGGGCACAACTTCGCGATCGTCGACGAGGTCGACTCGATCCTCATCGACGAGGCGCGCACCCCGCTGATCATCTCCGGCCCGGCGGACCAGTCGTCGCGGTGGTACGTCGAGTTCGCCCGGCTCGCGCCGCTGATGCAGGGCATCGACACCACCACCATGGGCACGCGCGAGCGGGTCGAGAAGGCCAACCTGATCAACTCGAAGTACCACTACGAGACCGACGTCCGCAAGCGCACCGTCGCGGTGACCGAGAAGGGCGTCCGGTTCGTCGAGGACCAGCTGGGCATCGAGAACCTCTACGAGGCGGCGAACACCCCGCTGGTCGGCTACTTGAACAACGCGCTCAAGGTCAAGGAGCTCTACCACAAGGACAAGGACTACATCGTCCGCGACGGCGAGGTCATGATCGTCGACGAGTTCACCGGGCGCATCCTCGTCGGCCGCCGCTACAACGAGGGCATGCACCAGGCGATCGAGGCCAAGGAAGGCGTCGAGATCAAGGCGGAGAACCAGACTCTCGCCACGATCACGCTGCAGAACTACTTCCGGCTCTACAAGAAGCTGTCCGGCATGACCGGTACCGCCGAGACCGAGGCGGCCGAGTTCCACCAGACCTACAAGCTCGGCGTGGTGCCGATCCCGACGAACCGGCCGATGGTCCGCGCGGACCGCGCCGACCTGATCTACAAGAACGAGCAGGCCAAGTTCGAGGCCGTCGCCGAGGACATCGCCGAGCGGCACGAAAAGGGCCAGCCGGTGCTGGTCGGCACGACGAGCGTGGAGAAGTCCGAGCACCTGTCGAAGCTGCTGCTCAAGCTGGGCGTGCCGCACGAGGTGCTGAACGCGAAGTACCACAACAAGGAAGCGCTGATCGTCGCGCGGGCGGGCAAGAAGGGCCAGGTCACGGTCGCCACGAACATGGCGGGCCGCGGTACCGACATCGTGCTCGGCGGCAACCCGGACATCATGGCCGACGAGGTGCTGCGCGAGCGCGGCCTCGACCCGGTCGAGCACTCCGAGGAGTACGAGGCCGCGTGGCCGAAGGTGCTCGAGGAGATCAAGGAAGAGGCGCGGGTCGAAGCGGACGCGGTCCGCGAGGCGGGCGGCCTTTACGTGCTCGGCACCGAACGGCACGAGTCGCGGCGCATCGACAACCAGCTGCGCGGTCGTTCCGGACGGCAGGGCGACCCCGGCGAATCGCGGTTCTACCTGTCGCTGGGCGACGACCTGATGCGCCGGTTCAACGCGGTGCTGGTCGAACGCATCATGACCACCATGCGGCTGCCGGACGACGTGCCGATCGAGCACAAGATGGTCTCCAAGGCGATCAAGAGCGCGCAGACCCAGGTCGAGCAGCTCAACATGGAGACCCGCAAGAACGTCCTCAAGTACGACGAGGTCATGAACGAGCAGCGCAAGGTGATCTACGCCGAGCGGCTGCGCGTGCTCGGCGGCGAGGACCTGCGCGAGCAGATCGAGCACATGATCATCGACGTGGTGAAGGCGTACGCCGCGGGCGCGACGTCCCAGGGCTACGCCGAGGACTGGGACCATGAGCAGCTGTGGACGGCGCTGAAGACGCTGTACCCGGTGAGCCTCGACTGGGACGACCTGGTCGAGGACGGCGACCTCGACGCGGAAGGCCTCACCCAGGCGCTGGTCGACGACGCGCTCGCCGCGTACGCCAAGCGCGAGGCCGAGATCGACGAGCTGGTCGGCGAGGAAGGCTCGATGCGCCGCCTCGAGCGCCAGGTCATGCTCACCGTGCTGGACCGCAAGTGGCGCGAGCACCTCTACGAGATGGACTATCTCAAGGAGGGCATCGGGATGCGGGCGCTCGCGCAGCGCGACCCGCTGATCGAGTACCAGCGCGAGGGCTTCGACATGTTCCGCGCGATGCTCGACTCGCTGAAGGAGGAGGCCGTCGGCTTCCTGTTCAACCTTCAGGTCGAGCGCGCCGAGCCGGAAACCGTGCAGCAGCCGGAACCGTCGGCGCTCCCGGGCGGCGTCACGTCCGCGACCGCCGCGGCGGCCGGTGCCTTCGGCAACCAGGGCGAGGACGAGGGCAAGCACGCTCGCCCGGCCCCGCCCCAGCCGCCGGCCACCGACTCCGACTCGGTCCCGTCCGCCTTGCGCGGCAAGGGACTCGGCGGCGGTGTCCAATCCGGACTGACGATGTCCGGCCCCTCCGAGGGCGGCGGCGTGGAGTCCCATTCGGACAGTGCGAACGACTCGGAAGCGGGCGGCGCGGGCGGCACCCGACGGGAACGCCGGGCCGCCGAGCGGGCGCAGTCCAAGAAGGGCAAGAAGGGACCGCGTCGCTGACGCGTCCCTGACCGTCCACTGTGGACGGCAAGACTGAGAACGGCAGCACGGGAACGCTCGTGCTGCCGTTCTTTTTGTCTGGCCACAGTGGACTTGAGATCGGTCGGGCCAGCGGATTGGGCGGCAGAGATCCGCTGGCCCGGCCGGACAAGATCTTCTTGGTTTTCGTTGTTGCGGGATCATTGTCCCGATTTCCAGGACGCGTGTCCTGATCAGGCGACTGACGGCCGCCCGGTCTGCGCGCTCTCGGCCCGCGGTGCGAGCACGTGAAAGCGCGTGCACACCCAGCCCGTCCGCGTGCGCTCGAACCGGGCCGCCAGGGCGAGCACGCGAGGTCCGGAATGGATGATCGCGCTGGTTTCGAGCGCTGTCTCAGCCGGACGGCAGACGTGCAGGTCCCCGGCGACGTGGTGGCGGATCCCCGGCATCAGCCCCTGGCTGCTGAGCCGGGAGAACAACGCCTCGTCCACGAGCGGACGGATCTGCCCCGCCGCGCGCCGTCCGGCGAGGACTTCGAGGATGGCGTTGAGACGCTGGCTGAGCCGTCGCCCGGTGGGCGGGTCGGCAAGCCGCAGCAGCCGATGCCCCGCGGGCGGCAGATCGTATGGCGACGGCCACGCGCCGCGTCGGTGTGTTCGTCGGCTCGTGACCCCCGGGGCAGCGGAAAGCGGCCGGAGGCTGTGGTTCGTCATTGAGTTCCTCCCCGAAACATGGACGTCCACCCGGGAGTTAGTGCGCGCCGGCGCCTCGTGATGGGACATTGAGTGCCTGATCCGGCGAAAAGGGCGGAATGACGCAGACTGGGGCTGCCTGATGCGCTATGGGGGCTCGCGCGGCAGTGGCTGCGGAGGCCGTCGGGGTGATGCGGCCGATGTGGTTGAGGCAGAGGGCGTTGCGGGGGAAGCGTTCGCGAGCAGGGCCAGTGTGGGCGCACCGCAGGTGCTCGTGTGGGGCCTGGGAGTCCTGCTTGATCCCCGGCAAATCCAGTTCTGCCAGCCGCGCCCTCCACAACGCGCACCGGCCCAGCGGCCAACCGACAGATAGGCTGGCGAAGTGCTGAAGGGCTTGCTAGTCGACTACGCCGGAGTGCTTACCGACCCGGACGCCGCGCTTCTCTACGACTACCTCCGCGACGCCCGGGCGAACGGCACCCGCACCGCGCTCGTGTCGAACGCGCCGGGAGCCGCGCCGGGGGTGAAAACCGAGCTGTCGCAGTACTTTGACGCGCTCGTCTTCTCCGGAGAGGTCGGGGTGGCCAAGCCGGATCGCGAGATTTACCTCGTCGCGGCCGAGCGGATCGGGCTGGCCGCGCCCAGATGCGTTTTCGTGGACGACGCCGAGCGGAACGTGCGCGGGGCCGTCGCCGCGGGCATGGTCGGCGTGCACCATCGCACGATCGCCGACACTCTCGACGAACTCGCGGCGTTGTTCAGCTGACCCCGCGCCGCACGAGTTCGAAGGACAGCACCGCGGCCGCGGCGGAGACGTTCAGCGATTCGACGTCGCCGGGCATCGGGATCGACAGCCACTCGGTGACCAGTTCCGCGACCGCCTCGCCGACTCCTTCGGTTTCGCCGCCCAGCACGAACGCGGACCGCTGCGGCAGCTCCGCGTCGAACACCGACGTCGCCGCCGAGGCGCCCAGCGCGAACAGGCTGTAGCCGGCCTCCACCAGCATTTCCGCCGCCTCGCGCGCCGATCCGCAGCGCAGTACCGGTGCCCGGAAGGCAACGCCCGCCGAGGATTTCACCACCATCGGATCCAGCGCGGCGACCCCCCGGCGCGGCACGATCACGCCGGACAGCCCGGCGGCCGTCGCGGTGCGCAGGATCATTCCGACGTTGGCCGGCGTCGTGATGCCGTCGAGGAGCAGCACCCGCGCGGGCGGGCGGCGGTCGTCCAGGGCCGCGGCGAGGGCGCGCATTCGCGGCGCGACGACGTCGGCCAGTACGCCCTGATCTTGCTTTCCGTTGCCGGCCAGCACTTTCACCCGATGCGCGCTCGCCCGCTGCACCTGCACCCCGGCGGCTTTCGCGGCGCGCTGGATCTCCGCGGCGGCGGGGCCGCGCGCGGTGTCGGCGAGGATCACCTTGTCCACGCGCAGGTCCGGATCGCCCAGCGCCTCCAGCACGGGCTTGCGCCCGTAAACGGTCAGGAAGCGGTCTTTCGGCGAACCCGCCAGCTCATCACCCACACCGGCCAGTCTCGCATTGTGTAAGGATCGGCTCATGCCCGACCGCCTGTCCGCGCTGGACGCCTCGTTCCTGTACGTCGAGGACCAGACGACGCCGATGCACGTCGGGGGCGTGGCGATCTTCGAGCGGCCGTCGTCCGGATTCACCTACGAGCAGGTGCTCGACCTCGTCGGCGCGCGGCTGGCGTTCCTGCCCCGCTACCGCCAGCGCGTGCTCGCCGTGCCCGGGCACCTCGCGCGCCCGGTGTGGGTGGACGACGTCGACTTCGACCTGAACTATCACGTCCGCCGCTCCGCGCTGCCCCAGCCGGGCAGCGACGACCAGCTGTTCGACCTGGTCGCGCGGCTGATGTCGCGGCGGCTCGCGCCGGAACGCCCGTTGTGGGAGGCGTATTTCGTCGAGGGACTGGCCGGCGACCGGGTCGCGATGGTGACGAAAACGCACCAGTCCGTTGTGGACGGTGTCGGCACGATCGACCTCGGCCAGCTGATCCTCGACGAGACCCCGGAACCGCCCGAGCCGTTCGAGGACATGTGGGCGCCGCGGCGAGAGCCGAGCCGTGCGCAACTGGTTCTCGACGCGATGAGCGAGACCGTGCAACGGCCCGGCGAGCTGATCGAAAACGTGCGCTCGATCGCGGGCGACGCGGTGACCACGGTGAGCAAGGCCGTCGAGACGCTCGGTGGCGTCGCCGCGACGGTGGCCCGGCCCGCCCCGTCCGGGCCGCTGAACGTGCGGGTGTCCGGCGGCCGGGTGTTCTCGGTGGTGCGCACCCGGCTGGAGGATTTCCGCAAGATCCGCGCGGACCACGGCGGCACGGTCAACGACGTCATCCTGGCCGCGATCACCGGCGCGCTGCGGGAGTGGCTGCTCTCGCGCGGGGAGAACCTCACGCCGACCGAAACCGTGCGCGCGCTCGTGCCGATGGCGGTCACCGACGTCGAAACCGCCGAGTTCGCCACGCCCGCGCTGGTCGGCAACGAGGTCGCGGCGTACCTGATCGACCTGCCGGTCGGCGAGCCGAACGCGGCGCTGCGGCTGCAGCACATCGGCCACGCGATGGCCGAACACCTGAATTCGGGAAGATCGGTGGCCGCGCGCGGGTTGCTGAAGGTGAGCGGGTTCGCGCCGGCGACGCTGCATTCGCTCGGCGCGCGGGCGGGCGGATCGCTGTCCGGGCGGATTTTCAACCTGATGATCACGAATTCGCCGGGGCCGCAGGTGCCGATGTACGCGGGGGAGGCGAGACTGGTGGAGATGTTCCCGGTGATGCCGCTGATGCGCACACAGGCGCTGGCGATCGGGGTCACCTCCTACCACGGCGGTGTCTACTTCGGACTCAACGGCGACCGCAAGGCCGCGTTCGACGTCGGGCTGCTCGGCGGGATGATCGAAGAAGCGCTGGAAGAGCTGAAGGGTGCGCACTGGTGAGGGTTTATCTGCCTGCGACGATCGCGATGCTGCGAGACCTGGAGGCCAATGGCGAGTTCCGCGCTCGCAGCGGCACCGGTTTCGCGCTGACGCCCGCCCTGCGCGAGGCGTACGCGAGCGGTTCCGACGAGGAACTGGAATACGCGGCTTTGCTGGACGCGGCCCGGGCGTCGCTGCGCCTGATCGCCGCTGAGGAAAAGGGCGAACCGCGGCGCGCGGTCGTGTCGGTGGACGTCGACGACGCGACGCTGCGCCCGGACCTGGACGCCGCTGTCGTGCGTCTCGCGGGTCCGGTGCCGAAGTCCCAGATCGCGGCGATCCACGTGGACTCGGCCGACGCGGAGGACGCGGTGACCGCCGCGGCGGCGGTGATCGACGCGGCCGACCTCGGCGACGAGGACGCCGAATTCACCCTCGGCGACGCCGAAGACCACGAGCTGGCCTGGTACGCGCTGCAGGAACTGCCCTTCCTGCTCGAACTGCTTTAGCGGTCCTTCACGGCACGTCAGCCGACGACGGCGGTCACGCGGATCTCGACGCGCATGCCGGGCGCGACGAGGGCCGGGACGCCGTCTGCGGATGAGTGAGCTCGCCGACCTGGCCTAGCTGGTCAGCCGCCGGTGAGAGTGCCGACGTCGGCCGGGGCCGGGGCGTCGACCGTGACCGGGGAATTCCAGTCTGTGTAGCGCGCCTTGACCGTGGCGACGCCGGTCTGGCCGGTGGCCTGCATGACCGGCGTCAGGTCCAGGACCAGCTGCATCGGCCGGTGCTGCGGGTCGAGCCAGAGGTCGAACGGGACCGTCTTGCCGCGGTCGCCGAGGCGGGTCAGCGCTTCGGCGGGCAGGCCGCCGGGCAGTTCGGAGCCGAGTTTCGCCAGGTCGACGGTCAGGTGATAGTGCTCGGCCGAGGCCCCGTCGAGCGTGGTTTCCTCGCTGGAGGCCACCGTCCCCGCCGTGCGGATCTGCGCCAGGGTGCGCGTCGGGTCGTTCTGCTCGGCCAGTTGCGCCAGGCTGCCGCCCAGCACCTGCGAGAGCGCATCGGTGCCGTCCGGCGACACCTTCACCCACGCTTTGTGGTCGCTGACCTGGTCCCGCGCGCTTTCCGGGACCTTCGCGTACAGGGTCTTGCCGACCAAGCGCAGTTCGAACGGCTCGCCGACGTAGTCCGTCGTCATCGACAGAGCCGTTCCCGCGCGGTCGAATTTCGCCTGGCCCTTCCCGTGGGACACGAGAGTGCCGGTGGTGACTTCGGCCGTGAACTTCGCGGTGTGTCCGGCCAGGGTCGCGGCGGAGGCGGCGTCCGCGAGCGTGCGGGCATCGGTGAAGCGCTGCGGTTCCGGGGTGCTGGAGCAGCCCGCCGAGGCGATCGCCAGCAGCGCGGCGACACCCGCGACGGCCGTCCTGCGCATCCGAAAACCCTCTCTGACCGGCCGTGAAGTGCCTCCAGCCAAGCACAGCGCGCGGGGCCGACCCGTTCGGGGGAACGCGTGCTACCGGCAGTAGCGCACAAAAAGCGGGCCCCGAGCCGGAATGGCTCGGGGCCCGCGAAAAGCCGCTGGGATCAGCGCCCCATCTTCTTCATGATCTCGCCGAAGTCGGTGACCTGGTCGGCGGACGGCGCGGCCACGTCGACCGGCTTGCCCCAGTCGGTGTACTTGACGGTGATCTTGCCGCCGGCGGCCGCGGCGCTCGAGCCCGTCGACGCGCCGAGCGACTTCATCATCTCGGACTGGTCCATCGTGACCTGCAGCGGAAGCTGGTCCTTGTCGATCCAGATCTCGGCCGGGATCTTGATGTTCTTGCCCTCGAGCATCTTCTTCATCTGCTCCTGGACCTCGGCGGGCTGGCCCTTGGAGTAGGTCTCGATGGACTTGCTGACGTCCAGCTCCACCTTGTAGTGGTTGACCTTCTCGCCGTTCAGCTCGACCTGGTCGGCCCCGGTGATCTGGCCGGTCTTGGAGACCTGGTCGAGGATCTGCGTCGGGTCGCTCTGCTGGGTCGACTGAGCCATGGCCTTGCTGAACGACTGCGACATCGGGTCCTTGGCGTCCGGCGAGATCTTCAGCCACGGCTTGTCGGTGCCGAACTGCTTGGCCTGCTCGGCCGGGACCTTCATGTAGAGGGTCTTGTCGACGTAGCGCATCTCGGTGGCGCCCTGCGGGGTGTTCATCGTCATCGTCATGGCGGAGTTCTCGCCGTCGAAACGCATCGAGCCCTCGGCCTTCATGGACTGGCCGCCCATGGACATGTCCATCGACATCTTCGCCGACTTGGCCTTCTCGGTGCCCTGCTTGGCCGCGTCGGCCAGCTTCAGCGCGTCGCTGAACGGCGACGCCAGGCCGGACCCGCCGTCCTTGGACTGCCCGGCCGGGGCCGCGGTGCCGTTCTCGGCGCTCGAGCCGCAGCCCGTCAGCACCAGCGCCAGCGCCGCACCGGCGGCGACGGCGAACGTCGTGGTCTTGCGCATGGTTCTCCCCCTAGGAAGGAATCGGTCTTTCACTTGCGTGGTCGCCGGTCGGCCTTGACGGCCGCGCCCTTGCGGTCCGGCGCGCGGGCCACTGGCGGGGTGACTCCGCGAGGTTGCTTCTGTGACGCCGTCCGGCGGGAAAAGGTTCCCTCCGCCGGAGAGGTTTCTTCCGGTTTATCTTATCCGCCCACGTCGTCCAGCTGATCCGCAGCTGGCCCCGCGACCTCGAGCGGCCGCGTGACGTCCCCCTGGACTTCAGTGCTGTCGCACTCCGTATCGGCGGCGGACGCCAGGGGTTACACCGGGCAGATCACGATTCGGCGCGGAGGTCCCCGCCGCCGCCCGCCCGCGACACCAGCAGCCTGCGCAGCGACGCCAGCCGGTCCGCTCCGGCGTTGCCGTCGGCGACCACGGCGTCCAGCGCGCAGTCCGGGTCCTCGGGCGGGCCGAGGTGGCCGCAGTTCGTCGGGCATTCCTCGGCGGCCTCGGCGAACTCTTCGAAGGCGTTGACGATGTCGTCCGCGGTCACGTGCGCGAGCCCGAACGACCGGACGCCGGGGGTGTCGACCACCCAGCCCCCGCCCGCCAGCGGCAGCGCGACCGCGGCCACCGAGGTGTGCCGTCCCTTGCCGACCGAGCTGACGTCGCCGGTCGCCAGTTCGGCGGCGGGCACCAGACGGTTGACTAATGTCGACTTGCCGACTCCGGAATGGCCGACGAGGGCGGTGATCCGGTCGCCGAGGCGTTCGCGCAGGCCCTCGGGTTCCTCGTCGTGCCGGGTGACGATGGCCGGGACGTCCAGGCCCGCGTAGCCGGCGAGCAGCGAATCCGGGCTGGCGAGGTCGGCTTTCGTCAGGCACAGCACGGGTTCCAGACCGCCCGCGTAGCACGCGACGAGGCAGCGGTCGATGAATCCGGGACGGGGGAGGGGATCGGCCAGCGAGGTGACGATCAGCAGTTGCGCGGCGTTCGCGACGACCACGCGCTCGTACGGGTCGGTGTCGTCGGCGGTGCGGCGCAAGACGCTGGAACGCTCGTCGACGCGGACGATCCGGGCGAGCGTGTCCGGCCGTCCGGAGACGTCGCCGACCAGCGCCACCGTGTCCCCGACGACCACCGAGACGCGGCCCATTTCGCGGGCCCGCATGGCCATCACGACGCGGCCCGGATCGGCGTCGACCGCGCACGTCCAGCGGCCGCGGTCCTTGCCGATCACCATCGCGGTGACCGCGTCGGCGTGCTCGGGCCTGCGCTTGCTGCGTGGCCTGGTGCCCTTGCCGGGACGCACCCGCACGTCGGATTCGTCCAGCCGCTGCCAGTCGCCTCGCGCCAAGCCGTCCACGTCCTCCCGGTCGCCCTTTGCCTGGTCGAATGATCCCATGCCGGTCGCGCCGGGCCCGGTTTGCGTGCGACGATGGCCGCCGGGGCACTCCGAGGAGGTTGGCATGTGCGGCCGTTACGCCGCGACGAAAGACCCGGCGAAGCTGGTCGAGGAGTTCGCCGCGGTCGACCTGACCGAGGGCCGGGCGCGAGCGGACCACAACGTCGCGCCGACCAAGAACGTCGTGACCGTGGTGCAGCGGCATCCCCGCGACGCCGACGGGCTCGTCCTCGAAGACGAACCGGCGGAGCGTTCGCTGCGGATCATGCGGTGGGGCCTGGTCCCGTTCTGGGCCAAGGATCCTTCGGCGGGTTCGCGGATGATCAACACCCGCGCGGAAACCGCGAAGGAGAAGCCCGCGTTCAAGCGCGCACTGGCGTCGCGGCGGTGCCTGGTTCCCGCCGACGGCTGGTTCGAGTGGCGGCGCGCGGGCAAGGAGAAGGAGCCGTTCTACATGACGGATCCCTCCGGGAATTCGCTCGCGTTCGGCGGAATCTGGGAAAGCTGGCGGCCGAAGGACGACGCCGACGCCGAACCGCTGATCACCTTCTCGATCATCACGACCGACGCCGAGGGCCAGCTCACTGACGTTCATCACCGGATGCCGCTGATCGTGCCGCGCGAGCACTGGACGGGCTGGCTCGACCCGGATCGGTCCGAAGTGGACGAACTGATGGTGCCGACCCCGCCCGCCGTCGTGGAATCGCTGGAACTGCGGCCGGTGTCGAGCCTGGTGAACAACGTCCGCAACAACGGCCCGGAATTGTTGCGGCGCACGGAAACCGGGCAGTCCGTCGACTCGCTGTTCGACCTGTCATGACCACGCTCGAGATCGACACCGAACACGGACCCGCGCGGGTCGAACTGCATTGCGCCCCCGACGGCGACGCGGTGCTGCTTCTCGGCCACGGCGCGGGCGGCGGCATCGGAGCGAAGGATCTCGTGGCGGTCGCCCAGGCGGCGAAGGCGGCCGGGACGCATGTGGCGCTGGTGGAACAGCCTTATCGGGTTGCTGGCCGTCGGGCTCCTGCACCGGCTAAGCAGCTGGATACGGCTTGGTTGACCGTGGCGGATGAGATTTCCGCTCGGTTCGATGATTTGCCGTTGGTGTTCGGTGGTCGTTCTTCCGGTGCGCGGGTTGCTTGCCGGACGGCGTCGGCCGGGCAGGCGGTTGCGGTGCTGTGCTTGGCTTTTCCGGAACATCCGCCGGGGAAACCGGAGAAGTCGCGGCAGGCGGAGTTGGACGCGGTGGAGGTGCCCGCGCTGGTGATCCAGGGGGAACGGGATCCGTTCGGGAGGCCTTCGGCCGCGCCGCATCACGAGATCGTCGTGGTGGCCGGGGATCACACGCTGGCCAGCGATCTGGACGCGGTGGCCCGGGCCGCGGCGGAGTGGTTGGGACGGGTTGTCCGGCCGCATCTTTGACCGGCTGGCTGTGGATAGTCCGATAACCCCTTTCCGCTGGTCAGGGCTCTTTCTATGGAGTTGTCCACAGGGAGTCTCACCTGTGGGCAACTGGTGCGGAGGCGGGTTCCGGGTCGCTTCGGCCGGATAGTGTGGGCGGCGTCAGGTCTTCGGGAACCAATCCTCGGCGAGGCGCGTGATCGCGGGCTCGTCCGCGCGATGGGCCGGCCAGCCCGGGTCGCCGTTCGTGACGTAGGAGACCCAGGCCGCATGGGTGCGAGCGGCCAGCGCCGGATCCGGCCGTCCCACGCCGAGCAGGCCTGATTGGCCGTAGAGGCCTGGCAGAGCGGCGTGGTCGAACACGAACGGCAGCTCGGCGCAGTGGCACGCCCCCAACGGGTGGTCCGGGCCGGGCGGGGGCCATGCGAACTCGTAGACGTGGGTGGGGTTTCCGGCTCCGCTGTGCGCGTCCGCGAGCAGCCGGTTGCTCGCTTCGTACGCCTCGGTCATCAAGCGCGCGGCCAGTTCGCCGGGGGACGCGCCGGGGCACCGCGCCCGGGCGCGGGCGATGGCCGCGGCGGGGTCCGGGAACCGGCGGGCCGCGGCGGCGTACAGCTGGGTCTCGTCGATGTTCGCGGTGTACAGCCTCGCCTCGTCGGCGTTGGTGCCGATCAGGAGGCCGACCGGGGCCGTGCGCCCCGACGCGGGCTGGTCCGGCAGCGTTTCCTCGTCCAGGACTGGTTTGTACGCGCTGTTGCCCAGCGACGTATCGCGGAATCCCGCGATCGCGGCCGGGGGCATCGCGGCCGGTGCGGAGACCAGCCGCTCGTCGTCCAGTTCGCTCAGCGCCGCCGCGGTAGGTGCCACCCCGAGCGCGTCGGCCGTCGCCCGCGTGATCAGGTCCGCCTTCTCGACCGGGAACGCGCATTCGCCGCTGCCGCTCTGGCTGATCGCCCGGCGGAACAGGCCCTCGGCGCCCGGAGCGCCGAGCAGCGCGGCGACAAGCATGGCGCCGGCGGACTGTCCGGCCACCGTGACATTGCCGGGGTCGCCGCCGAACGCCGCGATGTTCCCGGCCACCCAGCGCAGAGCCGCGAGCGCGTCGAGCAGGCCGCGGTTGGCCGGGGCGTCGGGGAGCCGCAACCACCCGGCGACCCCCAGGCGGTACTGCACTGTCACCAGGACGACGCCGTCGCGGGCGAAGGTGTCGCCGTCGTAGAGCTCGGCCTGCCCGGTGCCCGCGGTGAACCCGCCGCCGTGGAAGAAGACCAGCACCGGCAGGCCGGCGGTGGCCGGGTCGGGCGTGCTGACGGTGACCGACAGGTAGTCCGCGCCGGGAATCCAGCCGGAACCCAGCACCGGTCGCAGGTCGGTGCCGCCGAAATCGCGCCGGGCGGCCGGCGCGGTCGGGCCCGGCCGGGTGGCATCGCGCACGCCGTCCCAGCGTGGCGCCGGGGCGGGTGCCTGGAATCGCGCGCCGCCGGACATCGATGCGGCGTAAGGAATCGCGCGAAACGTGTGTACCCCGTTCCGCGTAGTGCCCCGGACTCGCCCGGCGGTGGTGGAAACCACGGTCATGTGTCAGACCCCCATCGCGTCACGGTGAACTTCGATCCGTCCCGGACGACCTCCACGGCCGGTCCGGCTCCGACATGCGCGGGGAAGACCAGCGCGCGGTCCTCGGCGGCCTGGCCGAGCAACCGGTGCCGGGTCGCCGCTGCCCGCACGGGGTCTTCGCAGAAGCAGCTGTTGAGGCCGGGCTCGGCGAATTGCAGCGGGTGGTGCAGCAGATCGCCGACGAACAGCGCCCGGTCGGTGCCGGAACGTACGGTCAGCACGCACGACCCGGGCGTATGCCCGGGAGCCGGTTCGAGCCGGAGTTCGCCGTCGATCTCGCAGCTGTCCTCCCACAACCGGGCTTGTCCACTGTGGACCACCGGAGCGACGCTGTCGGCGAAGACGTTTTCGTTGATCTGGGCCAGTTTCGGTCGGTGCGGGCCAGCCGGGTCCCAGTAGTCGTGATCGGCGCGCGGCAGCAAATAGGTCGCGTTCGGGAACGTCGGGCGCCATTCGCCGTTGTCGAGGCGGGTGTTCCAGCCGACGTGATCGGCGTGCAGGTGGGTGTTCACGACGAAGTCGACGTCTTCGGGTGCGACGCCCGCCGCGGCCAGCCGGTCGAGAAACCCGGTGCGCAGCTGGTGAAACGCCGGGGTGCCGGGCCGGTCCTTGCCGTCGCCGGCGCCGGTGTCGACCAGGATCGTGGCACCCCCGCTGCGCAGCACCCACGTCTGCACACAGGTGCGCAGCAGTCCGGACTCGCGGTCCCAGGAGTCCGGCGGAAACCCGGATTCGTGCGCTCGCCACGTGTCTTGCGCGAGGCCGGGGAACATCGCTTCGGGCGGGCGGGTGGTTCCTTCGTACTCGACGACGCGCGTCGCGGTCACCGAGCCCAAGGCGATCGTGTCGGTCATGCGGTCGCTTTCTCCGTCCGAGACAAGCTCAACACCTCTGTATGGCCGTTTTCCTTCACTAGAGTTCCATGACGTGCCTTATCCAAGCAACCAGTAGTGATATTCGCCTGATCCAGTCATAATCTCCCTTGAGTAGGCTGCGCTGCACGAACTTGAAGGAGGGCACCCGGGTGGCCGACGACGGCGTACTGGACGACTTCGACCTCGATCTGGTCGCCGCGCTGCAGCACGCGCCCCGCGCACCCTTCGACGTGCTGGCCCGCGTCCTGGACAGCTCGGCGCGCACGGTCGGGCGGCGCTACGGCCGGATGCTGGAGGAAGGCATGCTCCGCGCCATCTGCGAGGTCGACTGGTCGCTGCTCGCCGAGGCTCCGCCAGTGCACGTGTGGATCGGCGCCGAGCCCGGCCGGGCCCGCGCGGTGGCGGAGGCACTGGTGCGCCGCGCCGACACCACTCACCTCGCGCTCGCCGCGGGCCGCGGAGAGGTGTACGCCGTGGTCCACGGGATGACCCGCGCCGCGACGGCCCACGCGCTGGTCGACGAGATCCCCGCCGTGCCCGGCATCCGCTCGGTGCGCGCGGAGTGGGCGTTGCGCCGGCTCACCAGCTCCGCGGCGTGGCGGCTTCGGCGGCTGACCCGCGAACAGGAGGAGATGCTCGCCGGGCACGCCGGGGCAGCGGGGGAGGAGCCCGGGACCGAGTTCGGCCAGCTGGAGCGCGAAGTCGCGGCGGTCCTGCGCGACGACGCGCGGACGCCGTACTCGGACGTCGCTCGCGTGCTCGACATCTCCGAGTCCCGGGCCCGCCGCGTCGCGACCGCGATGTTCGGATCCGGGTTGCTGCGGCCTCGCGTCGAGATCGAGCCGGGAAAGCTCGGCTACCGGGTCGAGGCCGTTCTCGGCATCTCCTGTCCGCCGGCGGCGACGGCCCGGCTCGGCGCCGCGATCGCCGCGCACCCGACGACCCGGTATCTCGCGCTCACCGCGTCGTCGTCCACCTTCGTCTACGACGGCGTCTTCCGCGGCGAAGACGACCTGGCCGATTTCGTCAGCGGCGGTTTTCCCGGCAGCGACGACATCACCGCTGTCGAGTGCACCCTTCAACTGGAGATCCTGAAACGCTACTGGCGCGCGCCGACCCCCTGACCGAAGTCCGTGCCAGGGTGGATTCCATGGCTGCCAACGCTTCCGACGAGTCCCTCGCCAACGACTACGACACTTTCGGCGAGGCCTACGCGATCGAAACCGAGCACAGTCTCATCAACGCCTACTACACCCGACCAGCGATTCTGGACCTCGCCGGCGACGTGACCGGCCGGAAGATCCTCGACGCGGGCTGCGGTGCCGGACCGTTGTCCGCCTCGCTGAGGGACCGCGGCGCGCACGTGAGCGGCTTCGACTTCAGTGCCACCATGGTCCGGCTCGCTCGGCAGAGACTCGGCGAGGACGCGGACCTCCGGGTCGCCGACCTCAGCCAGCCGTTGCCCTACGCCGATCGAGAATTCGACGACGTCATCGCGGCCTTGGTCCTTCACTACCTGGAGGACTGGACCGCACCGCTGGCCGAACTGCGGCGGATCATCCGGCCGGGCGAACGGCTGATCTTGGCGGTCAACCACCCGATCCTCTACAAAATCATCCACCTCGAGGGCAACTACTTCGCCACCGAAAGCTGGTCCGAGGAGTACACCTTCAACGGCCAGAAGGGCGTGCTCGAGTACTGGCACCGCCCGCTGCACGCGATGACCGACGAATTCACCAAGGCCGGATTCCGCACGGCAGTGATCAGCGAGCCGTATCCGGCAGAAGGCGCCCAGGAGAAGTTCCCGGACGAAATGCAAGGCAAGGAAGCCTTCCTCTGCTTCCTGTTCTTCGTCCTCGAAGTACCCGAAGCCGTTTAACCCGCCGCGATCCCGGCCACCACCGCGCCAGTCAGCCGGACCAGTTCGGCCGGGTCCAGTTCCACCTCGAGCCCGCGCCGGCCGCCGGAGCAGAACATCGTCGGATAGTCCAGTGCGGAGCCGTCCAGCACGACCGGCAGGCGGCTCCGGTGGCCGAGCGGCGAGATTCCGCCGAGTACGTACCCGGTGGCCCGCTGAGCAGCGGTCGGGTCGGCCATTTTCGCCTTCTTGCCGCCGGCCGCCGCGGCCAGCGCCTTCAGGTCCAGCTGGCCGGTGACCGGCACCACGCCGACGACCAGTTTCCCGTCCACGTCCGCGACCAGCGTTTTGAACACCCGCCCCGGCTCCAGGCCCAGCGCTTGCACCGCTTCCAGGCCGAACGACTCCGCCCGGGGATCGTGGTCGTAGGTGTGCACGGTGTGCGCCACCTTCTGCTTCTGCAGCAGCGCTGTCGCCGGAGTGCCCTTGCCCGCCATGCGGGCGAGTCTACGAACGGGCCGGGAATGCCCGGTCGGCACGTTCTGTTACACCCATCGTGACCACCACGCTCGCCACTCCCCGCGCCAGCAGGAGCCGTCCCGGGACCGGCTTCCCGAACCCCCGCGTAAACTCGGTGCTGCCGTATGCGCAGACGCGCATCGACGCCGAACGGGAAGGGAACGGTTTGCCGAGCACCCCCAACTCCGCGCCGGAGACGGCGGCCGACGAACTGGAGCTCGCCGAGCGCTTCGAGCGCGACGCGATGCCCCTGCTCGACCAGCTATACGCGGCCGCGATGCGGATGACCCGCAACCCGTCCGACGCCGAGGACCTGGTCCAGGAGACCTACCTGAAGGCGTACGCGGCGTTCGCGTCCTTCAAGGCGGGCACGAACCTCAAGGCGTGGATGTACCGCATCCTCACCAACACCTACATCAACGGCTACCGCAAACGTCAGCGGCAGCCGGTGCAGCAGCCCACGGACGAGATCAGCGACTGGCAGATCGCCAGGGCGGAAAGCCACACCTCCGCCGGTCTTCGCTCGGCCGAGGTCGAGGCGATGGACAACCTCCCGGACACCGACGTGAAGGCGGCTTTGCAGAAGCTGCCCGAGGAGTTCCGGCTCGCGGTCTACCTCGCCGACGTCGAGGGCTTCGCGTACAAGGAGATCGCCGAGATCATGGACACTCCGATCGGCACCGTGATGTCCAGGCTGCACCGCGGCCGCGCGCAGCTGCGCGACCTGCTGGCCGACGTCGCGCGCGAGCGCGGCTTCATCCGGGGGAACCGCGAGGAGGTGGCGAAACGATGAGCTCGGAAGACGTGCCCGCGGAGAAGATGCCCTGCGAGGACGCGCTCGCGGAGATCTACCTGCTGCTGGACCGCGAATGCAGTCCGGAGCGGGACGCGGAACTGCGCAGGCACATCGAGGACTGCCCGCCGTGCCTCGAGGAGTACGGCATCGACGAGCAGCTCAAGCACCTGCTGGCCCGCAAATGCGGCGGCGACCTCGCCCCGGCGGAGCTGAAGAGCAGGCTGCGCGCGTCGATCCGGCAGACCGTCGCCACGCAGGGCGGCATCACCGTGGAGCGCACCGAGATCACCGTGGAACAGCGCACCACCCGCGACTGACCACCACGACAACGGCCCCCGTACCGATCAGGTGCGGGGGCCGTGTCAGGTCCTGGCGCGGACTCAGGCGTTGGGCTTCTTGCCGTGGTTGGCGCCGTTCTTCTTGCGGTCGCGACGCTTGCGGGCGCGCTTCGACATGTTCTCTCCTCGGGTGTCCGCTGAGTGGCCCGGGGCGGGGTGCGACACACCGGCCGGGCACGGGTCAACCGCTCAAGTGTGGCATGCGGGCGCCGCGCTCCTCGGCGGCACCCGCCGTACGCTCTGGTTGGATGTACTCAGGAGGTGCGCAGGCATGAACGAACACACCGCATTCGAGGGCGGCCGGTAGCCGTGTCGACCCTTTCCGACCTGCTCGCCGAGAACACCGGCCTCCCCGGCGAAGCGGCCGACCACCTGCAGACCGTCGTCGCGGAGTGGCAGCTGCTGGCCGACCTTTCGTTCGCCGACTTCCTGCTCTGGGTTCCGGTTTCCGCCGAACACCAGCCCGACGGCGGCGATTTCGTGTGCGTCGCGCACGCCCGGCCGACCACCGCGCCCACTGCGCATCCCGAGGACGTCGTCGGCACCCGGTTCACCGTGGACGAGCACCCGCAGCTGGCCAAGGCCATGCGCGAGGTCAAGATCTGCCGCGAGGAAGACCCGCATTGGTACCGCGACCTGCCGATGCGCCGCGAAGCGGTGCCGGTGAGCTTCGGCGGCGAGGTGATCGCCGTGCTGAGCCGCGAGACCAACCTCGCCGCGCCGCGCGTGCCGAGCCCGCTGGAGATCGCCTACCTCGGCAGCGCGGGCGACCTGTGCCAGATGATCGTGGACGGCACCTTCCCGCCCGCCGGCGGCAACCAGACCGACACGCACACCAGCCCGCGCGTCGGCGACGGTCTCGTCCGGCTCGACCAGGCCGGCACCGTCGTGTTCGCCAGCCCCAACGGCCTGTCCGCCTACCACCGGATGGGCCACGAATCGGACCTCGTCGGGCAGCGGCTGGCCCCGCTCACCCGGTCGCTGATCCGCGACCCGTTCGACGCCACCGAGGTGTCGCACCGGATCATCGAGGCCCTCGACGGCAAGCCGTCCACCCGCACCGAGGCCGACTCGAAACGGGGTGCGGTCGTGCTGTTCCGTGCGCTGCCGCTGCGCCCGGCCGGGCAGCCCGCGGGCGCGTTGGTGCTGGTCCGCGACGTCACCGAGGTCAAGCGCCGCGACCGCGCGCTGATGTCGAAGGACGCCACGATCCGCGAGATCCACCACCGCGTGAAGAACAACCTGCAGACCGTCGCCGCGCTGCTGCGGCTGCAGTCGCGGCGCACCACGAGCGACGAGGCCCGGCTGGCGCTGGGCGAATCGGTGCGGCGGGTGTCGTCGATCGCGATGGTGCACGAGGCGCTGTCGATCTCCGTCGACGAGCGCGTGGACCTGGACAAGCTGCTCGACAACGTGCTCCCGATGGTCGGCGAGGTCGCCACCGCGGAATCGAAGGTCGGGATGAGCCGCAAGGGCTCGTTCGGCGTGGTCGTGGCCGAGATCGCGACGCCGCTGGTGATGGTGCTGGCCGAACTGGTGCAGAACGCGATCGAGCACGCGTTCCCGCAGGGACGGCCGGGCAAGGTCGAGCTGATCGTGGAGCGCTCGGCGCGCTGGCTGGACATCCTGATCCGCGACAACGGCCGCGGGCTGCCGTCCGGGTTCTCGCTGGAGCGCAGCGACGGGCTGGGCCTGCAGATCGTGCGGACGCTGGTCGAATCGGAGCTGCGCGGGTCGCTTTCGCTGCGCCAGGTCCGGACCGACGAGGCGGGCAACCGGGTGCCGGGCACCGAAGCGGCGCTGCGGATTCCGTTGTCCCGGCGGCTCTAGAAAACCCGGCGACAGCCAGGGAGCGCCGGATTACTGTCCGGCGCATGCCTGACCTCACGTGGCGGCCGCTCACGAAAGCGGACGCCCAGTCCTCGGCCGATCTGCTCAACGCCATCGAAACGGTCGACCGGATCGGCGAGAGCTACACCGCGGAAGACACTCTCCAGGAGCTGATCGACCCGTACTCCGACCTCGAACGCGCGAGTCTCGCCGCGTTCGACGGCGACCGCATGGTCGGCTATCTGAAGACCCGGTACAAGCGGTACGCCGAGGGAACCCATCGCGTTTTCCTCGACGGCGGCGTCGATCCCGCCTACCGCAGGCGCGGGATCGGGACCAAGCTCGTGGAAGCGGGAATCGCCGGGGCGAAGACGGTGCACGAACTGCACCACCCGACGCTGAAGCTCGCCGTCGACATCCACAAGGCCGAGCACATTGCAGGGACGAAAGAACTCTTTGGCGCGCACGGCTTTTCTCCCGCGCGCTACTTCCAGCGCATGGAACATCCACTCGGGACTGTCGGCGAGGCGGCGGTCCCGGAGGGATTCCGGATCGAACAGTGGACTCGGGAGCTCGACGAGGAGTTCCGGCTCGTCCGCAACGAGTCCTTTCAGGACCACTGGGGAGCGACCCCGGTGGCCGCGGACGCGTGGCAGAACAAGTTCACCAACCACACTCTCCAGCCCGAGATCAGTTTTCTGCTGCGGGACAAGGCAACCGGCGCTCCGGTGAGTCTTGTGCTGACCCTCTCCTGGGTCGCCGACACCGAGACGACCGGCGTTCGCGACGCGCACTTCATGGTGGTGGGCACCATTCCCGGCTACCGGAACCGCGGGCTTGCCAGCGCGGTCGTCGCGCACGCGCTGCGGGCCGCCGTCGAGCACGGGTACGACCAAGCCAGCCTCACCGTTGATTCGGCGAGCGCTTCGGGGGCTCCCGGAGTTTTCGAGCGCGCCGGGTTCGCGCCGAAGATGCGCTACGTGCGCTGGGCGCTCGAAGTGTGAGGTGTCCACAGTGGACCCCAGACGCGTTGAAGGGCCGGTACCAGTGAAGCTCGGCGGTACCGGCCCGTTCAACGTTCCGCGGGAGGACTTGGATAGTCCTGGGTGAGGCGGCACCCGGATGCGGGGTGGCCGACCTCGGTTGTTACGCTCGAACCGGGTATATGTCGCCATGTGCGGCACGGGCACGCGAATGCCCGCCGGGCGAAAGTCCGGTCCGAGGTGGTGAGATGTGATTCTGGGTGGTGCGGCTGAGTCGAAAGACTCAGGCGGTGGTACGCGTGCCGATGTGCGTACGGCGGCGCTTGAGCGCGCGTCGCTCGTCTTCGCTCATTCCGCCCCAGACGCCGGCGTCCTGGCCGCTGGCCAGAGCCCAGGCCAGGCAGTCGGAAGCTGCGGGGCAGCGGTGGCACACGGCCTTCGCCTCGGAGACCTGCAACAGAGCCGGACCGCTGGTTCCCACCGGGAAGAACAGCTCGGGGTCCTCGTCTCGGCAGGCCGCGTCGTGGCGCCAGTCCATGTTCGTGAGCTCCTTCACAGTGACGCGGGAGGGCCGCGCCACAGTAGTGGCGGTCGTGTTTTTGGGTGCTTGTGAATGCTTTCACGAAGCACCGCGTTCGACAAGGGTTTCGACAAGATCGGTGAGTCAGCTCACCCGGCCGAGCTATGCCTCTGACCTGCGGTTTCGTTCTGAAAAGGTCCGCTCGTCGGAAGGCCCGTGCGGTGAGTGGAGGGTTTGCGTCGCCGAGCGGCAGCACGCACTTTGCCGCGGGCGATCAGTGGTCACACCGTCATCCGACTACGGTGAGTGCATCCGGGACGCTCTGAAACTCGACCCGGGTGCGTTGCCCGACGAGGTCCCCGTCGACCTGGAAGTTGACCGGTTCAGCTGCGTCGATGCGGATCAGAGGCACATCGTCGCGGCGGAGCAGACGGCGGCCATGCTGATCGCTCTCCGTGAGCAGAGCTTGCCGTACATGCGTGAACACGGTGGGCAATCGAAGACCGTTCAACGCGAACAGGCCCAATCCGGTCTCGAACGAGCAGCCGGAGTTGAGGTGGACCGGACGTTGTCCGAGGTAAGTCCACGGATCGGTGTTCGACACGAACGCCGTCACCGCCTCGGCCGGTTCCTCGCCGGGGATCCGGACGGTCAGCATCGGCCGCCCGAGCGGCGGACGGAAGTAGGAGCGGACGGCGGCCCGCAGATAGAGGCTGGCGCTGGTTTGCTTGCCGCGCCGTTTCGCGACGCGGCCGACGACGTCGGCGTCCCAGCCGAGGCCCGCGTTGAAAGTGAACCAGTGCCCGTCGGCCAGCCCGAGGCCGATCCGGCGGGTCCGTTCGGTTTCCAGCGCGGTGAGCAGTTGGTGGGTCGCCTCGACCGGATCGGCGGGCAGTCCGGCCGCGCGCGCGAACACGTTGGCCGAGCCGCCCGGCACGACGCCGAGCATCGGGACGGACCCGGAGCGGCCGGGAGCGCCCGCGGAATCGGCGAGCAGGCCGTTGACGACCTCGTTGACCGTGCCGTCGCCGCCGTGCGCCACCACCAGGTCGTAGCCGTCACGAGCCGCCGAACGGGCCACCGCGAGCGCGTGCCCGCGGTAGTCGGTTTCGACGACGTCCAGCTTCACCTGGCTGGCCAGCGCGTGCGCCAGCACGTCCCGGCCACCCGCGGTGGTCGAGGTGGCCTGGGGATTCACGACGAGGATGGCGCGCACTACCGCAGGGTAAGTGCTTTCCGCCCGGCGGACGTACCTCCAGCGCCACATGGTGACGCGAAGCTCAGCCGCTTGCGCAAGCCGTCCCTGGCTCGGTGACCTGTGGCGACCCTGTGGCGGGCGGTCCTCCTCTGCAGACGGCGAAAACTCCGCGCGTCGTGACAAGTGCACCCGGGCCGACCGCCCGCTCATCGACGACTACCCCGATTTTCTCTTCGGCCGCCGCCCCGGAAAACGGCCGACCGGGTGGCATACGATCGGTAGTGCTCACGCACGGTGACTCGCGCTGGTCGGGTGGCTGTGCCCCGGCAAGTTCCCGCGAAGTTCCGCACAGCAGCTGAAAGGGCCGCGACCGTGTCTCATCCGGAGAATCCGCCGCCCACCCCGTTCGAGGTCCGCCTCGCCGGCGTCCTGACCGGGCTGCCCGGGCTGGGCCTGCTGGTCTTCGGCGTGGTGCTGCTGGTGCACGGGCTGCGGACCCCGCCGATCCCGGGCAACAACGTGTGGGCCGAATTCGGCACCTACGCGGTGCTCGCGCTGATCTTCCTCGCCGCTTCCGTCGGACTGCTGCTCGGACAGACGTGGGCGCGTTCGCCCGGCGTCGTCGTGGCGCTGCTGCTGATCGGGGTGGGCTGGTACCTGCTGGGGCCGTCCGGACAGCCGCTGTGGGGCGTGCCGATCGGGCTGTGCGGGCTGGCGGCGCTGGTGCTGCTGTTCCGCCGTCCGTCGCGGGCCTGGGCGCTGGGAATGCACGACGACGAGACCGAGGAAGAGGCGGCCGAGCGCGGCGGCCTGGCGGGACGGCGTGCCGAGCGGGAGCGCCGCGAACAGGACTGAGCGACAGTGACGTCACGTCATAGCGGACAGGTGACGCGGCGACACTGGTCGTAACCCCTCTCAATCGATGGAATCGGGACTGCGCAACCGAATTCATCCGAATTCCGAAGAGGGGAACCCATGCGGAGACTGCGTCTCGTCGTGACCAGCACAGCGGTCGTGTGCGGGCTGCTCGCCGGGGCATTACCGGCAGCGGCGGGCACCGCCACGATCCCGGCCCGCTACACCGGCCAGGCGCTGGACTGGCACGCCTGCGCGCCGGGCGAGCTGGCCGATCTGCCGCCGGGCACCGATATCGCGGGGCTCGAATGCGGCGCCTACCGCACACCCCGGGACTGGGACCGTCCGGCCGACGGGCAGTACCTGACCATCGCGATCAGCAGGCTCAAGCCCACCGGCACGACTACCGCGTCGGTGCTCACCAATCCGGGCGGTCCCGGCGGTCCCGGACGCTGGTTCCCGGTCCTGCTGCGCGGACAGGAGAAACTGCGGCAGCACCAGGAGATCATCGGCATCGACACCCGCGGCACCGGCCGCAGCGCCAACGTGACCTGCGGCGGCGAGGCGAGCACCGGCGCCGATCTCGACCCGCGCGACCGCGATCCGCGCAATCTGAACCAGATCGTCGACGCGGTCCAGTACGTCGCGACTGCCTGCCACCGGGCCTCGGGCGAGCTGGGATCGCTGATCAGTACCTTCCAGAACGTCCGGGACCTCGACCTGCTGCGGACCCTGCTCGGCCGCGACCGGATCAACTGGATCGGGTACTCGGCGGGCACCTGGCTCGGCGCGCACTACGCCCAGCAGTTCCCGCGGCACACCGGCCGGTTCGTGCTGGACTCCTCGACCCAGTTCACCGGCACGTGGCAGCAGTCGTTCGACTTCCAGCCGCTGGGCTACGAACGCCGCTGGCGGCAGGATTTCCTGCCCTGGCTGGCCCGCTACGACGCGAAGTACCACTTCGGCGCCAGTGGCGAGGCGGCCCGGCAAACCTACGAGAGTGTCCGGTACGCGCTGACTCGCGAGCCGGTCGAGGTGAACGGCACGAAGATCGGCGCGGTCACGCTGGATTCCTTCATCGTCGGCGCGCTCAAGGCCAAGAGCCAGTTCCCGACCATCGCCTCTGTGCTGGTCCGGGTCAAAACGCTGACTGACACGCGGGCTTCGGCGCAGGCGAAGGGCGACGCGCGCGAGGCGCTGGGCAAGACGTTGTCGGAGGCGAAGAAGACCGGTCCGATGGACGTAGCGGCCCAGGCCGGTGCCGACGACGCGATGATGTCGACGTTGATCACGACCCTGTGCAATGACGGTCGGTGGAAGGGCGATCGGCAGTCGCTGATCCGCCGGTCGCAGGACTATCTCGACCGGGGCGTGACCCTGCACAGTTCGTTGTGGATGGGGCTCCAGGTCTGTGCGTTCTGGCCGGGTCGGCCCCGGCCGATGCCGGTGCTGAACGGCAAGGGCGTGCCGCCGGTGGTGATCGTCCAGTCCGAGCACGATCCGGCCACGCCGATCGAAGGCGCGCGGAAGGCGCACGCCGCGTTCCAGAACTCGCGGATGCTGACCGTCACCGGGGAAGGCGACCACGGCATCTACGGGATCGGCGGCAACAAGGCCGTGGACAAGGTGGTCGACGACTACCTGGTCGACGGCGTCGTCCCGGCGGACCAGAACCTGCCGGGGCTGCCGTTGCCCACGCCGTGAAAGGACTCGTGCGTGCTGATCACGGTTCTGACCGTGATCAGCACGCACGACTCACGCTTCCTTGGCGAGCACCTTCAGCGGCTCGTCCGTCAGCCGGTACACCGACCATTCGTCCTGCGGCAGCGCGCCCAGCGCCCGGTAGAACCCGACCGCCGGGTTCCAGTTGAGCACCGACCACTCCAGCCGGTGGTAGCCCTTGTCCACGCACTCCGCGGCCAGCGTCGCCAGCAGTACCTTGCCGAGGCCCGAACCGCGCTGTTCCTCGCGGACGTACAGGTCTTCGAGATAGATCCCGTGCGTGCCGCGCCAGGTGGAGAAGTTCAAGAACCACAAGGTGAATCCGGCGATCTCGCCGTCCACCTCGGCCACGTGGCCGAACAGTGCCGGGGCCTCGCCGAACAGCGCGCCGTGCAGCTGCTCGGAGGTGAGACGGCATTCCTGCGGAGCGCGTTCGTACTCGGCCAGTGCGTAGACGAGCTCCACGACGGCGTCGACGTCTTCCGGCTTGATCCGCCGTACGCGGGGGTCGGTCACTTCAGCCCTCCAGCGCGGGCAGCAGGTTCAGGTGCTCGATCTGCGGTTCGCCGCGCTCGTCGCCGAGCACCGCGAGACCGGCCGGGTCCAGTCCGAAGTGGACGCCCGCGGTGCCGGGCAGGCCGAGCCAGCGCGCGACGAGCACGCGGCTGAAGTGCCCGTGCCCGACCAGGACCACGTCGCCGTTCTCGATTTCGCGGCGGGCCCGGTCGAGCACCTTGTCCGCGCGCGCCTGCACGTCCTGCGCGCTTTCGCCGCCGGGGATCGGGCGGGTCCAGACGGTCCAATCCGGAACCGTCTCGCGGATCTCCGGCGTGGCGACGCCTTCGTAATCGCCGTAGTCCCATTCGGCCAGGTCCTCGGTGACCTCGTCCACGCGCAGGCCGGCGAGTTCCGCCGTGCGCAGCGCGCGGCCGCGCGGGCTGGAAAGCACCAGCCCGGGTCCGCCGAGCAGGGTTCGCAGGGTGCCGCCCGCCGCGCGCGCCTGGTCCTCGCCCGCCGGGGTCAGCGGGATGTCGGTGCGCCCGGTGTGCTTGCCGTTCGACGACCATTCGGTCTGGCCGTGCCGGAGAAGAAAGAGCCGATGTGCCACGCGGCCGAATATAGCCGGGGCGGGTTCGCCCGGCAGGTTCGTCGTGTGCTTGGCTACTGGAGAGTAACTTCACCTGGGAGGTGCTGATGGGTTCGCCGTCGACGTACGGGCTTTGGCGCAAGCTGGCCGCCAAACCCGGTGGCAAGCAGCTGTTTTCCGCCGCGATGTGCCTGCGCGTGCCCTACTTCGGCACCGTCTTGCCGACCATCCGGGAGATCCGTCCCGGGCACTGTTCGGTGACCGCGCCGAAGTGGTGGGGTGTCCACAACCACATCAAGACCTTCCACGCGATCGCCGCCTGCAACCTCGCCGAGATCGCGATGGGCATGCTGGCCGAGGCCACTGTCCCGGCCACGCACCGGTGGCTGCCCAAGGGCATGGAAGTGAGTTACGTCGCGAAAGCCGGAACCGGGCTGCGGGCGATCGCCGAATTGCCGGAGATTCCCGAGTTCGGCTCCGAGGGATTCGATCTTCCGGTTCCGGTGCGGATCGTGGACGCCCGCGGTATCGAGGTGGTCACCGCGACGATCACGGTGTGGGTCACGCCCCGGAAAGCCGCCTGACCGGCGAAACCTGTACTTCCCGTTACCCCGGCCGAGTGAAACTTAACACCGTTTACTGGGCAAATGCGAATAGTGTTCGTTTTAGCCTTGCCAGGGTGCTCGGCGCCACGTCAGCATGCCGGGCATGGCCTCCCTCAACCGTCGCCGATTCCTCGGCCTCGCCGCGCTGAACTCCGCCGCGGCCCTCGGACTGACCAGCATTTCGGCGACGACCGCGCGTGCCGCGACCGTTGCGCCGCTGCCGGACTATTCGCCCGCGGTGGTGATCGGCACCGGGTACGGAGCGGCGGTCACCGCGCTGCGGCTCGGCGAGGCGGGCGTGCCCACGGTGATGCTCGAAATGGGCCAGCTGTGGAACGAACCGGGCCCGGACGGCAAGGTCTTCTGCGACATGCTGAAGCCGGACCGGCGGTCGATGTGGTTCAAGAAGCGCACTGAAGCGCCGCTCGCGTCGTTCCTGTGGCTGGACGTCGCGAACCACGACATCGATCCGTACGCCGGGGTGCTGGACCGGGTGAACTACGGCGGGATGTCGGTGTACGTCGGCCGCGGCGTCGGCGGCGGATCGCTGGTGAACGGCGCGATGGCGGTGCAGCCGAAGCGTTCGTACTTCGAGGAAATCCTGCCGCGGGTGGACGCCGACGAGATGTACGGCAAGTACTACCCGCGCGCCAACGCCGGACTCGGCGTGAACCACATCGACGAGGACTGGTTCGAGACCTGCAAGTCCTACCAGTTCGCCCGGGTTTCCCGGAAAGCCGCGCAGAAAACCGGGCTGAAGACCACTTTCGTGCCGAGCGTCTACGACTTCGAGTACATGAAGAAGGAGGAGGCGGGCACCGTCGAACGCTCGGCGCTGGCGTCCGAGGTCATCTACGGCAACAACCACGGCAAACGCTCGCTGGACAAGACGTATCTCGCCGCCGCGCTCGGCACCGGGCACGTGACCATCCAGACGCTGCACCAGGTCCGCGAGATCATCCAGCAGCCGGACGGCACGTACACGCTCGTCGTGCGCGAATCCGACGCGCTCGGGAACGTGCTCTCCACCAAGCACCTGTCCACGAAGTACCTCTTCCTCGGCGCGGGCAGCCTCGGCTCGACCGAACTGCTGGTGCGCGCCCGCGACACCGGGCGGCTGCCGCGGCTGTCCGAGGCCGTCGGCCAGGGCTGGGGCACCAACGGCAATGTGATGCTCGGCCGGGCCAACCACGTGTGGGACACGACCGGCAGCCTGGAGGCGGGAATGCCCGCGCTCGGCATCGACGACTGGGACAACCCGACGCATCCGGTGTTCGCCGAGATCGCGCCGGTGCCCGCCGGGCTGGAGACGTGGGCGAGCCTGTACCTGGCGATCACCAAGAACCCCGAACGCGGCCACTTCACCTATGACGCGGCCAGCGATTCGGCGAAACTGCAGTGGACGCCGGACCAGGGGCAGCCCTCGATCGACGCGGCGAAGTCGCTGTTCGACCGGATCAACAAGGCGAACTCCACGATCTACCGCTACGACCTCTTCGGCGACACGCGGGCGTTCGAGAACCGCTTCACCTACCACCCGCTCGGCGGATTGGTGCTCGGCGACGCGACCGACAACTACGGGCGCGTGAAGGGGTACCGGAACCTGTACGTCATGGACGGTTCGCTGATCCCGGGCAGCACCGGCGTGAACCCGTTCGTGACGATCACCGCGCTGGCCGAGCGCAATATCGAACGGGTCATCGCCGAGGACGGCGTGCGCGCCTAGCGGTGCGCTGAGCGCAGCTTTTCGTAGTACGCCAGGCAATCCTCATACGACGGCAGCAGGCCCTGGTCGAGCGCTTCGGCCAGGGTCGGCGCCGCTTTGTCCTTTTCGGACACAATGGGCGCCAGATCCGCGGGCCAGGGAAGGTCGAGCGCCGGGTCGAGCGGGCTGATGCCGTGCTCGCGCTCCGGGGCGTAGGGCTCCGAGCAGAGATACGACATCACGGTGTCGTCCTCCAGCGCGATGAACGCGTGCCCGATTCCTTCCGCCACGTACACCGCGTGGAACTCGGTCGCGTCGAGGCGTACCGAATCCCATTCGCCGAACGTCGGCGAGCCGACGCGCAGGTCCACCACCACGTCCAGCAGCGAGCCGATCGGGCAGTAGACGTATTTCGCCTGTCCGGGCGGGGTGTCGGCGAAGTGCACGCCGCGGATCGAGCCCGCGCGGGAAACGCTGTGGTTCGTCTGCGCGACGCGCAGCGGGTGCCCGGCCGCGCGGACGATCGCTTCCTCCTGGAACGGTGCGACGAACAGTCCGCGTTCGTCGGGGAAGACACGCGGGACGAACTCGAAAGCGCCGGAGACCTTGAGCGGGCGGAAGTCCATGCCCGCCACCCTATCGAGTGCGATTTCCGGACCCGGAACGGAACTGCTTCCGAAACCGGACGGACGTCTTGGGAATCGCGAATCTGTGACATGAGCCGCACCGAGGGGTCGGGCGCCACCGGGGGCCTGTCATGATTGACGAACCGCAGCGTCGGCGGCCATCGCCACACCCCACGGATCGGATGGCCGCGCAGACGCCTCGCCGACAGGCCGGCGCTACCGCGCTGGGCTGCCGTCCGGAGGACGAGTTCCCACTCTCGACGTGCGCGTTCGCACGTTGACCAGGTGGTCCCCCGCTCGCAGTCCCAGGAGTACGTTCGATGACCCAGACCCATCCGCCCGCTTCCGTCATCCGCACGACAGGAACCCCGATGACCGACCAGGCCAGCACCGTCGCGGCCGTGACCGACGCAGAGATCTTCACCGGGCACGAGGGCGGCAAGCTCTCCGTGGCGGCGACCCGGCCGATCTCCGACCCGCGCGACCTCTCGATCGCCTACACGCCCGGCGTGGCGAAGGTGAGCCGCGCGATCGCCGAGGACGCGGCCAAGGCGAAGCGGTACACCTGGGCGGACCGGCTCGTGGCAGTGGTCAGCGACGGCACCGCGGTGCTCGGGCTCGGGGACATCGGCGCGAGCGCGTCGCTGCCGGTCATGGAGGGCAAATCGGTGCTCTTCAAGACCTTCGGCGGGCTGGACTCGATCCCGCTGGTGCTCGACACCACCGACGTCGACGAGATCGTCGAGACCCTGGTGCGGCTGCGCCCGTCGTTCGGCGCGGTCAACCTCGAGGACATCTCCGCGCCGCGCTGCTTCGAGCTGGAGGACAAGCTCAAGGAAGCGCTGGACTGCCCGGTCATGCACGACGACCAGCACGGCACCGCGATCGTCACCCTCGCCGCGCTGCGCGGGGCGAACCTGGTGCTCGACCGCGACATCGCCGGCGAGCGCGTCGTGGTGTCCGGGGCGGGCGCGGCCGGGGTGGCCTGCGCGAAGATCCTGCTCGCGGCCGGCGTCGCGGACGTGACGGTGCTCGACTCGCGCGGCATCGTGCACGCTGGGCGGGAGGATCTGAACCCGATCAAGCGACAGCTGGTGGAGACGACGAACAAGGCCGGGCTGACCGGCGGGCTGGCCGAGGCGCTGCGGGGAGCCGACGTGTTCCTCGGGCTGTCCGGCGCGACGATCGATCCTTCGCTGCTGCCGACGATGGCGGACGACTCGATCGTGTTCGCGCTGTCCAATCCGGACCCGGAGGTGCATCCGGCGGTCGCGGCGCAGCACGCGGCGATCGTCGCTACCGGGCGCAGTGACTTTCCGAACCAGATCAACAATGTGCTGGCCTTCCCCGGGGTGTTCCGGGGCGCGTTGGACGCTGGGGCCAGGGCGATCACGGAGAACATGAAGCTGGCCGCCGCGGAGGCGATCGTGGCGGTGGCCTCGGATGATCTTGGGCGGGACCGGATCGTGCCGAGTCCGCTGGATCCGCGGGTCGCGCCGGAGGTGGCCGCTGCGGTGGCCAAGGCTGCTGAGCGGGATGGCGTGACTGGCTGAGGTTTTTCTGGGAGGGCCCTCTGGCGTTGGTTGCCGGGGGGCCTTTCTTTTTGGGGTTGTTTTGGACTTTCTGGTCCATTTTTGGTTGCCGCGGTCGAGGGGCTTGGGGTGTTCGGGGTTGTGGATGTTGTAGCTGGCCGCGGAGCTGGGTGGTGCCGTATTTGGTTCTGCCTGGGTATCCGCGGGTGGCTCGGGCTCGGGCTCGGGTGGAGAATCCTTATTTGGGGTTGAGCGATTATGTGAGCAATTTGCGGGGTTGGGGGGGGCTGGGGCGGATCATGTTGTGGTGCAGGTGATTGCGGGAAGTGCTAGATGCGTCCTGGGTTGCCGGGGGTGTGGCTGCAGGTTTATGACGATGAGGTTGGTCGGGTTTGTCGGGAGTTGGCTGGGGTGTTGTTTTAGGGGGCGGCTCGTCGCCTGGCGGCGACATTGCGCCTCGTTGTTGCGGGGCACCCCGAAGCTGATTGTGATGACGGTCTGAGGGTGCTTGTCAAGGCGGGAAAGATGCCTTGACAAGCACCCTCAGACCGCATTTTGGCTTCGTATCGGGGTGCGGGGGTGGTGTGGGTGCATGGTTGGTTTGGTGTGCGGGCTGCGGTGGTGTGGGTGCTCGCTGGTTGGGCGCGCGGGACGCGGTGGCGCGGGGGTGGTGTGAGTGCGTTGGCTGCGGTTTGTGGGCGGGTCGCGGCTTGGTTGCATCGCGGCGGTGGACCGTTGCTGGTCGTGAGGGGAACCCTGAGGGACTCAGATTCCCTCAGGGTGGCCCTCACGGCTTTGGCTGGCGGCGGTGGCCGCTTGCGTGAGTCCAGGCGAGGTGGATTGCGCTGGTGAGGGGGACTGCTCGCTGGCCGTTCGATCAGTTCAATCTGGCCGCCGACCGCCTTCAGCCTGGCCGCCCGGCCGCCCTTCACCCGGGCCGCCCGACCGCCTTCAATCTGGCTGGCCGACCGCCTTCAATCTGGCCGCCAGAGTGCCTTCACCCTGCCGCTCAGGTCGCTTCGACCTGCCCGCCGCGCGGGTTTAGCCGGGGAGCAGTTCTGCCAGGCGGTGTCGTGGCACGTCCACCAGGCGTAGGTCGGCCAGTTCCGCGGGGACGTTCAGTGCGGCGTTCGCCAGCCTTGCGTGGGCTCGGGTCAGCAGTTCTGACGGGTGGTCGATCAGGTCGGCCGCGACGATTGCGTGGCGGTTGTCTGGGGTGCTGCGGAGCAGGCGCAGCTGGTACTTGTCCGCCACCAGCGACGTCAGGGCTGCTTGTGCGGCTGCGTCTGCCAGATCGGGGTGGTTGTTCGGCACCAGCAGCGCCAGGCGGCGGGCGTTCGTGCCCAGCAGGGTGCGTAGGAGCCAGGGGCCGGGATCTGCGGAGAGGTCCATGGCGACGGCGTCGCCTTCCGGGCCGGACGTGGCCCAGCCGACGGGGCGCGTTTCCAGGGCTAGGCCGCCTTCGGAGGCGATTTCCCGGGCGGCTGCCAGGAGGCCCGGTTTAGTCGCGGCCGATTCTACTGACTGCGGGCCGTGCGTGTAGATCGCGGAGCTTCCCTTGCGGGCGAAGGACTTTTTCGCTTTGGCGGTTGGCTGGCAGACGTACAGGTCCGCTGCGCTGCCGATTGCTTGGGCACCGGTGTAGCGGTTGAAGTCCGGGAGGATCGCTTCGAAGGTCAGGCCAAGGGTGGCGAGCGCGCGCTGCACCTGTGCGCCTAGGGCGGGGTGGCGCGGGCTGTAGCCGTAGGCCAGGAGGATTCGGCCTTCGGTGGGTTCCCGCAACGCTTGTACTGCGCGGGCGGCGAACAGGCCCATGCCTTCCGGCGTGTAGGGCGGATCGCTGAAGACCAGGTCTGCTTTGCCGGTGAGGGCGGGAGGCAGGCCGACGCGCAGGTCGGCGTGGGCGGTGAAGATGTTGCGTTCGCCGGTTGTGTCCAGGTAGGACAGGACGCGTTCGTCCAGGTCCACTACGGACAGTTCGGCTTCCGGGCACACCGCGCGCACGGCAAGGGAGGTCAGGTCGTGGTCGCCAAGGAACAGGACCTTGCTGCGGCGGAGGTCGTAGCGAGAGTTCAGCCACAATGCGCGGCGCAGCACCGTCTCCGGGGTCGCTTGCACGTGGTCCAGGGCGGCTAGCGGCGGCGGGACGGCGGCGATCCGTTCGGCCAGCATGGTGAGCAGGGCGGGCTGGGCGGCGACTGCGGCGTCGAGGGGGTCGGGCAGAGGGGGCAAGGAGTACGACGCGTAGGCCGCGCGCGATTGCGGGGCGATTCGGACGCCGGCGGGGGACCGTTCCAGGTCCGGTTCCAGCGCCGCCAAGAGGTCTTCGACGCTTCGGCGCGGGGCAGCGGTGAGCCGCACTAGGTCGGGCAACTCGTACGAGCCGCTGCGCAGCAGGCCTAGTACTTCGTAGAGCGGGCGGACGGCGGCACCGTGTGCGGCGAGGACGTCGTCTAGGGCGGTCACGGGGTCCGAGAGTAGTAGGCCACCCTCCGGGACGGGCTGCCAAGGCTGCGCGAGTGGGCTACCGTCGGACTCTGCACCGGACGTGGGGAGAAGTCTGTGACCATCGAATTCCGAGACGTCGTCAAACGCTATCCGGACGGCACGGTCGCGGTCGACGGTCTCTCGCTGACCGTGGAGGACGGCACGATCACGGTGTTCGTCGGCCCGTCCGGCTGCGGCAAGACCACCTCGCTGCGGATGATCAACCGGATGGTCGAGCCGACCTCGGGCTCGGTGCTGCTGGACGGCAAGGACGTCAGCGAAGGCGATCCGGCGGTGCTGCGCCGCGGCATCGGTTATGTGATCCAGCACGCGGGTCTCTTTCCACACCGGACAGTGCTCGACAACATCGCCACCGTGCCGCTGCTGTCCGGATGGGACAAACGCAAGGCGCGCGCCCGCGCGGCCGAGCTGCTCGAGACGGTCGGCCTCCCGACGGAACTCGGGAAGCGGTATCCGGCGCAGCTGTCCGGCGGGCAGCAGCAGCGCGTCGGCGTGGCTCGGGCGCTCGCCGCCGATTCGCCGGTGCTGCTGATGGACGAGCCGTTCTCCGCGGTCGACCCGGTGGTCCGGGAAGGGCTGCAGGACGAGCTGCTGCGGCTGCAATCCCAGCTGGGCAAGACAATCGTGTTCGTCACGCACGACATCGACGAGGCGGTGCGGCTCGGCGACAAGGTCGCGGTGATGCGCGTCGGCGGCAAGCTCGCGCAGTACGGCACGCCGGCCGAGGTGCTGCGGCATCCGGTGGACGACTTCGTCGCGTCGTTCGTCGGCCGAGATCGCGGGTATCGCGGGCTTTCGTTCCTTCCGGCGAGCGGCGTCGAGGTGTCGCCCGCCCGCACGATCGATCTCGGCAGCAAGGTCGATGGTCCGTCGCAGGGCTGGCTGCTCGCGGTGAACGACGGGAAACAGCCGCGCGGATGGCTGCCGCCAGGCTCCACTGTGGATGGTCCGTTGGCCGAAACCGACCTCGTGGCAGGCGGATCGCTGTATGTGCGGGGGACGCCGATCCGCGGGGCGCTCGACGCGGCGCTGTCGTCGCCGGCCAGCCTCGGTGTCGTCGTGGACGAGGAGAACCGCGTGCTCGGGACGGTGGTCGCGCACCAGGTCTTGGATGTAATCGAGGCCTCCCCGCAGGCGTCCTGATGGGCGGCTTCTTCGGCGAACTCGGCCGGTACCTCTCCAGCGCCAACAACCGCGACGAGATCCTCGCCAATCTCCTCGAGAACATCTATCTCGCGCTGGTGCCGCTGGTCGCGGGCATCGTGCTGGCGATCCTGCTCGGCTGGCTCGGGCATCGCTGGCGGCCCGCGCGCAGTGTGCTGCTGGTGGTGGGGAATCTGCTGTACACGATTCCGTCGCTGGCGCTTTTCGTGGTGATTCCCGGCATTATCGGCACGAAGATCCTCGACAGCGTCAACGTGATCGTCGCGCTGACGATCTACACCACCGCGCTGCTGGTGCGTCCGGTGCTCGACGCGCTGGAAGCCGTGCCACCGCACATCGTCGCGGCCGCCACGGCGATCGGATATCGCGAGCCGCGCCGGTTCTTCAGCGTCGAACTGCCGCTCTCGGTGCCGGTGCTCGCGGCCGGGGTCCGGGTGGCGTCGGTGAGCAATATCAGCCTGGTCAGCGTTGGTGCGCTGATCGGGACCGGAGCGCTGGGCGTTCTGTTCACCGACGGATTTCAGCGGGAATACTTCTCGCCGATCGTGGTCGGAATCGTGCTGACGATGGTGCTCGCGCTGATCGTCGACCTGCTGCTCGTGTCGCTGCGCAATCTGTTGACGCCTTGGGAGAGAGCGGGTCGCGCGCCGGCCGCGGAGGTGGCGGGATGATCGGCGACGTTTTCACCTGGTTCACCACCGCCGCGAACTGGCAGGGCACGGGCGGCATTCTCGCCCGGCTCGCCCAGCACGTCGGATACATCGCGCTGGCGCTCGTCATCGCGCTGGTGATCGCGATCCCGATCGGACTGTTCGTAGGGCACACCGGCCGCGGCGGCGTCGTGCTGGTCGGCGTCGGCAACGCGATCCGCGCGCTGCCGACGCTCGGGCTAGTCACGTTCCTTTTCCTGCTCTTCACCGAAAGCACGACGGCGACGATCATCGGCCTCGTGGTACTGGCGATCCCGCCGGTGCTGGCCGGGACGTACGCCGGTCTGCAGGCGGCCGAACACGATGTCGTCGACGCCGCGCAGGGCATCGGGATGACCGGCTGGCAACGGCTGTGGCAGGTGGAGGTGCCGATCGCGCTTCCCTTGGTGCTAGGCGGAATTCGCAACGCCGTACTGCAGCTGATCGCGACCGCCGCGGTGGCCGCGTACGTCGGTCTCGGCGGCCTGGGCCGGTTCCTGCTCGACGGACTGGCCATTTTGGACTACACCGAGGTCGTCGCGGGCGCGATTCTCACCGCGCTGCTGGCGATCGTGGTCGACCTGCTGCTCGCCGCGGCGCAGCGGGCGTTGGTGCCCAAGGGGGTCCGGCTGGCCGCGCAAGCGGCGTCCGGCCGGGCAGTGGCTGCGGGAGGAGCGGCGTGAAACGGTGGGGGATCCTGGTGGCCGGGCTGGCGCTGGTGGCGACAGCGTGCGGAAATCCGCTGTCCGGCGGGGGCGAGGGCGGCAGTACCGGGGACATCATCATCGGTGCCTCGGACGTCGGGGAAAGCTCTTTGCTGGCCCAGATTTATGCCGGGGCGCTGCGAAACGTCGGCGCGCACAACGTGACGGTTCGGCCGCCGGTCGGCAGCCGCGAAGTCGTGGTGAAAGCGTTGCAGGACAAGTCTTTGTCGGTGGTGCCGGATTACTCGGGAAACCTGCTGCGGTACTTCGACAAGAACACCGCGGCGACCACCTCGGAAGATGTCTACGCGCAGCTTAAGCAGAAAATCCCGACTGGGTTCGAGGTTCTCGCGCAGTCGCCCGCGCAGGACAAGGATTTGCTCGTGGTGGGCAAGGAACTCGCGGCCACCGGGGTGAAGACGTTCTCCGACCTCGGGCCGCGCTGCAAGGACCTGGTGATGGGCGGGCCGGGCCAGTGGAGCAGCCGGTGGAAGGACCGGATCAAGCAGCTGTACGGGTGCGAGTTCAAGGAAATCCGGACCACGGATACCGGCGGACCGGTGACGGTGGCGGCGTTGAAGTCGGGCGAGGTGCAGGTGGCGGACCTGTTCAGCACGTCGGCGACTATCGCGTCCAATGGGTTCGTGCCGCTGGAGGACGACAAGCACATGTTCCCGGCGCAGAACATCGTGCCGTTGGTGTCGCGGGGGACGTTGAATGCCGCCGAGACGGCCGCGCTGAACCGGGTTTCGGCGGCGTTGACTACTGAGCAGTTGACTGAGTTGAACGTGCAGTACACGGATGAGAAGCGGAATGCGAAGGATATCGCTGAGGAGTTTTTGCGGCGGAATGGGTTGAAGACTTAGCCGAGCGCGGTGTATTCGGCTGGCGGGCGGAGCAGGTCCGGGTGCTTGGCCCAGTAGTGTTCTCCGTGGATCCCAGGCCTCGTCGTGGAAGATCAGCCCGCGATACGGTGCGTCGGGTGGTTCGTAGGGGTATCGATCCAGGGCCGCTGCTTTGGCTTCGGCGGGGGTCATTCCGCCGTGGTGCTGCATGACCCAGGCGAAGTGACGACGTTCGTCTGCTAGGTACTCGACGTATTCGTCCTCAGTAATTGGCGCTCCTTCTCCAGAGGCTCAAAGCCGATCAAAAGCCGCAGCGTAACGGAATGCTCCTCGGTTCTCCGGGGCGTACGCCGCCAGTCGGAGGGCTTGGAAATGCGGGGCCCATTCCGGCACCGGTGGTGTGATGCCGAGCGTTTCAGCCAGTACGAAACCGAAGCGGGAGTAATAGCCCGGGTCGCCCAGCAGGATGATCAGGCCGTACCCGAGAGCGTTGGCGGCGCCGATCGTGGCGTGGACCAGGGCTGAGCCCGCGCCGCTGCGTTGGTGGGAGGGGTGGACGCCTAGCGGGCCGAAGCCGATGGCGGATTCTGGGTCGTCTCCCAGGTGGCCTGGGCTGCAGCAGGCGTGGCCGATCAACTCGCCGTCGCGGAGGGCGGCGAGTGAGAGAGCGGGGAGCAGATCGCCGTCGGCGGTTAGTTCGGTTACTAGTTTCGCTTCGGGGATTTCACCGGTGACGTCCGGGTTGTGGACACGGAAGGCCGCGGTGTGCACGGCATGGATCGCGGGTGCGTCGGCGGCGGTCGACTGGCGGATCTGCATGCCGCTCAGTCTCCCTGAGTGGCGGGCTGCGCGGAAATTGATTTCAGGGTTGGCCGGTCGTCGCGCATGAAGAGGAGGACTGCGGCTCCGGCCAGCGGTCCGGCGGCCAACGTGAGGAAGGCTGAATAGAACGAGCCGGTCGCGTGGAAGACCGGGCCTACGACGGCGGGCACGATTACGCTGCCCAGTTGCCAGAAGGCGTTCACGGCGCCAGCGGCGGAACCGGCTAGGCGGGGGCCGGTCAGGGCGGGGATCATGGCGGCGGTCAGTGGGCTGTAGGCGTAGGCGCCGATGCCGAGGATCGGGGCTACGACTAGGAAAGCGCTGTAGCTGTTCAGGGAGCCGAAGACCAATAACGCCGCGCCGAAGAGGATCAGGACGCCGATGATCGGGATTCGCCTGCCCAGGCCGACTTTGTCGGTGAGCCAGCCGATCAGGGGTTTGATGACTACCGCGGTCCCGGAGAAGATCACCAGGACGACACCGGCGCGCACCGGGTCGATGTGTTCGCCTCGGATCATCAGGGTGTTGGACCACGTGACGAAACCGTAGGTGCCCCAGAGGCCGCCGAAACCGGCTAATCCCAGTAGCAGCAGGTCGCGGTTGCGGAAGAGCGGGCGCGGATTGGGGAAAGCGCGGGTGTCAGTCGAGGGGGTGCCGTTGCGGATGAAGACCAGGCACAGCAGGCCGAGTACGACGGTGACTCCGCCGAAAAGGTGGTACGACACTGGCCAGCCGCTGTTCTTCACCAGGGTGGGCACGACGGCGTTGGCTACGACGGTGCCTAACGACGTCGCGGTCATGAAGACGCCGCTTGCGAGTCCGTGCTCCTCTGGGCGGAACCAGGTGGTGATCAGTTTCAGTCCGGCGGAGAAGTCGACACCGGCGAACAGGCCTAGCAGGGCTTGCAGCACCAGGCCCCAGGCGATGGAGGTGGTCGAGCCGAACCCGACCATCACCACACCCGCTACGAGGGAGCTGATGCCCAGGACCGCACGGCTGCCCAGCCAGTCGGACAGGAAGCCGCCCGCGGTGTTGGAGATGACGTAGCCGATGTAGTAGCAGGTGGCGAAGATCCCGAGCGCGGCCAGCGGGACGCCGAGCGAATCGCTGACTGCCGACGACGCCGGGCCCCAGGTCGACCGGTCTACCGAGGTCATCGTGAACACCGCCCAGCAGAGCAGCAGGACGACCCAGCGATAGCGGCTCGGCATGGGGGCTCCTTCGGCCTGGGGATGATCAGGGAAGGTTCCCGTTACCGGGCGCGGCGGGTCAAGCCGGGGCGCGGCTCGCTTCGCCCAGAGCCGGAGGGTCAGGCCAGGCCGTCTTGGCGGTGCAACTCGGCGCGGATCGCGCGGACGTCGTGGGCTCGGCCGTCGACGTACTGCGCGGCAGCGATCCCCGCCGCGTGCCCGGTCGCGAAGGCGGTGCCCATGACTCGGACCGAGGCGTACGCGTCGTCGTCGGAGCTGGTCAGGCGGCCGACCGCCCAGAGGTTCGCGGTGTCGGCGGAGCAGATCGAGCCGTAGGGGAGGTCGTACCAGCCTCGGTCGGCGATCGGTTCGTAGCGGGTGACGCCTGGCCCTGCGTGGTCTTCGATCGGCCAGCCGCAGCGACCGATGGACGCGTCCGGGCGTTTCCGGGCGGTCAGGACGTCGCGGCCAGTCAGTTGCTCGCGGCCTACCAGGTGCCGACCTTCGCGAATGCCTAGCTGCGGGCCGGTTTCTTCCAGGCGCGCGGAGGACCAGCCGGGCAGGTGTTTGCGCAATGCGTCCAGGTACTGCCAGGCCTGACGTCGCGCGTTGGCTTCATCGCGGCTGAGTGCGGCGGCGTTCAGGACGTCGGTTTGTTCGTCCACCAGCAGCGCGATGACGTTGCGGGTCAAGGGAAGGTGCACGGCGATGCCGTAGTCGCGGGCCAGCTGGATGCCGGTTTCTCGTTGGTACGCGGCGACTGCGGCGCGCAGGCCCTCGCGTGAAAGGTCAGCGTCTTCGGGGACGCCGGAGAAACGGCAGACGAGCGTGCTGGTTTGCCGGTCGCTCAGCGGCGCGATGCGGACGGCGGCTCCGGCCGCGGCCAGGAGCGCGCCGTCGCCGCTGGCGTCGATGAACGCGCCGGCGGTGACGCGTTCCAGGCCGCCGCGGTGGTGCAGTTCGACCTCGGTGACGACACCGTGGGTCCGCTTCGCGCCGATGAGCTTGGTGTGCAGGAGGACGTCCACGCCGGCGTCGGCGGCCAGTTCGTCGTAGACCAGTTTGGTGGTTTCCAGGTCGAGCAGGACGATCTTGTTGCCGGTCCAGCCCATCGTCTTTTCTTCGTAGGCGCCGCGCCGGCGCAGCCGCCGCAACACCTCGTCGCCGACGCCCCCGACGACCTGCTCGCCGGTCTGGTCGAAGAAACCGCACAGGGTCAGCACGGAACTGATCGTCGCCGCGCCGCCGAGGTACGGGTACTGCTCGACCAGCAGCACCCGCGCCCCGGTCCGCGCCGCCCCGGCCGCGGAGGCGATACCCCCAGCACCGCCTCCGACTACGACGACGTCGTAGTGCACTACAGCCCTCCTCGGGTGTTTGCCGACCAGTCAACTTGGTTCGGCCAGGGCGTCGCCACTGCCTTTCCGGCACCCCGGGCATAACCGGAAGGTATAGCTATGAAGTCAAGAAAGTATGAAACTCATACAAGTTGGCGTACGCTCGACGCCATGGACACCAAGGCAGCCGGATACCGGCGCAAGGTCAACACGATCAACCGGGTCATCACCGCCCTGCAGCGCGCGGGGCTCGCGTTCGGGCCGATGGAGCTGCTCACCGTCCCCGGGCGGCGCAGTGGCGAGCCGCGGACGTTTCCGTTGGCAGTATTGAAAGTTCGGGGCGAGCAGTACCTGATCCAGGCGTTCCCGAAGGCGGCCTGGGTGGCGAACGTGCGCGCGGCCGGGGCGGGGACGTTGTCTCGCGGCCGACGGTCGCGGCGGGTGCGGTTCGTGGAGGTGCCGGTCGCGGAGCGGGGGCCGGTGTTACGGGAGGTGGTGGCGGCCGGACCGGCGAGTGTGGGGCGGCGTTATGTCACGACGGGGCTGGCGGAGTCGCCGACGCCGGACGGGGTCGCGGCCGCCGCGGGGAGGATCGCGGTGTTCCGGGTGGAAGCTGCCTGAACAACGGCGAAGGCCGCCGCGGGAACGGATCCCGCGACGGCCTTCGGACGAACCGAGATCAGTCGAACGCCTTGGCGATCAACGCCTTCTGCTCGACCTCGTGCACCTTGGACGAACCCGCCGACGGGGCGGCCATCGGGCGGCGCGCCACCACGTCGAGTCCGCCGAAGAACTCCGGGAACTTCCGCGGCAGGTTGAGGCCGAAGAACGGCCACGCGCCCTGGTTTTCCGGCTCCTCCTGGACCCAGGCGATCTGACTCGCGTTCGTGTAGCGCTCCACCGCCGCCAGCAGCTTCTTCTTCGGCAGCGGGTAGTACTGCTCGATCCGCACGATCGCGACGTCGTCCGCGCCGCGCTTCTCGCGCTCGGCCACCAGCTCCCAGTAGAGCTTGCCCGAGGTGAGCAGCACCTTGCGGACCTTCGCCGGGTCCGTGTGGACGTCGTCGATGACCGACATGAACCGGCTCTGGCCGGTGACGTCCTCGACCGCCGACGTCGCCGCCTTGTTGCGCAGCATCGACTTCGGGGTGAAGACGATCAGCGGACGCTGGATGCCGTCGAGGGCGTGGCGGCGCAGCAGGTGGAAGTAGTTCGCCGGGGTGGAGGGCACCGCGACGGTCATCGACGCCTCCGCGCACAGCGACAGGAACCGCTCGATCCGGCCGGACGTGTGGTCCGGGCCCTGGCCCTCGTGACCGTGCGGCAGCAGCAGCACGACGTCCGAGCGTTGGCCCCACTTGGCCTCGCCGGAGGAGATGTACTCGTCGATCACGGTCTGCGCGCCGTTGACGAAGTCGCCGAACTGCGCTTCCCACATCACCAGCGCCTCGGAGTTCGCCACCGAGTAGCCGTACTCGAAGCCGACGGCCGCGTACTCCGACAGCGCCGAGTCGTAGATCATCACGCGGCCCTGGCCGTCGGCGAGGTGCTGCAGCGGCGAGTACTCCTGGCCGTTCTTGCGGTCGATGAACACCGAGTGCCGCTGGGTGAAGGTGCCGCGCCGGGAGTCCTGGCCGGACAGCCGCACGAGACGGCCTTCCAGCGCCAGCGACCCGAACGCGAGCAGTTCGCCGAACGCCCAGTCGATGCCGCCTTCGCGGGACATCTTGTGGCGGCGCTCCATGACCGGCTTGACGCGCGGGTGCGGGGTGAAGCCCTCGGGCAGGTTGACGAACGCGTCGCCGATCTGCTCGACGACCTCGCGCGACACGGCGGTGGTGACCTTCGCCGGGATCTGCTGCTCGCCCTCGACCGACGGGCTCGCCTTCGCCGGGTGCTTCTCCAGTTCGCGCACCTCGTTGAAGACGTGCTCGAGCTGGCTGGAGAAGTCGCGCAGCGCGGCCTCGGCCTCTTCGACGGAGATGTCGCCCCGGCCGATCAGCGATTCGGTGTAGATCTTCCGGACCGAACGCTTCGTGTCGATGATGTCGTACATCGCCGGCTGCGTCATCGAGGGGTCGTCGCCCTCGTTGTGGCCGCGGCGGCGGTAGCAGATCAGGTCGATCACGACGTCCTTGTGGAACGCCTGGCGGTAGTCGACCGCCAGCTTCGCGACCCAGTGCGCGGCTTCGGGGTCGTCGCCGTTCACGTGGAAGACCGGCGCGCCGATCATCTTCGCGACGTCGGTCGCGTACTGGCTGGACCGCGAGTGCTCCGGCGCGGTGGTGAAGCCGACCTGGTTGTTGACGACGATGTGCACGGTGCCGCCGGTGCGGTAGCCGCGCAGCAGCGCCAGGTTCAGGGTCTCGGCCACGACGCCCTGGCCCGCGAAGGCCGCGTCGCCGTGCATCAGGACCGGCAGCACGGTGTAGCCCTCGCCGCCCTTGTCGAGGACGTCCTGCTTGGCGCGGACGATGCCCTCGAGCACCGGGTCGACGGTCTCCAGGTGCGACGGGTTGGACGCCAGCGACACCCGGGTCTCGCCGTCGCCGAACATCCGGAAGTACTTGCCCTCGGCCCCGAGGTGGTACTTCACGTCGCCGGAGCCGTGCGCCTGTCCCGGGTCGAGGTTGCCCTCGAACTCCTGGAAGATCTGGCTGATCGGCTTGCCGACGATGTTCGCCAGCACGTTCAGCCTGCCGCGGTGCGGCATGCCGATGACGACCTCGTCCAGTTCCGCCTCGGCGGCCTTGTCGAGCACCGTGTCCAGCAGCGGGACCAGGGTCTCGCCGCCTTCCAGGGAGAACCGCCGCTGGCCGACGTACTTGGTCTGCAGGAAGGTCTCGAACGCCTCGGCGGCGTTGAGCTTCGACAGGATGTACTTCTGCGCGGACGGCTCCGGCTTGCTGTGCCGGACCTCGACGCGCTCCTGGATCCAGCGCCGCTCCTCGGGGTCGAGGATGTGCGTGTACTCCACGCCGACCGTGCGGCAGTAGGAGTCGCGCAGCACGCCGAGGATGTCGCGCAGCTTCATCCGCTCGCTGCTGGAGAAGTCGCCGACCGCGAACTCGCGGTCCAGGTCCCACAGGGTCAGGCCGTGGCTGAGCACGTCCAGGTCGTGGTGGCTGCGCTGGCGGTAGTTCAGCGGGTCGGTGTCGGCCATCAGGTGGCCGCGCATCCGGAACGCCTCGATCAGTTCCATGACGCGCGCGGTCTTGTCGACCGGGCCGTCCGGGATGTCGGCGACCCAGCGGATCGGCTCGTACGGCAGCCGCAGGCTGGTGAAGACGTCGTCGTAGAAGCCGTCCTCGCCGAGCAGCAGCTCGTGGATCCGCTTCAGGAACTCGCCGGACTCCGCGCCCTGGATGATGCGGTGGTCGTAGGTCGAGGTCAGCGTCATGATCTTGCTGACCGCGAGGTCGACCAGGGTCTTCTCGCTGGTGCCCTCGAACGACGCCGGGTACTGCATCGCGCCGACGCCGATGATCGCGCCCTGGCCCGCCTGCAGCCGCGGCACCGAGTGGTTCGTGCCGATGCCGCCCGGGTTGGTGAGCGAGATGGTGGTGCCCGCGAAGTCGTCCGCGGTGAGCTTGTTCGTGCGGGCCTTCTTGACGATCTCCTCGTAGGCCTGCCAGAACTGCATGAAGGTCATGTTCTCGGTGGCCTTGATGGAGGCCACGACGAGAGTGCGGGAGTCGTCCTTGCCCTTCATGTCGATGGCGAGCCCGAAGTTCACGTGCTCCGGCGTGATCGCGAACGGCTTCCCGTCGATCAGCTGGTAGTGCCGGTTCATGTTCGGGAAGTCCTTCAGCGCCCGCACCATGGCGTAGCCGATGAGGTGCGTGAAGGAGATCTTGCCGCCGCGCGTGCGCTTGAGGTGGTTGTTGATGACGATGCGGTTGTCCGCCATCAGCTTCGCCGGGACCGCGCGCACGCTGGTCGCGGTGGGCACGGAAAGCGAGGCGTCCATGTTCTTGGCGATCGCGGCCGCGGCGCCGCGCAGCTGCTTGGACTCCGGCTCGGCGTCCTTCGCCGGCGCGGACTTGGCGGGCGCGGAAGCCGCCGGCTTCGCGGCCGGGGCGGGCTTGGCCGCCGGGGCCTTCGCGGCCGGAGCCGCGGGGGCGGGCGCGGCCTTGGCGGCCGGGGCCGCCGGGGCCTTCGCGGCGGGGGCGGCGGGCTTGGCGGCGGGGGCGGCCTTGGCTTCCCCGTTCCCCTCGGCCTGGGTGCCGTTGCCGCCCGGAGTGGGCTTGTAGTCGGCGAAGAAATCGTGCCAGGCGGCGTCTACCGACTGGGGGTCCGCGAGAAACCGCTCGTACATTTCTTCGACGAGCCACTCATTGGCACCGAACTGCGATGCGGGACTGCTGCTGGCCACGGCTGGCTCTCGCCTCTATCCATTCTCGATCCGATATCACAAGCATCTGCTGACCGCCAGGCTAGTCCCCTGCCGGTGGCCCGAAACACGCCACCTGGACGCTCGTGAGACAGGTCATTGTCTGGATCGGTTGAGAGGCCCAGCCTGACAGACAGCAGGGACCACCGTACGCGTCGCAAGGGCCGAATGCCGTCACCTCGGCAGGTTTGAGGTGATCTCAGACACAACAGTCACAGCTCCTGCGACGCGGCCCGGTCAGCCCGCCGCGGCGGGAAGGGAGCGGACCGGCGCTGGTCCGAACCACGCGCGCAGGGCCTCGCGCAGGTCGGCAGGGTCGGTGTCCGGGCTCTCGGCGAGCCAGGCGACGTGCCCGTCCGGACGGAGCAGGAACGCGGCGGGGACCTCGCTGGTGCACGGCGTGCCCGCGACGAGGTCGATCCGGTCCAGCCACGGCGCGGCGGTGCGGGCCACCGCGGGGCCGTCGGTGAGGTCGACCAGCACGCCGCGGCCGGAGTGCAGCAGCTTCATCGTGGTCGTCGCGTTGCCGTCGACGAGGATCGACCACTCCGGCACCCGCGTCCCGGCCAGCGGGTGGTCCGAGGAGGGCTGGGTCGGGTACCGCACGTCGAGCGCGGTGATCATCTCCGCGAGGTAGCGGTTGACCTCGTCGAACTCCATCAGCGTGCCGAACAGCTCGCGCAGCGGGCCGATCTCCGGACGCGGGTCCATCAGCGCGAGCTGGGCCTGGGTGTTGAAGCAGACGCGCGCGCCGACCGGATGGCGTTCGTCGTGGTAGGTGTCGAGCAGGGAGTCCGGGCTGCCGTTGACGACCGCGGCGAGCTTCCAGCCGAGGTTCACCACGTCCTGGATGCCGGTGTTGAGGCCCTGTCCGCCCGCCGGGAAGTGCACGTGCGCGGCGTCGCCGGCGAGCATGACCCGGCCCTTGCGGTACTGCGCGGCCTGCCGGGTCGCGTCGCCGAAGCGCGAGAGCCACACCGGGTCGCGCATCGGGAGTTCCTGGTCGGTGACCCGCTTGACCGAGGCGGCGAGTTCTTCCAGTTCGACCGGGTCGTCGCGGTGCGCGGTCGGCGGGCGGAACTCGACCGACACGACGCGGTAGAGGTCGCCGCCGAGCGGCACCGTGCCGAACACGCCGCCCTGGCACCGGGCCAGGTGCGGACCGTCGGGCACCTGGTCGAGGTGGACGTCGGCGAGCATCGCGTCGATGTTGGAGGCGGTGCCGGGGAAGTCGATGCCGGCCAGTTTGCGGACCAGGCTGCTGCCGCCGTCGCAGCCGACGAGGTAGCGGGAGCGGATCCGGTACTCGCCGTCCGGGCCGGTCACGGTGGCGACCACCGCGTCGGCCCCGTTCTCCAGTTCGGTCAGCCGGTGGCCGCGGCGGATCTCGACGTCCAGTTCCCGAGCGCGGTCTTCGAGGATCGCCTCGGTGCGCGACTGCGGGACCATCAGCGCGTAGGTGTGGCGTCCGTTGAGCTTGCTGAGATCGAGCAGCCGCATGCCGGCGAAGTGGCCCTTCGGCCACACCGGCGCGCCCTCGCTGAAGCGGGGCAGCAGGCCGCGCTGGTCGAGCACCTCGACGGTGCGCGAGTGCAGGCCGAGCGCACGGGACTGCCCGCTCGGTTCGGGAAGCCGCTCCAGCACCAGCACCCGCCCCGGCCGCAGCCCGAGTTCGCTCGCCAGCATCAGGCCGACCGGGCCGCCGCCCACGATCACTACGTCGTACTCGACATCCATCCCGGTGCTCCCCATGTGTCCGTCCCTGTCGTCAGTCCGGTCAAGCCTGGAGTACCGCGCGGGTTCGCGGCCATACGCGCTGTGCTGGGGATTCAGCACTCGCCGAGCGGTCTTGGACGCCGCGTGAGCGGGCCCGAGGCGGGCGTCGGCGGAGGTCGAGAGCGTGTTGAGGGGCCTTCGAGATCCGGCCGGAAGCATCGCCGCACACGAGGATTTCCGCGGCTGTGCTGCCCGCGGACCACCAGAACGGAAGGCAGGTACGACCCGGGATGACTGCCCACACCACCGTGGACGCGCAGGCGATCGCCCGCCTCAACATGCTGTTCACCCAGTCGAAGATCCTGCACAGCGCGGTCGAGCTGGGCGTGTTCGAACTGCTGGCTTCCGCGCCGCGGACGCTCGAGGAGATCCGGCGGGAACTCGGGCTGCACGAACGGTTCACCGGCGACTTCCTGCACGCGCTGGCCGCGCTCGGCCTGCTGGAACGCGACGGCGAGAAGTTCGGCAACGCCCCGGCGGCCGCGGAGGTGCTGGTGCCGGGCGCGCCCGGCGGCGGGTACCTCGGCGCGCGGGTCCGCACGACCGCTCAGCGGCACTACGCGATGTGGGGCAAGTTGTCCGAGGCGCTGCGCGACGGCGAGCCGAAGGCGGACATCGGCGGGCACGGCGCTTTCGCCAAGCTGTACGAGGATCCGGTGCGCGCCAAGGCTTTCCTGGTGCACATGGACGCGAACAACGCGTTGGTCGCGCCGCAGCTGGCCGAGCACGTGGACTGGTCTTCCTACAAGAGCTTCGTCGACGTCGGCGGCGCTCGGGGCAACGTCGCGGCACAGTTGTGCCTCGCGCACCCGCATCTGCACGGCGGGGTGTTCGAGCTGCCGCCGATCGAACCGCACTTCGACGAACTGATGGCGGAACTCGGCGTCGCGGACCGGGTCACGTTCCACGCCGGCGACTTCTTCGAGACGCCGCTGCCGGAGACCGACGTGGTCGTGTTCGGCCACGTGCTGCACGACTGGGACCCCGAGCGCCGGGTGGAACTGTTGAAGCGGGCCAAAAACGCGGTGCCGAGCGGGGGCGCGGTCGTGGTGTACGACCAGATCCTCGACGACGAGAACCCGGATCTGCGCAGCCTGATCGGCAGCATCAACGTCGGCCTGATCACCGACGGCGGTTCCGAGTACACCGTGCCGCAGCTGCGCGAGTGGCTGGACGAAGCCGGGCTGGAGTTCCGCGCCGCCACGACCCTGCCGCGAGGCAACGACACCGTTGTGGTCGCGGTGAAACCGTGAGCGAACAGCGGCCACAGGCGCTGGTGGTCGGCGCCGGACCGGTCGGGCTGACCGCGGCGCACGAACTGGCCCGGCGCGGCGTGCGGGTGCGGATCGTGGACCGGGCGTCCGGTCCGGCGGTCACGAGCCGGGCGCTCGCGACGCATCCGCGTTCGCTGGAGATCTACGACCAGATGGGCGTGCTCGACGACCTGCTGCCGCGCGGGCAGCAGGTGCGCGCGTTCACGATTCACATGCGCGGCAAGCGAATGGTCGGTCTCCGGGCGGACTACTCGCGGCTGCCGACTCGGCTGCCGTTCACGTTGATGGTCGACCAGGTCATCACCGAGGAGGTGCTGCGGACCGCGCTGGCGAAACAGGGCGTCGAGGTCGAATGGGGCGTCGGGCTGGCCGATTTCACCGACACCGGGGGCGGCGTCCAGGTCCGGCTCGAACGCGACGGTAACGTCGAGGAGACCTCGGCGGACTGGCTGGTCGGCTGCGACGGCGGGCACAGCGCGGTGCGCAAGAAGCTGGGGCTGAAGCTCGAAGGCGATTCGTCGGAGACCTGGCTGATCGCCGACGCGCAGGCGGACACCGCGTTGCCGCGCGACAGCATCCATCTGATCCGGACCCCGGGCGGTTCGGTGATGATGGTGCCGTTCCCGGACGAGGGCAAGTGGCGGTTGCTCGACACCCGGGACGTCGAGTACTCCGGCTCCGGCGACGACGCGGCGGTAGCGCGGCGGTTCTCGGAGAAGGTGTCCGCGGCGACCGGCGTGCCGACCGTGGTTTCGCCGCCGACGTGGGTTTCGGTGTTCTCCATCCAGCAGCGGATGGTGCCGACGATGCGGTCCGGCCGCTGTCTGGTCGCCGGAGACGCCGCGCACGTGCACAGCCCGGCGTCCGGCCAGGGCATGAACACCGGCGTGCAGGACGCGTACAACCTCGCGTGGAAGCTGGCGACGGTTCTCGACGGGCACGCCGACGAGGAACTGCTCGACAGCTACTCGCGCGAGCGGGTGCCGGTGGGCGCGGAGCTGCTGCGCACCACGAAGAAGGCGACTTTCCTGGTACAGCTGAAAAATCCGTACGTCGCCGCGGTACTGCCGGTGGCGTTCGGCGTGATGCGCAACGTTTCGGCGCTGCGCGGCAAGCTCGAACGCAAGATCATGGGCGGGATGTCCGCGCTGGGCCTGTCCTATGACGACGGTTCCGCCGAGGCCGGACCGGGACCGCGACCGGGCGAACGGCTGTCGGTCGTCGCCGGTGCGGAGGCGGAAACCCCGGCGTGGCAGGCGTTGCTGGCGCAGTTGCGCGAGCCGGGCTGGACGTTGGTGCTCGGCCCGGAGGCGGCGCGCGACGACCTGCCGTCCCTGGACGGCTGGCTGGTGCCGCAGGTGGCGGGCCCGGGCGGCGACCTGCCGGACGCCGACGGCGCGTTGCGGCGGGCGCTCGGCCTCGCGGAGACCGGCTGGATCCTGGCGCGCCCGGACGGTTACGTGGCCGGTCGCGGCGACGTGACGTCCGCCGCCGCCGTTCGGGCCGTGCTGCGGCACGCGCACATTTGCTGTCCGTGAGGGGAACCCTGAGGGAATCAGATTCCCTGAGGGTTCCCCTCACGGACGGGAAGATCCGGGCTGAAGCGAATCCAAGGAGCGAAAGTGGATCTGGGGCTGACCGGCAAGGTCGTGCTGGTGACTGGCGGCAGCGGCGGGATCGGGGCCGAACTCGCGCGCACGTTCGCCGCGGAAGGGGCCAAGGTCGCGGTGACCTACCGGGCCAACCGCGAGGCGGCCGAAGAGGTCGCGCGCGAGTGCGGCCCGGACCGCGGCCTGGCGGTGCACTACGACCTGGCCGATCTGGCCAGTGTGGACGCCGCGGTCGAACGCGTGCGGGGGCACTGGGGATCGGTAGACGTGCTGGTCGCGAATGCGATCAGTCCCGGCGCGCTGCGCAAGCCGGGGAAATTGTTCGAGGAACTACCTACGGAGGATTGCGTTTCGTTCCTCAATGTGAATATCGCGCCGGTCCTGCACACGGTGGCGAAGGTACTGCCCGGGATGCGCGAGAAGAAATGGGGACGGATCGCATTTATTTCCTCGCGCGCGGCGACCGCGGGCAAGCCGGGCCGCGAGGCCTATGGTGCGGTTAAGTCCGCATTGCACGGTTTCGCCACGAGTCTCGCCTGGGACGTCGGCCGCGACGGAGTGCTGGTCAACACCATTCTTCCTGGCCTGACCGTCACTCCTCGTGTTGCGGAGCAGGTTCCGCCCGAGATGCTGGAGCGCGAGCGAGCCATCACCCCCAGTGGCCGATTGAGCTGTCCGGGTGATGTCGCACAACTGGCAGTGTTCCTGTGTTCGGCCGCCAACGGCAATACGAACGGGCAGTTCGCAGAAGTATCAGGTGGACGTTAAGTTTTTCCCGGCCGGGATCAAGAACCCGTTTCTCTGCTAGCGTCGCTGGCGTCTCGCTGGGGGAAAGCGAAGCACGCCAGGCCACTGCCTGACGTGTTCTTTCGGCAGGTATCTGGGGGTCGGATGCAGATCGCAATATTGGGACCGCTGGCCGTGCGCGCGGACGGAGTGGGCAAGACGCCGTCCGCGCCCAAGCTCCGTACGGTGCTGGCCATGCTCGCGCTGAACGCCAACCGGGCGGTGCACTTCGAGCAGTTCGTCGAGGAGTTGTGGGAGAACAACCCCCCGGCGAGCGCGGCCACGACGTTGCAGACCTACGTTTACCAGCTGCGCAAATCGTTGCGGCTGGCCGGTTCCGCCGAGGAGGGCGCGACAGTACTGCTGACCCGCCCGCACGGCTACGAACTGCAGGTCCCGCGAGCGGACGTGGTCGACGCGGTGCGCTTCTCGGCGCTGCTCGACCAGGCTCGCGACCGGCACGACGCGGGCGATCTCGAGGCCTGCGCCGAACTGGCCAGACAGGCGCTCGCGCTGTGGCGCGGAGCGGCGCTTTCCGATCTTCCGCTCGGCCCGACCCTCTCCGCGCGGGCGACCCAGCTGGAGGAGAGCCGCAAGGCCGCGCTCGACCTGCGGTTCGAGGCCGAGCTGGCGCTGGGAAGGCACCGTCGCGTGGTGGACGAACTGGCCGGCGTGGTCAAGGCGAATCCGACGCACGAGGCGTACTCGGCGAAGCTGATGGTCGCGCTCTACCGCTGCGGCCGCCGGGTCGAGGCGCTCGACGTCTACCACCGGGTGCGCAGCGATTTCATCGCGCAGCTGGGCATCGAGCCGTCGGCGACGCTGCGTTCGGTGCACCAGCAGATCCTGGTGGACGATCCCGCGCTGACCCTTCCGGCCCCGCGCGCCGGCAGTGTGAGTGAAGCCACAACTGGTCTAGACAACGGACTAATCAACCAGAACGGGCAAAGCGAGCGCGCTGCGGAAGCCATCGTCCGGAGTATCGACGACAACGGCACCGTGACTGAGAGCAGTGTCGTGGAAGTGGTTTCCGTCGTGCGCGCGGATGCGGAGGGTGATCTGGTCCCGCTGCGCCCCGCGGCGGCGGAGATGTCCGGGCCGAATCACCTGCCGTCCGACGTGACCGATTTCGTCGGCCGGGAAGAGGAGATCCGCGAGCTGGTGCGGCGGTGTTCCGCGGCCCGCACCAAGCTCACCGGAGGCAGCGCCGTCGTCGAGATCACCGGCGGGCCGGGCGCGGGCAAGACCTCGCTGCTCGTGCACGTCGCGCACCAGGTCCGCGCGACGTTCCCGGACGGGCAGATCTTCGCGTCGCTGACCCCGGTGCACCGCGGCGAGGAGACGATGGCCGACGTGCTCGCCGGCTGCCTGCGCGCGTGCGGCGTTCCGCTCTCGGCCACGCCGTCGATGTCCGAGCTGGTCAACGTCTACCGCGCCTACACCTCGACCCGGCGGCTGCTGGTCGTCGTGGACGACGCCGCCCGGCCGGCCGAGGTTGATCTGTTGCGCCCCAGCGGTTCTGGCAGCTTGCTGCTGGTCGCGAGCAGACGGCGGCTGTACTTGCGCGGCGTGGTCGCGCCGGTGAACCTGCCGCCGCTGACGGTCAACGAGTCGTTGGAGCTGCTCGGCCAGTTCATCGGGCGGCGGCGGATGCTGGAGGACCTCGACTGCGCCAGTGCGCTGGTGCGGATGTGCGGCAGGCTGCCGCTGGCGGTCGCGGCGGTCGGCGGGTATCTCGCCTACCGGCCGGCCTGGTCGCTGCGCCGGATGCACGACCGGCTGTCCCGCGATCCCGGTGCGGTGCTTCGGTTGCCGTGTGGGGAGGGCACGGTCGACGCGAGCGTCCGGGCCAGTTACCGGACGTTGTGCGGACCGGCGCAGGAGGCGTTCCGGCGGCTGGCGAGCGTCGACGAGTTCACCGTGCCGGACGCGGTCAAGCTGCTGGGCCGGTCGGGCGAACTGGTTCGCGAAGTGCTCGAGGATCTCGAATCCGCCGGGCTGGCCGAGGAAATCGGCGAACGCGGCGGATCGGGCCCGCACCGGTACCGCGATGCCGAGTCCAATGTAGACGTTCTGCGGCCGTCCACCTCGGACGCGGTCTATTGCGTTCCCCGGCTCCCGTCGTTCGCGGGCCGTTGGCTGGCAAGGGAAGCCGAGCCCGCCGCGCGCGAGGCCGCGGCGGCCGCCACCGGCTGAGAACGGGACGGGGTCGAGCCGCTCTCGCTCCCGGTCGAATCCGGCTGGAGCGCGTTCGACCCCGCTTCGATCCGTCTTGGACACCCCGGGCCCAGACTCGAAACCAGCGACGTCGGGCGCTCGGAGCGCGAAGGGCAGGTGCAGACGGAGTGAGTACGAGTGCAGGGCACCCCGGGGCAGCGGGAGTGCCGGCGCGGCACGGCGGCGGAGGTCCGCGCCGGGCGGTGATCACCGGGATAGGTGTTGTGGCGCCGGGGAAACCGGGGCGGGAACCGTTCTGGGACATGGTGTCGGGCGGGCGGACCGCCACCCGGCCGGTGTCGTTCTTCGACGCCTCCCAGTTCCGCTCGCGGATCGCGGCCGAATGCGATTTCGACCCGGAGGCCGCCGGGCTCGGCCCGCAGCAGGTGCGGCGGATGGACCGGGTCGCGCAGTTCGCGGTGGTGTGCACGCGGGAGGCGCTGGCCGACGCGGGGCTCGCACCGTCCGATGTGGACCCGTACCGGACCGGGGTGTCGATCGGCAGCGCGGTCGGGGCCACGATGAGCCTCGAACGCGAGTACGTCGTGGTGAGCGACGGCGGACGGAAGTGGGAGGTCGACGCCGAATACGCGGTACCGCATCTGTTCGACCAGTTCGTGCCGAGTTCGATGGCCAGGGAAGTGGCCTGGGAAGCGGGCGCGGAGGGTTCGGTGCAGGTCATTTCGACCGGCTGCACGTCCGGATTGGACTCGGTGGGACACGCGCGGGACCTGATCGCCGAAGGCAGTGCGGACATCGTGCTCGCCGGTGGTTCGGACGCGCCGATCTCCCCGATCACCGTGGCGTGCTTCGACGCGATCAAGGCGACTTCGCCGCGCAATGACGAGGCGGCGACGGCTTCGCGGCCGTTCGACAACACCCGCAACGGGTTCGTGCTCGGCGAGGGTGCTGCGGTGTTCGTGGTGGAGGAACTGGGCCGGGCGCTCGCCCGCGGTGCCCGGATTTACGGCGAGATCGCCGGATTCGCCACGCGGTGCAACGCCTATCACATGACCGGCCTGCGCGCGGACGGCGTCGAAATGACCGAGGCGATCCGCCAGGCGATGGGCCAGGCGCGGGTGACGCCGGAGGCGATCGGCTATGTCAACGCGCACGGCTCGGGCACGAAGCAGAACGACCGGCACGAGACGCAGGCTTTCAAGAACTCGCTGGGAGAACACGCTTATCGCGTTCCGGTGAGCTCGATCAAGTCGATGGTCGGGCATTCGCTCGGCGCGATCGGCTCGATCGAGATCGCCGCCAGCCTGCTCGCCATGCGCGACGGGCTGCTGCCGCCGACGGCCAACCTCACCGAACCGGACCCGGAGCTGGACTTGGACTACATTCCTTTGGTGGCACGAGAAGCCGCGGTGGACACCGTGCTGACGGTGGGCAGCGGGTTCGGCGGTTTCCAGAGTGCCATGGTGCTCACCGCCAACGTCGGCGGTCCGGCATGAACGCGGTGATCACCGGGCTCGGCGTGCTCGCGCCGACCGGCAGCGGCGTCAAGCAGTTCTGGGAAGCCACGCTCGAGGGGGCCAGCGGCATCGGCCCGGTGACCCGGTTCGACGCTTCGGATTACCCGAGCACGCTCGCCGGCGAGGTCGCCGGGTTCAGCGCGAAGGGCATCCTGCCCAGCAGGCTGCTGCCGCAGACCGACCATTCCACTCGAATGTCGCTCGTGGGCGCGGAGTGGGCGCTTGCCGACGCCGGTGTCGATCCGGAGGCGCACGACGGGTTCGATCTCGCGGTGATCACCGCCAGTTCGGCGGGCGGCTACGAGTTCGGGCAGCGCGAACTGCAGAACATGTGGAGCAAGGGCGGCAAGTACGTCAGCGCGTACCAGTCGTTCGCCTGGTTCTACGCGGTCAACACCGGGCAGATCTCCATCCGGCACGGCATGCGCGGGCCGGGCGCGGTGGTGGTGTCCGAACAGGCCGGTGGGCTCGACGCGATCGGAAAGGCCCGCCGCGCGGTGCGTTCCGGGACCGCGGTCGCGCTGACCGGCGGTATCGACAGCGCGCTGTGCCCGTGGGGCTGGGCGGCGATGCTGACGTCCGGCCGGCTCAGCAGGAGCAGCGAACCGGCGACGGCGTATCTGCCGTTCGACCAGTCCGCCGCCGGGTATGTGCCCGGCGAGGGCGGGGCGGTGCTCGTGCTGGAGCCCGCGGAGTCCACGCGGGACCGGCAGCCGCCGTATGCCGAGATTGCCGGGTATGCGTCCACTTTCGACCCGAAACCGGGCAGTGGGCGTCCGCCGGGACTGCGCCGGGCGATCGAACTCGCACTGACGGACGCGGGTATTTCGGCCGCCGACGTCGACGTCGTTTTTGCCGACGCGGCCGGGGATCCGGCGCTCGACCGCGAGGAAGCCGAAGCGATCAGCGCGGTGTTCGGCGAACGCGGTGTCCCGGTCACCGCGCCAAAGGCCGGAGTCGGCCGGCTGTCCGCGGGCGGTGCCGCGCTGGACGTCGCGTGTGCGGCGCTGGCGATCCGGCACGGCGTGGTGCCGCCGACGCCGAACGTCTCGGATCCGGTGCCGGAGCACGGGATCGACCTGGTCACCGGTGCCGCGCGGGAAACGCCGGTGCGGGCCGCGGTCGTCCTCGCCCGCGGCATCGGCGGGCACAACGCCGCGCTGGTACTGCGCGGAGTGTGAGGGACACGTTTTCAAGATCACCCGAACGGCCGAACCGCAAAGCCTTGTCCAGCAAGAAGAACCACCGACGGCCGCATTCGCGCGGCAGGAGGAGCGATCATGCGCGAGCTGACCTACGAAGATCTGATGGAGATCATCCGCCGCTGCGCCGGAGAGAGCGACGAAATGGCACAAACCGCCGACGCGCGCGACATTCCGTTCGCCGAATTGGGCTATGACTCGCTCGCACTGATGGAGACCGCGAGTATGCTCCAGCGCGACTACGGGGTCGAGCTGCCGGACGAGACGGTGGTCGACATCGACACGCCGCGCGCTCTGGTCGAGCTGGTGAACAGCAGGCTCGGTTCCGCGGTGTAAGGGGAAATCCGCCAAAGCCTTCCTAAGGAGGACAGGTGTCCGAGCCTGCCCTGAACCCGCGCCGCTGGGCGATCCTCGCGGTGCTGCTGACGTCCTTTTTGCTCACCGTGCTGGACGCGACGATCGTGACGGTCGCCTTCCGCGCGCTCGCCGATCCAGTGGGCGGGCTCGGCGCGTCCGCGGGCGAACTGCAGTGGGTGGTCAACGGGTTCACGCTCGTGTACGCCGGTTTGCTGCTGGCGTGGGGCGTGCTGGGGGACCGGCTCGGGCACCGGAAGGTGCTCCTGATCGGGCTCGTGGTGTTCGGCGTCTCCAGTGTGCTGGCGGCGTTCGCGCACTCGCCGGGCGAACTGGTGCTGTGGCGCGTCGTGATGGGCGCGGGCGGCGCGGCGATCCCGCCGACGACGCTCGCGACCATCTCGCACGTGTTCGGCGACAAGGAACGCCCGCGCGCCATCGGGTACTGGGTGTCCGCCGCCGGCATCGCGGCCGTCATCGCCCCGGTGCTCGGCGGCGTGCTCATCCAGTTCGCTTGGTGGGGCTCGATTTTCCTGGTGAACGGCCCGATCGTGATCGCCGCGATCGTGCTGACCGTGCTGATGGTCCCGGAATCCACCTCGACCGCGCGCAAGCTCGACCTGCCCGGCGTGGTGCTTTCGGTCGCGTGGAGCACCGCGCTGGTGTACGGCATCATCCAGGCGGGCAACCTCGCCACGCTCGCCGATCCGCGGGTGTACGTGCCGCTGGTGCTCGGCGTGGTGCTGCTGGTCGTGTTCATCCTGGTGGAGCTGCGGTCCGCGGCCCCCGCGCTGGACCTGCGGCTGGTGTCCGATCGCCGGGTGGCCGGCGCGACCAGCGCGGTGACGCTGGCGTTCTTCGTGAACTTCGGCGTCCCGTTCTTCCTGATCTTCTACCTGCAGAGCGTGCTCGGCGTGAGCCCGCTGATGACCGGCCTGGCGATTCTCCCGCTGGCGCTCGCCCTGGCGGTGTTCTCGCCGCGCTCGGCGGCACTGTCGGCGAAGTTCGGCGCCAAGAACGTGCTCGTCGGTGGCTTGCTGCTGCTGGCCGTCGGCGTGGCGATTTTCGCGCTGCTGGACCAGAACAGCCCGCTGTGGCCGGTGTTCGTCGCCGACTTCCTGGTCGGCCTGGCGATGGCCAACGTGATGCCGCCCGCGACCACCACGATCATGTCGGCGGTGCCGCGCGAGCGCGCGGGCGTCGGATCGGCGCTGACGAACATGGGCCGCAGCATCGGCGGGGCGATCGGCATCGCGGTGCTGGGTTCGCTGCTGACTGTCGTGTACCGCAACGGGGTTGAGCCCGCGCTGTCGGTGCTGCCCGCGCAGTCCCGCGTCGCGGCTGGCGATTCGATCGAGGCGACGAAGGCCGCCGCGGCGACGCTCGGCGGTAACCAGGGTGCCGACTTGTTCGCGGCGGGCGCGGACGCGTTCTCTGTCGCGATGCGAGCGACGGCCCTCGCCGCTGCCGGTGCCGCGGTGCTGGCAGCGATTGTGGTGCTCGTGGTGGTGCCGGCCCGGGAACGGCGGACGGCTGAGGTTTCCTGACACGTTCCCGGGCCTCGGCGATTAGCTTCGACGGTTAGCTTCGGCGGGTGGCGGAGATCAGCGAGAACTCCTGCGGCAGCGGAGTGATCGCGTCCAGCGCGAACCCGGCTTCTTCAAGGAGCCGGGTCACTTCCGCGCTGGACCGGATCCCGCCCCCGCCGAAGAGCACGTACATCAAGGTGTCGTGAGACAGCAGCAGCGCGTTGTCCACGCCCGGCCCGGACACTCGCTCCACCAGCAGCAGCCGCGCCCCCGGAGCGGCCGCTGCCGCACAGTTCGCCAGGATCCGGGCGCAGTCCACGTCCGGCCAGTTCACCAGCACCCGGGCGAGCAGATAGACGTCGCCGCCTGCGGGAACGGACTCCAGGAAGTCCCCGGACTCCACGTCGCAGCGCTCGGCGACGCCGGCTTCCGCGATGGCCTTTTTCGCGGCCTCAGCGGACTGTTCGGCGTCGTAAACAGTTCCGTGCAGCTGCTGGTGCGCGGCGAGCAGCCGGACCGCCAGCTCGCCACTGCCGCCGCCGACGTCGACAAATCGCTTGTGCGCGCCGAAGTCGTAGGCGCCCGGGACCGCGTCGAACAACGCCGTGTTGCCCGCCATCGCGCGGTCGAACAGTTTTCCCCGCTCGGGGTTTGCGGAGAGGTACTCGAAGAAGCTAGACTGAAATGCGCCTTCGAAAGCATTTTGTCCGGTTCGCACGGCGGAGGCGATATCAGTCCAGGCGCGATGGAATTCGGAGCCGGCGATGAGCGTGTACGGCCGCAGCGAGTCTTCCCGGTCGCTGCGCAACAGCTCGCCGAGCCCGGTCAGCCCGAATGAGCCGGCTTCCTCGCGGAACACCCCCAGTGCGACGAGGTACTGCAGGAACCGTTGGGTGGCAACAGGATCGGTGCCGGAGTCGGCGGCCACCTGCGCGGCCGTACGGGGTCCGTCGGCCAACTGATCGGGCCAGCCAAGCTCGGCGGCCGCGTAGACGGCGCGGGCTTTCCAATCGCCGATGATGAGGTTCATCAGCTCCATCTGCGGCGTTTTCGCGCGCGCGAGGTCGTCGGACATCCGGGTGTCTCCTCAGCCGAGTTCGGGTAGTCGTCCGATGCTCGCTGCCGCGGTTCAAAGGGTTCTCGAAGATCTCTGAAGGCGGTGTCGCGGCAACGGTTTCAGCCGATACATTGGCAGAAACGGCGACCCGGGGAAGCCGGGAGCCTCGAAACCGAGGAGCAGCGGGTGGAAGATCAGGTACGCCGCGTCGCGGTGGTGACCGGGGCGGCACGCGGAATCGGCCGCGGGATCGCGGAACGGCTGGCCGCACGAGGCGACCGGGTAGTGATCAACTACCTGACGTCCAAAGAGGCCGCGGAAGAGGCGGTAGAAGCGATCACCGCCGCCGGCGGCGAAGCGATCGCAGTAGGAGCCGACGTCCGCGACGCCGAGGGCGCCCAATCACTGATCACGGCGGCGGTTGAGGCCTACGGCCGCGTGGACGCGCTGGTCTGCAACGCGAACGTCGGTCTCGCGCAGGGCTCGGTGGCGCAGATTCCCTGGGAAACATTCTCGACCAAGGTGAACGACGAGCTGGCAGCAGCCTTCCACCCCACCCGCGCGGTGTGGCCACTGATGGCGGACCAAGGCTACGGCCGAATCGTCTACCTGGCCGCAGAAGCGAGCAAGGGCCCGGTCGGCGCAGACGTAGTCGCACACGCCGCGGCGAAGTCAGCCCTGATCTCCTACGCGAAGTTCGCCGCCCGCGAAGGCGCCCCGCAGGGTGTGGTGGCGAATGTAGTGTCGCCCGGCCTGACCCGCACCGACGCCGTAGGCGAGGCCCCTCCAGACTGGTTCTCCGCCTTCGAAAAGCGCATCCCCGCGGGCCGCGCCGCAGAGCCGCGCGATGTGGCGGCGCTGGTCGCCTTCTTCACCAGCGAGGAAGCAGGCTACATCGCAGGCACCGTGGTCTCAGTCAACGGCGGCTCAGATATGACCCGCTAACGCCGCAAGAGTCTGTGAGGGGAACCCTCACAGACTCTGATTCCCTCAGGGGGTGTTGCGGAACCTGGGTGGTTAGTCGTCGTGGTCTTGGGCTAGGCGGCGTGCTGCTTCGGTTTCGATGGGGCCGCGGGGTTCGATGTGC
>NZ_JBVKDQ010000032.1:0-82593 GCF_055633755.1 Amycolatopsis sp. NPDC114484 | reverse complement strand
GCCCGACCTCAACCCCAGCCCAGCCCAGCCCGGCCCGACCTCAACCCCAGCCCGGCCCGACCCCCACCCCAGCCCAACCCAGCCCGGCCCGACCTCAACCCCAGCCCAGCCCAGCCCGGCCCGACCTCAACCCCAGCCCAGCCCAGCCCGGCCCGACCTCAACCCCAGCCCAGCCCAGCCCGGCCCGACCTCAACCCCAGCCCAGCCCAGCCCAGCCTCAACCCCAGCCCGGCCCGACCCCACCTCACCCAGCCCGGTCCTGCCCCACCTCACCCAGCCCCAACCCCCAACCAACCACTCCCCTCAACCACTCCCCCATCCCCCACCTCACCCCCATCCCACACCCCCACTCCGCCGAAGGATGGAATTTTCTTTCGCACAAGAACCACCCGCCTGCACCGCAACCCCCCGCCAAACCCCCTGCTCAGGCCCTCGTCACCCCCCTGAACAGCACACCCTCGGCGATGCACAGGCGCACAGTAGGGTCAACCCCAGCACGATTCGTCGGGCCAGCAGGTTTCCCGCCGGGGGGCCGCGCCGCAATACTCGCCCCGTGACCACCGAAAAACTCGTCCTCCCCTCGCCCCCACGGCCGGGAAGCGACTTCGCCCGGCTCTGCCGCCGGATCACCGAGGCCGGTCTGCTCGACCGGCGTCCCGGCTACTACACCGCTCGAATCGCGCTCGTGACTGTGCTGTTCGCGGGAGGCTGGGTCGCGTTCGCGCTGCTCGGCGACTCGTGGTGGCAGCTCGCCGTGGCCGCGTTCCAGGCTTTCATGTTCGGGCAGATCGCCCTGCTTTCGCACGATCTGGCGCATCGGCAGGTGTTCCGGACCCGCCGTTCCGCCGAGATCGCCGGGCGGCTGGCCGGGAACCTCGGCATCGGCATGAGCTACGGCTGGTGGATGGACAAGCACACCCGCCACCACGCCAACCCGAACCACGAGGAGCTGGACCCTGACGTCGACCCGGACGTTCTCGTCTGGTCCCAGCGCCAGGCCCGCGAGGCCCGCGGCGTGCCCCGGTTCATCGGCAGGCACCAGGCGCTGCTGTTCTTCCCGCTGCTCACCCTCGAAGGCCTCAACCTGCACGTCTCCGGCATCCGCGCCGTCGCGCGCCCGGGCATGCGCCGTCGCGGGCTGGAAGCGGCGTTGCTGTTCACGCACCTGGCGGTCTACCTCGCCGCGCTGTTCATCGTCCTCCCGCCGGGTCTCGCGCTGTTGTTCTTCGCGGTCCACCAGGGGCTGTGGGGCGTCTACATGGGTTCGATTTTCGCGCCGAACCACAAGGGCATGCCGACGCTGACCGGCAAGACGGAGCTGGACTTCCTGCGCAAGCAGGTGCTCACCTCGCGCAACGTCGCGGGCGGGCCGGTGATCGACGTCCTGCTCGGCGGCCTCAACCACCAGATCGAGCATCACCTGTTCCCGAGCATGCCGTCGGTGCATCTGCGCCGGGCTCAGCCGCTGGTGGAGGCGTACTGCGCGGAGATCGGCATCTCGTATCTGCGGACGGGGCTGGTGTCGTCGTACCGGCAGACGCTGCGGCACCTCCACGAAGCTGGGGCACCTCTCAGGAAGGCTTCGTAGACTCGGTGGCATGACGTTCCAAGCACTGACTCCGGCGGCCTTCGGCGCGAAGGCGGCCGGAGCTCGTGCCGAGCGGATGCGCCTGTCTCCGCAGTACGCCGACGGCGTGTTCCACAACGCCGTCGCCACTCGCGCGACGCCCTCCTCTCCTGGCGGGCTCGTGCGCGAATACCTGTTCGGAGAGGACCGCGCCCTCCGCCGCCCGAGCGGTGCGGTCCCCCTGATCTCCTCGCCGGCCGCGTCCTCGGCCGACGGGCTTTTCCTCACCTGGTTCGGGCACGCGTCCACGCTGGTGGAGATCGACGGTGCCCGGGTGCTGTGCGATCCGGTGTGGGGCGACCGGGTTTCGCCCGCCGCCTTCGCCGGGCCGCGGCGGCTGCACGCTCCCCCGGTCTCGCTGCGGGAGCTGGGCGGGCTGGACGCGATCGTGATCTCTCACGATCACTACGACCATCTGGACCTGCCCACCGTCCGCGCGTTGATCGCGCTGACCGACGCGCCGTTCCTCGTTCCGCTCGGGGTCGGCGCCCACCTTGAACGGTGGCAGGTCCCGGCCGCGCGGATCGTCGAACTCGACTGGCACGAGGACGCTTTCGTGGCCGGGATCCGGTTCGTCGCCACCCCCGCGCAGCATTTCTCCGGTCGCGGGCTCGCGAACGACAGCACGCTGTGGGCGTCGTGGGTGCTCGCCGGGCCGGAGCATCGCGTCTACTACAGCGGCGACACCGGATATTTCGCCGGTTTCGCCGAGATCGGCGCGAAGCACGGCCCGTTCGACGCGACGCTCGTCCAGGTCGGCGCGTACGCCCCGCACTGGCCGGACATCCACATGACGCCGGAGGAAGGCGTCGCCGCGCACCTGGACGTGCGCGGCGGCCTGCTGGTCCCGGTGCACTGGGCGACCTTCACGCTCGCGACGCACGCCTGGTCGGATCCCGCGGACCGGGTGTGGCGGGAGGCCAAGGCCAACGACCTCCCGCTCGCGATTCCGCGGCCGGGGCAGCGGATCGACGCGTCCGCCCCGCCGCCGGTGGACGGATGGTGGCAGACCCTGGGGTGAGGCGTCAGACCGAGGCGGGCGAAGCGGTGAACTCGATCCGGTGCCGATGCAGGTCCCCGAACATTTTCTCGGGCGTCGTCACCGTCTTCATCGCCAGGGGCATCAGCAAGTCGCGCATGATCCGCGCCACCGGCCCGGCCGCCTTGTCGTTGTTCGTTTTCGCGGCCTGCGCGATGATCCGCTCGACCCTCGCCCGCCGGGCCTGCTCGTACGAGGCGAAAGCCGTTGCCGGATCAGGGCTTTCCCGCAACGCCCGCACCAGTTCGAGCGAACTCTCGATCGCCTGCGACGCTCCCTGCCCGGAGCTCGGCGACGTCGGGTGCGCGGCGTCGCCGACCAGCACGACCCGGCCGCGGTGCCAGGTCCGCACCGTCGGGATGGACTCCAGGATCCCTGGCTGGGCAACGTCTTCCGGCGTCAGCAGGGCGACGATGTCGCGGGCCGCGACGTCGTCCGCGTGCCGTTCGCGCAGCACCGCGAGCCAGTGCTCCGGCGAGGTCGTCTTCGCCTCGTCCGGGTCGGCGGCGGGAACGTTGCTGAACCAGAGGATCTCCTCAGCGTCGATGAAGTAGCCGAAGAACGCCCGCTTGCCGAACGCGAGATGCTGATAGTCGCCGGTCGCCGGCAAGCCGGGATTGCGGATCCAGCCGCCGAGGCCGAGCAGTCCGGCGTAGCGCGGGGAAGCCGCCGCGGGGTCCAGAATGGACCGGACAGCCGACCGGATGCCGTCCGCTCCCACCAGCACGTCGCCTGCGGCGGAAGAACCGTCCTCGAAGTGCGCGACCACCTGGTCCGCTTTGTTCTCGACGGACTTCAGCCGCTTGCCGAATTCGACCGGGATCCCCCGGCCCAGCGCTTCGTCCATCAGCGCGCGGTACAGCCGGTCCCGGCGCAGCAGCAGGCTCGACGGCAGTTCCGGCAGCCCGTCGAATCTGCCGACCACGCGGCCTTTGTGGTTCTGCATCACCATTCCGGGCACCTCGAGGCCGACCCTGGCCACCGCGTCGTCGGCGCCGATCTGCCGCAAGGCGTTGCGGCCGTTGGGAGACAGCGTCAGCGCGCCGCCGACCCCGTCCGCCGTTTTCGGATAAGCCTCGTAGACGGCGGCCCCGATTCCCGCGCGCCGCAACGCCATCGCGGTGGTCGCACCGGCGATGCCGCCACCGATCACTAGTACGTTCATGTTCTCCCCTTGAAATAGGTTTCCCGCGCCTGCCGGTAGTCCTCCCCGGCGACCGACTCGGCGAGCCGCTCGACGAAGCCGCGCTCCGCCTCGGCTTTCGTCAGCCGGTAGTCCTCCTCGACCAGGAACCACCAGTCGAGCCCCTGCTCCCGTCCGGCGTCGATCGTCGCGCGGATGTCGTCGGCGATCGCGGTGAGCGCGGCCAGCCGCTGCTGGAGCAACTGGTGCACCTCGTCGACCGGCAGCACCACGAACAGCGACAGCGCCGCCCCGAACAACGGGTACTCGGTGGCCGGTTCGGCGACGAGTTCGCGCATCCAGTCGAACAGCTCGAGCCGGCCGGTGGGCGTGATGGCGTAGACCGTCCGCTCCGGACGCGCCGAATCGCGCAGCGTTTCCCGCGCCGCGATGAACCCGGCCTTCTCCAGTTGCCCGACCACCATGTACAGCGAGCTGCGGGTGTACTTGAAATCCCGCTCCTTGCCGTACTCCACCAGCCGCCGCGCCATCTCGTACGGATGCATCGGCTCCTCGAGCAAGCCCGCCAGCACGGCCAGCCCGAGCGGATTACCCACCACGCGTCGCTTCACCACTGCTCCTTAGTCAGGATCGACTATACGCACAAGAGTAGTTGATATCGACTATGAGGGCGTGGGGTAGGAAGGACCCATGAAGCTCAAGCTCGACCTCCACGACATCTACAACCGCGGCGGGGAGATCGACCGGGCGCTGCGCGCGGTCATCGACGAGGCGGTCGCGAAGAAGGCGCCGCTCGTGGAGATCATTCCGGGCAAGGGGTCCGGGCAGCTGAAGAAGCACGTGCTGCGGTTCCTGGAGCGCAAGGACGTGAAGGCGCTCTACCACCGCGTCGAGAAGGACAAAGACAACTTCGGGCGGGTGTTCGTGCACTTCCGCTGGAAGTAGCGCGAACACCCGCCCGAAAGTCAGAGCCAGTCGTCCGGGCGGGGCCAGGGCATCAGCGCGGTGAGCGCGTCCGGCACCGGTTCGGTGACGGTGTAGCGGCCGCGGTGGAACAGCAGCGGGCGGGCGTCGGACGTCTCGCCCAGCGCGGTCACGCGGCCGACCACCACGTAGTGGTCCCCGGCCGGGTGGACGGCTTGCACCTCGCAGTCGACCCAGGTCAGGGCCCCGTCCAGCAGTGGCGCGCCGGACGGGGCGGGCCGCCAGGACACTCCGGAGAACTTGTCGCCGCCGCGGCGGCCGAACTCGGCGCAGACCGCCTGCTGGTCTTCGGCGAGCACGTTCACCGCGAACGTGCCCGCCGCGGCCAGCGCGGGCCAGGTGCGCGACGTCCGGGCGACGCAGAACAGCACCAGCGGCGGGTCCAGCGACAACGCCGCGAAGGACTGGCAGGCGAAACCCACCGGTCCGGTCGGCGCGGCGGAACCGCCCGAGTTCCCGGCGTAATCGGCCAAGGCGGTGGCGGAGCCCTCGACATAGCCGGTCACCACGGTCACCCCGGTGCAGAAGTGGCCGAGCACCTCGCGGAACCGGTCCGGCACTGCCTCCGGAACGGCGGCTGTCATTGCGCGCCCACCGAGAAATCGTGGCCCCACAACGAAACCGCGGTGCTCTCGCGGGCGATCCAGTCCTCGTCCTCGACCTGACGGCCCTCGCAGCCGAACTCGACGTCGAAGCCGCCGGGAGTCTTCATGTAGAACGACAGCATCAGGTCGTTCACGTGCCGGCCCAGCGTCGCGGACATCGGGACGTTCTTGCGCTTCGCGCGGTCCAGGCACAACCCGACGTCGTCGGTCTCCTCGACCTCCACCATCAGGTGCACGATCCCGCTCGGCGTCGGCATCGGCAGGAACGCCAGGCTGTGGTGGCGCGGGTTGCAGCCGAAGAACCGCAGCCACGCCGGGTCTCCGTCGGCCGGACGGCCCACCATCTGCGGCGGGAGGCGCATCGAGTCGCGGAGCCGGAAGCCCAGCACGTCCCGGTAGAACCTCAGCGCCGCCTCGTCGTCGTGGGTCGACAAAACCACGTGGCCCAAGCCCTGCTCGCCGGTGACGAAACGGTGGCCGTACGGGCTCACCACCCGTCGGTGCTGCAGCGCGACCCCGTGGAACACCTCCAGGGTATTGCCGGACGGATCGGTGAAGCTGATCATTTCCGCGACGCGGCGGTCCGCCAATTCCTCCGGCGTGCCTTCCTTGTACGGCACCGAAGCCGCGTCGAGCCGGGTGCGGACCTCGTCCAGCTCCGCGGCGTTGGCCGCTTCCCATCCCGCTACCGCCAAACGGTCCTTCTCCCCCGGCACGATCACCAAGCGCGCCGGGAAATCGTCCATGCGCAGGTACAGCGCGTTCGGGTCGGTGCCCGAACCTTCCACCATGCCGAGCACCTTCAGCCCGTAGACGCGCCAGGCGTCCATGTCCGTGGCTTCGATGCGCAGATATCCCAGCGAACGGATAGCCATCACGAACTCCCGAGGAAGTCGAGGGCGAGTCGGTTGAACTCGTCGAACTTCTCCAGCTGCGCCCAGTGCCCGCAGCCGCCGAACACGTGCAGTTGCGCACGCGGAATCGTCTTCAACGCCAGCAACGCGCCGTCGAGCGGGTTGACCCGGTCCTCCCGGCCCCACACGAGCAAGACCCGTTGCCGCAGGCGGTACGCCTCGCGCCACAACATGCCTTCCTCGAAGGAATCCGGCAGGCTGAACGACTTGCCCATCGCCCGCATCGCCGCGAGCGACTCCGGCGAACGCGCGATCTCGAAGCGTTCGTCGATCAGCTCGTCGGTGACCAAAGCCTGGTCGTGCACCATGATCCGGAGGAACGCTTCCATCCGCTCCCGCGTCGGATCCCCGGCGAACCGGGACAGCAGCCGCACGCCTTCGGTCGGATCCGGGGCGAACAGGTTGACGCTCAACCCGCCCGCGCCCATCAGCACCAGCCGCCCGGCACGGCCGGGATGGTTCAGCGCGAGCCGGACCGCCGCGCCCGCGCCGAGCGAGTTGCCGACGATGTGCGCCCGCTCGATGCCCAGCCGGTCCATCAAGCCGACGACCGCGTCCGAGCTGTGCCGGAAGTACTGCGGGTGCTCGGTCGGCTTGCCGGACCGGCCGAAGCCCGGCTGGTCGATGGCCAGCGTCCGATAGGACTTCCCGAACACCGGCAGGTTCCGGCCGAAGTTGCTCCACGCCGAGGCGCCGGGGCCGCCGCCGTGCAGCAACAGCACCGTCTCGGCGTTCTCCGCGCCAGACTCGTGGTAATGCAGGCGAAGTCCGCCCGCAGTGTCTACATAGGAACCTTCGGGAGCCATCAGACCATCGCATTCTCGACGGGCAAACCGAACTCGCCGGTGCCGAACATGACGTACGCGCGTTCCGCGTCGTTCGCCGCGTGCACCCGGCCCGCGTGCGCGTCGCGCCAGAAGCGCTGGATCGGCGTGCCCCGCTGCAACGCGCGGCCGCCGGAGTTCTCGAAGAGCCGGTCGATCGCGGAGATCGCCCGCTCGGTGCCGCGCACCTGGTCCCGGCGCACCCGCAACCGCGTGCTGAACGGCAGCTTCTCGCCCTTGCGGGCCAGCTGGTACAGCTCGTCGATGTTGTGCGTCAGCTGCAGCCAGGCCGCGTCGATCTCGCTGCTCGCCTCGGCGATCCGCACCTTGGAGAACGGGTCCTCTTTGGACTGTTCGCCCGCGTACGCCGCGCGCACCCGCTTGCCCTGGTGCTCCACGTGCGCGTCGTACGCGCCCTGCGCCATCCCGATGATCGGCGCGGTGATGGTGCTCGGGTGCACGGAGCCGTAGGGCAACCGGTACAGCGGACCCGGATTGACTTCCTGGCCCGGGGTCTTGCACTTCGACGTCGCCATGAAGCTCAGCGCACGGTGCTTCGGCACGAAAACGTCCTCGACGACGATGTCGTTGGACCCGGTGCCGCGCAGCCCGACCGTGTCCCAGACGTCCACAATGGAGTAGTCCGAGATCGGCACGAGATACGTGCAGAAGTCCACCGGCTTGCCGTCGGCGAACGCAGGCCCGCCCAGCAGCACCCACGTGCAGTGGTCGCTTCCGGACGAGAAGCTCCATCGCCCGGACAGCCGGTAGCCGCCCTCGACGACGGTCGCCTTGCCCATCGGCGCGTACGACGAGGAAATCCGCACGTCGTGGTCCTCGCCCCACACGTCCGCCTGGGCTCGCGCGTCGAACAACGCGACGTGCCACGGGTGCACGCCGAGAATCGACGCGACCCAGCCGGTGGACCCGCAGGCGCTCGCGATGAGCTTGACCGCGGTGTAGAAGGTGACCGGGTCGGCTTCCAGGCCGCCGTACGGTTTCGGTTGCAGCAGGCGGAAAAATCCGGTCTCCTGCAGCGCTTTCACTGATTCGGCGGGGATCCGGCGGGCATCCTCGGTCTCCTGTGCGCGTTCCCGCAGCACGGGAAGCAGGTCGCGCACCCCCGCGGTCACGGCAGCCAGCTCGCTCATCGGCCGTCCTCTCTCGCTCGACACGCCCAAGACTAGAACACGTTCTCGTTTTTGTCGACGCGGTCTACCCCGAGCGCGCCGTTCAACCCTGCCCGGCGACCGGAAAACACGCAGTCAGCCAGCGAAAGGCCGCTCACATACGACCTGGAACAGATTCCCACTGCGGTGCGTCCGGCGGCGTACAGACCGCGCACGCCGGCCACCGCGCCGGTGTCCTCGTCGACGACCAGACCGCCCAGTGTCAGCATCGGGCACGGGTAGCCGAGGTTCGGTTTCACCGACACGTCGATCAGCGAGTACGGCGGTGTGTCCAGCGGCCGCGCGAAGTCCACCGGTTTGCCCGCCGGGTCCGGGCCCCGCTGATACTCGGCGTAGGTCGCCGCCAGCCCGTCCGGGTCGATTCCGGCTCGCGCAGCCACTTCTTCGATCGTCCCGCCGGTCACCCGGCCCTTGCCGAGCAGATACCGCAGCTGCAGCGTCGCGAACCATTGGCCTTGTTTTCGGCCGTCCCGCCGGGCTTCGGCGACGATCGGCTCGTCGACCAGCAGCCAGCCGCGTCCGCCGTGCTCGGAGATCATGCGTTCGCCGATCGCCGCGCCGTAACGGGATTCGTCGATGATCCGGCGCCCGTCCGCGTCCACCAGCAGACCGCCGAGAAACGCCGACGGCGGCGTGAGAAACCGCCACGCCGACACCCGATCCAGCTCCGCCGTGCGCCCGCCGACCTCGACGCCCATCTGAATGCCGGAACCGTCATCGGCGGAGGTCCCGAGATCCAGCCCGCCGCGATACGCGGGCGCGTGCTCCCGCACCATCGCCCGGTTCACGATGAACCCGCCCGCCGCCAGCACAACGCCCCGGCGCGCACTGATCCGCAGCTCACGCGCGTGCTTGCGCTCAATTCTTTCGACCCGCCGATGCAGCGACCGACGCAGCGCAGGCACGTAAATACCCGGCTTCGCCGCCCAATCCGCGAGCCGCGCGTGCCGCGCCCGCACCCACGAAGGCGCGTCGCGCAAGCTGTGCGTGAGCACCCCGGTGACCGTGCCCGAGTCGTCGGTGATCAGGTTCACCGCCTGCGTCTGCGGCAGCACCCGCACCCCGCGCTCCCGGGCCGCCGCCAGCAACTGCTTCATCAGCAGCTTCCCGGACGTGCCCGGCCCCTTGACCCGGTGCCCGCGCGGCGCGGGTTTCGCCACGTCACGGAAGCCGCCGGACAGTTCGCTGCCGGAGTAATACAGATAGTGCTTGTTGCTGGGATACGACGTCTTGTAGCCGCACATGCTGCCCTCGAACGGCACGCCTTGCCGCTCCAGCCACGCCACCATGTCGACGCTTTCCTCGCAGAACCGCCGCAACGTCCGTTCCGACACGACGTCGCCGGTTTCCATCCGCAGGTACGCGTACATCGCGTCCACGCTGTCGTCGACGCCCGCGGCGCGCTGCTGCGGCGTCCCTCCCCCGGCGTAGACCACGCCGCCGCTGACGCGACTGGCCCCGCCGCCGGAGAACCGGTCGACCAGCAGCACCTCAGCGCCCGCGTCGGCCGCTTCGATGGCCGCGCACACGCCGGCCGCTCCGGCTCCGATGATCACGACGTCCGCCCCGAGCTCGTCCATAGTCCGCCACCCTAGAACTGGAACACGTTCTCGTCTATGGTGACGGAAGTGGCCCCGAGCAGGCCAGCTATAGCCGATAACACGTTGCATGTGAGGTGGCATGTCGGACGAGTACGACGTGGTGGTGGCCGGCAGCGGCGCCGCCGGGATGACCGCCGCGCTCGCCGCCGCCCATCGCGGCCTTTCCGTGGTGGTGCTGGAAAAGGCAGCCCGCTTCGGCGGTTCGACCGCCCGCTCCGGCGGGGGCGTCTGGCTGCCCGGCAACCACGCGCTGCGGGCCGCGGGCATCGAAGAATCCCCCGAACGCGCGAGGCAGTACCTGGAGTCGATCGTCGGCGACGTCGTGCCGGAGCGGCTGCGCACGACCTTCCTCGACCACGGTCCCGAGGTGCTGGAGTTCGTCACGCGGAACACGCCGCTGGAGTTCCAATGGGTGCCGGGATACAGCGACTACCACCCCGAGGCGCCCGGCGGACGTCCCGGCGGCCGGTCCGTGGAGCCCAAGCCGCTCGACGGCAAACTCCTCGGCGCCGACCTCGCGCGGCTCGAACCGCCCTACAGCGCGCCGCCGCTCGGCGTGCCGATCACCCAGTCGGACTACCGCTGGCTGAGCCTGATCGCCCGGCATCCGCGCGGGTTCGCCCGGATGCTGTCGCTCGGGATGAAATGGCTGGTCGGCCGGGTCCGCGGACAGCAGCCGCTGTCCATGGGGCAAGCGCTTGCGGCCGGGCTGCGGAAGGGCCTGCGGGACGCGGGCGTCGAGGTGCTGCTGGACACGCCGCTGGTCGATCTGCAGGTGGAAAACGACGTCGTCACCGGCATCGTGGCCCGGCGCGACGGTGTCGAAACGCTGTTCCGTGCGCGGCGCGGCGTGGTGCTGGCCTGCGGCGGCTTCGAGCACAACGAAGAGATGCGCACCAAATACCAGCGCGCGCCGATCGGCACCGAATGGACCGTCGGCGCGGAGGCGAACACCGGCGACGGCATCAACGCCGGGCTCAAGCTCGGCGCGGCGACCGACCTGATGGACGACGCCTGGTGGGGCCCGTCGTTCCCGCTCACCGGCGGCCCGTGGTTCGCGCTCGCCGAGCGTTCGCGGCCCGGCTGCCTGATGGTCGACGCCGCCGGTACGCGGTTCGTCAACGAATCCGCGCCGTACGTCGAGGCCGTGCACGCGATGTACGGCGACGGCGACGGCCCGGGCAAGCACGTCCCCGCGTGGCTGGTGTTCGACCAGCGCTACCGCGACCGCTACCTGTTCACCGGCCTCGGCCCGCGGCAGCCGCTGCCCGGGCGCTGGTACAAGGCCGGGATCGTGGCGAAGTCCGCGACGCTGGCCGGGCTCGCCGAGAAGATCGACGTGCCCGCCGAAGCGCTGGAGCAGACCGTCACGCGGTTCAACGGCTTCGCGCGCAAGGGCGTCGATGACGATTTCCAGCGCGGGCTCAGCGCTTACGACCACTACTACGGCGACCCGCGCAACCGCCCCAACCCGAGCCTCGGCGAACTGGCCAAGGCCCCCTACTACGCGGTCCGCGTGGTGCCCGGCGACCTGGGCACCAAGGGCGGGCTGCGGATCGACGAAAACGCTCGCGTGCTGCGAGAGGACGGCACGGTCGTGCCCGGCCTCTACGCGGCGGGCAACACCGGCGCGCCGGTGATGGGCCGGACCTACGCCGGACCGGGCGCGACCATCGGCCCGGCGATGGTGTTCGGCTACCTTGCGGCACAGGCGCTGGCGAACGAAGATCAGACCGGCACGGGAGGCAGGCAGTGACGCCGAAGACCGATGGATCCGAGATCCGCACGATCGACGCCGGGGCGCCCCCGGCGCGGTACGCCCGCGGCTGGCACTGCCTCGGGCTCGCCGACAGCTTCCGCGACGGCGAACCGCACGCGGTGCAGGCGTTCGGCACGAAGCTCGTCGTGTTCGCCGACACCGCCGGGAAGCTGAACGTGCTCGACGGGTACTGCCGGCACATGGGCGGCGATCTCACCCAGGGTTCGGTGAAGGGCGACGAGGTCGCCTGCCCGTTCCACGACTGGCGGTGGGGCGGCAACGGCAAGTGCAAGTCGATCCCCTACGCCAAACGGGTCCCGCTGCGGGCGCGCACCCGGTCGTGGCAGGTGCTGGAGGAGAACAAGCAGCTGTTCGTCTGGCACGACCCGGAGGGCAACCCGCCGCCGGAGAACATCGTGATCCCGCGCGTCGAGGGCGCGTTCAGCGACGAGTGGAGCAACTGGACCTGGGACTCGATCCTCATCGAGAACGCCAACTGCCGCGAGATCATCGACAACGTGGTGGACATGGCGCACTTCTTCTACATCCACTACGCCTTCCCCACGTATTTCAAGAACGTGTTCGAGGGCCACATCGCGACCCAGTACCTCAACACCAAGGGCCGCCCGGACATGGGCATGGCGTCCAATTACGGCGGCGAGGAAAACCTGCTCCGCTCGGAGGCGTCGTATTTCGGGCCCTCCTACATGATCAACTGGCTGGTGAACTCCTTCCAGGGCTTCGAAATCGAGAACGTGCTGATCAACTGCCACTACCCGGTTTCGCCGACGTCGTTCGTGCTGCAGTGGGGCATCATGGTCAAGAAGATGCCCGGCATTTCCGACGAGCACGCGGACAAGATCGCCCAGAAGCTCGCGAAGGGCATCGGCGTCGGATTCCTGCAGGACGTGGAGATCTGGAAGAACAAGACCAAGATCGACAATCCGCTGCTGTGCGAGGAGGACGGCCCGGTCTACCAGCTGCGCCGCTGGTACGACCAGTTCTATGTGGACGCCGCGGACGTCACCGAAGACATGACGCGCCGGTTCGAGTTCGAAGTGGACACCACGAAGGCGAACGAGGTGTGGGCGGCCGAGGTTCAGGAAAACCTGGCACGCCAGCGGGCGGAGGCCGAGGCGGCGGCCCAGTCGGAGGAGGCTGGGGTGTGACCGCCGAAGCCACCGAATTCCTCACCTCCGGGCTGCGGCCGCACGAATGCCGCAGCTGCGGAACCTGTGTGCTGGTCAAGAAAAACAGCCTGAAGCACACCAGCATCCAGTGGACCACCGACGCCGCGACCAGCTGTCCGGTGTTCGCCGCGCACGCCGCTTCCGGCGGCAACACCGCGCTGCTGGACACCTGCGAGAAACTCGCGGACAGCATCGACAGCGCGGTGCGCGACGGCAATTTCGGGCAGGTGCGCAATGACTGACGTCGTCACGCTCACCGTCGCCGAGGTGATCGAGGAAACCGCGGACGCCCGGTCCATTGTGTTCACCGTTCCGAAAGAACACGCCGAGCGGTTCGCCTACTCCCCCGGCCAGTTCCTCACGTTGCGGATTCCCAGCGACCAAACGGGTTCTGTCGCGCGGTGCTACTCGCTCTCCAGCGCGCCGCACGAGGGCCGGGTGCAGGTCACGGTGAAGCGGACCGTCGACGGGTACGGCTCGAATTGGGTCTGCGACGAGCTCAGGGTGGGCGCGACGATCGACGTGCTGCGGCCGTCCGGCGTGTTCTGTCCGTCCTCTTTGGACTCGGACTTCCTGTTGTTCGCCGCGGGCAGCGGGATCACGCCGGTGCTGTCGATCCTCAAGTCCGCACTGGAAAAGGGCGGCGGACAGGTGGTGCTGGTCTACGCCAACCGCGACGAGAAGTCGGTGATCTTCGCCGGGGAATTGCGCGAACTGGCCGAGCGGTTCGGCGACCGGCTCACCGTGGTGCACTGGCTGGAAAGCTTGCAGGGCCTGCCGACCGTCACCGCGTTGCGAACGCTGGCCAAGCCTTTCGCGGAGTACGAGGCGTTCCTCTGCGGCCCGGCTCCGTTCATGGCCGCCGCGCAGGACGCGTTGCGCGAACTCGGCGCGCCGCGGGAACGCGTGCACGTGGAGAAGTTCCACTCCCTCACCGGGAATCCCTTCGCCGACGAACCGGACCCCGTAGCCGACACAGAGGACGCCGGCGGCGAGACCACCGCGCTCACCGTCGACCTCGACGGCGAGACCCGGCAGCTGTCCTGGCCGCGGCAGCGGAAGCTGCTCGACCACCTGCTCGCCGAGGGCCTCGACGCGCCGTATTCCTGCCGCGAGGGCCAGTGCAGCGCGTGCGCGTGCCGCATCACCTCCGGCGAGGTGAAGATGCTCAACAACGAGGTGCTGGACGCCGACGACATCGCCGACGGGATCGTGCTGGCCTGCCAATCGGTACCGTTGACCGACGAGGTGTCCGTCAGCTACGAGTGAGTGGAGAGTCCGTGCCCATCGATCCCGCGGTCGCGATCGGCGCCGATCTCGGCGAGATCAGCTTCGCTTGGACGCCGTCCGACGTGCTGCTGTACCACCTGGCCATCGGCGCGGGCGCGGATCCGATGGACGAGCGCGAACTGCGCTATACCTACGAGCGCGACCTGCGCGTGCTGCCGACCTTCGCCACCGTCGCGGCTAATCTGCGCACCTTCGAGCCGCCGACGCTGAAGTTCCCCGGCGTCGACGTCGACCTGGCGAAAGTGCTCATCGGCAAGCAGGAAATCGAGCTGCACCAGCCAGTCCGGGCCGAGGGCAAGGCCGTCGCGCGCACCCGGATCGCCGACGTCCTCGACAAGGGCAAGGCCGCGGTGCTGGTGCAGGAGACCGAGGTCGCCGACGAGTCCGGCACTCCCTTGTGGACAGCCCGGACCAGCATCTTCGCCCGCGGCGAGGGCGGCTTCGGCGGCGAACGCGGAACGTCGGACAAGATCGAGCTGCCCAGCCGCGAACCGGACGCGGTGCTCGACGTGCCCACCCTTCCCCAGCAGGCGCTTTTGTACCGGCTGTGCGGCGACCGCAACCCGCTGCACGCCGATCCGGCGTTCGCCGAGGCCGCCGGATTCGACCGGCCGGTCCTGCACGGGCTGTGCACGTTCGGCATGGTCGGCAAGGCCGTGGTCGACGCGTTCCTCGACGGCGATCCCGCGCGTGTCTCGGCATTCGGGACGAAGTTCGCCGGCGTCGTGTTCCCCGGCGAAAACCTGCGCGTGCGCGTGTGGCGCGAAAACGGGCGTCTGCTGGTCACGACCACCGCGCCGGAACGCGACGACGCGCCTGTGCTGGCCGACACAGTGCTGACGCCCCGCTGAGCATCGGGACCGTTATACGGTTGTCCCATGGCGGACGAGCGAGACGGCACCTTCTTCGTGGTGCGCGGGCCAGTCGAGCCGGGCGACAAGCGCGGCCGTGAGCTGGGCTTCCCCACCGCGAACATCGCGCTGCGCGACCAGCGCGGCGAACTCGGCGACGGGGTGTGGGCCGGCTGGGCGGAGCGCGCGGACGGCACGCGCGTGGCCGCCGCGGTGTCGGTGGGCCGCCGCCCGACCTACTACGGAGCCGACGGCTACCGGCTGGTCGAAGCCTTCCTGCTCGATTTCGAGGGCGACCTGTACGGCGAGCACCTCACCGTCTGGCTCGGCAAGCACCTGCGGGACCAGCAGGGTTTCGGTTCCGCGCGGGAACTGATCGATGCACTGGGCCGCGACGTGGCCGCGGCTCGCGAGTGGGTCGCCGCGCATCCCGCGGACACGCTGCCGAAGCTGGCGGAACTGCCGCCGGACGGCGAAGTCCAGCGGCTGGGTTGATTCACGTCGCGGCGAGCAGGATGACGCCCGCATCCATCGCGGCACGGCATGACGCACCGGCCACGCTCTCGCCACGGGCGCACTGCCGAAACTCGCCGAACTCCCATCAGGCGGCGAAGTCCAGCGGCTGGCCTGATCCATCCGGGTCGATTCACACCGCCGCGAGCAGCATGACCCCCATGCCCGCACCCATCGCGGCGCGACACAAAGTTCGCGACGCCTGCCCCGGCACCGTCGTGCCACGCGAGCGCATCGCCACCACGCCCGAGCGGACCGCGTCTACCGCGAAGCAGGCCGCCCCGCCCAACGCGACCACCGGCCATGCCAGCCTGGTGTCCATTGTGGACATCGTGAGCCAGGGCCCGTGCACCATGCCGCCGTGCGGCATCGCGGTGACCATGTACAACATCGCCGCCGCGGAAAGCGCGTGGTGCGCGCAGCCGTGTCCCTCGGCGCGACCTCGCCACGCGGAGTAGGCGAACCAGCCCGCGGTCAGCACCAGCACCGCCTGCCAGCCCGCCGCCGGGATCGGACCGCCGACCGGCGACAGCATCGCGACCATCGCGACGACCAGCAGCAGTTCGGCGAGGTCTCCGTCGCGCACCCGATGACCGAGGCTGACGTAGTCGAGCTTCACCAGCCGCAGCACGCACGGCAGCGCCAGCAACGCGAACAGCGCGGTGAACAGCCAGGCCAGCGGGACGGTCACCTCGGCACCTCACTCCTCCGGACACGCTGCGTCACCCGGTCCTTACCACCGTGGCACGCGCGAGGCGGGAGGCACCAGCCAGCAATGAGGTGATCCGCGTTGACCCACAAGGGCTATGCGCGGGCCGACAAGCCCAGCTCAGGCCGCTATCCTCGGCCGATGCGCCCGCTGAGATACTCCGTCAACGTCACGCTGGACGGCTGCTGCGACCACCTCGCCGGCATCGCCCCGGACGAGGAGATGCACCGGCACTCGGCCGAAATCATCGCCCGCGCCGACGCGCTCCTGTTCGGCCGCGTGATCTACGAAATGATGGAAGCGGCGTGGCGGCCGTCCGCGCAGTCCGGCGAACGGCCGGACTGGATGGCACCGTTCGGCCGGACCATCGACGCGGCCAAGAAGTACGTCGTGTCCAGCAAGCTCGAGCACGTGGACTGGAACGCCGAACTCGTGCGCGGCGATCTGCGGGAAGCGGTGCTGCGGCTCAAAGACCAGCCCGGCGAGGGGTTGTACACCGGCGGCTTGCGGCTGCCGCTCGCGCTGGCCGCGATGGGGCTGATCGACGAGTACGAGTTCGTGGTGCACCCCCGGATCGCGGGACACGGGCCGACCTTGTTCGCCGGGTTGCCGGAGCACTTCGACCTGAAACTCGTGGACCGGCTGGAGTTCTCCTCCGGAGCCGTGGCGATGCGGTACGTGCCCAAGGCCACTCAGCGAGCCTGAGTCAATACCAGCCCGCTCGTCGGGACGCCCGTTCCGGCCGTGACCACCGCGGTACCGGCGTTGGCGACCTGGTTCGCCGCGGTGCCGCGCAGCTGCCGGACCGCCTCGGCGATGCCGTTCATGCCGTGGATGTACGCCTCGCCGAGCTGGCCGCCGTGCGGGTTGAGCGGCAGTTTCCCGCCGATGCCCAGCGTGTCGCCCGCGATGAAGTCCTTCGCCTCGCCGCGACCGCAGAACCCCAGTTCCTCCAGCTGCATCAGCACGTACGGGGTGAAGTGGTCGTACAGCACCGCGACGTCCACATCGGACGGACCGATCCCGGACTGGCCCCACAGCTGCCGTCCGACCACGCCCATTTCCGGCAGCGCGGCGAGCTCGTCACGGTAGTAACTGGTCATCACGTACTGGTCCGGCCCGCTCCCCTGCGCCGCCGCCGAGACCGCCACCGGGGACTGCCGGAGGTCGCGCGCGCGTTCGAGGCTGGTGATCACCAGCGCGACGCCGCCGTCGCTTTCCTGGCAGCAATCGAGCAGGTGCAACGGTTCCGCGACCCAGCGCGAAGCCTGGTGCTCCTCCAGCGTGATCGGCCTGCCGTGGAACCAGGCGTTCGGATTGGTCGCCGCGTGCGCCCGGTCGACGACCGCGATCTTGCCGAAATCCTCGCTGGTAGCCCCGTATTCGTGCAGATACCGCTGCGCGACCATGGCCACCGTCGCGGCCGGGGTCGCGATGCCCATCGGGTAGTGGAACGCGTTGTCCACTCCGGACGTATTCACCTGCTGCGCCGCCGCCGCGGAAACGCGCCCGAAGCGCATACCGGAACGCTCGTTGAACGCCCGGTACGCCACCACGACGTCGGCGATCCCGCTCGAGACGGCCATGGCCGCCTGCTGCACAGTCGCCGCCGCCGCGCCGCCGCCGTAATGCACGCGGCTGAAGAAGGTCAGTTCCGGGACGCCCAGTTCGCGGGCGAGCGCGATTTCCGCGTTGCCGTCCATGGTGAACGACACCATGCCGTCCACATCGGACGGTTTCAGCCCGGCATCGGCCAGCGCGTGGCTCACGCACTCGGCCGCCAGCCGCAGCTCGCTGCGTCCGGAATCCTTGGAGAACTCCGTCGCGCCGATCCCGGCGATGGCGGTGGTTCCGGTGAACGTCATGCGCCCTCCTCCGGCAGCGTCAGCGAAACCGTGCCGGTCACGTGCGCACCTAGACTGTCCACAGCGGACACTTCGAGCTCGACCTCGTTGCCGTCGCGGGCGGTGACCCGGCCGGAGAAAGTGAGCGTGTCCCCGGCGTAGCACGGCACGCCGAGCCGGATTTTGATCGAGCGAATGAGCGCCTGCGGACCGGCCCAGTCACTCACATACCGCTGCACGAGCCCGGTGTCAGTAAGGATGTTGACGAAGATGTCCTTCGACCCGCGTTTGACCGCGGCGTCGCGATCATGGTGCACGTCCTGGAAATCCCGCGTCGCCAGCGCGGTGCTGATCACGAACGTCGGCGTCGCCTCGAGCACCATCGGCGGCAGTTCGGTCCCGACTGCGGCAGTCATCGCGCCACCTTCCACGCGGGCAGGGTCAGGTCGTCGTCGACGCGCACGAAAGCTGCGGTCACCGGAAGTCCGATGCGAACCTCGTCCGGTTCGGCGTCGAGCAGTTCGGCCATCACCCGCACGCCTTCCTCCAGCTCGACCAGCGCGACCACGAACGGCAGCCGTTTGCCCGGCACCGCCGGGTGGTGGTGCACGACGAAGCTGTAAACCGTCCCGCGCCCGCTGGCGACGACGTAGTCCGGCACCGTGTCGAGCGATCCGTCCGGCGGCATCGGACCGGGCGGATGCCGCAGCACGTCGCCCCAGCGCTGGATGCGCAGTTCGCCTTCACGCAGACCGTCCCAGAAGAATTTCGTGTCGTGGCTGACCACCGGCCGCAGCACCGGCGACGGCGGCGGTTCCGGTTCGCGCGGACGGAACATCAGCACGCGGAACACCATGTCCGCCACCAGTTCCCCGTCCACGTACCAATTCGTGCGGGTGGTCACGAACCAGCCCTCGCCGAGCCCGGTGCGCTTCGGGCCGGTGACGTCCTCCAGCGTGTTCGTGGTCGAAACGTGCTCGCCGGGCCGCAGGTACCGGTGATAGGTCTGCTCGGAGTTGGTGGCCACGATGGAGGTGAACCCGGCCTCGCCGAGCACGTTCATGATCGCGGCGAGCGGATCGTCGCTCCCGCGCACGCCGTGCAGCCCCGGCATCGTCCACACCTGCGCCATCGCCGGCGGCGCGACCAGTCCCTTGTGGACACTCGTTTCGGCGAAGTCCGCGTCGGTGTACACCGGGTTGGCGTCGCCGATCGCCTCGACCCAGTTGTTCACCATCGCCTGGTTCACCGGATCGCGCGCGTACCTCGGCGCGCTTTCGCCCTGTGCGGCGATTTTCGCGGCGGCTTCCTCGATCGTCATCGCGGCACCCTCGGCAGTTTCAGTCCGGCGGAGGCGATCAATTCGCGCTGGATCTCGCTGACGCCTCCGCCGAACGTCAGCACCAGGTTCCGTTTCGCCAGCACGTCGAGCCATTCGGCGAGTTCCGCGGTGTCCGGGTCGGCGAGGTCGCCGTGCCGTCCGACCAGCTCCTCCAGCAGCCTCCCGATCCGCTGGATTCGCTCGGAGGCGAACACTTTCGTCGCCGAGGCGTCGGCGATCTCGACCGACCCGTGCGCCGCTGCCGCCGCGACCTGCCAGTTCAGCAGTTCGTTGACCCGCGCGACCGCGAACGTCTCGGCCAGCACCGCGCGCACGTCCGGGAGGTCGAGCAGCGCCGCGCCGTCCGGGGTCCGGCGCGCCGCCGCCCACGCCCACACGCGGTCGTGCAGGCCGCCGACGCGCCCGGCCGGCCCGAGCATCACGCGCTCGTGGTTGAGCTGCGTCGTGATCAGCCGCCAGCCGCGGTTTTCCTCTCCCACCAGCATGTTCGCCGGCACTCGGACGTTCTCGTAGAACGTCGCGTTGACGTGGTGCGCGCCGTCGCAGGTGATGATCGGCGTCCACGAATAGCCGGGGTCGCGGGTGTCGACGATGAGGATCGAGATGCCCTTGTGCTTCGGCGCGTCCGGGTCGGTGCGCACGGCGAGCCACACGTAGTCCGCGTCGTGGCCGCCGGTGGTGAAGGTTTTCTGGCCGTTGATCACGTAATCGTCGCCGTCGCGCACCGCGCGGGTGCGCAGCGAGGCGAGGTCCGTCCCGGCTTCCGGCTCGGTGTAGCCGATGGCGAAGTGCACTTCTCCGGCCAGGATCTTCGGCAGGAACATGGCTTTTTGTTCCTCGGTGCCGAATGCCTGCAGCGTCGGACCGACCGTCTGCAGCGTCACCGACGGCAGCTGGACATCCGCGCGAGCGGCTTCGTCCACGAAGATGTGCTGCTCGATCTCGCCGAAACCGCCGCCGCCGTACTCCTTGGGCCAGCCGACGCCGAGCTTTCCGTCGCGGCCCATCCGGCGCACGACGTCGCGGTACACCTTCCCGTGCCGCTCCCGCAGCAACGCCCGGCGCTCGTCGGCGGTCAGCAGGCCGGCGAAGTACTCGCGCAGCCGCGCCCGCAGTTCTTGTTGCGCGGCCGTCAGTTCGATGTGCATGCTCATCCCGCCACTCGTTCGCCCAGCCTGCCGAGCCGGTGTGCCGCTCCCCCGACCGCGCGGCCGAGATCCTTCACCGCCGAGGAATACCGGTGCAGCGGATAAGTGCGGTCGACGCCGACGCCGCCGTGCAGGTGATGACAGATCGCCAGTGCGGACGGCGCTTCCTCGGCCAGCCAGTACGCCGCGACGTCCAGCTCGGTGTCCGCGTCCAATCCGGACGCCAGCCGCCACACCGCCGACAGCGCGGCCAGGTGCACGGTGCGGGAAGCGACATAGACGTCCGCGATTTGCTGGGCCACTGCTTGGAAAGTCGCAAGTGGACGGCCGAATTGCGTGCGCTCGCCGACATGTTTGGCCGTCAACGCCAGCGCCCCGGCAAGCAGTCCGTCGCCGAGCGCGAGCGCTCCTGCCAACGCGTAGCGGTGCAGCGTATGCAACGCATGCCCAGGAGTGCGGTCACGCAGGAAGTCCGCTTCGCTCACCCGCGCGCCCTCGAACCGCACCGTGTATTCGGGCGTCCCGGTCGCGTTGTACGCGGGCAGCACTTCGACACCGTCGGCATGCGGATCCACCAGCGCGACGCCGGTACCGCCCGGCAACGCGATCGGCGTGAGAATCCGGGTCGCCTCAGCGGCGTACGGCACGTGTGTCTTGACGCCGGTCACCGCCCACGCACTGTCCGCCGCCGCACCGCTGGTCCCGGGGATGGAGGTCAGCGGTGCGGACGGCTCGTGCAAGGCAGCAGTGAGAATGCTCTCCCCCGCTGCCGCGGGCGGCAGAAACTCGGCGCGTTGCGCCGGGGTGCCGAGCGCCTCGATCGGCAGGATGCCGAGCGCGAGAACGGCGTACGCGGGCACAGCCGCCGCGGCCCGGCCCACCTCGGTGAGCACCGGGGCGACGCGGTCGACGCCGAGCCCGTCTCCGCCGAGGTCGGCGGGCAAGGGCAGCGCGAGCAGGCCCGCGTCGGCCAGTCCTCGCCACTGGTCCGCGGGCTCGTCGGCCTTCCCGAGCACCTGCGCGGCGAGCGAGGTGATCTCGCTCTGCGTATCGTCGGGGGTGAAGTCCACTCCGGTCTCCCTCCACCTAGGTGGAACACGTTCTATTTTTAGCCGGAATGGGCTGGCTCGGCAACCCCCAGAACTCGGGGTCCGGACAGCAGATCGACCGCGAAGCGGAGAGGGGCGGCACGCCGACGTGGGTGCGGAACAAGTTCTCAAATCAGCGCTGGGCGACGTCGGCTGGCAGGCCACCAGGAAGCTCGCGACCATTCCGCCCACCGCGGGCGTCCCCGACCCGAAGCCGCTGTCCCTGCCCGGCCGCGGCCAGACCGTCGTGGTCGACGTCGGCCCTCGGCACGCGCCCGCGGTGATCCTGCTGCACTCAGTGGCGTGCACCGGCCTGCTCACCTGGTACCCCGCGCTGGAGCGGCTGTCCAAGAACCACCGGGTCGTCGTGTTCGACCAGCGCTGGCACGGCCAGGGCATCCGCTCGCACGAGTTCAGCCTCGACGACTGCGCGGACGACGTGGTCGCGGTCGCGGACGCGCTGGGGATCGACGAGTTCCTGGTCGCGGGCTACTCGATGGGCGGCATGGTCGGCCAGTTGACCGCCCGCCGCTTCCCGGACCGCGTCACCGGCCTGGTCCTGTGCTCGACGGCGAGCAACTTCCGCCGCGGCCTCCGGCAGCGCGTGGCGCTGGACCTGTTCGGCCGCACCCTGCACCTGCTGCGCGACCAAGCCCGCATCGGCCTGGTCCCCGGCGAACCCCGCCGCGAACGCCTCGCCCGGCTGGAGGACCACCGGTGGGCGCTGGAGGAATTCCGCTCGACGAGCCCGTGGGCGATCGCGGTCGCACTGGACGAGATCGGCCGCTTCGATTCGACCCCGTGGCTGCACACCCTCGACCTCCCCGCGGCGGTCGTGGTGACTTCCCGGGACGGATTCATCGCGCCCGCGCATCAGCGGAGCCTGGCCCGGCGGATTCCGGGAGCGGCGACGTATGAGATCCCGGCCGGGCATACCGCGTGTGTCTTCGCGGCGGACCAGTTCGTGGCGGCGCTGATGGCGGCGTGCACTTCGGTGCAGGCCGCGGTGGCTGGGCGGGAGAGGATCGCGGACTCGGCCTGAACAGTCAGGCGGGCCGCCGATCACCATTCACGACAGTCAGTTCGTGACCACCTCGGGTGTGCCTGGGTGCGCGAGCCAGCGGCAGACAGCTCTCCGGAAAGCGGATTTCCGAAGCGCGACGATCTGGACCCTGCGAGGTCACGTCTGACCGGTACAGCGCTCCTGCCCGAAAGACGAGCCGCGGCTGGGCGTGCCGGAACTGGGCGCCTGGCGAGTGGTCCCGGCGCAGGCGAGTACGCCTCGCGAAGCCCGCAGCCAGCGAATGTCCGTAAGCCAAAGCCGATCCCGCCCGAATACCGTGAGGTTCGGCTCCCACGCCTCTAGTACGTCGAAACCAGATCCGCCGGCCGAAGCTCCAGCCGGTACGGCGCCTCCAGCCGCACCACGTCGTCCCCCGTCGCCTCCCCGTCCAGCACGTACTCGCCGCCGGACAGGCGGAAGCAGCTCAGCGTCGGCTCGTTCGGCTCGATCACCCAGTAGTACGGGCAGCCCGCGAGCGCGAGCCGGGCCGGCTTCAGGAAGCGGTCGATGTGCCTGCTCGACGGCGAGACCACCTCGACCGCCAGCACCGGGACGCCGACCAGCGCGCGTTCGGTGAACGTCTCGCGCCGCCCGACCACGACGTCCGGGATCATCACGGTGAACTCGTCGAGCACCACGTCCACCGGCGCGGGGAGGACCTCGCAGTCGGCAGGGCACACCGGGGTGAGCGCGGCCAGGAGGCGCGCGACCACCCGCTGGTGCAGCGGACGCGGGGACGGGCTCACCAGAAGCGTCCCGTCCACCAGCTCGTACCGGCGGCGTTCATCCGAGATCGTCTCCAGGTCCCGACGCGTGAGACGGTCGCCGTGCGCGAACATCGGGACTGTCATCATGCTGCCCCCGCAGGCGGGCCGACCGGAAACGACTCAGCCAGGGTAGTCGGGCACGCGCGGCAGCGCGAACCGTCCCGCGAACGGCGGCCGACCCGGCCAGCCCATTCGCCGCGGGGCTCGTCCGCCAAATCACTCACCGTGCGTCACCGAAACGCGGGGATATCGCCCCGGACAGCCCATCCCTGCCCAGCGAACAGGTTCTTTCACGAAGTCCGGACGATTTATCGAAAACGCAATTCCGCGTCCAGTAAACGGCCATCACGGGATCACCTGCACGTTGCCTGGCCTCGAAAAACCTGCCGTGGCGCATCCCGAAAGGAAACCCTATCATCAGCCGTGGCCGCGTCCCGTGAATGGGTGATTCAGCGGAATTTCACCATTACGCACGCCATTCGCGCTCCGTGATTAACCGGCCGGACCGCTGCGCCGCCTAGGCTGATCGGACGTCCTGGAATTCCGACCATCGGTGGTGGTCATGCCTGCTCCCAGCCGTCCGGCGTCCCTCTTCCGCCTCGACGGCTCCGCGGCGGAAGCCGACCTGCTGACCCCGCTGTCCCCCGAACAGATCAGCGCCGACCGCCCGGTCGACCTGCCCGGCACCCGCGCGCGACTGGTCGCGGGCGCGTTCCGCACCGAGGCCCCGCAATGGCTGCAGCACGCCGAGGCACTCGGCGGCGGTCCGCTCGACCTGCCCTCGACGCTGCCGTTCGCCGTGCTGCTCGTGCCGCGCCCGCCGTGGACCTACGCGGTCACCTGGGGCGCGGGCCATCTCGTGCTCAACGACGAACACGTCGAGCAGGGTTTCGGGCTGCGCTTCGGAATCCGCCGGCTCGACCCGTTCGACCTCGGGCTCGTCGCGAGCGCCGCGCTGGACGTTTCCGCTCGGGCCACCCAGATCTCGATTCCCGGCGGCGGCGAACTGTCCGCGTTCCGGCTCGAACCGTACGGCGACCTCGTGCACCGGCTCGCCGGTTCGGCGGACCTGACCGACCTCACCTACGGCCGGGTTACCGGCAAGCGCTACCGCATCCGCGTCGGCACCTCGCTGTGGGCGCCGCTGGCCAAGGATCCCGAAGCGTTCCTCGCCGATCTCGACGCCGTCGGTGCCGTCGTCGACGAACCGGACGCTGACTCCGCACTGCGGTTCATCGCCCAGACCCGCCCGATGGACCGGCACCACCCGCTCGTGCCCGAACTGGAACGGCGACTCGCCGAAGCACTCGGCGGCAGCGACGCACTCGGCCTCGCCTGGCCGTCCGGCGCCGCGAACGACGCGGAGAACGCCGGTTCGTTCCGCGTCACCGCCCTCGGCCCCGGCGGGCCGATCCACGTCCCCGGCCGCCTGGAACTGGACCGCCTGACCACGCGCCTCGGCGGAATTCCCGTTGAGCGGCGGCTGAAAGCCCTGCGCGCGGGCCGCATCACGACCTGCGCCGACGAGGCCGGCGCGGAACCCGCCGGAGCGCCGCTGCCCGCCGCTCGCTGGCTGGTGTTCGAAACGACTGTCGAGCACACGCGGTACGTCTTCCATCAGGCCCGCTGGTACCGGATCGGCGAGACCTATGTGGCGCAGATGCGGGACCAGGTGCGCGATCTGCTGGCGCGCAAGCACATCTGGCCGGATATCACGTGGAAACCGAGCGGCCAGCCGGACGACGAACATCGGTATTGCCAGCGCGTCGCCGCTCTCGCGCCGGGATACCTGTGCCTGGACAAGGATTTCGCGAGCACTCCCTTGCATCCGCGGTTCGAACTGTGCGATTTGCTGGGTCCCGGCGACGAGCTAATCCACGTCAAATGGCTGGGCCGCGCCACGGCGGCCAGTCACCTCTACACCCAGGCGCTCGTGTCCGCGGAGGCTCTGCACGACGAGCCGGACGCGCTGGCACAGCTGGCCGACAAAGTATCCACATTGGACTCGACGCGGATGTTGGGCGGCGCGCCGGACACCGTCGTGCTCGCCGCCGCCGGACGGGCGTGGAATGTGGACGAGTTGTTCACGCTCTCCCAAGTCGCGCTGTTGAGGCTGGACCGAGCCGTTCGCAGCCTCCGCGCGACACTGAAGTTCGCCGACATTCCTTATACCGCCAAGAAACGCCGACACTAAGCGGGCGAGGCCTTGCTCAACTCGTCCAGCGCCTCCGGCAACGCGTCCGCCAGCGGCCACAAATCCTTCACCAATTCCTTGGCCCCCAGCACCCCCACACCCACTTTGCCGTCGTTCGACAACACCGTGATGTTGAGCCCCGCGCCATGGAACACCGGCCCCAGCGGATACAACCCGGTGATCCGAGCGCCCAGCAAGTACAACGGCATCGGCGGCCCGGGAACGTTCGAGATGATCAGGTTGTGCACCACCGGATGCCGTTCGGCCAGCCGCAGCGCCGAATACGCGCGCACGCCCAGCCCGAACACCGTCGCCGGGGAGAATTGGGCCCAGTCGGCGAGCATGTCGGCGTCGATGTCGTAATGGTGGTCCTTCGCCAGCCGGTTCGCCTCGGCCAGGAAGAACACGCGCGCCGCCGGGTCGGGCAAATGCGTTGGCAGCGAAGCGAAAAAGGCGGACACGCGGTTGCTGCCCTGCTCGCGTTCCGTGCGCTCGTGCACGGACACCGGAACCGTCGCCACCAGCGGATCACCCGGCAATTCGCCGCGGGCGAGCAGGAATTGCCGCAGCGCGCCGGAAACCAGGGCCAGCACCACGTCGTTCACGGTGACGCCGAAAGCGTCCTTCACCTGCTTCACCGCATCGAGGTCCAGCTGCGCGAAAGCGACCGAACGATGCCCGGTGATCGTGCCGTTCAGCGACGTCCGCGGCGCGGTGAACGGCACCGGCATTCCCTTGCCGCGCAAGGTTTTCGCCGCCCACTTCGGCACCAGGCCCAGCAGCTCCGGCAGCAAACGGGCGATCTCGAACGGCCGGTGAAGCAGCGAATCGGCGCTCTCGCGCAGCAGTCGCAGCCGCGTGGGCAAACCGTCGTTGTGTCGCTCGTCCGCGGGCAGCTCCGGCAGCGGCGCGTCGGGTTCGAGCCCGGCGAGGTAGCCGATCAGGCTGGCTCCGCCGACTCCGTCGACGCTCGCGTGGTGCATTTTCAGCAGCACCGCCAGCCGTCCGTCGGACAGCCCCTCGATGACGTAGCACTGCCACAGCGGATGCGCGCGGTCGAGCCGCTGCCCGGCGATGTGCGCGCACATCTCGGCGAGTTCGCGGTCGTCGCCCGGCGCGGGCAGGCCGATCCGGTGCACGTGGTTGTCGAGGTCGAAATCCTCGTCCTCCACCCACACCGGGTGATTCAGGTTCCAGAGTGGATTGTGGAGTTTGCGGCGGAACGCCGGGATCACCGCGACGCGTTCGGCGAGCCGTCGCTTGAACTCGGGGAACGTGTAGCCGCCGGGCATGGTCGAGCCGTCCAGGGTGAGCAGGCCGCAGACGTGCAGGACCTGCGAGGGCGTCTCCAGGTAGAGGAAGCTCGCGTCCAGCCCGCTCAGTCGCTGCATGCCAACCAGCGTAAGGCAGAACCCTGGCCGGGGCGCTCGGCGGAGGTAGCATCGGGCAGGTGAAACCGGACTTCGTGACCCGCCGGGCGGCGCAGCTCGGCCTCGCCGCGCTCGCACTGCGGCCGCCGAAACCGCGGCCGACCTCGATCCCGGTGTTCTTCGCCGGCTGGCTCACCGGCGAGCTCGCGCCGCACCTGCTCGCCCTCACCGCGGCCGACACCGTGCAGCACGTCGCGCGCCACGGGTTGCGCGGTCGCCGCGACCGCGCCGGGCTGGCGTTGGCCGCGCTGTCCGCGGCCGGTTTCGCCTCGCTGATCGCCACCTCGCAGAAGGCGCGCATCGAGGTCGAGTCCGCGCTCGTCGAAGCGCTCGGCGAGGACTACGCCGCCCAGCTCGCGAGCCCGTCGGACTTCTCGACGCCGTGGGGACGGCTGCTGATGCCGTTCCGGATCCACGAACCGGACGTCGTGCGCGACCGGAATGTCGCGTACGCCCCTGGCGGCAAACGGTTCCTGCTGGACGTCTACCGGCCCCGCGAGACGGTCCGAGACGCGCCGGTGCTGCTGCAGATCCACGGCGGCGCGTGGACGATCGGCAACAAGGAACAGCAGGGCCTGCCGCTGATGCGCCACCTCGCGCGCCGCGGCTGGGTCTGCGTGGCGATCAACTACCCGCTCTCCCCCGCGTCGCGCTGGCCGGCGCACATCGTCGCGGCCAAGCAAGCGCTCGCCTGGATCCGGGAACACATCGCGGAGTACGGCGGCGACCCGCGATTCGTCGCGGTGACCGGCGGTTCGGCGGGCGGGCACCTGGCCGCGCTGCTCGCGCTGAGCCAGAACGACCCGGCGCTGCAGCCCGGTTTCGAGGAGGCCGACACGAGCGTGCAGGCCTGCGTGCCGCACTACGGCGTGTACGACATCGCCGCCTCGACCGGCGAGGCGGAAAGCCGGTACCGGCTGGAAAGCCTGATGGCGCGGCGGGTGTTCGCCCCGGAACACCGGCTGGACGACTACCTCGCGGCGTCCCCGATGGACCGGGTCGCCCACGACGCGCCGCCGTTCTTCGTGATCCACGGCAAGCACGATTCGCTCGTGCCGGTCGCCGAGGCACAGGAGTTCGTCGCCCGGCTGCGCGCCAAATCAGCCAATCCGGTGGCGTACGCGGAACTCGCCGGCGCGCAGCACGCGTTCGACGTGTTCCCGTCCATCCGCAGCACGCACGTGGTGCGCGGCGTCGAGCGTTTTCTCGATCGGGCCTGGCTCGACTGGGCCCGCGCTCAGGCGTTGACGCCGGTCAGCGAGAAAAACTCCTGACGCGACCGGGCGTCCTCGCGGAGCGTGCCCATCAGGGCGGACGTGACCGTGGACGAGCCGGTCGCCTGCACGCCGCGCAGGGTCATGCAGGTGTGCTCGGCCTCGATCACCACGCCGACGCCCTTCGGCGCCAGCTGGTCGCCGAGCCAGCCCGCGATCTGCTTCGTCAGCCGCTCCTGCACCTGCGGACGGCAAGCGAAGTATTCGACGATCCGCGCGAGCTTCGACAGCCCGAGGATCCGCTCGCCCGGCAGATACCCGACATGCGCGACGCCGATGAAGGGCAGCAGGTGGTGTTCGCAGACCGACCGGACCGGGATGTCGCGGGCCAGCACCAGCTCGTCGTAGCCCTCGTCGTTGGGGAACGTGGTGAGGTCGAACTCGCGGGGCGTGAACAGCTCGGCGTACGCGCGGGCCATCCGGCCGGGAGTGCCGCGCAGGCTCTCCGAGTCGAGGCTGACGCCGAGCGCGCGCAGGAAGTCCCCCGCCGCGCTTTCGGCCGCGGCCAGGTCCAAGCCGGGATCGGGCTCGTGGACGACGCGGAGGGCGGTTCCGGACGACTGCATGGGCGATCCTCGGGCGGTCGGAGCTGGCAGGACGGTTTTCGCCTACAAATCTTGGTCTTATCGCCCGGCGGAGTCAATGTGACCAGGTGAACAAGCCGGGTGGTGGGTTCGGAGAACCTCGCTGGGCGTTATCGTGGGTGTGTGACGAGTGACCTGGCGACCATCCGCGCGGTAGCGGCGCTGGACGAGGACCTGCGCCGGGGGATGTACGCCTTCATCCGCGGCGCCGGGCGCCCGGTGACGCGCGAGGAGGCGGCCTCGGCGGTCGGCATCTCGCGCAAGCTGGCGGCGTTCCACCTGGACAAACTCGTGACGGCGGGCCTCCTGCGCGCCCGCTACGAGACAGTCGGCGGCGTGCGCAAGGTGGGCCGGGCCCCGAAGGTCTACGAACCCGCCGCGACCGACTTCGCGATCACCATCCCTCCCCGGCACCCGGACGTCCTGGCCTCGATCCTGGTGGACGCGGTCGCCTCAGCGGCTCCGGGAGAACCGGCCCGGGACGCCGCCCTGCGCGAGGCCGGACGGCACGGCGCCGCGGCCGGAGCCGCCGAGCGCGAACGTTCCCGCCCGGGCAGGCTGGGCACGGAACGCGGGCTGACGCTGACGAGCACGGTCCTGTCCCGGCACGGTTTCGAGCCGAACCGCGAGACGCCGGTGTGCCTGCGGATGCGCAACTGCCCGTTCCAGCCGCTGGCGAGGCGCGCGCCGGAACTGGTGTGCGGGATGACCGACCGGTTCCTGACCGGGGTCGTGGAAGGGCTGGAGGTACCGGGGGTGTCGACGGCCCGGGTCGCGCCTCGCGACGGCGGGTGCTGTGTGGAGCTTCGGGGGACCGAGTCAGCCGGGTGACCGGGTCTGGTTCAGCCTGCGGGCGAGGTAGGCGGGGATGTCTTCGAGCTTGACGTGATCGCCGAAGAGGCCAGTGCCGTCTTCGAAGGCGGCGGTGGAGAGATCGCGGGCGACGAACGCTTCGAATCCAGTCCCGTCGAGGTCGAAGGAGAGAAACCAGTTCCAGCCGGTGGTCGGCGCTGAATCCGGGTCCAGCTCCACGAGGACTTTTCGCGCTGGCACGCGGGTTTCGAGGTCGGCTTTCCAGGCTTGGCAGAGGTCGAGCATGATCGGGTGTTGTTGCCGCCATCTGCTGGACTCGGGCTGCACCTCGGCTACCTGGCCGCAGAGGGTCTCGAGCCATTTCGCCAGGCTGCCTTCCGGCGCGTGAATCCGCTCGAGAGAGCTTCTGACCTGCTCCCACTGCACCGCATCCACCCTGCCGTGGTTCGCCGCGACGCTCAGCAAGCCCGCGAACGCCGACTTCGCCTCGACGAGTGCGGACCAAACCTCGAACCCTGCCTCGTCGTCGGGTTGCGAGGGAGGCCGAGAGCTGGCCACCCGGTCGAACATCCTGCGGTACGCGTTCGCTTTCCCCACGCTCGCGAAGCTAGCCGCCAGGCGACACCGCGCGCAGCACCCGCTCCACATGGGCGGCGGGCCAGTCCTCCGTGAACGGCCGGGTGCGCAGCAGCCAGCGGTGGAAAACCGGGCCCAGCAAGAGTTCCGCGCCGTCCTCGGGGCATTCGACCCCGGCGCGGGCCAGGCGGTCCGCGATCGCGCGCAGTTGCGGGCCCAGCAGGCGGTCCAGGACTTCGGAGCCGATGGCCGGATCGGTCTGCAGTTCGGCGGTCACCGCGCGGAGCAGGCGGTCTGTCGCCGGGTCGGTCAGTTCGGCGATCATGCCGCGGACCAACGTTCCCAAGTCCGCGCGCAGATCACCGGTGTCGGGGATGGCGACTTCGCCGGAAGCGTCCAGGCTTTGCTCCAGCAGCGCGTCCAGCAGGACCGCGGCGGGCGACGACCACGTGCGGTACAGCGTTTGCTTCCCGGCGCCCGCGCGGGCCGCGATGCCCTCCATCGTCAGACCGCCGAAGCCCGCTTCTGCGGCTAGGGAGAGCACCGCGGCGTGTACGCGGGCTCGGGTGCTGGCGCGCGCCATGTCAGATCTCCGCGGCGGAGAAACGCTTGTCCTGACGGTAATCCGTCAGCCGCCCCGACAGTGCGGTCGCGACCATCGCGGGGGCGTCGGCACCCGCGAGGACGCGCAGCCGTTGGTCGGCGGGGTCGTCGACGTGCCGCAGGATTTCGGCGGCGATGTCCGCGGGCGGGGTGCCGCCGCCGGTGCCGGTGGTGGCCCACGGAACGGCCGTCGTGCCGAACATCCGCTCGCGCAGCCCGTCGTAGGCCGGGTCCGGGGCGGCGAACCGCATGCTGCCGGTCGCCCATTCGGTGTCCATCCCGCCCGGCTCGACGATGCTCACCCGCACGCCGAATTCCGCGACCTCTTGCGCGATCGCCTCGCTCATTCCCTCCAGCCCCCATTTGCTCGCGCCGTACAGCCCGAATCCCGGCACCGAACCGGCGCCGCCGACCGAAGAGATCTGCACGACGTGGCCCGAGCGCTGCTCACGCAGCACCGGCAGCGCCGCTTGGGTCAGCCACAACGCGCCCAGCAGGTTCGTCTCCAGGATGTCTCGTGCTTCGTCCTCGCCGATCTCCTCGGCCATGCCGACCAGCCCGTACCCGGCGTTGTTCACCAGGAAGTCCAACCGGCCGAACTCGGCCACCGCCCGGTCCACGGTTTCCCGCGCCGCGGCCCGGTTACGCACGTCGAGCACGTGCTCGACGACATTCCGGTGCTCCGGCGCGCTCCCCGCCGTCCGGACGGTCGCCAGCACCCGGTCGCCCGCTTCCGCCGCGGCCAGCGCCAGTGCCCGGCCCAGGCCGCGGCTGGTTCCGGTGATCACCCAGGTTCTCGTCATGCCGCAGACGCTAGCACGAAACGAGACGTACCGTCTCGTTTCGCTGAGCGTAAGTGATTCAGCCCTCCGCCGGGTAAGCGAGATCGACCGGCTGCTCGGCCGGAGGTCCGTCCGGCCACCACTGGCCCGCGACCCGCACGAAGCGGTACCACCGGCTGTCCCGTCCGTACCGGAGCTGCACCGGCCCGGCCGTCACCCGGTTGCGCCACACCTTCACCTCCCCCGGCAATTCCGCCAGTTCCGCGCGCGCCGCCGCCAGCGGACCGGGGCCCGGACTCCATACGTCCCGCAACGCCGCCAGCCCGCTCCGGCCCGCTTCCCGCCACGCCTGCGCCGACACGATCAGCTCCGACGGCGCGACCTCGGCGGCCGCGGCCAGCCCGAACACATCCGCGCCCGGCCGGGCGGCGCGACGGGCCAGGTCCTCGGCGAAAGTCAAGTCCGCCAAGGCATCCCGGGTGTGCAGCAAGCCGAACGCTAGCGACGCGGCGTCGGCGGCAAGCGCGGCGAGAGCAGCGGACGTGAGGCCAGTGCGAGCAGGCGGATCGAGGTCGAGCACCGCGGGCGGACCGGGTTCGCCGGGGAGCGCGGGCAACGGCGGCAGCGGTGCGATCCGGCGCGAGTACGCCTTCTTCGGCGTCAGCCCGACCTCCGGCGCGCGAGCCGGGCGAGCAGCGCTGGGGGTCCGCAATTCGCGCAGCTGAGCCAAAACCGCGTCCCGGCCCCTGCCGCGCAGGGTGAACAGCACGAACGGATCGGCGTCCACCTCGTCGGCGACCAGGTAGTACACCGCCGCCACGTGTTTGCACGGATTCGCGCTGTCCGGACAGGAACAGCGCGGCCGCAGGTCGCCCGGCCCGGGCAGCAGGTCGGCCCCGGCCTCGCGAGCCTGGACGGCCAGTTCCTCCGGCAGCTCCCCGTCGAGCAACGCGGCGGCGTGCCCGAGCCGGCGGCCCGCGACGTCGAGCAGCCTGTCCCATTCCTCCGCGCCGAACTCGCGCATCCGGATGGCGACGCGGTACGGCTCCGGGCGGCTTCCCCGCACCCACGCGGTGATCTCGCCCGCGCTGATCGCCAGCTGGTCCACGACGCCCTTGCGCGCGTACGTCCGCCCGCGCGGCAGCCGGTTCGGGTCCAGCTTGGCGCGCTGCTCCAGCGCTTCCACCCACGCCCGGCCCCACCACCGGCGCCCGAACGTCCGCCGCGGCGGCATCAGCCGCTCCCGAGCCGGACGAGATCGGCGAGCTGGTCGTCGGACAGCTCGGTGATCCAGTCCTCCCCCGCGCCGACGACCGCGTCGGCCAGCCCGCGCTTGGTTTCCAGCACCGCGGCGACGCGTTCCTCCAGCGTGCCCTCGGCGATCAGCCGGTGCACCTGCACCGGCCGGTCCTGCCCGATCCGGTACGCGCGGTCGGTGGCCTGGTCCTCCACCGCCGGGTTCCACCAGCGGTCGTAGTGGATCACGTGCGTGGCCTGGGTGAGGTTGAGCCCGACCCCGCCCGCCTTGAGCGACAACAGGAACACCGGCACCTCGCCGGACTGGAACGCGGCCACCATCTCGTCCCGCCGCTTCGGCCCGATCTCGCCGGACAGCAGCGCGGTGGGCAGCCCGCGCTCGGCGAGCCGCCGCTCCAGCAACCGGCACAGCCGCACGTACTGGCTGAACACCAGCACGCTCTCGCCCTCGTCGAGGATGACGTCCAGCAATTCCTCGAACGCGGCGAGCTTGCCCGACCGTCCGCTCAGCACCCCGGTGCTTTCCTTGAGGTAGTGCGCCGGGTGGTTGCAGATCTGCTTGAGCTCGGTGAGCAGCTTCAGCACCTGGCCGCGCCGCTGCACCCCTCGCGCCTCCCGGATTTGCGCCAGGTTCTCCCGCACCACCGCCTCGTACAGCGTGGTCTGCTCGGCGGTGAGCGGGACGTACCGGTCCGTCTCGGTTTTCCGCGGCAGTTCCGGCGCGATGTCCGGGTCGGTTTTGCGGCGGCGCAACAGGAACGGCCGGACCGTCGCGGCCAGCCGTCCGGTGACCGTCTCGTCCCGGTCCCGTTCGATCGGCCGCGCCACGGTGCGCCGGAACTTCTCCAGCGGGCCGAGCAGCCCCGGCGTGGTCCAGTCGAGCAGCGACCACAGCTCGGTGAGCCGGTTCTCCACCGGCGTGCCGGTGAGCGCCACGCGGGCCGCTGCGGGCACCTGCCGCAGTTCCTTCGCCGTGGCGGACAACGGGTTCTTGACGTGCTGCGCCTCGTCCGCGGCGACCATGCCCCAGTCCACTTCGGACAGCAGCTCCCGATCACGGCGCAGCACCCCGTACGTGGCGAGCACGACCTCGTCCGGGGCCAAGTCGCCGAGATGCCGTCCGCCGCCGTGGAACCGGCGCACCGGCACGTCCGGCGCGAACTTGCCGAACTCGCGTTCCCAGTTGCCCAGCAGCGACGTCGGGCACAGCACGAGCGTCGGCCCCGCGGCCCGCGATCGGCGGTGCAAGTGCAGTGCGATGAGCTGGATTGTCTTGCCCAGCCCCATATCGTCGGCGAGGCAGGCACCGAGGCCGAGTTCGGTCATCGCGATGAGCCAGCCCAGCCCGGCCCGTTGATACGGGCGCAGAGTGGCGGTGAGCCCCGCCGGTTCCTCGACGGGCGCGGGATCCCTTTCGCGCAGCCGTTCGGCGAGCCCGGACAACGCCGGCTGCGGCGCGAACTCGACTCGTTCACCGTCGACCTCCAGCTCCCCGGTGAGCGCGGCGGCGAGCGCTTCGGCGCCCGTCAGGCGCGAACGCCGGGCCCGCATTCGCGCGAGCAGGGCGGGATCGAGTTTCACCCACTGCCCGCGCAACCGGACCAGCGGACGTTTCGCCTCGGCGAGTGCGGCGACCTCCTCGTCGGTGAGTTCGCTGCCGCCGAGGCTGAGCCGCCAGCGGAATTCCAGCAGGCCGTTGAGCGGGAACGCGGGACCGGATTCGCTCGCCGGGGCCTGCGTCACGCTCGCCTTCGCCCGGACCTCGCCGGCGAAAAGATCCTTGGGCCACAAGACTTCGATGCCCGCGCCGCCAAGATCTCGCGCACCGGCGCCGAGCAGGTCGACCACCTCGTCGTCAGACAGCGGGAGCGTGGTCGGTGCTGGTTCGGACAGGATTCGGCCCAGCGGTGGCCAGGCCCGGGCGCCGCGCCTCAGGCCCAGCAGAAGTTGTGTTTCCACTTGGTCGCCCAGCCGGTGCAGGACTGCTTCGGAGGCGTCCCAGAGGGTGGCCGCTTCGACCACCAGGCTCGGTTCGAGGGTGGAACGAACGGCCAGGACCCCGGCGAATTCCTCGTCCGTCGCCTCGATCCTCAGCAGCAGTTGTGCCCCGTCCGGGCGACGGGTTTCGAGTTCGGCGAGCCAGGCCGCGCCGTCCGGGTCCAGCAGTGTGGGTTGCGCTTCCGCGAATGCTGTCCCACCGGAGCCGACTGCGGCCGCCGGACTGCGCACCAGGACGTCCGCTGTGGCGTCCCACACTGCGCGAATCAGTGATTCCGGTGAGTGCAGGCGGATTCGTTTGACACCGGAGAGCGGTAGGGCGTGTGCTTCGGGCGGCAATGCGGCCGCGAGTCCGCGCAGGAGTTCCTCGTCGGCTGCGTCTAGGGGGCCTACTCGCCAGGTGCCCAGGCCGTTCGGGGTGGACGCTGGGCGTAATCGGCCGCGCGCTACCAGGTTTACTCCGGCGTTGAGCACTGCGGACCAGGCTGCGAGGGCTGGGCTGGTCTCGTCGGGGACGACTAGCAGGCGGGGGATGGCGTTCGCCAGTGGTACGAGCCGCGCTACTACCTCGGTGCGGGCGAATTTCCCGGCACCGGGCAGGACTAGCTGGATCGGGGTGTCTCCCTCGATCTCGTCGCCCCACAGCGCCAGGACTCCCTCTCGTGGGGGATCCGAGGGGAGGTAGGTGGCTTGGGTGGTCTGGTCGAACTCCACCTCGGCACGGTAACGCGCGGGGCTGACAGTTTTGCTCGTCGCCTGGCGGCGACGTTGCTGTCGGGGTTGCGCGGGGCACCCCGAAGCCCGATTGTGCTGACGGTTCGGGGGTGCTTGTCAAGGCGGGAAAGCCGAAAACTTGTTTATGACACATAGGGTTTGTGACTGTCCGGCCCATGACCCGGACAGTCATTTCCCCGACAGTGTTTTCCCCTGTCACAGCCATCATCTACCTGCGATTGTCGGACCTGAGGGCCGACGACCTGGACGAACACGGCAACGGCAAGACGTTCAGCAGCCGGGAACAGAAGCTGCGCGAGTTGGCGAAGCGGCTCGGCTGGACCGTCTTGAAAGTTATCATCGAGAACGACGTCAACCGGAAGAACGGCAAAGCCCGTAACGCCTCGGCGTTCAAGCGCCGCAAGGTCACCCTTCCGGACGGCACCACGGTGATGCGGGTGGTGCGCCCGGGGTTCCGCGAGGCCCTGGGCCACCTCCAGGCCGGGCGGGCGAACGGCCTGCTGGCCGAGGACCTCGACCGGACGATGCGCGATCCCCGGGACCTCGAAGACTTCATCGACATCGCCGAGGACCGCAAGGTCAACGCCCGGTCTCTCTCGGGTTCCCTGACGTTCACCGACGGCGGGACCGACGCCGAGATCACGCTGGCCCGGAACATGGTCTCGTTCGCGAACGCATCGAGCCGGGCGACGTCCCGGCGCGTGTCGGCCGCACGGGAGCGGCAGGCACTCGCCGGTACGTGGCACGGCGGACGCCGGCCGTTCGGGTTCGAAGAGGACGGTGTCACGAAGGTCCAGGCCGAGGCCGAGGTGATCCTCGATTGCTCGGAGCGGGTCGTCCAGCTGAATCAGAAGACCCGGAAGCTGTGGAGCCTGCGCGAGCTTGCCGCAGAGCTGCGCGAGGGATCGGTCCCGACGGTCAGCGGGGCGCCGTGGTCCTCGCCGATCCTTCGGAGCATTCTTCTACGTCCCCGTAACGCCGGGATCTCGTCCTACAAGGGAGTGGAGCTGGGCAGGTTGCCGGGCGAGCCCATCGTCGGCATGAACTTGTACCGGGCGGTCGTCCAGCTGCTGACCGACCCGTCTCGGAGCACGCGGGAGCCGGGCGTGGGCAACGCGCCGCGCTGGCTCGGCACGGCTCTGTACCTCTGCGGCATCCACCGGAACGGCACCTCGTGCCACGTCAAGTCCAACGGCAACGGCCACAGCCGCACGCCCCGCTACGCGTGCAAGGCTGCCCACCACCTCGCGCGTCACGCGATCAACGTCGACACCTACGTGCAGGCGACGCTGCTCAACCGCATCGCCCGCGATCCCCGGTTCGTCGAGGCGTTCATCTACCGGGCTCCGGAACCCGAAGTGGACGTGGAAGCGCTGCGGCTGGAGGCGGAAACCATCCGTGTCAACCTGGACGGGCTGGCGCAGGATCACGTGCTCGGCTTCGTTGACAGGTCGCAGCTGCGCAGCGCCACGCAGGCCGCCCGTCTCCGCCTGGAGGCCATTGACCGGACGTTGTCCGCCTCGGTGGTCGAGTCGCCTCTCCTGTCCTTCGTGGGCATCGAGAACGTGGGCGAGGTGTGGCAGGCTCAGCCGTTGAGCAGCAAGCGGTTCGTGCTCGACACGCTCATGGAAGTGACGCTCAACAAGCCAGCGCGACGGGGTCCGCGGTTCGACACGGCGTCGATCGACATCCGGTTCCGGGATACCGGGGAGCTGGAAGCGGCTGCATGACCGTACCGCCGATCGGGTGGTGATCAACAGAGTGATTACATCTGGACGCTAGTCCATCCGAATTACTTTCACCTTCTCGTGGATGCGCGGGGGTTCGGTAAACACCGTGCACCCCGCGCATCCTCACTCTCCGCATTCCTCTGCCGGTTTTGTAACCCGATCAGCCCAGTGGTTCAAGATCGGTTGCACTGAGAAATTTGCCGTTGTTGAATCCGGATGCCCCCAAACGGGGGGTGGGTTTGCACACGGGGGGTGTGCAAACCGTAAAGACCCGGACAGGAAGTGTTACCACTGATGGTTCATGTTGCGCTGATCGTGGTCGTGGAAGAGGAGGGCTCTTACGACCACGGGGCGAGTGCCGAGGGGGCGCGCGCGACGTTCTACAAAATCGACCTCGATTCGCCGGTGAGCGAGCGGACTGTTCACCGTGTCTTGAAGAACCACCGTCGTCCGCCGCGCGATCGTTCCGCCGAATTTCCGGCGGTCCCGCCGGAGGAAGAAGACGACGCGGCCACCGTCCGCGAATGGGCCCGCCGACGGCAGCTGCCGGTGAGCGCGCGGGGCCGCATCCCTGAGCAGATCCGCAAGGAATACGACAAGGAACGGGAAGAGGCCCGGCGAAGCACCGTCGCCGACGCCGTGGAGCAGGCGGCCGTCGAGCAGGAACAGTGCGCGAGCGTCGTGCAGCTCCAGAGCTGCCGGCGGCATCGCAACGGCACGACCGGGTCGGACTGAGAACGGGGGCCAGTTCCGATGGCGCAGAAAATCGAAACCACCGTCACCTACGTGGACGACCTGGACCCGTCCCAGGACGCCACCACCAGCAAGACATTCGAGGTCGGCAACCGCAAGTTCGGCATCGACCTGTGCGAGGCCAACGCCGAGCGGTTCGACAGCGACTTTCGCGCGTGGACGGACGGGCTGACGAAGCGGACGTTCAGGGTCGGCAAGAAGCTGTACACACGCTGGCTCGGTGCGGCTGATGCCGAGGCGTTCGACCGCATGGTCGCGTACTGGAGCAAACCTGCGAAGCGGGTCCGCGACGACGAGGCGACGACACGGACTCCGTCGAAACCCCACGTGCGCGGCACTCTGCCGACGGTTCTGCCCGAGCCGGTGCAGGGCCAGGCGTGGTGGACGGACCCGCCGCCGCCGATCAGCAGGAAGACAGCCAAGGCGTTCTCCGCAGCGCGCGGCATTGTCCGTGCCTGGGCGCGCAAGAACGGGTGGCCCGACCTCGGCGAGCGCGGCATCGTTCCGCACGCCGCGTACCAGCGGTGGTTCACCGAGGTCTGGTCCGCGATGGACGCTCCGTCGTGGGACCGGCTCGGCCGGGAAGACACGGGCTCCGGCGGCAAGCGCAGGCAGACACCGCGCCGCCGCACGAAATAAGCACCAGCACAACGCGATTGGACACCATGTCAGCCAACGACGACGAGACCACCGACGTCGACGAATACCTTCGCAACAACCCGAAGTTCGCCCAGTGCCGCAAAAAAGGGCACGACTTCCCCGACGAGGACGACGTGCCGATCCTGGAGGCGTACAACGACTCCGATGCCACGCACGAGCAGGTCTTCGTGTGCTCCCGTTGCAAGCGCACGAAGCGGTCGCGGTTCCGGATCGCCATGCGGCGCGGCCGGGTGGAGACCTACGTCGAACTGGCTCCGCGCAGCGGCTACACCGAGGGCTACCTCGCAAAAGGGGTGCGGATCAGCCGCCAGTACGTCCGCGAGGTCTCGATCCGAGCGACCCTGGAACGCCAGGCCGCCGACGCGCGCCGCGCCAGGAGCGCCAGCCGCAGCCGGAAGACCGCTGCCGTCCGCACGGGCCGGAGCGGCCGGAAGGCGGCGGTAGCGTGACCGCGCCCGCGGTGCTCGCGCCCGCGTGGCGGATGTGGACGGGGTCGTGCCTGATGCTCGCGGCGCGGTTGCGCAAACCGCGCGGCGTGCGGCTTGTGCTGGACGACGGCACCGAGATCCCCTGCTCCTGCTCGCTTGACGGCGTGCTGGACAGCGGCGAAGTGATGTGGTGGGCGTCTCCGGTCGACGGCAGGAACGTGCCCGTCGACCGGCTGCACGGCGTCGAAGTGGACGACCTGCCGCCCGGCGCGGCACTCGGGCTGTGCGCGGACCTGGACCACACGGCGTCGTAACCGGCGACGCGCCCCGCCGCGATCAGCGGCAGAAGCCTCGCTTCCTGCTGGTTCGCCAGCAGGAAGCGGGCGGGGGCTGCGGAGCGCGGAGGGGCACCGGCCAGGATCGGCAACCCTGACCCGGACAGGAATCGAATGGGAAATCCTGGCCGGTATTCGCAGCTCCCGGAAGGACGCCCGGCGGGCCGAGCAGGCGGCGGCTCGCCGGGCCAATCCTCAATCACACACAGAACGCGATTCACGCGCACTTGCTGCCACGCGGGAGCGGTGCGGGATCAGCCGTCGGTATCTGGTTGAAAGATCATCTACCTGAGCCTGGACAGGGTCGGACTTCGCATCGTCGCGCGAACACGCTAGAGTGTCCGCCGTCGGTTCCATTCGATGATCCTGTCCGGGTCAATTAAGTGTTACCGACAGGCGGTCCCCGGCGTTCGCGTCGGGGGCCACCTCTTTTTCAGGGTTGATTTCCGCAGGTCAGGGCACCGTTGAGAATATCGGGTCACTGTTATTGTCCGGTCCGGCTGCCGGAATCTACGATTAACGAGTGCCTGTAAACAACAAGGCGCAAGACCCGGACAGTCCCTCGCAACGCTTCCGCGACTCGCTGCTGCGCGCATTGTTTCGACTGGTCAGGCCGCTTCCGGCTTGACCAGTCGCGACTTCGCGCGCCGCTCCCGCGCGCGGTCGCAGGGACATGGAACCCCGATAAAGAATGGACCCGGACATCGTGAATACCGATTGCGACACCTCATCCGGTGTGCGCGCGAACGTGTACATCGAAATGCAAGACGGGCAACAAGATCCGCGATTCGAGGCGTATCTGACCGGCTATCCGAACGCGGACGGGTACGCCGAGCCGTGCTTCTCCAAGCCGGTCGCCGAAGAAGTCGTCGCCTGGACCAACCGGATCGCCGAGGACGACGCGGAATCCCCTCGTTGCGAGTGGTCGCGGGAGGGATACGTCCTCGTGTTCACCCCGGACAGTCCCTTCCGGCCTTCGGCGGTGGTGCAACCCGACGACGACGGCCGCTATGCCCTCGGCCTCGGCTGGGCGTGGCAGGTCGAGGAGGTCGACCAGTGAGCGAACTGCGCGGCCTCGTCGTCACCCCGGACGGCATGATCGAGGAGAAGATGCTTCCCCCGGCGGGCCAGGACTTTTTGGACGCCCTGAGTTCGGTCATCAACTGCGACACCGTCGAAGCGGTGCGCCTCGACGCGGACGGCCTCGACGCCACGATGTACGCGGACGAGCACGGACACCAGGTGCAGCTCCCGATGCCCAACGAGTACGCCACCGTCATCGTGTACGGCTTCAACGGCACGGTTCGCCAGATGTACTACGGCACGGCCGTGTTCCTCGGCGGCCCCGACGGCAAGGGCGACGACACCTCGCTGTCGGACAAGGCGGACATCTACGTCCGCTATCTGATGTTCGAGATCAAGCGCGGGCGCCTCGGCATCCGCCGCGTCCCAGGAGGCCAGTTCTGATGACCGAACAGTCCGCTGTGGTCCATCCGGAGTACTTCGCTTTTGAGATCGGCACCATGAGCCTCGCCGGTGCCGTCACCGACCGCGGAGACGGCCGGTGCACGGTGCGCGGCAGGTTCCGCGACAGCCTGACCGGTGCCGCTGACCACTTCCGATTCCGTTCCGTGGCGCGGGAATCGTTCGCCGATCTGGTCCGGTCGTTCGCCGACAACATCGCACCGGCCCGTGAATCGTCGTACGGCTTCTGGTGCGAAGCGCATTACGCGGAGCTGGAGGGCAAGCCTCAGTTCGTCCACGACGAGAACGCCCGGACCTGGGATCTCGACCTGAGCGACATGGAATGCCCGCACGGCGATGACCTCCTGGACTGCCGTCCGACGTGGCGCATGGGAAACGTTGCGCTGGAAGGACATCCGCGATGAGCAGCGAAGGAGGACTCGCCCGGATCATCCGGGAGATGATCGTGTTCACCTGGCAGTCGCAGGCCGAGCAGTACCCGGCCGAAGGCCCGCCCGGCATCGGCTACTTTCGCGGCGACCTGTCGGCGGGATTCGGTCCCGGTGCCTACGTCGACTGCCTGCTGTTCCGCGACGCGGTCGGAAGCCTGGTCGGCATCCTCAACCACTACCCGCAGGATTTCCCGCCCCACGAGAAAGCCGGGGCGATCACCGTGTTCGTCCGGCCGGACCCGGCAACGCCGGGGCGTCGGCACGAAACTCGTGCAGGAAGCGATGTCCCGCTGGCACATCGACCTGTTCAAGCAGCAGTGCACCGCAGATGGCTTGCCCTTCGCCGAATCTCTCCTGCGGGCAAGGGACCGGGCCGATGGCTGACCGGTTCTGCTCCTTCGGCACGGGCACGGAGGCCGCCACGCATTTCGTCACCTACTTCAAGAACGGCGACGAAGGACGCTACTGCTGCCCGGCGCACCTCGGCGAGGCCGTCGACACCGTGCTCGGCGACCCGCGCACCAGCAAGCGCGCCGACGCGACCGTGAAACGACTCCCCAGAAAGGAGGCCGCCGACAGTTCGGTGCTGTGTTTCCCGGTCTGATCCGGAAGCCCTGCATCGGCTCCGCCGCCTGCTCTCTTCGGAGGCAGGCGTGCGGTGTCCATACAGGACAGTCATTGACCCGGACAGGATCAGGAAGGACCACGGCAATGAACGACGAGCCCGAATCGATCGCGGACAAGCGGCTGGCCGACGCCGACACCGACGTCATCTGGCAGCAGCTCGGCCGAAAGCTCCTGCTGGAGCTCAGCGCCCGCGACCTCGTCTACACCGACGACGGGGTGATGTTCCGTTACGGCCCGTACCGCCCCGGCAAGCACCGCAAGATCATCGTCAAGCTCAACGGCCGCGACCTCTACGAACTGGAGGTCGGCTACTACCGGCACCCGGATTACAAATGGGTCGTCGTGCGACAGGAGTCCGATGTGGACGTCGAATCGCTGCGCGACGCGGTGCGGCGGCTGGCCGCGAACGGACTGGACGCGTGAGCGTCCGCTTCCGGCTCGTCCCGGCGGCGCAGCACGAGCCGGAAGAACCCGAGGACAGGCGTGACCAACCCGTTCCCCCTCAACCGGAACGGCAGGGAAAGGGGCGGCCCGCGATCGGCGGTTCCATCCGCCAGGAACTCGGCGACGACCTCAAGGCACTGGTCGAGACGTGGGCGATGGGCAACGGCACCAACCGGGCCGCCGCCGTCCGGATCCTGTTGCGGCGGGCCGTCGAACAGGAGTTGAGCCCCACCGCGCGCACCGTCCTCGTCGAGGGCGACGACCTGCGCGTCCTGCTCCTCCGGCTCCAGGCCGACGGCCTCCGCCGCGCGCGCTTCGCATTCGACACCGGCCTCACGGTCCAGCTCAACGACGGGCCGTGGACGGCCCCGCTCGGACACCTCGACCACTCCGCACCGCACCAGGAAAAGGGCTGAACCCATGAACCCCGACCTCTGCTACGCCACGCACGACCTCCGCGAAGCGCTCCTCGCCCCGGCTCCGCGCGACCCTGCCGGACGGCCGCTCGGCACCGCCCTGCCCATGGGCAGCGAGACCGCGTTCCGCGCACAAGCTACGGCCCGGCTCGGCGGCACACTGTCCGCCGTCACCCTCAGCAATGCCGACTGGTCCGAGACCTACCAGTACTTCAAGGGCCTGGCCGACCCGGACTTCGCCGCCGAGGTGGCCGAGGACTGGACGGTGAAACCGCGCAGCGTGCGCGCGGTCCAGCTCACCGACGCGAACCGCGGGCGCATCCGCGCCTGGATCGAAACGGCAGGCGGTGAAGTCGTCTGGACCGGAACGGCAGCGAACGAACGGAAAGCCCTGGCCCTGGTCACGCGCACCGGGGAGGAGACCGCCTGCTCGGGCGACTACATCGTGCACACAGGCGGTCGGGTCGGCTGGACCGTGAACCGCAAGGGCGGGTTCCTCGCCGACCACGACCGCAAGCCGAAAGGCCGGTGAGCAGCCCGTGGACGACGACGCCCGCGCTTTCTTCCGGCGGACACCGCTGCCCTGCCCCGTCCCGTACGGCACCCGCATCCGCCTGACCGGCCCGATGAGAAACGACCCCGACCCGCTGCCGGTCGGTTCCGAAGGCACTGTGACCGGCGGCAACGGCGGGCAGCTGTGGATGAAGTGGGACAACGGCCGGTCCCTGATCCTGCTGACCGACGAGGACTCGTACGAGGTCATCGGCACCGATGTGGGCGAGTTCGCCCGCCTGCTGCGCGAGAACACACCTGAGCTGCACAGCCTGGAACTCAGCCGCAAAGCCGCTGGTCACGTCGCGCTCGGCATGATCCATGTCCGCCGCGACCAGCGACGCAAGGGAGTGGCCGAACGCACCATGCGTCTGATCACCGAATGGGCGGACTTCCACGGCCTCGTGCTCGCGGCCACCCCGTCGCCGCTGGTGTCCGAACGGCCGCAGACCAAGGTCACGCTGCTCAAGTACTGGCTCGCGCGTCACGGGTTCCGCCTCAATCGCGGCCGCAGGCACGACGCCGAGATCGGCGAACGCTGCTACCGGATGCCGAGAACGGAGCGCCCGTGACTGATTCGCTGCCCGCGCCGAACATCCACGGCAACTACCACGGGGCCTGCGTGGCGTGCATGACCGGAACCGACACCGGCCTCGCCTTCATCGGCGACGCCGAGTTCGCCGCCGCCGGCCTCGTCGCGCTCGGCATCCCGCAGGACCAGGTCCCGGTGATTCTCGCTGCCGCGGTCGGCAGCACCGACGGGCACCTCCCCGAAGGAGATATGCCCGTGGTCGTACGCGTCTGCGCATCCTGCGCACGCACAAGTGAACTGGAGGTCGGACTGTGGCCAAACATCCCGCTCTACGTGAAGAAACCTCTGCCGTGAGCGTTCCCCAGGTAGCCGAACTGGCCTCTCTCGAGGACGTGGTGGGCGACCTGCCAGACCCAGGCCTCCGGGAGCTGGCCACCCTCGTCAGCAACCTCACCGTCCGTGTTCAAACCGAGCTGGCCGCTCGCAGACGCGGCCGGACAGGGCCGCTGCACCTGAGCCCCGCTGTCGTCGTCCGCTTCCGCACGCGCGCGTCGTGCGTGTTCTGCCGACACGTCTACCTCGCGAACCTCATCACCGATCACCTGCTGACCGAACACCGTCAAGACCTCGAACAATGGCGGGACCGACGAGTCGTCTGATCCTTCGATCCAGCATCAACAGGTCCCCGGCGCGAACACTCGCACCGGGGACCTGGTTGCCCGCAACCCGCGCTGCACGGGGCCAGGACCGTCGGATCGGCGGATTGGACAAGCGTCAACGGCCACTATCGTGCCTAGCCGGGGCAGGTGCGATCAACAACGAGATGCCATGCACCAGTGAAGGGGCGAAAGCTATGGAGAGCACAGAAAACGAGGCCGAGAACCCCGGCCAGGCGAAGCGGCGCCGTCGCTGGCCTTGGATCACCGGTGGCGTTGTCGTCGCCGTCGTCGTGGCGGCCGGGGTGATCGGCGCGTTCAACCGGGACAAACCCACTGGCGATAGTGCATCAGCGCCGCCAAAGCCCGCCAGCTCACCGGCCGCTCCGAGCCCGGTCAAGTCGAGCCCGCCAGCGTCGAGCACAACAGCATCGACCACGGCAGAGCGCCCAGCGAGCACACCGGCTGCCCCGCCGGCCGATCCCGCCGACAAGCTACGCGTCGTCTTCCACACCGATCACTCAGGCAAACCGTGGTTCGGCAAGGTAACCGCGGTCGAGCTCGACGGGCGGGCCGTGATCGGCCGATCCACCATGACCGACGGTGACAATGGAGCACGCGCAGCCTGCGAAGCACTGCGCAGCTCAGCGACAAAAGTCCCCCTCGACTTCCAATCCGTGGCCATCCGCGACGCAACGGACAAGACCGTTTCCCACTGGAGCGGACTCACCGGAGACACCGCCTGCACCAGCTAGCCCGGGTCCAACCGTCCGCAGGACACGCATCAAGCGTGTCCTGCGGACACATCTGTCGTCCTCTGCCGCCACGAGTACGTCGCTGACCTTGACTCTAAGCACCTGCTGCTCGAACACCACCGAGGCATCGACCTATGAAGGCCCCGCCGAGCTGCTGGTCCTTCGGCCCACAGGCAGCGACCCCAGCGCGATGGTTAGCGGTCAGGTCAGGCCCTGCGAAACCCTCGGCGTCGGCCATTCGTAAGCCAGAATCGAGTAGAGGAGCGAGTCTCGCCACGAACCATTTGTGTAAACATGGTCGCGAAGGAGCCCCTCATTGGTGAATCCCAATTTCTTCACAATCTGATGAGATGCATCGTTTTCGGGACCAATAGCGGCCGTTACGCGATGAAGCTCTAACTCGGAAAATGCAAAGTTGAGCATCGTTGTCACAGCATCCGTCGCATACCCTCGTCGCCAATGATCTGCTGCGACGGCATATCCGATCTTTGCGGCCTTGACGCCGGACAGTGCGAGCCTGCAAAAACCAACCAGGAATCCCGGAGCTTCAAGCTGGACTACGGCGAGGTAGTACTCCTCGCGCGGTGAAGTTGCCGCTCTCCGAATGGCTCCGTCAATCATGGAACGCGCGGCTTCTTTATTGCGGCTGTCGAAGGAGAGGGATCGGGTGACACGATCGTCGCCTATGATTGAAAAAACCGCTTCCGCGTCATCGGTGCGAAATTCACGAAGCAGCACCTTGGAGCCGCGTAGTTGAAGCTGAGTCAAAACAATCTCCTACTTTTCGAGTAGTAGAGGCTGGGAAACGAAGGACCTCATCGAGTCGCCTAGTTCGCGCACGGGACGCGTGTCGATAGCGGTCGCGGCTGCGACCTGTTGCACGTTCTTCACCGCAGTGATTACACCGTGCGTGCGTAGCTCCCTCGGCATGGAGAGGACTTGCTCCATGGCTGATACTGCGCCGTCGAACTCGCCTTGGCTAAGTCGTGCCGTGGCCAGTGCGCACCTTACCCCGGCCTCGTCCCCGAAAGCGCGGTTGCCAATGGGGTCGTGTTCGTATAGTTCGATCGCTTCGAGCGCATTCGCTTCGGCCTCATCTGCCGCGCTCGTTCCGGCCCACGCCAAAGATTCCGCCGAATAATAGAGTTCGCGCTGTCGGGTAAAAGTACAGAAACCGCCAAGCCCATCGAGGTCGTCAAGGCGAACAGAATCACGTGCATCACGTGCTCGATTTATCGCGTCTCGTGCATCTTTATGGCGACCGAGTGCGGCAAGCGCACGCGCTTCGCCTACCGCAAGCCATACACTTGAGGTGTTGCGACTCCCAATCGCATACTGGCCGCCCTCTTGGGCGTATGAAAGTGAGTCCGAATAACGTTCGGCCCAGTATGCAATTAGCGATTGCAAGCCCTTTGACCATGCCTTAAGCCCGACATGGTCGGCATTGTTGGCTGCGGAGAATGCGGCCCGAGCGTGAATCATTGCTTTATCCGATAGTCCAGTGTCATGCGCCGCTCTGGCCATCAATCCGGACGCAACGCCAGCCAGTAGACTCAGTTCGCGCGCCTGCGAGGGCTTCTGGCGGCCTTCGAGCAGTTCGAAAGCTTGCTCTTGTGTGGTGCTCATCTCGCTTAGGAGACCATCGAGTGGTTCCCGTTGGTATCGAATCGCCAGGCTTCGTACGTCATCCGCCAACTGGGCAATGGTTTCAGGGCCCACGTTCGATACCTCTGTCCTGCTCAGGAAATCGCGAGCCCGTGCTGCACTCGCCGATATCAGCTTGCGTTGCCAATCCAGATCGTCAAACTTGGTTGACGGCCCGAGAAGGGTGCTGGGGGTCTCCTGACGCACCAACCCACTGCCGTGAGGGGGGCCGAGAAGCCGGGTGATGGGCTCGTCGAAGATCTCCTCAAGTGCCAATCGCGACTCAGCGTAGGGTTCGCGCCGCATCTCGCCGGTAGCCCACCGGCGGGCCTGCCTCTCGGACACTGGCTGACCCGTGATGGCCTGCACGCGGTCCGCGAGAGTCCTCAGGGACATGCGCCTGTGGTCCATGACCTGTGCCAACCGCGTTTGAGGAAGTTCCTCCTCCATGGCACCTCCGATCCTCGGGCTTTCAACAGGCTAAGGCCCGCAGTCCCTTCGCGGCGACCAGTCAGCCAAGAAGTCACGAGATGTCACGAGATGTCAGAAGATGTCACTTCTCCCGGTCTTCCGATGTCACTCCTGGTGGCAGGAAGCTGGTGCGACTGAGAGATCACCCCGTGTGATCGCACATGTCGAGTCCAAGGAGCGCGATGACCCGCGATGGCCCTGATCAGCGTCATGATTCGACGCTTGCGCTGATCATTGCGACACCTTGACTGTTTGGTCATCCCCGACCGTGAGCACGACAGGCGCGGGCGCGCTGGCCGGGGCGCGAAGACGGCAGGCGAAGAGGTTCGAGCCTGACGGAATGCCTGAACCCAGGCTCCCTCGTTCGCCTGCCGTCTCTAAGCCGCGGTGGAGGCGGCTGACCCCCGACCACCGCCTCCGCCGCGTTCCACCTTGCTGATTCGCCGGCCTCGCAAACGAACAGGACGCGCCCTGGTGATTGAGGACGAGATGTTTGAGACATTCCCAGCGCTTCAGGGTCTGGCGAACTTGTGCGACGCCGGATGGGAGTTCCTGCCGAGGATGCAGGAGGGCGAGGTCATGGTGATACGGGGCATCTACGCGTGGGGCGAGGGGTCGGCGGACGTGATCGCTGTGAGGGGATTAGACGACGCTGTCGGGATGCGGCTGGACCCTGGCGACTGGCGGGTCTGGGAGTACACCGGGGGCTTGGCCGAGGTGGTGGACGCGCTCCAGAGCTTGCCGCATCCGTTGCTCCCCTGCGCGCCGCGGTTGGCTCTCGGCCACGGTCCGACGTTGTGGTTGCCGACGGGCGCATTCATACGGAAGCCGTTGCATATCGCAGTGGGGAGGGTTGGAGCGTGGGCAGGAAACGATGGGACGACCTCGATTGGGAAGTCCACCAGGGCGTAGAACACCAGCTCGACGCGGAAATCGTCGAGGTGCACGACTGTCCTGGCACTGCGGACTTCTCCGGTGTCGTGCACACGAAGCACGGCGCTGTCTTCGTCAAGGCGGTCAATCAGGACGATCACAGTCAGACGATGGCGCGGGCCGAGGAGCAGCGATTGAACAAACTGCTTCCCGGTGCGGCCCCGCGCTTGTTGTGGTTCAACCAGAACATGAACTGGGCTATCACGGGGTATGAGTACGTTCCCGGGCGGTGCGCACGCCTCCGGCCCGGTTCGGGCGATGTGCGCACCGTGGTGAAGTTGCTCGCCGAACTGGCCGTTCCTGAAGTGGCCGGCTCCTCGTTCTTTGATTCGCTGGCTGCTCGCTGGTCGGCAGATTCGCCGTGGCGAAACCTGGTCAAGAATCATATGCACAAGCTGACGACGTGGGAGCGTGAGAATCTCGCGCAATTTGTCGACATGGAACAGCACGTTCGCTACGTGCTGTCGGCTGGAACCGGAATCGCGCACGGTGACATGTCGGAGTCCAGCATTTTGTTCGACCGCAACGGTTTTGCCAGGATCGTGGGGTGGACGTGGGCGACGCGTTCTCCGGCATGGGTCGACGCCGCGATTGTCGTCGTGCGGCTGGTGGAGGCGGGATACGCGCCGGAAGAAGCCGAGAGCATCGTGTCGGCAGTGCCGGCATGGGCGGAGGCGAGCGCGAGTTCGCTGGACGCGTTCGCCGTTGCGCTGCTGGGGCGTTGGATACTCCACAGTCGGCATCCGAGTCTCATCGACGCGGCACGATGGTATTCCGAATACCGACTGCTCGACGCAAGACAGAAAGCGTAGGGCGACATGACGAACGATGTCGATTACCACGCCCTCGCCGCGTCGGCGATGATCCTGCTGCTGCCCATCATCTCGACCGCACTGTCCATCGGCGGGTCAATGTGGATCAATCACCGCAGAGAGAAGCGGTTTCGCGCGCTGCGCAACGACGCCAAGCACTGGCGCGACGAGGCTTTCGCCATATGGCAGAAGATGAACACCGAGAACACTGTTCAATTCGGACGGGCGGGCGAGCCGGACAAGCCCCTCACGGTCCACGGCCAGACGGTCGGCGGGCCGCCGGAACGGCCCGGCCGGGACGGCGCTCGCCACCGCCCGCCCGGAGCCATGGCTCCGCAGTGGCCGGGCGGCGACCCGGATTTCCCGGACCGGCCGACGATCAAGGAGACGCGCACGCGAAATGACGACCGTAGCCGACAACGCGAAGAAGCTTCGTGCGCTCGCCGATCAGGTTCCGGGCAGGGCTGAATTCGGTCCCATTACGAGTAAGTACTTTGACCTGGCTGAGAGCTTCCGGGAAATTCTTGGCGCCACCAAAAGCGAAGACCGTCTCACGACAGCCGTGTACGACGTGTGCGAAATGGTGAACAAAGCTTCGATTGAATCGCAGAAGCTGCCCGCTTTGATCAGGAAAGCCGCTGACGTCCATCTGCAGTAACCGGAGGGGACAAGAATGAGTATTCAAGAACAGGCGCAACAGCTCGCGCAGGTGGGGCAGCAGGTTCCGCAAGCTGCTGTTGAGCAGCTCATGACCGGGCTGGACGCCGCGTACATGGAATGCCAGAACATTCTCGGTGACACGGAGGGGCTGAAAGAGATCGGCGGCGCGATCAATGAGGCCAAGCAGCAGCTCCAACAGGTGCAGGCTGCGATGGCGCAGGTTGCCGAGACGATCGCTCAGAGGGCTGCGCATCACCAGGCCGGATGACGATCCAGGACGACGCTGCCGCGCTCGGGGCCGCCGCACAAGGCGTTCCGGTCGCAGCCTGCGCTGCGGCAGCGCAGGAGTTCGGCCGCGTCGTCCACGTGGTGGGCACCCTGCTCGGCTCGAACGACGAGCTGACGCAGTTGTGCGGCCAGTGCGAGCGACTGTGGGCTGATGCGTTGGGCGCGGTGGAAGCCGTGCAGGTGGCGATCGCGCGAGCCGCCGAGGCTCACACCGAGCCGCTGACGGCAGACAGCGCCGCCGCGGCCCGGTCGCCGAAAGACGAGGAGGGGGCCGATGATCACGACGACGAACCCCCGCCGGTCGAGGCACCCGACGGCTCGAAGTACCCCAGCAAAGCGGGATTCTGCGCTGACTCCCTCCCGCCGCGCGTCAAGCCCGGGATGGGAGAGAAGACCGTGGGATTCGTGGACGGGAGCCTGAACCGGTTCACGTCGGGAATCGACGGAACCTACACGCCCGAGGCCCAGGCAGGGCTCCAGGCGGCCGGGCTGGACTCCCGTTCCGCCGACTTCCTCAGCAGCCACGTGGAAATCAAGGTAGCCACGGACATGATCAAGCAAGGCAAGCAGTCAAGCGAACTGGTGATCAACAACGTGCCATGCGAACAACGGACAGGACCGATGGGCAAGCCGCAACCGGGCTGCGCGGAAGCGCTCGTGCGATATCTTCCGCAAGGGTCCAAGCTCACGGTGCACGGGACGACCAGCGACGGCGAACCGTTCACGAGAACCTATGAGGGTCAGCGATGACAGACGAATACGCAGGTCAAGAAGGCTACGACATCGCTGGGCTCGGCGGAGACCCCACGAACCTTGTCGCGGCGATGAAGCACGCGAACACGGTCCGGAAATACCCGGACCGAGGGACGGTCTGGTGGATCCACGACACCGAGGGCGAGAGCTGCCTGGTCGCGGGAGTTCGCGGCGATCGCGGGGTGCTCACGTGGCAGGACGGTTCCGACAGCCCGGGACTGCGCCCGGCCCAAGCGGACAACCAATTCTATGTCGATTACTTCACGTGGGCAGGGCACCACTACGTCCAGGCCCCCCGCCGCGAAGTGCCGGTCGAACTGGTCCTCGACGCCGTCAGCGAATACGTCTCGACGCGTGCCCGGCCGACCTGCCTCGACTGGACCGACGACGCCGCAGCGTCGTTCAAGGAATTCCAGGACGAGGACGCGTTCGTGATCACCGATTTCTCGCTGCTGGGCGCGCTGCCGGAACAGATGCGCACCCTCGCGGCATGGCCGCACGAAGGCGCAACGCCGCCGGCCGGACGCGCCTGGACGCTGCACCGGGACCCCAGCCCCACCTCGCCCGTCCTGATCGCGGGAGTGCGCGGCGACCTCGGCACCCTCGCGTGGCGAAACGAGACCGGCGAGACCTACGTCCCTACCGGCGGCCAAGATCCCGGCGGGAAGTACACGGCCCGCAGCGGGCTCGCGTTCGAGCAGGAACGGGGAAGCGAAGTCCCCGTCGACGTCGTCATTCAGGCTGTCGTGGACTTCATCGGGTGGCGCACGCAGCCGAGTTCCGTCACCTGGGTGCCAGCACCGGACCCGGCAGCCCGGTAACGCACTGATCGCCCCGCACGGGGCCCTCCGAACCAGTTCTGCCCGGGGTTGGCGCCAGGGGCGCGGCAGAACACATGGCACGGCCTCCTGAACGCTCGCCAGCCCCGGTTCAGGAGGGCGTGCATACGGCAGACGGGCGAGGTCGAGCCCGACGGCACGCACCAATCGCGCTCCCGGAAGCGCGACAGCCCAGGTGCGCCCTCGCCCGCCTGCCGTCCCACAGCCGCGGTGGAAGGTGGCTGGCCCCGACCAGCCATCTCCACCGCGCTCAAGCTCCGATCGAAAGGGAACCGAAATGGACGGCGCAGCCGACGCCGCAGGCGAAGCCGCCGAATCGAAACCGCACGGCGACACATCCTTCACCGCGCAAATCGAGCGCAATTTAAGCGAAATCCTCGGCGGCTGGATGTTCGCAGGGCGAAACAACCGAAATATGAGCCGGGAAGACGTGGCACGCGAAACTGGCCAAGGCGAGACAACCGTCGCCTGGCACGAAAAGGGCAGGACCGTAATGCCCGTCACCCGGTTTGCTCAGTACTGCGATGTGTATCGTCTGTCGGCCGGGGCCTTGCTCGACCGCGCAATCGCAGAAGCAACCGGGAGGCGCGCGGACACGGTGACAGTGGACTTGCAGAAGCTGGCCCGGAGCGGGAACCCGCTAACGCCCTGGGCGGAAGCGTGGTTGCGCAACCTTCCCCCGAACACGAACGGCCGACTTCGCCTGCCCCGGCCTGTGCAGGACCAGATTGCCGAACTGTGCGGATGCAATCAGGATCAGCTCATCAGCCTGCTAGAAGGAGATATGTTTCCTCTGCAATAGATTTGTAGCCAAGCGGCAACAGGGTTAGAGCTGTACCCTCGGGCCGATGTCCCGTCATGATGGCTTTCCGTTGGCCTAGCGGGAAACATAGTCGCTTGGCGAAAGCTCGGGACAATGGGGATTGCGTCCCGGGTGATGCCCCATGGTGTAAATGGAAGCGCGAAGGACGCAATCCTGTCGGCCCGGGTTCGATTCCCGGTGGGGCAACGTGAAGGCAGAGAACACGTTTCGACTGATGGAGACGATCGGAAGCGTGGTCGCCAGTCATGCACTGGAGGCGGTACTTCCAGTAGATCCAGACTGGATTGAGCAGCCGGACACCTGCATGGACGGCCTGTTTGTTCCAGTGCATAAAAGCACATTCGCGGCGTGGGAAGCGATCGAATGGTACGCACAAGGTTTTAAGACAAACGAGTGCGGCGAGAAGGTCGGCGCGTCTAGTGACACCGTCATCGCCTGGATGAAACGCATCGGCGCGCCGCGCCGCCCGCACAACGTCAGCCTGAAACTGCGCCTGCACAGGCTCAGCCTCGCTGCCACCGCCAACGCGATCGCACAGTCGCGCTCTCGATCCCCGCTCCGGCCGCCCCCGGCCGCCAGCGGTTCGTGCAATACGACAGGAAGGACAACATGCGTTCAAGGAGAATCGCAGTAACTGGCGCTCTCGCCCTCGCGGCGACCGCGGCAGTGGCCTCGACCGCGTCGGCGGCCGAAGTCGCCGGAGGCCCGGGGCCTTCTGCCCAGCTCATCGGGGGCCAGCTCGCTCCAGCGTCGGTCAAATCCGTCGGGTCGCTGATGTTCGACGCCGCCCCCGAAGGTCTGCGCGACGCGCACACCTGCGGGTCCGTCGTGGTCGATGACCGCTGGCTCCTCACCGCCGCGCAATGCGTCACGGACCTCGGCATCCCCGGCGAGATCCCGGCCAAGCACAAGAAGTTCCACGTCAGGGTGGGTCTCGACCGTACGCAGAGCGGCACCGCTGGCCGCGTCGAACGGATCTTCGTCAGTCCCCGATGGAATCCCAACACCCCGACCGGCGACCTCGCCCTGCTCCGGGTCGACAACGACCTCGACGTGCCCGCAGCGCGTCTGGCGTGGTGGTCTCCGCGACCGGGCGACGTGCTGAGGACGTACGGATGGGGAGCAACCGAGCCGCTCCCGAAGCCGGACCGATCCAAGCTCCCGAAGCTGCTGCATCAGCTGGACTTGCCCGTCGTTCCGAAGCAGCAGTGCGCCGATGCGGGGATCTCGCACGGCGAGTTCTGCACGGGTCACCCGAACGCCACGGGTCCTGCCTACGGCGACGCGGGCGGCCCCGCCGTCACCATCGACAAGCAAGGGCGCATGCGGGTCGTCGGGATCAACTCTCGCGGCGGCAGTCCCGTTCCCGGGCAGTCGGCCACTGCTTTCACCGATATCAGTTCCTACCGCGACTGGATCGACGAGACCATCGCTGACAATTCCTGATCGATAGTCCGGCTCGGAGCTGCTTGCGGGCGGCTCCGAGCCTTCTGAAGTTCGGAGCCGATTGTGGCAGAAGAAGATCCTGTCGTCCTGGAGCCTGCGGCGATCCGGTTCATGGAGGACAACGCGTTTCGCCTGCGCCAGCATCTCGTCGACCGGGACGAATTCGATCGCGGGGTCGTCTGCGAGATCTGGGCGATGATCCTGGAGCGGGGCGACGAGGCCGGATACGAGGCGCAGATGACGTGGCTCCACAGTGAAACCCGCATGGGTGGGAGCTTCCGGTGGGACCAGGCCCTGTACGAGTTCGCCCGCTGCGCCTGGTTCGGCACGCTGTCCTTTGACGAATACGTAGCCCGTGACGCCGGACGCTCACCGGACGTCGTGCTCGCGCCGATCTTCTACGAAAACTGGACAGAACGCGTGCGCAAGTACCACAAGATCAGGAAATTCCTGGACTGGAACACAGTCCTGATCGAGCAGTTCTTCCGGATCGGCTGGTGTCCGGGGGTCCCTGGGCTCGGTCCGGCAGAGGAACCCGGCGGTGGGTCTCCTCCGGACGAAACCTCGTGACAACAGCGAAAATCGCCCCCGGGCACCGCATACGCGGTACCCGGGGGCGATTTTCGCTGTCGTCAGGCCGTGTCGTTGGGCTTTGCACCCGCGACCGCGGCGGTGCCGAGCAGGGCCGAGCCGAGGGCGATGACAAGGGCGGCGGTGTCGGGGTCGATGTGGACTCCGGCGAGGGCGAGCACGCCGACGACGGCGGGGACGGTGAGGGTTCCCCACAGCGCGGCAAAAGCTTTGCGGTATCGACCCAACCTCATCGCTTGGCCGCCGTTTCCAGGCCGAGGCTGTAAGGAAATTCGGACTTGACGAAGGCGGTGAATTGGTCGCTGCCCGAGGGGGCTTCGATGTAGACGCGGGTGGCGTCGGAGGCGACGCCCGTCCAGGTTTTGTCGACGGTGTACGAGGCTTTCGGTCCGCTGGCAATGGCCATGAGGCGCACGCGTTCGGCCGCGCCGATCGCGCATTTGAACGATAGCCACGCCATGCTGACCACTTGGGAGACCGATCCGACGGGGATGGTGAACACGTGGCAGCGCTCTTGGAGTTTGCCGGCCGCGTCGCGGCCGGTCCCGTCGAACGAGTACGGGATGGCCGGCATGTCGTTCTCCGTTTCCGGGGTGGTGTCGGCGGAGCTGAGCCGGAAAGCGGCGAGGTCGCCATGGTTGAGGTCGACGTGGCCGGACACGCCGGGAATGCGCCCCCGGCTGGTGAACTGGTGCAGGTCGACACGGCCGGTGTAGCTGGTGATCGCGTGCCGGGAGCCGTCGTTCGGGCCATAGGAGGCGCACCAGGTGCGGTCCCAGTCGTACGGCCAGGTGTCGGGGCGGAGGCTGGCCAGCCAGGACGCGGACGCGTAGAGCACGACGACCGGGTACGCCTGGTGGACGGCCTCGAGGAACGTGCGCGCGAATCCGGGCCGCGCGGCGTAGGGAATGGCCCCGGTTTCCAGGTCCAGGGCGGGGGCGAGCTGTCCGCCGAGACGCCGGTACTGGTCGAGGAACACCCGCGCCTGCTGCGCGGCGTTTCCGGGCTCGGCGAAGTGGTAGCCGCCATGCGGGATGCCGTGGTCGGCGCAGCCTCGCGTGTACCGGTCGGCGGCTACGGCTGCGCCGCCGGTGCCGTCGGAGTATTTGACATAGGCGCCGTCGACGGCGGCGGCGAACTGCGGCCAGCTGGTGACGGGGTTGTATTTCTCGTAGAGGTCGACCAGAACGCTCACGGCCCGCCCCTCCTTGGTGGTGAGGGCGGTTCCGGCGTCGCGGTGCCGCTGCTGTCGGGTGTGTCCGTTGTGGACGGTGGCGTGATGGCGAGGACGCATTGCCAGGTCTCGGCAGTCGCGGCGTCGGCCAGCTGGACGCGCAGGCGGGCGAAGGTCCCGCCGCGCGGGCAGAGGGTGTCGGGGTGTTGGGCCAGGTAGGCGGTGAACGCGGCGTCGATGTCGTCCGCGGTCGGGGTCCGGCCGTCCTGTCCGGCTGGTCCGTCGCGGCCTGCCGGTCCGTCGGCGCCGGGCTGTCCGTCGGTGCCGGGGTGCCCTGGTGCGCCTGGCTGTCCTGGCGGGCCGGAGGGCGGCGGGTTGGCCGCGAGGTAGGCGGCCAAGGCTGTGGAGAGCTGGGGCGGGGCGGGCTCGGCCGGGGCTAACGGGTGGGCGGCGAGGTAGCGGGCGACGGCTTGGCCGAGGTCGGCGGCGGTGGGGTCGGCGGGCAGGGCCGCCAGGACGCGGGCGGTCGCGGCGGCCACGATGACCTCGCTGTCGGCGGCCTTGCCGGGCTCGGGGATCGGCGCCGGCCGCTGCCCGCGCTGGACGAGTTCGGCGTTGGCTTGCTCGCCCTGGGTCCGGGAATGCTCGGCCTGCTCGCGCAGCGCGGCCACGGCCGCGTCGGTGGAGGCGGCGCGGCCGTAGAGGTTGAGCACGCCGACGCCGGTGGCGAGCGCGACCACGAGGGACACGGCGACGCTGGCGAGGACGGCCCATTTCCAGGCGCGGCGGACTTCGTCGCGGGCGGCTTGCCGGGCTTGGCGGGGTGCTTCGGTGACGGCGTCGTGCACGCCGCGCCGCAGCTCGGCCATCCCGTCCGGCGGGTCGCTGTTCATCCGGGCCACCCCCGCTTCCGCAGTTCGGTTTCGCGGGCGGAGAGCAGGTCGAGCAGCCGCAGGACTTCCTGCTCGGCCTCGTCGCGTTGTCGGCGCAGGTCGCGCAGGGATTCGTCGATCATGTCGAGGGCCCGGTCGGTCTGGCTGGCCGGTTTCGCTGCGGTGGCCTCGGTTTTCGGCGGGGCGGTGCGTTGCTTGATCTTCTCCACCGCCGCCGGCATCACAGCGGCGAGCAGGGTCCCGACGGCGGCGGCGATCGCGAGCGCGGCGGCCAGCCAGGGCGGGCCGACCGGGGCCGCGTCGGCGGCGAGCTGCACGACGCGCTCACGTGTGGCTCGGGGGCGCACCGGCGATGGTGTCCCACGCCTGGTTCACGCAGAACTGGATCTCCCCGTCGGTGGACTGCACGGTGATGACGGGGTTGGTGGCGACGGCCCAGGCGAACCGTGTCCGGTATCCGTCCGGGTCGGCGAACACGTTGGTCGCCAGCGCGCGGCGCAGCTGGCCGCGCGTGGGGTTGGCCGGGTCGTCGGGCTCGTCCCCGACTTCTTTCGCGGCGACGGACACGGCGGCCTGCACGCGCCGGACGAATCCGGGGAACGTCGCGAGTTCCGCGCTGTCGGCGAGGTTCTGTGCCATGGGTTCGGTCCCTTCCTAGGCGGATTTGCCGAGCACCAGCCAGGCCCCGGGCACGCTCGCGTCGATGTGCACGATGTCGCCGGTGCTCGGGGTGTAGCTGGCCAGGCGCGGGAGGGCGAGTGATCCGCCTTGGACGGAGACGATGACTTTGGTCCCGGAGATGCCGGTGACCGTGCCGACTTTCCGGCGGGCGGAGAGCGCCTGGTCCACGAGCCGGGTGACGGCCTCGGCGATGCGCATTCCCTTGCCCTCTCTGCGGTTCAGGTTTCGGACGGCAGGTCGTCGGAGCGGGTGGTGACGGTCTGCGTCCCGTCCGGCGAGAGCGGGATGGAGAGCTTGTCGATGATGTGGCGGGTTTCCCCCGTCTCGGGGTCCAGGACCGTGATCACGTCCCCGGCGTCCAGCGCCGGGTTGACGAGGGTTTCCACCTCGATCTGCGCGGCGATGCCGCGCACCCGGGCGAGCAGCGAGTCCGCGGTGGCCTGGCACTGCGCCGTGGTGGTGAGCAGTTCGGAGGTGTAGAAGCGGGGTTTGTTGCCGAACGGTCCGCCGAAGCGGGCCGGGCTGGTGGTGTCGGTCGCCACCGCGTAGACGGCGGGGACGCCGTCGGTGCGCTGCCCGCTGGCGACGACCCGGTTGTAGACCTGTTCGCGGGAGAGTTTGTCTTTGACGGTCAGCAGGTTTCCGCCGTCGCCGGTACGGACCGTCCACACGGGATTCTGGTCGAACGTCGGCTGCGGGCGCACGATCAGCCGTGCCTCGGGGTCGAAGAACACTTCGGCCCCGAGGAAATCGGCCAGCTTCTCCATCGCGTCCCAGCGCTCGCGCTCGATCACGATCACCGGGGCCACCGCCGCCGACCCGGTCAGGTTGACGACCTCGATCGGGCCGAGGGTGTCGCGCACCAGGCGGGCGATCTCGGCGAAGGCGGTCGCGTTGGGGACGGTCTGGGAGGGGACGTCGAGGCGGTGTTCGGCAACGTGCGCCGCCGCGTCCACGACCTTGACCTCGATGTCGCCGGAGCCGGTGACCGGCCTCGACCGCGAGGTTCCGTCCAGGAACCCGAAGAGCAGCGGCACCCACTCGGTGCCGCCGCCGGGCAGGACGATCCCGTAGTCGATCCGGCAGATCGAGCCGTAGGGCGAGAGGACGTCGACCGGCGAGGCGGGCCACCACCGCGGATCCGCTTGCAGGGTCGCGGATCGGCGGATTTTGCTGCGGGCGTCGACCTCGACCGACCCGCCCGACAACGGGATTTCCATCGTCCCGTAGCCGAGGCTGGTGACGGTGGCGCGCGCGGTCATCGAGTGCGATTGGGCGAGGGCGATCTGCGCCCGGGTGGACAGAGGCCACATGCGCCCTCGCCCCCTAGACCGCCAGTTCGCTCGGCGCCTCGACTTCGTGGAAGGGCGCGGTCAGGACGCGGGTCTGCTGGTAGGCGCGGCGGTTGCCGGGGTCCTCGGTGAGGTCGCCCAGCGCGAGCCACATCCCTGTGCCGTACCCGAATTCCGCCGGGGCGCGCAGGCAGACGGGCGGCAGGTCGGCGAACAGCTCCAGCAGGGTGTCCCGCTCGGCGAACGACAGCGCGCCGAAGCTGATGTCTCCGGTGGGCGCCCGCCGCTGCGCGGCGGACACGATGATCGGGTGCGTGGCTCCGACCGGGTAGAAGATGCCGCGCGGGGCTTCGCGGACCCGGCTGGGGACCGCGCCGACCTGGACCACCAGCGGCCGGTCCGGGCGGGACGGGTGGGTCAGCCAGGTCCGGCCGCCGCTGAGCAGCGTGGCTGCCTGGCTGGTCATGGTGCCGCCGGTCGGGGCCGGGTTCACCACCCGGTAGCGCACCGGCACGTCGAGCGGGCATTCCCCGTCGGGAAAGACCAGCAGCGGCGCGAGGACCGACGCGGACAGTCCGGGCGGTCCCAGCCAGGTCGCGCCGTAGGTCGAGCCGTCGTAGAAGCTGCCCGTGGTCCGGTAGCGCTCCGCGGTCACCCCGTCCAGCGCCAGGACCCCGCCCGCCGGCATTCCCTCGGCGATCACCTTCAGCGTCGGGGTGACGGCTCCGGCCGAGGTCGGGAGCCGCACGACCTGGCGGGCGAACTGGTCCACGGACTGGTTGATCTCGTCCGTGGACAGGGTCGCGGACGCGACCGGCAGCGGGACTCCGGTGTTGTCGGTCCAGGCGATCCGGACCGTCACCGCACTGGGGCGGGCGGAGAACCGCAGGTCCATGCCGATCGTGACCTCGGCCGCCGCCGGGAGCGCGGTCGGCACGGTGACGCCGACCGGCCCGGCCGCCTTCACTGTCGCGGTCAGGAACGCCTCGCCCCGCGCCGCAGTGCCGTCCGCGACGCGCGCGAGTTCCGGGTTCCCGGCGTCGGGGACATACCCGTTGAGGCCGGTCTCGAACGACGGGTTCAGCGCCCAGTTGCGCCGCGTCGGCTCGGTCACGAACAGGGGGTTTCCGCCGCGCACCGGCCACAGCGTCCCGTCGGGGTGCTCGCGCACGATCTGCAGGACGGTCGCGTCCGGCCACCACGCGGTGACCTGCATGACCCCGGTGTCCGGGACGGGCCGGATCGACACGCCCCCGCCGGGGTAGGTCTGCGGGCAGGCGCCGCCGGACCAGCTGCGCCGCGCGTACCCCAGCGGCGGGTTCGGGGTGTAGGTCCAGCGGGCGGTGCCGCCGGGGATCGGCGGCGGAAGCTCTTGCTGCCCGGGAAGGTCCGGCAGCTCGGTTCCGGTCCCGGCCGCGTACGGGGTGCGGGCGAACGTGCCGTGCGCCCAGGCCATCAGAACCCGATCGAGAGGTACTGGAACTCGACGGCGACGCCCGCGCCGACGTTGTTGCCCGTGCTGATCGCGTAGAACCCGACCGTCACCCCGGCGGCGGTTTCCCGGGCGATGACAACGACAGCGGGAACGCCGGTCCGCACGACGGTCACGGTGGTGGAGACGGTGGCGTTCGGGAACGGCGACGCGTGGGTCACCGTGATCTCCCCGGCCGCCACGGTCGTACCCGTGCGGTGCCCGCCCCGCATGAGGACCACCGACCCGTCCGGGACCGAGCCGCCGCCCCGGCGCGGCCCGACGTCGGCGGCCGTGGCCACGCCGGTGCTCGGCGCCCACACGCCGGCGGCGCGTTCCAGGACGTCCAGCTTGTTCGTGCGCGCGACTCTCATCCCGATGTGCGGGTCGATCGGCAGGTCCGCCGAGGGCAGTGCGGACAGCGTGTCGCGCCCGGCGGTCGGTGCGCACACCAGCTGTGTGCCCGCGTTCCATGCCCGCGCCGGGGTGCCTTCGCGTCCGCGCACGACGGTGACCGTCTGGGAGCTGGCGGTGTGCCCGACGATCCAGACGACCTCGTAGATTCCTTGCGAGGGGTCGTGCAGCTCGATCGGCAGGTACTTGCCGGGAGTGGCGGAGCTGTAGTCGGTGTCGATGTCGGCGAACACGGCGGCCGAGAGCGTGGTGTCCGAAATGGCCGCCGCGTTCGCCAGGGTGCCGAAGAAGTAGTCCTTGGCGGACCGGTATTCGTAGCTCACCTGTACGCCTTCCTAGATCCGGACGCCGCGCGCGAGGGCGGTGCCGGTGGCATGGTCGAAACGTTCGATCCGGCCGTCCACGAACGCGGTCAGCCCGTCGTCCGAAATGGACAGTTCGCCCGTGATCCGGACCGGGTCGTCGCTGCCGTGCAGCGCGCCGATCACGCCTTGCGCGGTGTCGTGCGGCAGGACGAGTTCGGGCTTGCCGGTCCCGTTGAACACGGGCGTGAACCCCGGCTGGAGCCACCCGCCCTGGTCGTACCAGTGGTGGGCTTCCCAGAACGCTTTCGCGCCCAGCGGGGAGCCGTAGCGTCCGGCGATGTAGGACAGGCCCCATTCCGCTTGCCCTGCCGGGGAATCCGGCACCGGGCCGTGCACGCTCTCCATCTGCTGGAACAGCCCGCGCGCGGAACTGGTCGGGTTCTTCGCGGCCGGGTTCCACGACGATTCGTGGCCGATCAGCCACGACAGCGCGTCCCACTGCGGCCCCGCGCCCCACCCGTAGCGCCCGGCCACCGCGCGCACCGCGGCCACGACGGCGGGAGACCCGGCAGCGGTGGCTGTGCTGGCGCACAGCTCGCCGAGGCGCCGCGTCCCGAAGTCGCGCGCGCCTTCGATCGCGGTGCGCGCCATGCCCGCGCCGTCGACGGCGGCGACGTTGCCCGGGAACACCCGGGTCGCGTCGTCGGCCTGGCGCAGCGCGTCGGCAAAATACGGGGCCACCAGCGCGGCCGGGTCGAACCCGCCCGCTCCGCCGGACACGAACGATCCGCCCACGACGGGCAGGAACGCGTGCCCGGTGAACTGGCCCGCGTCCGCGCCGGACGCGCCGGGGCCGACCTTGACCGGGACCCGGAACGTCTGGGCTTCCAGGTTGACCCCGGCCAGCGTCCCGGCCGTGTGATGGTCGTTGAAGCCGGTCGCGAACGCCGACCCCAGGCCCGGGGCGAACCCCGGCCACGGCTGGCTCGCGGCCGTGCCGAGCCGCCGGTACGGGAAGTCCCCGCGCAGCACGTTCGTCACCGCCGACAGCAGCCCCGAGCAGTCGTAGCCCTCGGGACCCGTGCCGCCCCACACGTACGGTTTCCCGGCCTGGGCGCGGGCGAACGCCAGTCCCCGCCCGAGAGCGGCATCGGCCTGGCTGCCGGTGTCGGCGACCAGCCCGCCCCGGGCGTACCCGGCCGCGCGCAGCGCTTCGGCCTGCCCGGCGTTGAGCGCGTCGAGGAACGGCACGATCCGCTGGGCCACGGCCGCCCGGACCACGAACTCCCCGCGCGACACGCGCGCGAGGATCGAGTCCGAGGTGCCGGTGCCCGGCCCGTGCACGCGACCGCCGGCGGCGAAGCCGATCGGGACCGGCCCGATCGGCTTGTTCAGCCCGAAATCGCTGTTCAGCTTGTTCCAGGCCGCCACCAGACCGCCGTTGAGCGGCCATTGCAGGATCCAGCGCACCGGATTGCCCGCGTAGCCGGGCATCTCCGCGAACCGGTCGCGGACCCACCCGGAGGTGAAGCCCGCCGCCATCCGCACGGACGCGAGCCCGCCCGCCAGTGCCGTGAACGCGCTGTCCTGCGCATCGACAGACGCCCACACCCCGGCCGCGACCGCGTTCCACGACCCGGCGAGGTCGGCTTGGAGCTGGCGTTGCCGCGCGGTGGCGGTGTTCGCGTTCGCGACGACGGCCCCGGTGATCGCGGCCCACACCGTCATGGCGTTGAGCTGCAACCCGGCCAGACTCACGCCCATCGCCGCATTGGCTTGCGGCACAACGGTTCCCGCGTGCTGTTCGAGCACGAGCAGGGCAGGCACGAGAACCGCGGTCACGGTCTCGGCCAGCGCCGCCGATGCGGCGTTGAGCACGTCGGCGGCGTCGGAGGCCGCGAGGAACACGGCCGGGTCCGGCACGGCAGGCGTCTCGGCCACGGCGGGCGCGGTCACGGAACCCGTTGCGGCAGCGACGATCCCGCCGCCCGCGAACCGGGCGACGAGCCCGCCCCCGGAGTAGCCGCGTCCGCCCATGGCCGCCGCGTTGGCCGCCAGGATCGTGCCCGGCCCGAGCGCGCGCACCAGCTCGGGAACCAGCACCGCCTCGCCGGGGCTCAGCAGAGCGGGCACGGTGTCGCGCCCCGGCGCGTACCCGGGGAGCACGCCGCCGCGCGCGAGCTTGAGTTCGGGCAGCGGATCGACGCCGGGAATGAGATCGGCCGCCGCGTTGTACACTTTCCGCAGCCCGTTGTTCCAAATAATGTCGATCACAAACTGGATCGGTTTCTTGACGAATCCGACGATCGTGTCGAACACGCGCTTCGTGACTTCCTGCATGAGCCCGAAACCGGTCTTCACGTCGTCGATCCGGTCCCGGAACCAGCCGAACACGGGCTTGATCACGTGGTCGTAGGCCCACGAGATCGCGCCGGAAATCGCGTCCCAGGCTGGCTTTATCGCGTGATCCCACAGCCAGGACGCCGCGTCGCCGACCAGACGAAAGGCGAGCGCCCACCCGTCGAAATACGGCTTCAGCACGCTCAGATAAAGCCAGGAGAAAAATGATCCAATGGCGGAAAAGGTAGGCTGAAGCGCATTAGCCCACAGCCACGACGCGACATTTCCGACGAGCCGGAAAACAAAAACCCACGCATCGAAATAGGGTTTCAGAACAGAATTCCACAGCCAGCCGAAGAAATCGCCGAGCGTGCTGAAGACGGGCTGCAGGATCGTGGTCCACAGCCAGGTCGCGACGGCGGCGAGCGCCCGGAACGCGAGCACGGTCGGTCCGATGAGGACAGTCGCGACAACGGCGGCGAGAATCCCGGCGGCCTGGCCGATGAACGAGAACACCGGCGAGAGGATGTTGACCCACAGCCACGACGCGATCTGGCCCAGAAACCGCAGCCCGGCAACGATTCCGTCGAAGGCTGGCTTCAGGATGTTCAGCCATGCCCACTGCGCGGCGGACTGGATCGCGGCCCACACGCCGATCCAGAAATCGCGGAATCCGGCGCTGGTGTTCCAGAAATAGACGACCGCCGCGACGACGGCGGCGATCGCGCCGACGATGACCGCGATCGGGTTGGCGTTCATGGCGACGTTGAGCAGCCACTGCGCCGCAGCCGCGCCCTTCGTCGCCAGCTCGTAGAGCTTGATCGCGCCCGACACCGCCGCGTACCCGGCGGCGAACGCGCCGATCGAAATCGCCAGGGGCGCAAGCCAATCGGCGTTCTCCTGCACCCAGGCGACGGCGTTCTGCAACGCCGGCAGCAGCACCCCGCCGAAGAAGCTCACCAGCCCGGTTTCCAGGGTCCGCTGGAACGCGACCAGCCGTTGCCCGGCCGAGTCGTTCAGCGTCGCGCCCATCCGGTCGGCGGCGCCCGCGACGTCGCCCAGCGCCGAGACGGCCTTGCTCGGGTCCAGCGCGTAGAGCGCCTGGCCGAGGTCTTCGGCCTGCGTGCCGAACAGCTGCACCGCCGCTTGCGACCGTGCGACCGGGTCCGGCATCGCGCGCAGCTTGTCGAGCACCAGGCCCAGCGCTGCCGAGGCTTCCGGCCCGCCCCGGCCGATCTGCGCGGCCATCGCGGCGGCGTCGACACCGATGGCCTTGAACCCGTCCGCCGTGGTCTTCGACCCGTCCACGGCGCGGATCGAGAACTCCTTGATCGCGTCGGCGACCAGGTCCGAATTCCGTGCCCCTGCCTGCATTCCCTGCACCAGCAGCCCGGTGGCGCTGGAGGCGTCGAGGCCGAACTTCTGGAACTGAACCGAATACTCGGTCATCGTGTCGAGCAGGTCGTGGGAGCGGTCCGCGCCCTGCTGGAATCCGCGCGTGAGCACGTCGAGGGCTTCGTACCCGTCGCGGGCCAGCCCGGTCTTCATCAGCTGGCCGACGGCTTCGGTGGTGCCGCCGAGGTCCTGGTCGAACGCCGTCGCGAGGTTGAGGACTTTCGCGGTGATGCCTTCGATCTCGTCGTTGGTGGCGTCCTCCATGACGAGCCCGGATTGCAGGACCCCGCGAATGGCCTCGTTGACCTGGTCCAGCGATTCCCCGTACGCGTGCGCGTAGAGATTCCCGGCGACGCGGCCGAGGTCGGCGGCCATGTCGGCGGGCGCGCCGAGCTGTGCGGCGAGCTTGTCGCCGAGCCGCGCGTTCTCCAGTGCGTCCATCGCCACCGACGCGGCGTTGCCGATCGCGGTCAGCCCGAACGCGAAGCTCCCGGCCTTGCGGGTGGTCTCCAGCAGCGAGGCCCCGAAGCCGCCCGATCCGCGGTCGGCCTTGCCCATCGACACCGTGACTTCGTCGGTGGCGTCGGCGGCGTTGCGCTGCGCCTGCTCGACCCGGGACGAGACCGACGCCGTCCGCTCCTGCGCGGTGGCGAACCCGCGCTGCGCCGTCGCGAGCTTTTCCTCAGCGGCAGCCAGCTGGCTGGCCTTCGCGTTGCCGCCGGAACGAACCTCCTCCAAGCGGGCTTCGGCCACACGGACCTTGCCCGCCGCGTCGGCCTCGCGGTTGCGAGCGGTCTCCAGCTCGGCCGCGACGCGCTTGACGTTCTCCTTCGCGGCCTCGATCCCGGTTCCCAGCGAGGCACCGGCGCGGCGGCCGGTCGCCCCCGCCGAGCGCTCCAGCTCCTGCCCGATCTGCCGACCGGCGCGGGTGCCCGCCCCGGCGGCCTGCTTCGCCAGTTCCGCGCCCCAGCCGCGTGCGGAGGGAAGGGTGTCGATCCAGACGACTTCGCCGGAGTTGACCACGCCCTCACCTCCGGCTCGTGCGAGGGCGCGGTCATGCGGCCGGGCGGGGCTTGTACTGGTCCAGGTAGGCGATGACGTCCTCGGCGGGCGCGTCGCCGCGGTCGCCGATGCGGCCCTGCTCGTCCCCGCCGGGACGGGCGAGCGGCTTCGGCCGCCGCAGGCCCTTCATGCCCGCGCCGCGTCCGGTGACGAACGTGTTCTCACCGAGGCGGTCCGCGACGATCGCGAGCAGGTATTCCACGTCGGTCCAGGCGTGGCCGTTGACCGCGCGGTGGAACGCCGACCCGGGCGGCAGGTGCTCGATGAGCACCCGCAGGTGCCGCAGGCTGATGTCGCCGCGCCAGAACTCCGCAACCGGGTCGCGCGGCGCGTACACCTGGCAGAGCGCGGCTTCTATCGCTTCCGGCGCCGGGCCGAGGAGGTCGAGCGCCGTGTAGGGCGTCCCTCGTCGTTGTCCTGCCGCATCTTCTGCATGTACTGGTTGATCGCGAGGATCACGTACCCGGCCCGGCCTCCGGCTTCGAGGAAGCGCGCGTACTGCTCGTCGCCCATGTAGTACTCGGCGACCTCGACATCGGTGTCGAGGTCGAGCAGCCCGTCCTTCCACTCGTCCTCGGCGGTGATCGGGTCCTTGCACGTCCACTGCTTCTGCTTGAACGTGAACGCGAACGTGTCGGAACTGCCGGTGGCTTCCTCGCGCTGCGCGAGGATCGCGTCCATGTCGATGGCGGGCACTGCGTCGCCCCCTCGTCTCCGGTGAGCGGTGGTGAGCATGGGAAGGGGGCCGGTGCGGACCGCTCACCACATGCCCGCACCGGCCCCCGCTTGAGGAGCGGATCGTCATCCGCTGGTCGGAGGCTTGGGCAGCTCCCAGCCCTCCTTGTAGACCCGCAGCGCGGAAAAGCCGTCGCTGCCGGGATACGCCGTGATCGTCACTTCGTAGCCGATGAGGGTGTCGGACTTGTAGGTCAGCTCGCCGCGCTCGGACACCTCGGCCATGGGCAGGAAGATCCGGCGGTGGTAGGTGCCGTCGATGACGTCGATCCCGAAGCACCGCAGGTCCCGCTTCGGCTTTCCTTCCTCCACAAAGGATACGACCGCGTCCTTGCCGGTGCCGGTCTGCTTCATGTCGTCCACGCCGACCCGGTAGTACAGGCTGATCGTCTCGAACTTCGACTCCCACAGCGTGGCGTGGTAGGTCTGCGTGGACTTCGTGATCTCCGACCGGATCGGGGTCGCGGACTGCCAAGGAGTGAACTCCTCCTTGTCCTCGTCGCGCCCTTCCACGATCCCGTCGTCGGAGATGTAGCCGAGGTCGCTCATGCCCGAGCCCCACAGCTCCATCGCCGTCGCGCTCGGCGCGGTCGTCCCCAACGGGCCGGTGTAGAGAGCGCCGGTCACGCCGAGGCGGGCCAGAGCGGAGTTCAAAGCCACGGGGTTTCTCCCTTGAATGGTGCGGAGCCCCGGGTGAGCGAGCGGGACGTACGGACGGATGACGGGCTAGTCGGCCCGCAGAACGAGTTCGACGGTCAGCCCGCAGCGGCGGACCGACGGGTTGTAATCCGGGCGCCACGCGGGTCCGGACGGCTCGCCGACGTCGGCGACCGCGCCCCACTCGGTGGCGTGCCCGATCAGGTCGTGCAGATGGCCCGACACCGCGGACGCGAGATCGGTCGCGGCGGGCCGGGTGGCGGCGTAGGCGTCGACGTCCACGCGCGGACGCCACAGCAAAGGCCGGCGGGAGTTCCACGGCCGGTCGGTCTTCGGCCCCGGCAGGACGGCGACCTGCACGACCGGGAGCGACTGCTCGAAGCGCGCGGGCAGCTCGGCCACCACGCGGATTCCGCCGAGACGCCCGGCCAGCCAGGACACGACCAGCGCCTCGGCGTCGATCACCGCTCGGCGGTCTTGGCAGTGCTCTTGCGGGACGAGGTCTTGGCGGGCTCGTCGCCCGACTGGTCGGCGGCGTAGCGGGCGCGGCCTTCGTTGACCATGACGGCCGCCTCGTCGTCCCTGACGTCGATGGTCTTGCCGACCTGCGTGTGGTCGCGGTGGAACGCGACGATCACCTTGGCCATGCGTTCTCCTTCTACTGCTTGCCGCCGACCGCGCGCCCGAGCGCACGGTGACGGGGAACGTGTTCGGTCCCGTACTCGCCGAACGGGTCGTCGTGCGCGACCCGGGCGTAGGCGCGGCCCTTCGGCCGAGTGCCTTCCTCGACGGTGACGGTCGCCTCCGACCCGGCCGAGGCGAGGTTCGCGCGGGTGCGCGCGGCGATCTGCCCGGCGACGAGCCTCAGACGTTTGCGGACCGACGGGGCCTGCACGATCTGCTTCCATTGCCGGTCCGACAGCCGGTAGCCGGGCATCATCCGCTCACTTTCTGGACGTCGACCTCGCAGTGGTGGACCTCGCGCGGGCGGATCGGATGCGGCCAGCGGGCGATCTCGCCGACGACTTCGCAGGTGCGGCCCGCCCACTCGACGCGGTCGGTGGGCTCGACGTCGAGGTCTCTGCCTGCCGGGGTGTAGATCCGCCACCCGGTCGTCACCATGTCCCGCGCGTCGCCGGTGGCCTCCGTGGACGAACGCGGCTGGACGCACACCCCGGCCACGGTCGTGCGGGTTCCGGCGGCGTAGTCCAGCACGTCCGACCCATACCGGTCTTGGGTGACGACAGGCCGGACGACTGTGACCGTGTCGCCGAAAATCACGGCTCGTCTCCGCGGTTGATCCGGTACCGCTCCACCGCCCGCATCCACGACAACGGCATCCCGACGGCCGGGGCCTGAAAGGACACCGACTCGCCGCCCACCGTCATCGCCGCCACCCCCGGCTGCACGGTCAACAAGTACTGCGCTTCGGCCAGCACCGCGTCCGCGACGTCATCGGGCACCGGGTCGTATCCATGGCTGTACACCACCCGCACCGCGCCGGGCTCGTCCGGCCAGCACCCGATACGCCGCAACTGTCCCAGCCGCGACCACGTGAAATCCGTGACCGCCTGGCCGCGCACCTCGACCGAGGCCACCGCGACCACGGGAGCCGCCGGCAACGTCAGCACCGACCCGCCGTGCCCGTCGAGCCGGATCTCCTCGCCGTCCACCCGCGACACCGGACAGCGCACCTCGCCTCGGAACCGTGCCGACGCCGAACCCACCGCGTCCGCCACGGCCGGATCGTCGGCATCTCGGCCGGTCCGGCGGGCGAGGACGGCAGGATCGGCCAGCGGCGGGAGGGGCATGACGCTCCCCTCGCCTCGCTACGGTGAGCCCATGACGTCCGCGCCCTGGTGGCTTGTGCTCGTAACCGTGCCGATCACCGGCATCATCACGCTGTCGGGCGTGTGGCTAGCTGCGAGGTTTAACCTGCAAGGGCGACGCGAAGACCAGAAGCACTCTTCCGGCCTGGAGCGGGAAAAAGAACTGTACAACCGCCGGGCCGACCTCTACGTCGAACTCACTCCTGTCATCGACAAGATCATGAGAACCGCGTCAGGACAGCTCCGCCTGGAGCCAGACGGCGAAGACAAGCCCGAGCCCCGAGCAAGGCTCATCGCAGAAGATGAGTACGCCCGGCTCGAACCGCTTTTCGACGAAGTCCACCAGTTGCTGATCAAAGTACAAATAATCAGCGGCATTTCGGTGCGCGGAACGCTTGACGAATTCGTCTGGGAGTATCGCAAGCTTCTGTCCGGGAACAGGTTTTCGTTCCACGAACTCGCTCTCCTGGCAAACAATTTGATCCGGGACATACGTATCGAAGTCGGTGCTGCCTCACGCACGGCCATGGAGGAACACCCGTACGAAGAGATATATGGGTCGGGCAATGTCCGACCGTGGCGGCACTGACAAGTTACGTGTCGGACTTGTTGCGGGCCGTGCGCGCCTTGGTGTGCGCTTCGGCCCGCTTCTGCTCGGGCGGGTCTTCGGCCGGGGTTCCGCCGAGTCGGGCGGCGTCGGCTTCGGTCAGGTTCATGATGGTGTCGTGGCCGTTCACGGTCACGCGGTATTCGCGCAGCTCCGCCATGGCGGGTGCCTCCTCGGTTCGCTCGTCGACGCCGGTGGTGGACGTGGCCGTCCCGCAGGAGAAGTCGAGGCTTCCGCAGACGGGACAGCCGACGTCGTCACGCATTCGGAACGAGGGTGACCTTGCAGAACGCCGAGGGCTGGATGATGCCGAACGCGGCGCGCATCTCGGCCAGGATGGCGACGAGGTTCCGGACGAAGAAATCGGCGTGCGAATCGGTGACGGTCAGGCTTGCCTGCTGGCGGTCCCACAGGATCGCCTTGCGGAAGTCGCCGACCCACGCGGTGCCGGGCGTGGCCGCTTCGGACTCGATGACCGGCAGGCCCCACAGCGGCGAGGTGCCGTTCGCTCCTGCAGGGCCGCCGAAGTAGAAACGGCCCTGCATGTCGCTGATCTCGTCCATGGCTTCCAGGTCGTTCGGGTGGATCACGACCCCGTTGGCGGTGGAGCGGCCGACGGTGCGGACCCGGGTCTTCGCCCGGCGCACGGCCAGCAGCTTCCCGAACCCTTCGGGCTTCCCGGCCGGGTCCGGGACGGCACCTTGCGTCTGCGTGCCGGACACGTTGGCGAGGCCCTCGAAGTTCTCGCCGGTGCCGTCACCGGCGATCATCTGGTCTTCCAGCTCTTCCTCAAGGCCGACCTCGAGGAAATTGTCGATGAGGGTGCGGACCTGCGCGGCGTCCGACAATGCCCGCTTGGTGACCGGCATCCAGTGCGCGATCGTGCGCACCGGCGTGGTGACGCGGACCGTGGAGAACCCGGACTCGGGCTTGACCCCGGCCTGGGCTGGGGTCACGGCCGGGCTGCCCGACCCGACAGGGGCGGCCGTGGTGGCTTCCGGGACCGGAGCGGCGGCGTTGTGCCAGCCGGTGATGCGGGCGTATTCGATCTGGTCGTTCGTGGTGGTGCCGCCGGTGACGAGCTGGCGCAGCGTGAGCGGGCGGAAGAACTGTTCCGGCCCGACCAGCAGTCCCCGGTAGTCCTGCGTGCGGAACGCACCGCCGGAGGTCGGCGAGACGGCGGTGACCAGGTCCTTGTATCCGAGCGGGCGGGACTGGACCCGCATGTCCTTGGCGAACTGCCCGTTCGGGGCGGTCTTGAGCAGGTCTTGGTACTGCTCGGAGGTGATGAAGGTTTCGCCGATGCTGGTGCGCGGGCGGTCCTGGTAGCCGTCGCGGTCGGCCTGCTCGCGGCGGCTCTTGGCCTCGGCCTGGGCGTCGGCCAGGCCGACGGCGTCGCCGAGATCCTTGATCGCGTCGCGGACGGCGCTGTCGGCCTTGGCCGCGTCGAGCGCCTTCTTCGCGTCCTGGGCCTTGCCCATGGCCGCGGTGACGGCGGCGCGTTCGTCGTCGGTGAAATCGCGGTCTTCGTCGTCGGCCGTGGCCGCGATGGACTTCGCGTCGTTCAGGTGCTTCTTCAGCTCGTCGGCGAGCTGGGCGATGGTGGTGCTCAAGGGATTCCTCAGTTCGTGCGCGGAGCGCAGACGAAGCGAGGCGGTTCCCGTGCCGGGCGGGCGCAGCCGCGTCCGGGAGGACGGGCGCGCGGGCGGGGCTGGGCGTGGCCTGTGAAAACGTCAGGCTGGTTCGGACGGTGGTCAGGCGGTGAGCGGTTGCGACTCGGCGTCGAGCAGGGCCAGCGTCGCCCGCAGCAGGGCGGAGGTCGCGGCCTTCGACGGTGCCGGTTCCGGCGGGGCGGGCTCGGTGCTCGCGGGGCCGGCGGACTTGTCCTCGTCGCCGCTGTCCAGAGCGGACAGCACGGTCTCGATGGCGTCGGCGCCCTCGGCGATTTTCGCGAGGGCGTCGCGCAACGTGGTTTCGTTCTTGGACGAGAGCGCCCGTCCCGCCTTGGCGGGCGGTGCGGCGGGCTCCGGCCGGGCAGCCGGTTCAGGCGGCCGGGGTGCGGGAGGCGGGGTTTTGACGGTCAGCAGGTCGGTTTCCTGGTTCGCGCCGATCAGCGTCGGCCCGACCTCGAACAGCTTGAGCTTGCGCAGCTCGTAATAGCCCTCCGCGGCGCCGTCGTCTTCGGCGTCGGGGTCGTCGGCCTTGTCGATCCAGCCGCCTTCGGCGATGTCGTAGGCGAAACTGAACTGCCGGACGCGGCGGCCTTTGAGCAGGCGGTAGATCTTGCCCGCTTTCGGCTCGTCCAGGTCGAGGCGGGCTCGGACCCACAGGCCCTCGTCGCGTTCCTCGGCGTCTTCCACGTAGCCGATGTGGTAGTCGGGGTCGTGCGACATGTGCGACCACAGCACGGGAATCGGGTCGCCGGACGCCTTCCACTCGGCGAGGGTGTCGGCGAACGCTCCAGGCACGATCTTGTCCCCGACGCTGTCCACGTTGTACGCGGCGACGATGGCTTCGAACACGCCGTCTTCGGTGCCGTCCTGTGCCCCGGCGGCTTTGATCCGGACCGGGCACGTCTTCTTCCTCATGCTGCGATGCCCTCCAGGAGTCGCGTGGCGGTGGCGAGCACGGTTTTGGGTTCGGGGGCGCTGTCGGTCGGCGACGCCTGGCCGCCGGTGAGCACGTTGAGCGGGGTGACCAGCTCGTCCCCGCCGTCGATCTGCGGCAGGTTCACCCGGGCGCGGGCCTCGTTGCGGGTCATCCACGGCGCCCCGGTCGCGGTCTGGAGCTGGGCGGCCTGTTCCTCGAACGAGCCGCGCATCTTCTCCGCGAGGTTGAACTCCAGGTACACGTCTGCCGCGTCAGGGAAATCGGGCAGCAGCTGGAGATGCAGCTCCTCGGTGATCATGGCCAGCCACGGCCCGAGGGTGTCCTGGTAGAGGTTCTTGTGCTGCTCGGTGATGTTGGAATACGTGGCGTGGTCGAGGATTCCGACCATGGGCAGCGGAATGTGGTACGCGGAGGCCACTTCTTCGCGGGTGAGCTTGCGGGATTCGATGTACTGCGCGGCTTCCGGCGTCACCGACGCGGGCACGAAGTCCATGCCGTCTTCGAGGATCGGCGTCCCGCCGGCCCGTCCGCCGGTGCCGGTGTACTGGGCCTGCCAGGAACGGCGGAACCGGTCGCGGGCCGTGTCGCCCCAGTCCGGCGCGTCCAGCGGCCGTTTGAGGTAGCCCGCGAGCCGGGCGCCGTTGCGCCACAGCTGTTCGCGGTACTGCCCGGCCTGGTACTCCTCAGACAGGGTGCGCCGCAGGGTCTCCATCGGCGAGCAGCCCCAGCGTCCGTCTTCCGGGTTGTATCCGCGGAAATGGATCACCTGCGAGGCGGGGAGGTCGCGGTAGCCGGTGGTTCCCCGGTACCGGTAGGTCTCCACCGCGAACTGGTTCGCCGAGAACGGGGTGACGTAGCGGGGGTCGAGCCGCACCAGCGCCGGGTCCGGGCCGCTGATCTTCGCCAGGACCGCGTTGTCGTAGATCGCCAGGTCCGACACCAGCGCTTCGATCAGCCGGTAGCGGGTGGTGAACGGGTTCGGTTTCGCGATCAGCTGCCCGACCGGATGGTCGGAGAGCCGGACGCGGTCCACATCGGACAGCCGCTGGTACACGTGGATGCCCAGCTGCGCGATGTTGCGCGCCAGGAACGACACCACCGTGCGGACCTGCGGCTGGGTCCGCCAGATCGCGGCGTAGTCCTGCGCCAGGCCGTCGGCGAGCATGACCGACCCGCCGACCGGGATCGTGGCGTTCTGGTACTGGTGGACCAACGCGAGAACGCCTTGGGACACAACGAAAGGCATCAGTCCGCCCCCGTGATCTGCACCCAGTTGATGCGGTCGCGTTCGATCACGACGTCGCCGTCCATCCGCACCGGCTCCCGGCCCGGCGCGACCAGCTCGGCCGAGCGCAGCACGACGAGACGGCGGTGACGGCGCCACAGAATCCCGGTCATGGCCTGGTCGTCCACCAGCGCCACCACGACCCGGCGGCGCGCGGCGATCCTGCGGCCCCGGTACTCCTCGGCGGTGTGCCAGGCCACGGACGCGACGAGCAGCACCAGCGCAGCGGTGATGACGGCAAGCTCCACCGGATCCGGCCCCCTCACACGATTTCGAGGTCGCCGTCGTCGTAGGCGGAACGGCGAGGAGGGGTGTGGTGCACGGCCCGGTCGAGCGCCATGATGAGCGCCACGACGCCGTCGATCTTGTCGCCGCTGTTGCGCTTGGACGGTTTGACGTTCCCGGCGGCGTCCATCTCGACGGCGAGATTGTCGACCTGCCAGCGGATAGCGGGATTCCCGCCGTGGCGCAGCCGGGGCGTCTCGGCCGTGCCTTCCAGCGCGAGCCGCTGGAATTCCTTGGTGGGCGCGGACATCGACGCGAACCCCTGGCGCATCTTCGCCAGCGGTGCGCCGTCGCCGAGCAGGTCGGACACGAGCTGGCTGGCGTTCCAGGGGTCGTAGGCGATCTCCCGGACCGCGAACTTCTCCCGGTCGAGGTTGATTTGCGTGCGGATGTAGTCGTAGTCGGCGACGTCGCCGGGGGTGGCGACCAGCAGTCCGCGGTCGACCCACACCCTCGCCTGCCCGGCGGTGCGCCTGTCGATGGCGTCCAGCGCGGCCTCCGGGCACCACAGCCGCCAGAGCAGGTCGTGTCCGCCGTCGCCGTCGGGGAAGCACCACGCCAGCGCGCACAAGTCCGACGTGGACGCGAGGTCGAGCCCGCCGTAGGCGGGGCGCCCTGCGAGCCGGGCTTCGTCCACGAGGGACGCGTTGCGGTCCCAGACCTCCAGGTCCAGGTAGCGGGTCTGCTGCCGGGTGCGGATCCCGAGGTGCAGGCGCAGGAACTTGGCCAGGTCGGCGGGCGAGTTCCGTGCTTCGCGCGCGGCGGTTTCCAGGTACGCCTTCGACGGCGAGACCCCGTAGCCCGGGTTCGCTTTCTTCCACGTGGATTCGGCGAACGGGTCGTCTTCGCGGTCGGCCGCCCAGACGACCCCGTACATCGAGCTGTCCCGGAGCGCGCCCCGGGCGATCTGCTCGACGTAGTGCCGGCGGCGTGCGTAGATCGTCTCCGCGCGCCCGTCGTCGGCGGTGGTGATGGTGAACACCAGCGGCTGCGTCCGGCTGCCGGTGCCGGTTTCGACGGCCTCGACCAGGTCCGGGGTCTTGTGGACGTGCAGTTCGTCGATGATCGCGCCCGCGACGTTCGCGCCGTGCAGGACGTCGGCCAGCTTGGACACGACCGCGAAATAGGAACCGCTGGGCTGGTGGATGATCCGGTGCGCCAGCGCCTTCACATACGGCGCGAGCGCCGGGGACTTCTGCGCGAGCTGGCGGACCGGGTCGAAACAGTACCGCGCCTGGTCCCGACCGGATGCGACCGCGTACACCTGCGCGCCCGCCTCGTTGTCGGCACAGGTGAGGTAGGTGGCGAACCCGCCCGCGAGCGTCGTCTTCCCGTTCTTGCGCGGGACGTCGACGTAGACGCGGCGGGTGACGCGGACCCAGTCGCCGTCTTCGTTGCGGTACACCCACCCGATGACCGGCGCGATGATGTAGGCGATCTGCCACGGGTCCGGCCGCAACGGCTTCCCGGCCCACTTGCCCTGTGTGTGGCGCAGCCGGGAGAACACGTCGAGCACCCGGTCCACACGGGCCGGGTCGAACCGTGCCCCGCGCCGCGACCCGCCCTCGGGGGTTTTGATCGCGGGCGGGCAGGACGGAAGCGGGATGCCCCGCGAGTGCAGATACCAGCCGACCTCGGGCGAGATCCGCAGCCGGGCGAGAGTTGCGCGAGAAGGGGGACGTTTAGCCGGTGCCCGCGAACGGGTTGGCTTCGTCGCCGCCACGACCCGCCCCGTCCTTCTGCTCGATCCGCGTGCGCGCGGACGGGGTCAGGCCGAATTCCTGCGCGAACGCGCGGATCACGTGCGCGGAGTCGCGCTGGATCACCAGCGCCGGGTTCCGCACGTACCCGCCGTGCAGGCCCTTCTGGATCACGCCGGTTTTCGCGACGACGGCCGAGGCGCGGCGATGCGCGACGACTGCTTCGCAGTAGCAGAGCAGGGTGTCTCGGTCGCAGGCGTGCGCGATGCCCATCGCGTCGAGTTCGCAGACGGTGTAATCCCAGATCTCGCGGACCGCGTCGGCCACGTCGTCCGGACACTCCGGACGGCCGCCGCGCGGGATCGGCTCGTGGTGGTTGTAGCGCTCGGTGTGCCGGTCGCCTTCGATGATCCGCAGCGCGGTCGGCTTCGGCGGGACACCGCGTCGCCCCATGTCAGCCTCCTCGGTGCAGGTCCCACAGTTGCGCCCGAAGCTCCGGGTCTGCGGCGAACCGGCCGGTCACGGCGGTGGTGACCATGGACGCGCCGGGCTTGCGGATGCCGCGCTGGGTCATGCACCCGTGTTCGGCGCGCACGATGCACGCGGAGCCTTCGGTTTTCAGGCAGGTGTCGAGGGCTTCGGTGACCTGGTGGGTCAGCTGCTCCTGCGCCTGGAGCCGGTGGGCGTAGACGTCGAGCAGGCGCGGCAGCTTGGACAGGCCGACGACGGGGGCTCCGGCGACGGGCAGGTAGGCGATGGTCGCGGTGCCGGTGAAAGGCATCAGGTGATGCGCGCACATCGAGGTGAACGGGATGCCGGTCACGGCGATCATGCCGTCGGACCGGTCGACCGGGAACGTGCGTTCCAGCACGGTTTCCGGGTCCTGGTCGTAGCCTGCGGTCAGTTCGGCCCAGGCGCGCGCGACTCGCGCGGGGGTGTCGGCGAGGTTCGGTTCGTCCGGGTCGAGGCCGCGGTCGGCGAGCCACGCGCGGATGCCGGTGGCGAGGGCGGTGGTCGGGTGGGTGGTCATCGGCCTCTCTCGTCTCCCCAGGCCAGCACGTGCAGCCGGGTGCCCAGGTTGAAACCGTGCTCGATCACGCGGTCGGCGATGAGCTGCGTACGGGTCAGGACGGCCTCGACCGTGGTTCCCTCCGGGGAAATCCACACCGGCGCGTCCAGGCGGTGCCGGGCGACCAGCTCGGCGGTTTCGTCCACATCGGACACGGTCGCGCACACGAACTTGAACACCGCGCGCCCGCTCGCAGTGAACGCGGCCAGCACCTCCGGGCGGATGCGCCGCTCGGCGGGGTCGCCGGAGTGCGCGAGCTTCGGCGAGACGTTGAACCGCACCCCCAGGGCCGGTTCCAGCGTCTCCGCCGTCGGCGCGACGGTGCCGTTGGTCTCGATCTCGATATCCGCCCCGCCCGCGCGCAACGCTCCCAGCAGCTCCGTCCACGCGGGCTGGTGCTGGTGCAGCAACGGCTCCCCGCCGGAAATCACGACCAGGCCGGGATTCCCGGTCAGCGCACGGTCTGCAATGTCCCGTACTGGTCGCCGTTCCAGCTCGGTCCGCAGGTCGAACCGGCTCCCGTCCCACGTGTAGGGCGTGTCGCACCACGAGCAGGAGAGATTGCAGCCGCCGAGCCGGACGAAACTCGCCCGGCGACCGGCCGATGGCCCCTCGCCTTGGGCGGTCGGGCCGAAGACCTCGCTGGCGACCAGGGTGTCCGCTGTCCCCGCCACGGCACCCGATCGTGTGCGCCGAGGCTGCTCCGACTGTGCGACTGCTGCCGGTTCTGAAGTGTTCATGACCCTTCCTGTGTCATCGTTCCGCGTTATGAACATTCGGAAGTTAACGGGAACAGAATCGCGAACGCGTCTCCAGCGGATTCTCTTCGGAACACCCGCAGGCCGGTTGAACTTGTCCAAAGCCGAACACGAGGCGGTGAGCCTCCCGGACCGCGCCGCGTACGCATTGGTTTACGGCATCACTCTCGTTGCCCTGTTTCTCGCTGGCACCGCATTTGTCCTGGTGGCCTTGGGCTGGCTGTCTTTCACCGGGGTTATCTGGAGCTCCGCGGATCAGGCATTCGGTGTGACACTGGGAGTCTATTTCGGGTTCACCGGGTCGCTGGGTCTGTTGCTAGTCAGAGCCTTCATTCTTGCGGTCCGGTTGAACGACGACACAACGATGGCCAATGTCCAATCAGCGCTGTGGAAGTTCTCCGCGTACTGGCTGATCGTCATCGCGGGGCTGGTCCTCGCGAGAGCGGCCGACTCCACATTCGTGTGTACTCCAGGTGAGTGCCCTATTCCCGATCCAAAAGCATTGGCACGTGCCGCCACCGTACCGGCGCTGTTTGCGGTCAGCATCGGTTTCATCCCAGTGCTGGTGGACGCACGCAAAGAGGTACGAACCGGCCAGGCCCGGGCGCGGGCGGCGCAGAGCGCACCAACTTCGCGGGTAACCGTGCCGATGCCGGTCCGCCAGCGGTCTCGCGGGGCATCGTTGGCCGCGACGGCTGGGGTCATAGCCGCCGTCGCGGCTGCCATGTGGGCGAGAACGAAGCGTTGACCCCAATCCCACCGAGTCTCAGTCCGATGTCCTCATGCACACCATCCGGCCCGGTTGACGTGGGTTTCGCGGACGCTCACCGCGGTCACCTTCGCGCCGGGGACGCGCTCGACGCCGTCGAGCAGTTCGGCGGCGATGTCCGCGAGGTATTCGGCGACGTTCTCCACAGTCGGCCAGCCTGGCACCTCGTGGACCTTGCAGCCGTGTTCGCGCAGCAACGGGACCAGCGGGTCCTCGGGACCGAGCATCACCCCGTGGTCGAGGTGCTGGTCGATCCAGACGCGCAGGGCCTTCTTGAACGGGCCGAATTCCACGACCACGCCGTCCGCGCCCGGGACCGGGGCGGTCACGGTGACCTCGGCCCACCAGGAATGCCCGTGCAGGGACACGCATTTGCCGGGCAGGTGCGGCAGGCGGTGCGCGGTCTCGAAGTTGTGGGAGACGGTGACGGTGCTGGCCATTCAGGACACCCCCGTCACGGTCGCGCCGGATTCGCCGTCCTCGGACACCTCGACCGAGACGACGTCGAGCATGTGGTACTTGCGCAGGTGGTTCCACAGTTTCCGTGCGAGGTCTTCGCAGCTCGACGTGTCGCATTCGCGGGTGCCGGGTCCCCACCACGCGCGGATTAGGTCTTGCAGGTCGTGGAACTCGATGTCGCGGTCGTCGTGGGCGACGGCGACGTGTGCGGTGATGCGGAACAGGTGCCGGTGGCGGTCGGCCAGGTAGGCCCGTCGCCCGGAAGCGTCGGGCCACCGGTGGAAACCCGGTGCCGAGACGGTGGTCCACACGGTCGCGGTCACGGTGGCATCAGCTCGCCTTCTCGGTCGTCGCGGGCCGGGTGCGGGACCTCGCCGAACTCGGCGTAGCGGTCTTGCAGCGCTCGCCAGTTCGCGAGGGTGCTGGTCATGGCGTCGGCGTGCATCTGACAGGCGACGTCGCGGTTCGCGGTCTCGCTGTAGAGGAAGCGGTGCCCCAGCTCGCCGAGGCGCCGCAGCGCCGCGGATTCGGTCCGGACGGCCGGGTAGCGGAGGCTGTTGAGCCAGGACGACGAGTCGCACGAGTCCGGCGGACAGGGCAGGCACCATTCGCAGGCGGACAGGCCGAGCACGTGGACCCACAGGTGCGGGTACTGCCGGCGGCGTTCCCACATCGTGTGCAGCAGCCGGACCCGCGTGGGGTGGTTGGCCTGCACGACGTTGCCGAAGCAGAGCCGGTCGTATCCGGCGGCGAGCTGGTCGAAGTAGTCCCAGCCGTCGTTGAACGGGTGGTAGACCGGGATCGGGTTGAGCCCGAGGTCGTACAGCCGCGCCCGGGTGCGGATCTTGTTCTCCCGCCCGCCCTGGTCCAGCTCGATGTAGCCCCAGAGCCGGTCTTCGTAGCGTGTGGCCAGCTCCACGTACCGGTCGAAGAGCCGGTCGAACCCCTGGATCTCGTCCGGGGGCAGCGACAGGGCCTCGTCCATCGAGCAGCCGACGTTGCGCTTGTGCTCGTTGGTGAGGTTGAAGATCCCGGAATCGAGCAGGATCACGTGGCCCTCGTCCATCAGCCGGACCATCCGCTTTTCCTGGCTGCGGTGGTACAGGTCGTTCACCGCGAGCAGCAGGTGGCGCGGGTAGGCCGAGGATTCCCCGGCCGCGAAGTAGATCGGGGTGTCGGCGCGGTCGAACATGCCGCCGCCGGTGGCGACGATCCTCTCCGCGGTCACGGCCGGACCTCGAACACGTGCCACACCAGGTGCCCCACCCACGCCTGCGCCGTACCGAGGTAGTCCGTCGTCCCGGAGGGCATCGGGTTGCCGGTGCCGACGATCGCGATCGTCCGGTCCTCCGGGTCGGCGGACGGGTCGACCTCGGCCCACAGGGTCAGGTGTCCGTGCTGGTGCTGGACGGTCAGCAGCCGCGCGCCTGCGGGCATGGTGAGAGTCTGGCGGTCGGTGACCTCCAGCGGGTACTTCCAGATCGTGCTCACGCGGCCCTCCCCGCAGTGTCCGAAGTGGACAGAACCGGGTCGTCGCCGGTGATCCGCTTCCACTTGGTCAGCAGCCACCCGGCGAGGTACGGGTGCGGTTGGACCATCACGATCGGGTGTTCCTCGGCTTTCTGCGCGAACGGCGCGAGCATCGTCGGATACGGCCAGAACAGCGCGCCTTCCGCGAGCAGCGGAGTCCACAATGGCCAGCCCGTGTGGACATCGGCCACCACCAGGCGGTGGCGGCCCAGCGCCCACACCTGTCCCGTGGCCGTCTCGAAGTCCGGTTCGCCGACGGTCACCCCGGCCAGCCGCAACGCCTCGCCCTTGTCCGGCGGGTCGCCCTCGCCGCCCTCGCCCTCGTCGTCCACAGTGGACAGAGCGTCTTCCAGGGCGGCGAGGTCGTCGGCTTCGTAGCCGGTCAGGTCCAGCATTTGCGCTTCGCCGAGGTCGTGCAGGACTTCGGCCAACATGCGGTCGTCCCAGCCGCCTTTGACGGTGAGCTGGTTCGACGCGATCAGGTACGCCTCGGCGTCGTCGTCCGAACGCGACGACCAACCGCGGATCACCGGCATCAACCAGCGGCCGTCGTCGTCCACTTCCACGCCGTCCGGCGCAGCTCGGCCTTCGGCAGCCCACTCGCGCAGCTGGTGGTAGCGGCCGTGCCCGGCCACCAGGCGGCCGGTCCGCTCGTCGATCAACGGCAGCTCCGCGAGTCCAAAGTGGCCGATCGACCGGCCGATGCCGGCGGTGTCGTGCTCCTTCGGGTTGCGGGGCGCCGCCTCGACGTCCTCGACAGGCACGTACTCGACGTACCGGTTCGCCATCCGCGGTTCTCTCTTTCTTCGTCGTGGTCAGTGCTCGATCCGGCCCGAGGCGTGACCACCCGAATGGCTCGATCTCCTGGGGCGATTTTCGGTCGAAAGTTATTGGTGTCAGGCAGGGCACCGGCCCCGCCACCCACACAGAAAGGGCCTCCACCATGGCCGCCACGCCCAACACCAACAAGACCGCCACCACTGCCAAGGCCGCCCCCAAGCCCGCCGCCCCTGCGGCGAAGGCGACCGCCCCGGCCGCCAAGACCACCGCCCCGGCCGCGAAGCCCGTCGCGACCCCGCAGGCCACCGAAGTTCCGGCCGACGCGAAGGGCGGCAAGCCGAACGGCGCGAAGAGCGGTCTGTTCAGCTCCCTGGTCGGTGGTGCCAAGACCGTGGACGAGATGCCCACCCAAACCCGCAACGGCAGCTCGCGCGTCAACCCGTTCGCCGAACTGGTCAAGGAAAGCTACATCGACGGCAGCCCGCGCGAGGTCGGCCCGGTGACCGAAGACGACAAGGAGACCGTGGTCGCGGCCATCCGCCGGGGTGCCGCGAAGAACGCGCTCGGTGTCAACGTCGTGACCGAACCGGCCAAGGACGACGAGGGCAATGTCATCAAGGGCGAGGTCGTCATCACCTTCAAGGGCAAGGAAAAGGACGCCCGCTGATGTAACCCGGGGGCGCGGTTACGACCGCGCCCCCGGCCCCCCGTTGGACCCCCGACACTGAAAGGCCCGGACAGGCATGTACTTCTACCATCCCCACGACAACGGCTTCATGATGTTCGCCGTCGAGACGGACGGCGACGGCAAGCTGCTTCTCAGCTCGCACGAGGGCAACGTCCTGTGCGAGATCGACGTCGACGAGGGCAAGAGCCTCGCGGACAACGTCGCCGCGCTCGTGTCCATGATCCCAGACCCCCTGCCGTCGAGCGGATGGCGCCAAGGGCACGAACTGGAAGCTGACGGCACCGTTGTGTGGCGGTTCTGGACGAACGACCCCGGCCAGTTCCAGAAGCTCTACATCGAGATCGCGGCGCACGGCCCATTCTTCTGGCGCGTCGGCTACGCAAAGGAAGGCGGCCCAGCCGTCGCGCAGGGCGATGCACCGACCGCCGAGCAGGCGCGCGACAGGGCCATCAAAGCGGCGCTGTACATCCCGCGCCGCCGCCGGTAGCGCCCCAGGCGGCCCCCGCAGATTCGCGGCGGGGTCCGCAGCCGCGTCCCCAGTGGCCTACGGAACAAGACTGGAACCGAAGATCGCTGGTCCTGATCGCGTCTCGGAGCTGATCCTTAAGGGGCACAAGGAAAAGGGCCCGGACACAGGAGACCGACACCATGGACAACGAAACCCGCAACAAGATCCAGACCGGCGAGTGGATCGAGGACGTCCCCGACAACGACGGCCGCATCGTGTGGATGTACTCGACCGACTACGACGGCACCGCCGAGAACTACTGGGCCGAAGTAACCGGCGCAGGCCCGTTCACGTGGAAGGTCGGCGAATACCCCGAGTCGGGCCGGATCGTCGCGGACGGCGAAGCCGACGACCTCGAAACCGCACAGCAGCAAGCAGAACAGGCGTTCGCGCAGGCGGTTAAGAGCATGTCTCATTTGGTGAGTTTCTTGTAGCAGGTGATGGCGGCGCCGAGGGCGAGGAAGGCGAGGTAGTGGCTGGGTTTGCGTTCGTAGC
>NZ_JBVKDQ010000031.1:0-89875 GCF_055633755.1 Amycolatopsis sp. NPDC114484 | reverse complement strand
CGCGGCCGCGAGCTTGTCCAGCGTGTCGTTCGCGCCCTTCACATACGCCGCGTGGTGCTTGCTGTGGTGCAGCTCGTTGATCTCACCCGAGATGTGCGGTGCGAGGGCACTGTAGTCGTAGTCGAGTTCGGGCAGCTCGTACCGGGCCATGGGGCCCTCCTTCTGTCTTCGACATCAAGTCTTGCCCCCTCGAACCTAGTAGCACACCCGTGTCCCGGGCGAGCGGGGGCAGCCTCGGCGCCACGGGCTGGAACCTGGTTGAGTGAAGGTTCAACTTCCAGTACTGGGGCCTGGCGGCCGACCACGCAGCGTGACCGGTTTGTCCGCCCCGCGCCGGTTCCCCGCCGCCCGGTACGGTTGGTCCCATGGCGACGTCCCGGCTCGGCAGCGCGCAGCGGGTCCTGCTGCTGTTCGCGCTGGCGCTGGGCATCGCCGTGATGCACCACGTGCCCTCCCCGGGCGCCGGGCATGCGATGACGAGCCAGATGTCCGTCGTCCCCTCGCACGGGGCCGCGCCCGCCGCGGACTCCGGCATGCCCGCCGGCGAGCACTCGATGCTGCACCTCTGCCTGGCGGTCCTGTTCGCCGTCGGCGCGCTCGTCCTCGGTCTGCTGGCTTTCCGCCGCCACACCGCCGTGAAGGCGGTTTTCGACGGCACCCGCGGCTCCCCCGCCGCCGACCGGCCGCCCGACCGGCGGGGCCGGACCGTCTTGACTTCTCTCTGTGTGTTGCGCACCTGATCGGCAGCCCCGCTCCGGTCGTTTTTCGCAATTTTCCTTTTGAGAGAAGGTTTTTTCGTGCGCAAAATCTTTTTCACCGGCGCCGTGCTGGCCGCTTCGCTCTTGCTCGGCGCGTGCGGCAGCCCGGAATCCCCCGCTCCCGCGCCCAGCGCGCAGGCGGGGCACAACGCCGCCGACGTCGCGTTCGCCCAGCAGATGATCCCGCACCACCAGCAGGCGCTGGAGATGGCGAAAATGGTGCCCTCGCGCAGCAGCGACCCAAAGGTCGTCGACCTGGCCGGCCGGATCGACCGGGCGCAGGACCCGGAAATCCGGCAGATGCGAGGCTGGCTGACCGCCTGGGGCGCGGCGCCCGCCAGCCATTCCATGCCCGGCGGCCACGAGATGTCCGGCGACCACTCGATGACCGGCATGATGTCCGACGCCGACATGAAAAGCCTCGACGCCGCGAAGGGCCCGGAATTCGACCGGTCGTGGCTGGATCTGATGGTCAAGCACCATCAGGGCGCGGTGGAGATGGCGAAGACCGAGCTGGCCCAGGGGGCGGATGCCGGGGCGAAGGCGCTCGCGCAGCGGATCATCGACGCGCAGCAGGCGGAAATCGCTGAAATGCAGGGGCTGTTGAAGGGCTGATTCTGTGGGGCGCCGGGGTCGTTTGGGCGGCTCCGGCGCCCCATCTGCCGCATCTCGGAACTTGTGCGCTCCGACCCGGCGACGCGTGGCGACCTCGGCCGTTCGCCGATCCGCCGCCACCGCCAGAGGAACTCGCGGCGGCACCGAAATGCGCGGCTGCCGAGCCATCCAGCCGCTCATCGTGCCGAGCCGCATCCAGCCATGCACGCGACGGCCGCCGCGAACTCCCCATCCACTGCCCCAGCCGCAACGACTCGCACCAGCACCGAACCGCGCGACCACCAGATCCTCCGGTCGCTCCTCGTGCTGAACCGCGGTCGCCGAGCCGCTGAGGCGACGGCTGGGCCTGCTCTCCCCACAGCGGGCCCAGCCACCGCCGTCACCGGCCGGTCATCGTTGGGACCGGCGGCGCCGCGAGATCAGCAGCAGCGCGCCTCCGCCCGCGAGCAGGGCGAGCGCCACGATTCCCACCGGGATCAGCACCACGCCGGTCCACGCCAGCGGCGGGTTCGGCGGCGGGGGCTGGACCGGCGGCGTCGGCGGGACTGTCGGCGTGGGCGGGGTCTTGGTGAGCGGCGTGGTCGTCTTGCAGCGCGGGTCGGCGGAGGCGTCTGGGCAGTTGGTGCCGGGCGTCGTCGAGGTAATGACGTTGCGCAGGCTCTGTCCGTCGCCGACCGGGGTCTTGACCTTCACGCTGTAGGTGACCGTCGCGGTCGCACCGACTGCCAGGTCGCCGGTCCACGTCAGCCGAGGCGCCGCGTAGCTCGTCGCGCCGGTCGAGGCGGTCGCGTCGTTGTTGTAGGCGGCGTTGCCGAGGGCGCCGGTCAGGTCGTCGGTGAAGGTCGCGTCCTTCAGGGCGGTCTGGCCGGTGTTCGTCGCGGTGACGGTGTAGGTGACCTTGTCGCCCGCCTTGGCCTCGGTGACGCTCGCCTTCTTGGCCAGGATCAGCCCCGCGACCGGCGTCGTGGTCCCGCACCTCGGATCCGTCGACCCCGGCGGGCAGTTCGTGCCCGGGGTGTCCGAAGTGACGACGTTGGCCAGCGTGTGGTCGCCCTTGACCGGGTTGTTCACGGTGACGCTGTACTTAACCGTCGCGGTGGCACCGATCGGGAGGTCGCCAGTCCAGGTCAACCGGGGTTCGGCATAGGTCACCGCGCCGATCGAAGCCGAAGCATCGTTGCCGTAAGCAGCATCGTCGAGAACCTTCGACAGGTCATCGGTGAACGTCGCTCCCGTTTGGACGGTCTGGCCGGTGTTCTTCACCGTCACCGTGTACGTGACCTTGTCCCCGGGCTTGACGTCCTTCTTGTCCGCGACCTTGGTGATGTCGAGGCCTGCGACAGGAGTCGTGGTGCCACAACGCGGATCCGTCGACCCCGGCGGGCAGTTCCCGCCCGGAGTCTCCGAGGTGACGACGTTCGCCAGCTTGAAATCGCCCTTGACCGGATTGTTCACGGTGACGCTGTACGTGACCGTCGAGGTCGCGCCGACCGGCAGATCACCGGTCCACGTCAGTTTCGGTGCGGTATAGGTCACCGAGCCGATCGAGGCTGCCGCGTCCCCGTCGTAGGAGGCGTCGTCGAGAACCTTCGACAGGTCGTCGGTGAACGTCGCGCCGGGCAATGGGGTCTGGCCGGTGTTCGTCACGGTCACTGTGTAAGTGACCTTGTCGCCCGGCTTCGCGTCCTTCTTGTCCGCCGTCTTGCTGATCGTGATGCCGGACACCGGCGTCGTGGTGCCACAGCTCGGATCCGTCGAGCCCGGCGGGCAGTTCCCGCCCGGAGTGTCCGACGTGACGACGTTCTTCAATTGGTGATCGCCCTTGACGGGGTTGTTCACGGTGACGCTGTAGGTGACCGTCGCGGTCGCACCGACCGGCAGATCACCAGTCCACGTCAACCGAGGCGCGGCATACGTCACCGAGCCGATCGAAGCCGAGGCATCGTTGCCGTAAGCGGCGTCGTCGAGAACCTTCGAGAGATCGTCGGTGAACGTCGCTCCCGTTTGGACAGTCTGGCCCGTGTTCTTCACTGTCACCGTATAAGTGACCTTGTCCCCCGGCTTGACGTCCTTCTTGTCCGCGACCTTAGTGATGTCCAAGCCAGCAACCGGAGTCACCGTCCCGCAACGCGGATCCGTCGACCCTGGTGGACAATTCGCCCCCGGAGTGCCGGAAGTGACCACGTTCGCCAACCGATGATCGCCCTTGACCGGGTTCGCCACCGTGACGCTGTACGTCACCGTCACCGAAGCGCCGACCGGCACATTTCCGGTCCACGTCAGCCGAGGCGCGGCATACGTCACCACACCGGCGGAGGCCGTCGCGTCGCCGTTGTAAGCAGCGTCGTCCAAGACCTTCGCCAGGTCGTCGGTGAAAGTCGCGCCGGACAAAGGAGTCTGGCCCGTGTTCGCGACAGTCACCGTGTACGTGACCTTGTCCCCGGGCTTCGCCGACGACTTGTCCGCCACCTTGCTGATCGCGATGCCGGACACCGGCGTCGTGGTGCCACAACGCGGATCCGTCGACCCCGGCGGGCAGTTCCCGCCCGGAGTCTCCGAGGTGACGACGTTCGTCAGCCGGTGATCGCCGCCAGCCGGATTGTGCACTGTGACGCTGTAAGTGACCGTCGCCGAGGCACCGATCGGGAGGTCGCCGGTCCAGGTCAACCGAGGCGCGGCATACGTCACCGAGCCGGTCGAAGCCGAAGCGTCGTTGCCATAAGCGGCATCGTCCAGCACCTTCGACAGGTCATCGGTGAAGGTCGCGGCCGGCAACGGCGTCTTGCCGGTATTCGTCACGGTCACCGTGTACGTGACCTTGTCGCCGGGGTTCGCGGACTGCTTGTCGACCTTCTTCTCGATCGTCAACCCCGGCAGCGGCGTCAGGGTCGAGCAATTCGGATCCGTCGACCCGGGTTCGCAGTTGCCGGGCACCGGAGTGCTGACCGTATTGCGCAGCTGGTGGTCGCCGGAGATCGGGTTGTGCACCGTGACGCTGTACTTCACCGTCGCCGAGGCACCGACCGGCAGGTTGCCCGTCCACGTCAACCGCGGTGCCGTGTAAGCCGTTGAGCCCACCGAGGAAGCCGCGTCGTCGTTGTAGGAGGCGTCGTCCAGCACCTGCGACAGGTCGTCGGTGAAGCTCGCGTCCGGCAGCGGGACCTGGCCGGTGTTGGTCACCTTCACCGTGTAAGTGACCTTGTCGCCCGGGTTCGCGGTCTGCTTGTCCACCGTCTTGGCGATCGTCAGTTCCTTGCCCGGCGTCGTGGTCGAGCACGACGGATCGGTGGAACCCGGCGGACAGTTGGTGCCGGGCGTCGAGGACGTGACGACGTTGTGGAGCTTCTTGTCCCCGGGATCCGGATTCTTCACCGTGACGCTGTACTTCACCGTCGCCGAACCGCCGATCGGCAGATCACCGGTCCACGTCAGTTTCGGTGCGGTGTAAGAGGCCTGCGCCGCCGGGGTGGCGTCGTTGTTGTAGACGGCGTCGTCCAGCACCTGCGACAGGTCATCGGTGAAAGTCGCGCCGGGCAACGGGGTCTGGCCGGTGTTGGTGACAATGATCGTGTAGGTCACCTTGTCGCCGGGCACGACCTGGTCGCGGTCGGCGGACTTGGCGATCCGCATCCCGGACACCGGGGTCGTGGTGCCGCACCGAGGATCGGCGGATCCGGCCGAGCAGTTGCCGCCCGGCGTGTCAGAGGTGATCGTGTTGACCAGTTTGTGGTCGCCGGTAACGGGATTCTTCACGGTGACGCTGTAGGTGACCGTCGCCGAACCGCCTACCGGGAGGTCGCCGGTCCACGTCAGTTTCGGTGCGGTGTAAGAGACCTGCGCCGCCGGAGTGGCATCGTTGTTATAGACGGCGTCGTCCAGCACTTTCGAGAGATCGTCCGTGAAATTCGCGCCGGACAACGGAGTCTGGCCGGTGTTCCGGACGGTCACGGTGTACCGGACCGGATCGCCGGGATTGGCGCTCGTCTTGTCGACGGTCTTGACGAATTCGATGCCGGACACTGGCGTCGTGGTCGAGCACGCCGGGTCGGTCGAACCCGCGACGCAGTTGTTGCCCGGCGTCGTGGAGGTGATCGTGTTGACCAGCTTATGGTCGCCAGTAACGGGATTCTTCACGGTGACGCTGTAGGTGATCGTCGCCGACGCACCCACCGGCAGATCACCGGTCCACGTCAACCGCGGCGCGGCGTAACTCGCCGATCCCACTGACGCCGACGCATCGTTGCCGTAGGTCGCGTCGTCCAGCACCTTCGAGAGATCGTCGGTGAAAGTCGCTCCGGACAACGGAGTTTGGCCGGTGTTCGCGACGACGACCGTGTACGTCACCTGGTCACCGGGGTTCGCGGACTGCTTGTCGGCCTTCTTCTCGATCCGCATCCCGGACACCGGCGTCGTCGTCGAACACGCCGGGTCGGTCGAACCCGCGGCACAGTTGTTGCCCGGAGTGGTCGAGGTGACGGCGTTGACCAGCTTGTGGTCGCCGGTGTCGGGATTGTTGACCTTCACCGAATACGTCACCGTCGCGGTGCCACCGACGGGCAGGTCGCCAGTCCACGTCAGCCGCGGAGCCGCGTAACTCGCCGACCCGACAGAAGCCGACGCGTCGTTGTTGTAGGTCGCGTCGTCAAGCACCTTTGAGAGATCATCCGTGAAAGTCGCTCCGGACAACGGAGTCTGGCCGGTGTTCGCGACGGTCACGGTGTACTTGACGGTGTCGCCGGGCTTGGCGCTGGCCGGATCGGCGGTCTTGCTGATCCGGATCCCGGACACCGGAGTCGTGGTGCCGCACCGAGGATCGGTGGACCCGGCCGCACAGTTGCTTCCCGGAGTCGTCGACGTGACGACGTTGCTCAGCTTGTGGTCGCCGGGATCGGGATTCTTCACGGTGACGCTGTAGGTGATCGTCGCCGACGCGCCGACTGCCAGATCGCCGGTCCAGGTCAATTTCGGGGCGGTGTAAGAGATCTGGGCGGCGGGAGCGGCGTCGTTGTTGTAGACGGCGTCGTCGAGGACCTTCGACAGGTCGTCAGTGAAGGTCGCGCCGCGGGCCGCGACCTGGCCGGTGTTGCGCACGACCACGGTGTACTTCACCGTGTCGCCAGGGTTGGCCGAAGCCTTGTCGGCGGTCTTGGCTATCTCGATCTTCGGGCCGGGCACGACGGTCTCCGCGCAGGAAGCCGTGGCATCGTCCGCGCACTGGCGGTCCGGCGGGACGGTCGGCGGCGGGCCTTCAGTCACCTTGGCGCGGTTGATCAGCGTGGTGCCGATGGTCGCGTCGTCGATCCGGACGTGCACGGTCATCGTGACCCGGCTGCCCACCGGGATCGCCGCGGCGTGCCATTGCAGCGGGCCGGTGCCGGTGACAGTGCCGCTCGTGGTGTCCGCGCTGACGAACGTCGTGCCGGGCGGGAGCGTGTCGGTGACAGTGGTGGCCGGGACCGGGATATTGCCGGTGTTGTCCAGCGTGACGGTGTAGGTCAGCTGGTCGCCGGGCAGCGCGTTCGCCTTGTCCACGACCTTGGCCAGCGTGTATTCCGGCACCGCGACCACGTTGCGGACGGTGTTGCTGGTCCTGCTCTGTTCGCGGCCGGTCTGCTTGCCCTGGAAGACGACCGACGCGGTGTTGTCGAGACGGGTGCCCGGGGCGACCGTCGGCGAGACAGTGACGCGGAAGCCGACACGCGTGCTCTGTCCTGGGGCCAGGTCGGGCAAATTGCAGGTGACAACTTGCCCGGCCGCCGAGCACCTCGGGTCCGAACCGGCCACATAGGACACTCCGGCGGGCAAGGTGTCGGTGACGACGACGCCGGTCGCGGTGTCGAGGTTCGTGGTGCTGCCGTCGGGGTTGCGGTTGGCCACGTCCAGCCCGTAGGAGATCTCGCCGCCGCGCGCGACCCAGCCGGGCGGACGCTCCTGGAGGTTGCCCTCGGGGTCGTTGGTCTTGACGATCTGCAGGTTGGGCTCGTTGGCCTCGGTCATCAGCCAGACGGTCTGCGGGTACAGCGCGTCGCCGGTGGTCCCGACCTTCAGCTGCGCCCGGTCCGAACCCGCGGGCAGCTTGCCGGTGACGTCGGCTGTGCGCGCGTCGTAGCCGAAGTTGTTGGCCGGGTTCGGGGTGCGGTCGGTGACGTTGCTGCCGGTGCCGTTCGAGGCGACGCGGTCGATCCGGCTGCTGAAGGCGTTGTTCGTGCTGGTGCCGCCGGGCGCGGGTACCGTCAGGCGCTGCAGCGACGAGGCGTCCCGGCCGAATTCGAGGTAGTCGCCGGAGATGTTGGCGTCGCCGTCGCCGACGACGACCCCGAGCGTGGACGACGGCGCGTGGTCGCCCGGGCTCCGGATGCCGTTCAGGTCGATGGTCGTGGCGGTGGGGCTGCCGCCCGCCCGGACCACGTCGAAACCGTCCCAGACCTGCAGGTAGCGCAGCGGCTCGCTGGCCAGTTCGTAGGCCACGACCAGCGACCAGCCGCCCCAGCAGCCGAGGTTGCTGGCGCTGTTCGCCGAGTTGCCGCGGCACGCCTGGAGGTCGGCCACCGTGTAGGAGCCGCCGCCGGCCTGTTTGACCAGCCCGGTGACGTCTTTGACGCCCGCGTGCGCGGTGATCTGCGGGAAGCCGCTGCCCAGCGCGTCGAACCAGTCGTAGGTGTCGGCGGTCAGCCGCTGGTAGGAGGCGGAGCCGGGGGCCTTGAACGCGACCTGGTTCGCGCGGGAGACGTCGCCGGAGTCGGCGTTCGAGGAGACCGGGTTGACCTGCCAGTAGAGCCGGGCCGACAGCACGCTCGCCCCGGGCGGGATGGTCAGGTTCGCGCTCGAGGCGGTGTTGCCCGGCGCCGCCGGGTCGCTCTTGACCCAGTAGCCGTACGCGGAGTTGTTCGCGGTCTCCCCGCAGGTCGTGGGGGTGGTGCTGCAGCTGACGACCGAGTTGGACGCCATCGTGATCGCGCCGTGGGCGACCGTCGAGAAGGCCGGGTCGGGACCGATTTTGCGCGGCGTGCCGAGCCCTCGCGGCTCGACCGCCCTCGGCTGCGGCGCGGCCGGTGCGGCGGTGGCTGATGCCGAAGTGGACGGTGCGGCGGTGGCCGGCGCTGCGGTCGACGGTGCTGCGGTGGCCGGCGTTGTGCTGGTCGGCGCGGGGGCGGCCGCCGTCGGGCTGTCCGGGGCGGGAGCGGCCGCGCCGGCCGGTGCCGCGCCGGCCGGGGACGGGGCCGCCGTGCTGGTGCTGGGCGGCAAGGTCGCGCCCATCGCCGGCGCGGCGCTCGCGAGACCCACAGCGAAAACCACCGCGAGAGCCGTGGCGGCGCGCTTGCCGCGGGAGCGCATGAATCCGGAACGACGGGGCATCACAGAAACTCCCACGGGGGTGGACGGAATTGTCGAGCTGCTACCCGCGTTCATCGACACTTGTCAGGAAATTGGTACCGCGCCCTCCCCCGCGCTGGGGAGCCGAAAGGCAGATAATCACCACATAGGGGGAACCCGGGCAGGTCAAAACCGGTGCTGAGGTCCGCGAGCCGCGCCCCGCGCCCGATTCCCGGGCCGATCCGCGACGCCCTGAGGGGGTGTCGGCATTCCAGCCGATTTCCGGGCGAAACGGCAACGCGAAACGGTGTCGGATACGGCATTCTCGTGCCGCGGAGTTCCGGTGGTTTTTCCGGGGAAATCCCGGCGGAATCGGCGGCGGGACTCCCGGCCGCGCGGTCGTTCGCGGGGGCTGCCCGCGAGAGCGGGCGCTCGGAGACTTGTGCTCAACGAGAAGCCGCTTCACCGGCTCGCGGGTACTGCGGGCAGCCGCGCCGGGCCGCTGGATCCGGCCGCGACGACCGGATCCAGCGAGGTCTCATCGCCGCAATTTCTCCGGCGCTTCGTCGATCAGGCGCAGCAGCCGCACAGCGAGGTCCTGGCAGGCGGCGCCGGTCAGGCCGGTGTCCTCCTCCAGCACGGCTCGGACGGAGGCGATGCGCTGGTCGTATCGCGACACGTAGCTGATTTCGTCGGGCATGACACGGTCCTCTTTCCTGGCTTTCCGGGTTGTTGCGAGGGTTTCGGCGGCGCACGCGCAGCGGCGGTGCAACCCGCCCGACGCGGTCGCGGCGCAGAAGCGGCTCGCGATCGCGTCGTGCGAGTCGTTTTCGTGGGGGCAGACCGCGCAATCCCCGGCCGTCGTCACGACGTGCTCTCCAGGGGATCAGCGGTCTCGGCCCCGGACGGAACGCCGTTGCCGAACAGGATTTCCGCCGAGGTGGCGGTGGAATCGCCGTCCGAGGCCGACCGGAGCACGGCGCGGGCGGTCCCGCCGGGCACCTCCGGGCGGATCACCAGCAGGTGCACCCGCCGGGAGTCGGTGCCGATCACCGTGATCAGGTCCGGGTCGGTCGACCGGAAGCCCTCCAGCCGCACGGTCCGGCCGCCGAGGCGCACCTTGCGCTCGGCCGGCCCCCACGTCTCCAGGTGGTATTCCACCCGGGTGACCGGGCCTACCCGCGGTTCGAGACGGGACGCCAGCGCCGGCAGCTCCCGAGCCAGCTCGGCCGAACGCGGCCACCAGCCGCCGTCGATTTTGCTGCGGCGCGCACCCGCTGGCTTCATCTCGACGCGTGCCTGGGCCGGTTGCGGTCTGCCGTCGGCAGTCACCGGGCGGCGCTTCCGGCTCGAGACGCTGCCCGAAGCGGAGTCCCGACCCGATGCAAATGCCGCAGGACGTCCGCGTAGGTGCGGAACAGGCCGCCCTGGCTGTAGCTGATCCCGCGCTCGACACAGAAGTCCCGCACCAGCGGCTGCGCCCGGCGCAGGGTCGCCATCGGGATGCTGGGGAAGAGGTGGTGCTCGATCTGGTAGTTCAGCCCGCCCAGCGCGTACGTCATCCACCGGCCGCCGCGCACGTTGTGCGACGTCAGCACCTGGCGGCGGAGGAAGTCCAGGCGGTGCCCGGGTTCCAGGTGCGGCATCGCCTTGTGGTTGGGCGCGAACGAGCATCCCATGTAGACACCCCAGGCGGCGTGGTGCACCAGGATGAAAACGGCGGCGATTCCCGGCGGCAGCAAGAGAAACACGGCCGTGAGGTAGGCGGCGAGGTGGACGGCGAGCAGGGTCGCGTCGAGCCGCGGGGCCCTGGTCCCGCCGTGGCGGACGGCTTTGATCCCCGACCAGTGCAGGTCGACGCCTTCCAGCAGCAGCAAGGGAAAGAACAGGAATGCCTGGTATTTCGCCATCCAGCGCAGGAAACCCGCCTTCGCGCCGCCTTGGCGGGTGCTGAACGCCAGCGCGGGGATGTCGATGTCCGGGTCGGATTCCTCGAGGTTCGGATTCGCGTGGTGGCGGGTGTGCTTGCCGACCCACCAGCCGTAGCTCAGCCCGACCAGCGCGGCCAGTGCCGTTCCCGCCGCGTCGTTCGCGCGGCGGCCGCGGAAGATCTGCTTGTGCCCGGCGTCGTGGCCGAGGAAGGAGAGCTGGGTGTAGGCCACGGCCAGCAGCGCCGCCGTGCCGAGCTGCCACCAGCCCGCCGCGACGAGCGCGAGCAGCGCCCACGCCCCGCCGAACGCCAGCAGCGCGATCCCTCCGCGCACCAGATAGTGCACCGGACGGCGGCGGAACAGCCCGGCCTCTTTCACCAGCGCCGAAAGCTCGGCGAACTCGCTTCCGTGCCCCGGCCCGGCCGTCAGTCTGTCCATTTCCCAGCTCCGCATCGGATGGTGTGCCGGACGACCGCGGCGGTTCGCCAGAGGTGAAAGCCCCGGGCGTCTCCGGTGCCGGTGGGGTGGGAAGGTCCCGCTCTCGTCGGTCGCCGGCGGCCGTGACAGCCCAATCGCACAACCGAGGTCCAGGGTCTTGCCGCTGAGCCTACACCCCGGGGGAGCCGCGCAGGGGGTTCCGGTCTTGCCCGGCAAAAGGAACTTTCCCCGGGCGCCGGGCCAGGCCCATTCGAGTGCTCTCGCCGGTTTCGGCGGTTCGGCACTGCGGCGCGGAATTCCCTTGCGACCACACGGTCTTCCGCGACGCGGGGCCGGTTCGCCGCTTCCGCCGCCCTGCCCTCCAGCGCACGGCAGCGCGGCCGGCGCGGCCGAGGGTGTAGGCTCGGTGGTGTCCGAGAACATCTCGTGCGCCGACAGTCCCGGTCCCTCGCGGCCAGGGCGAACGCATGCCCTGTCGTCGGGCCCACGGCACACCACCGTCACCCCTCGCGGCCTGTCAGCCGCCGAGCTGCCCTTGCTTCGGTCGCCTCCGCGACATCAGCCAGTGGCGCCCTCTCGGGAGGGCGGTGGTGCGGCGTGGACCATCCGCCCGGTTCCCCTGTTCCGCCGCGGTCTTTCGCCGCTCTGAAAGGAAAACTCATCACTGCCGCAGTCAGTCAGCCGATCTTCAGCCATCCCGTCGCCGAAAGCCCGCGCCCCGGCGCTCTCGTCCGGCCGCAGGACACGCGCTACGGCGGCCTGTTCCGCCAGCCCGCCGTCTCGCCCGCCGAGCGGACGGAATCGCAGCCGCACCAGGAACGCGCGCATTCGCGGCGCCACCGTCGCTGACCCGCGCTCGTCCCGCCGGAGGTCTCCGGAGAGGAGTTCCGCGATGACCTCAGTCCCGCAGCATCCCGCCGTGAGCACCCTGGTCGATTCCGCCGAGATCGGAATCCGCTTGCGGCTCAAGCGATCCGACGCGGTGAAGGGCTGTTTCGACGGCGCGTGGCGGCCGCTCTCCCTCGATCCCGTCGCGGAATTCAGCGCACTGGTCGCCGCGCTCTCCGGCCGTTACGGACCGGTCGACCGGATCGGGTTCAACCCCGCCGCCTGGGATCTCGCGCCCGCGCACCTGGCGCACGGGCCGGATCTGGTGCGGCTGTCCGGGTTTTTCGGTCTTCAGCAGCACACCGTCGTGGTGATCGGGCCGCGCATCCACCGCCTGACGCTCTTGGTCATCCCGCCGGAAACCAGCGACGCCGCCGCCGAGCGCGCACTGGCCGCGGCCTCGGCCTCCGACAGCATCGGCACCGCCCTGGAGATACTGCGCCACGCCGACGCCCCGGCCCGAACTTAGGCCCTTTTCCGGTTCACTCGAGACATGGCTTTCGGGATTCCGCGACCGGGCACATCGAGTGCTGGCCGTGCTGGAACCGCGGCCCGGTTTGACCGTACTGGACGTCGGCCGCGGACCCGGCGCCGATTTGCCTGCCATGGCCGAAGAGGCGGGACGGCGATTTCGGGAACGCCGCAGATCTCGGTTCGGCTGGGCGATGCGCAAGCGCTGCCGCTGACCGACGCGAGCGGATTGGGACAACGGTTTGTGTGCTCGACGATGGTGCGAACGCGACTGTGGGCCATTCTCTGCCGCGGCTTGACTTGGGGAGCGGGACTTGGGTACGCGACGTTTCCGTTGCTACGCCGGTGTTTCACGATTTCGCGATGGCGGACAAGGTTCCCGGGTTGAGCCGGATTACAGAACGCAGGCGGGTCAGAAGGAGCGTGCTGCCGGGAATCAGTGGCTTACGGCGCTGGCTCCGGGGCCGTTTTTAGCGGCGAACACGGTGTTCGTCGGGGTGTTCGCTAAGCCTGCCGCTTCACCATCTCCGTGATCCACACCGGCGCGTACGGCGAGGTGCAGTTCGGCGGCGTCGGATAATCCTTCAAGACTCCCAGCCGCTCCCCGATCTCGATCGCGCGAGCGCGCAGCTCGGGGTTCTCGATGCCGATCTGCGCGAGACAATGGTTCATCGCCCACTGCAACCGGTCCGGAGCGGCTTTCATCTCGGCCTCGATGACGTCGAGCAGGCCGGGAAGGTCCAGCCCGTCGGGCTTCTTGGCGACCCGGTCGACGGTCAGCGCCCAGCCCGCGCTCGCCACCACCGGGTCGGGGTCCTGGAGCCAGGCCACGCGGAGTTCCTCGGCGTAGCGGCTTTTCTTGACGAGGTTCACGAGGAGCCAGTCCTTGACCTTGGGCTTGCGTGCTTCGCGCAACATCGTGTCGAGGTCGTCGCGGTCGAACTGCTTGGGCCGTCCGACGAGGAGCGCGAGCAGGCGGGCGTTGGTGTCGCCGGTGTGCCACAGTTCGCGGGCGAGGTCTGGCTGGGCTTTGAGTTCTTTCGCGAGAGCACGGAGCTTGCCGAGGTTGACGCTGTGGTCGTCGCCGTGGTTCTCGTTGACGGCCCGGATTTTGGGGTCGTCGAGCTCCGCCAGCCGGGCGAGGACCCCGGAGAGGGTTGCGTCGGCCAAGGGAACCTCCCTGCTCAGGTGCGGACGAAGTCGAGGTTACGCGAAATGCGACGAGAAGCACGGTAACGCCCGCGGGCCGTGGGCAGCCATCGCAGCGCCACAACCAGGGCACCGAAGACCATCACTCCGAAACCCAAGCCACGCGACCAGCCCAGACTGCGGCCAGTGGGCGGTCAACGCGGACAAGTTCAACCCGCGATGCAAGGAACACCCGGGCTGCCTCGACCCCGGCGGCCCCGGCCGCCCGAAGACCTCCGGCGAGGTCCAGCGCGAATGGGCCTGCCTGCCCGGCTCAGAGTGCTGGCCGCGGAAACTCCTCCGGAGCGGGAATCGGCACCCGCACCCAGTTGTCCACTCGCGTGAACGTCGCGCCGCCCATGCGCCCCACCGGCCGGTACACGTCCTGGTCCAGCCGTCCGTCCGGGCGCAGCAGCCGGTCGTCCACCGCCACCCCGACCACCTCGCCGAACACCAGGTGCGAGCCCCTGAACTCCTCGATCTTCACCAGCGTGCACTCCAGGCTCGGGCCCGCCCCGGCCGGATGCGGGACGGCGATCCGCACCCCGGGCGTCCACGACAACCCGACCTGTTCCGCTTCGTCCACCGACGAGTCCACTGTGGACGCAGTGCGCGCGACGAGTTCTTCCTGACCGCTCAACGCCATCGTGATCGCGAACTCGCCCCGAGCCGAGATATTGGCCAGGGTGTCCTTCGGCGCGTCCGAAATCGAGAAGAGCACCGTCGGCGGGTCCATCGTCAGCGGGGCGAAGTAGCTGAACGGCGCGAGGTTCCGCACGCCCGCGCCGTCCACTGTGCTCACCCACGCGATCGGCCGCGGGACGACGGCGTTCTTCACCATCCACACGAAAGCGCCGCGATCGGCGTCGGTATTGCTGCTGTACACAAACCCTCACTCTGCCACTACACGTCCGCCGAGGACCGTCAATTCCGACCGTACGCTCAGCAACTCCGGGTCCGCGGCGGTGACCGGATCGTGGGCGAACACCGCGAGGTCGGCGAGGGAACCGACGCGGAGAGTGCCTTTGAAAGCCTCCGCGTGTTCCAGCCAGGCGGGGCCGGTGGTCCACAGCCGGAGCGCTTCCTCCCTGGTCAGCGGGTCGGCCACCAGTGAGTACGCGTTCGGCCCGGGCGAGCCGGTGAAGGTCGCGACCCCGCGGCGCCAGTCCGGCACGGTCACCGGTGCGTCCGAGCTGTCGGCGACCACCACGCCGTGGTCCAGCAGCGCTCGCGCGGGGAACGCGCCGGCCCACCTGGACTCGCCCAGCACGCGGACCATCGACGGGCCGCTGTAGGTCCGCATCAGCGAGCTGGTGATCACCCCGATGCCGGAGCGCGCCAGCCGGGAGAGCACCGCGCCGGACAGGAAAGTGCCGTGGATCAGGGCGTGCCGCGCCTCCGGCCACGGGTCGGCCGCCTGCGCCGCCTCGATCGCGTCGACCACCGCGTCCGCGGCCCGGTCTCCGGTCACGTGGACCTGCACCCGCACCCGCCGCACGTGGGCGGCCAGGATCAGTTCGCGCAGTTCCCGCACCCGCGCGTCGTCGTCCGGGCCGAAGGTCACCAGGCTTCCGTGCCCGCCGGACGGGTACGGCGAGTGCATCCACGCGGTGCAATGGGTCGGCACTCCGTCGGCGAACAGTTTGATGCCGCCGATCCGCAGCAGGTCGTCACCGACCGCGAAGTCCGTCTCGTCCAGCAGTCGCGCCAGCGACGCGGCGGACGTCGTCGGCGACGGCCAGTTCCAGTGCAGCAGCGCGGTGATCCGCGTCCGCAACCGGCCGGCGGCGTGCAGGTCCTGGTAGTCCTTCCACAGCTCCGGCGGGACGATCGGGTCGGTCACGCTGGTCATCCCGAGTGCGTTCAACCGCTCCATGCCGCGCACGATCGCGTCCAGCCGGACGGAACGGCTCGGCTGCGGCACCAGCGAGGCGACCAGTTCCTGCGCGCTCTCCACGAGCACCCCGGTCGGCTCGCCAGCGGAGTCCCGAACGATCTCCCCGGCCTCCGGATCCGGCGTCGCCGCGGTGATTCCCGCCCGTTCCAGCGCCGCGCTGTTCGCCCACACCTCGTGTGACGACGCGTGATGCAGCACCGCCGGCCGCGCCCCGGTCACGCTGTCGAGCCAGGAGCGATTCGGTACTGCCCGGCCGTCCGCGAATTCGGCGATCGTCGTTTCCCGCCAGCCGCGGCCGACGATCCACTCCCCCGGCGGAGCGCCAGCCAAAGCGCTGGCTACCGAAGCCAAATCCGAAGCTTCGGAAAGGTCCACACAGAACTCCGGCCCGGCGGCGGCGTGGAAGGCCAGGTGCAGGTGCGCGTCGTTCAGTCCAGGAAGGACAGTCCGGCCCGCCAGCTCGACCACCCGCGCATCCGGTGCGGCTGCGGCGGAAACCGTCTTGTCGTCGCCGACCGCGGCGATCCGGCCGTCCGACACCAGCACCGCCGAAGCGGTCCCGGCCACCGGATCGAAAGTCCGGACCACTCCGCCGCGCAGCAGCAAATCCTGAATCATACCGCCGCCAATTCCGGGACGTCGCCGCTCGGCACCACGGCCTGATGCTCCGGATGCCAGGCCACGATCACCTCGTCTCCCGGACGGTGCTCGTGCGCGACCCCGGCCGACAACACCGCACAGCCACGCGCACCGTCGGAGTACCGCAACCAGATCCGCGTGTGATCGCCGACGTACACGATGTCGGTCACCTGCGCGCTCGCCCGCTGGTGTCCACTCGGGACGGGGTCCGCGGAAGTATGCAGCGTCAACCGTTCCGGCCGGACGATCGTCACCTCCCCCGGCGTGAGCGACAAAGCGTTGGACTCCCCGATGAACTGCGCGACGAACAACGTCTCCGGCCGCTCGTACAGTTCCTCCGGCGTGCCGACCTGTTCGATCCGGCCGTCGTTGAACACCGCGATCCGGTCCGACAGCGTGAGCGCTTCCTGCTGGTCATGCGTCACGAAGAGGAACGTCATCCCCAATTCCCGGTGCATCCGAGCGATCTCGCGCTGCAATTGGTCACGCAGCTTCTTGTCCAGCGCGCCTAGCGGCTCGTCCATCAGCAGAGCACGCGGTTCGTATACCACCGCCCGTGCCAACGCGACGCGCTGCTGCTGACCGCCGGAGAGCTGGCGCGGCAACCGATCCCGCACCGCCGACAACCCGACCAGCTCAAGCACCTCGTCCACCCGCCGGGCGATCTCGGCCTTCGGCACCTTGCGCTGAGTCAGTCCAAAAGCGACATTGCGCGCCACCGACATGTGCGGGAACAGCGCGTACTGCTGGAAAACCACGCCCAGATTCCGCCGGTGCGGCTTGAGCCGCGAGATCTCCTGACCGTCCACAGTGATCGATCCGGAGGTAAGCGGGGTGAACCCGGCGATCATCGACAGCATCGTCGTCTTGCCCGAACCGGACGGGCCGAGGAAGGTCATGAACTCGCCGTCGGCGATGTGCAGCGAGACGTCGTCCACGGCGGGCCGGTCGACGCCGGGGTACGCCTTCGTCACATGGGCGGTCGCGATTCCGTCAGTCATGATTGCTCTTTTCGGCGCAGAAAAGCGGGGACGAACAGCAGGATGGTGGTGAACACGACGATCAGGCTCGACGCGGCGGCGATCGTCGGGTCGATCTCCAGCACGATCGATTCGTACATCTTCACCGGCAACGTCTTGATCGCGGGCGTCTGCAGGAACAACGCGACCACGACATCGTCGAACGACGTCGCGAAGGCGAACACGAACCCGGACAGCACTCCGGGCGCGATGATCGGGAGCACCACTTTGCGCAGGGTCGCGAACCGGGGTGCGCCAAGGCTGGCCGCGGCTTTCTCCATGATCGGGTCGTAGCCGGCCAGGCTCGTCTGCACCGAGGTGAGCACGAACGGCAGCCCCAGCACCGCGTGCGCCAGCACGAAACCGAGCATCGTGCCGTTCAGTTGCCAGCGCAGGAAAACTCCGTAGATCGCGACCGCGACGACGATTCCGGGCAGGATCATCGGAGCCATCAGGAGCTGCCGGACCACTCCGCTGCCCCGGCGCATCCGGTCCAGCGCGAGCGCGGCCGCCACGCCGAGCACAGTCGCCAGCGCCGCCGCGAGCAACCCGACCTGCACCGAATTCGCCAGCGCGGCCAGCCATTGCTTGCTGGTGAAGAACTCCGCGTACCAGTGCCACGACCAGTCCTTCGGCGGGAACTCGAACGTCGAGCCCGCACCGAAGCTCATCGGGATCACCACGAGCGTCGGCGCGACGAGCACGAACGCGACGAGCACGACCCACACGCGCAAGCCCCAGCCGAGGCTGCGCTGCCGCACCGCGGCGGCCCTGCTGATGGACGGATTTTCAGCCACGGTCGGCACCTCCAGCCGCACTGGTGCCCAGCGGCGCGGCCACGCGGCTGAGCACGGCGAGCACCACGAGCGTGACGACCAGCAGGATCGTCCCGAGCGCGCCGGCGCCCGCGAAGTCCAGCAGATCGTTGACCTGGGTGCCGATCACCTGCGCGACCAGCGCCTGCTGCGGCGTGCCGAGCAGCGCCGGGGTGATGTAGAAGCCCAGCGACATGATGAACACCACCGAAACCCCGGCCAGCACGCCCGGCATCGACAGCGGCACGTACACCCGCAGGAACGCCACCGGACGCCGCGCGCCGAGACTGCCCGCCGCGTGCAGCAGGCCGCGGTCGATGCTGAGCATCGAACTTTGCAGCGGCAGCACCATGAACGGCAGCATCACCTGCACCATCGCGACCGTCACGCCGGCCACCGAGCCCAGCAGCACGACCCCGTCGATGCCGATCGCCGACAGTGCCTTCTGGAGGACGCCGCCGCGCTGTTCGAGCACGTACCAGGCGAAGTTGCGCGCCATCAGGCTGGTCCAGAACGGCATCAGGACCAACAGCGTCAGCACCGTCCGGGCGCGACGGCCGACGAGGGTCATCGCGTAGGCATACGGATAAGCGATGACGAGCGTGGCCGCGGTGATGATCAGCGCGGTCCGCAAAGTCCGCAGCATCACGCGGATCTGCACCTCGTCGCCGAGCACCGCCAGATAGTTGCCGACCCCGAACGACGGTTCGGTGAAGCTGCGCCACAGGATCACGGCGAGCGGATAGAAGAAGAACACCAGCACCACCGCCGCCGCGGGGAGCAGCAGCCACGAGGTCCGCCGTTTCTCGGGCCCGGCTTGCGGAACGGCCGGGGGCCGGGTCGCCACGGCGGTCATCCGGTCGTCCAATCCGACCACGCCTTCACCAGCTCGGGCCGGTTCGCCGCCCAATAACGCACGTTGCTGAGCACTCGCAAGTCCTCCTTGCCCTCGCCCCAGATGTCGAGCTGGCGGCCGATCTCCGAACGGGCGGCGGGGGCGGCCGTGTTGGCCGGTCCCACGCCCGCCCGCGCGGCGAAGTCCGCCGCTTGCGCCGGTTGCGAGGCGAAGCGGACGAGCTTCTTCGCCTCCTCGGCGCGTGCCGTCCCCTTCGGCACCACCAGGACATCCCAGGTCACCGGCACTGGGATATCAGGCACCACTTTCCAGTTCGTCGCACCGGCCTTGAGCAGCGAGAACGCCCGTGCGCTGACGATCAGCGCCATGTCCGCCTGCCCGCCGGCCATGCGCTGCTGCTGGTCGCCGTACGTGCCGCTGATCGACAGCTGCGGCCGGATCCGGTCGTACATCCGCAGCGCGCGGCGCATGTCGAGCGGATACAGCTTGTCTCGCGGCACGCCGTCGGCCAGCAGCGCGGCCTCGACCGTGCCGACGCTCGGGTCCCCGCCGTAGATGATGCGACGGCCGGGGAACTGCTTCGGGTCGAAGAAATCCGCGAGTTTCGACGGCGGATTCTTGCCGTAGACCTTCGAGTCGTACATCAGCATCATGCCGAAGAAGGCGTCCGGCACCCCGCAATCGGTGAGCGAGCCCTCCGGGAACCCGGCGGCCTGCGCTCCCATGTCGACGGGTTCGAGCAGGCTCCCGCACACGGCGGCGGCAGCGGACGCGTCGGTGTCGACGACGTCCCAGGTCACCTTCCCCGCCTCGACCATCGCCTTCAGCTTGGCGTTGCTCGACGGGCCGTCGATGGTGACGGTGGTCCCGGTCTGCTTCTCGTACGGGTCGAGCCACGCGGCGCGCTGGCCCGCCTGGTACGCGCCCTGGCCGTAAGAGGCGAACACGAGGGAGTTCGGGCCGCCCTCGGAGATCGCGCAGCCGGCGGTGGTGAGCAGAAGCGCGGCGGACAACAGCGTCGGTATCCGGCGTCTCATGGCTCCTCCGTTCAGCTCGCCGCGGCCGCGACGTGCTTGCACAGCACGTCGGCCAAAGTGTCGATCTGTTCCTCGGTGATCACCAGCGGCGGGGACAGCACGATGCTGGTCCCGGACGCGCGGACCACCACGCCGTCCGCGCGGCAGCCCGCCTGCACCGGCGCGGTGGGCTGGTCGGCGAATTCGATGCCGAGCATCAGGCCGACGCCGCGGACCTCGCGCACGTGCGGCAGTTCGGCGAGCGGGTCGAGCCGCGCGCGCAGCCGCGCCCCGAGGACGGTGGCGCGTTCGAGCAGGTTCTCCTTTTCGATGATGTCCAGGTTCGCCAGCGCGACCGCGGAGCCGACCGGGTGGCCGTTGTAGGTGAAGCCGTGCAGGAATGTCGCGCCTTCGGCGAGTTCGAGGACCCTCCGTCCAATAAGGACCGCACCCATCGGAATGTACCCGCTGGTGAGCCCCTTCGCGGTGACGATCATGTCCGGTTCGACGCCGAAGTGCTCGCTGCCGAACCAGTGCCCGGTGCGGCCGAACGCGGTCACGATCTCGTCGACGATCAGGAGAATCCCGTGCCGCCGCAGGACTTCCTGCACACGCGGCCAGTAGCCCTCCGGCGGCGGCACCATCCCGCCGACGCCGAGCACCGGCTCCCCGATGAACGCCGCGATCCGATGCGGACCGATCTCCTCGATGCGCTTTTCCAGCTCCGCCACCAGAATGTCGGTGGCGTCCGGGCCGTGTTCCAGACCGTGCGGCTTGCCGAGCCATTCGACGTCCGGCAGCAGCGGGCCGTACCCGGCGCGCAGGCCCTCGATCCCGGTCGCGGCCAGCGACGCGCCGCCCATGCCGTGGTAACCGCCGTGCCGCGCCAGCACCACGGTGCGTTCCGGCGAACCGGCGTGGTGGAAGGCGAGGCGGGCGAGTTTGATCGCGGTTTCGTTGCCCTCCGAACCGCCGTTGGTGAGGAAAACGCGCTCCAGACCGGCCGGGGCGAGCGACAGCAGGCGTTCGGCGAGACGGATCGACGGCTCGTTGGAGTAGTCGCCGAACGACGAGTAGAACTCCAGTTTGCGGATCTGCTCGGCGGCGACGTCGGCGAGTTCGGGACGGCCGTGGCCGACCGGGCACTGCCACAGGCCGCAGGTGCCGTCGAGGTACTGGTTGCCTTCGGTGTCCCAGAGCAGCGCGCCTTCGCCGCGGTCGAGGACGAGCGGTTCGGCCGGGGCGCCGATGACGGTGTGCGGATGGACGAGGGCGCGCCGGTCGGCGGCGGCGAGGTCAGCGGTGGTCAACGCGGATTCCTTTCGGGGAGCGGTTCAGAACCGCAGAGCGACGGCTTTGGTCTCGGTGTAGGCGTCGATGCCTTCGGCCCCGCCTTCGCGTTCCTGGCCGGAGTTCTTCTGGCCGCCGAACGGAAGTTCCGGGCGCACGGGTGCCGGGTCGTTGACGCCGAGCACGCCGAAGTCGAGCCGGTCGAGCGTGCGCCAGATGCGGCGAAGATCGGTGCCGAACACGTATGCGGCGAGGCCGTAATCGGTGGCGTTGGCCAATTCGACGGCTTCGTCATCGGTGCGGAAGGCGGCCACCGCGAGCACCGGGCCGAACGTTTCCTCGTGGCTGATGAGCATGTCCGGGGTGACGTCGGCCAGCACGGTGGGCTCGAAGAAATGGCCCGGCAGCGCGGAATCCGTCCACCGGTTGCCGCCGACGAGCACGCGCGCGCCCTTGCCGACCGCGTCCGCGACCTGGTTTTCCACCTTCGCCAGCCCGGCTTCGTCGATCAGCGGCCCGATATTGGTGCCTTCGGCGTCACCTCGGCCGACCTTGAGCGCGGCAGTTTTCTTCTCGATCAAGGAAAGCAGGTCGTCGCGGACGCTTTCGTGGACGTACAACCGGTTCACCGCGGTGCAGCTTTGCCCGGCGTTAAAGAACTTCCCGGCGACGACGCCCGCCGCGGCGGCTTCGAGATTTGCGTCCTCGAACACGATCGCCGGAGAGTGCCCGCCCATTTCGAGCGATGTGCGGCGGAGGATATCGCCGGTCTGGCGAAGCAGGCCCAGTCCGACCTCGGTGGAGCCGGTGAAGCTGACCTTGCGCAGGCGGCGGTCGGCCAGCAGTTCGCCGACGAGTTCGGCGGGCCGGGCGGTGGTCAGCGACTGCAGCACGCCGTCGGGCAATCCGGTGTCCTGCACGATTTCCAGCAGTGCGGTGGCGATCAGCGGGGTCTGCTCGGCCGGTTTCGCGATGACCGGACAGCCCGCCGCGAGCGCGAGGCCGACCTTGCGGATCAGCATGCTGGCCGGGAAGTTCCACGGCGTGATCGCGAGCACCGGACCGACCGGCGCGCGCAGCACGAGCCCCGGACCGGCCGCGTTCGCCGGGGTGACCCGCCCGTACGCGCGGCGGCCCTCTTCGGCGGCCCACTCCAGCATCCGGGCGGCTCCGGCCAGTTCGCCGTTCGCCTCGGCGAGCGGCTTTCCGTTCTCGCGGCTGAGCAACGCGGCGAGTTCGCCTTGCCGCGCCCGGATTCCGGCGGCCGCGGCGCGGAGGTGGCCGCTGCGGGTCTCCGGGTCGGTGTCCGCCCAGCCCCGGGCGGCTTTCGCGGCCGCGGCCAGTGCGTCCCGCGCCTGTTCGGGCCCCGCGTCGGCGGCCTGGCCGAGGACGGCGAGGCTCGCGGGGTCGACGACGTCGAACGTCGCCGGGGCGGACTGCCAGCGGCCGTCGATCAGCAGGGTCGCGGCGGCGGTGTCGGGCATCGGTACGCCTTTCGGGTCGGCGGGTTCGGGGATGCGCCGAGTCTGACCCCAGGTGTTGATTAAGTCAACACCCAAGTTTCAGCGAAACCCTTGTCCCGCAAAGCAAAACGGCACCATCCCGCCCCGCCTGCCGTCGCCCGTGAGGGGAACCCTGAAGGACTCAGAGTCCCTCAGGGTTCCCCTCGCGGACCCGCGCTGCCGGGGCCGGGATGGTGCCGGTTCAGTTGTCTCCGGGGCGAGGTTCGGCCGCGAGCAGGCCGCGCAGGGCTTCGAGCGCCGGGCCCGGATCGACGTCCGGGTCCGCCACCTGGTGCAGGAACATTCCGTCGAGGGCGTAGAAGACGAGCTGGGCCAGCCCTCCGCCTGCCGACAGCTCCTTGCCGACCGCGGCGAGATAGCCGTCGTAGAGCCGCCGGACGATCGGCCGCAATTCGGGCCGTCGCGCCGATTCCACGACCAGCTGATACTGGAACACTTGCAGATCCGCGCTGTCCCGGAACCGCTGGCGCACCTCGGGACCGTCCGCGTAGACGCCGGTGCGGGCGCCGATCAGGCCGTTCTCCGCGCTTTCCTCCAGCACGAGGTCCAAAGAGGACTGGAGGAGGTCGTCGATCGAGGAGAAATGGTGCTGGACCGCGCCGGTGGTGCAGCCCGCCGCGCAGGCGACCGCCCGGTAGGTGAGGCCGCGCAGCCCTTCCGAAGCGACCACGCCGACCGCCGCCCGGCGCAGGGCGAGCTTCGTCCCGGTCGGGTCGTCCGGGGTTCCGGACCGGCTCATCCGCACCTCCTCGGCTCCATTGGGGCCGATGCTACATTACAGATGTAATGTTGCCTAGCGCGGCTTGTTCCGTCCGAGAATGTGGTTGCCGCTCACGAAAGACTGCCGGTTCCGGTCGGTTCTTCACCGCACCGTCGGCAAGAACTCAGCCCCGGGCCGCCAACGCGGCGAGCACCCGCTCCCGGGTCGGCACGTCGAGCCGGCAAGCGTCCCCCGCGACAGACCCGGCCGTCCCCATCACGTCGATCCCGTCGACCAGGATCGTCGGCGAGCGGTACCGGCCGACGCGTTCGACGATCGCCGCGTCGAGGCCGCTCTCGGCGAGGCAGCCGGTCACCAGCGACCGGGCCGCCTCGGCGTTCGGGCAGTCCGGGGCGGTCAGCAGTTCCACCCGGATCCCGCGGATCTCCGGCCCGGTCGCGCACATGGCGTCCAGCCTAGGCGGAAATCGGCCCTTGACAATCCGCTTCCGGAAAAAGCTATCGTGGCCGAGGACGTCGAAAGCCACAGCCCGGCAGGTAGTCCGGGCGGCGCGCAGCGCTCGTACCCGCACCTCCCCGGTGCGTCCAGCACGTCCCCTCGCTCCGTATCCAGAAGGGGAATTCGCTGTGCCCGGAAAACTTCGCGTCCTGATCATCGGCGCCGGCGTCGGCGGGCTCGCGCTCGCCCAGGGACTGCACGGCGCCGGGGTTGCCGTCACAGTCCGCGAGCGTGATATCTCAGCGGTCGGCCGGTTGCAGGGGTATCGCCTGCGGATCGACTCCCACGGCCTCGACGCGCTCGACCGGCTGCTCCCGGCGAGGCTCAGCCAGGCGGTGTGGGATGCCAGTTCGACGCCCTCGCGTACCAACTACCTCAACGGGACGCAGCCAGCGGAGCCGGTCGAGCGCAATGTCTCGATCAACCGCCTCACGCTGCGCGAGATCCTCTTGCAGGGACTGGACGACGTCGTCGAGTTCGGCCGCGAGTGCACTGGATACCGCGTGGACGACAGCGTCACCGCGACCTTCGCCGACGGATCCACCGTCTCCGCCGACGTCTTGGTCGCCGCGGACGGCGTGAATTCGGTGATCCGACGGCAATATCTGCCGCACGCGCGCGTGGCCGACACCGGCATCCGCATCATGTACGGCCGCTTCCCGCTCACCCGGGAGACCGCCGAACTCATCCCCGACGAGTGGTTCGGGATCTACCGCGGGCTCGCCGGCCCGGACCGCCTGCACGTCGGGATCGCCCCGGTCCACGCCCGGCGGCCCGCACCGCTGCCGGGTCTCACCGACACCAGCGACTACGTGATGTGCTTGCTCGCCGCCCGCGCCGAACTGCTGCCGTATTCCGACGACGAACTCCGCGCCGCCACCGGGCTGGAGTTGCGGGACCTGACGGTTTCCCTGTCCCGCGAGTGGAATCCGAAAGCGAGCGAACTGCTGTCCCTCGCCGACCCCGAAACGCTGTTCCCCATTTTCATGCGCACCAGCGTGCCGATCAAGCCCTGGCCGACCACCTCGGTGGCCCTCCTCGGCGACGCGATCCACGCGATGAGCCCAGCTATCGGCGTCGGAGCGAACACCGCGTTGCGCGACGCCGAACTGCTCGCCGCGAAGCTCACCGAGGCCGGCACCGATCTCCTCCCGGCACTGCGGGAGTATGAAACGGCGATGATCGGCTACGGCTTCGACGCGGTCCGGACTTCCGCGAAGTTCGGCGCGCTGCGGATGGGACAGCCTGAGCTGCCAGCGCATTGACCGCGGCTCACCTTTCGAGCGCCGCGCGCTGCTCCGCAGTGAGCCGATCGTCCCGCACGGCCAGGCAATACGTTTCGGCCCCGGCGACCCGCAAGACCAGCGGATCAGCGATCGCCGGGCGGCACCGGAGCGCCTCCGCGGCGGCCCTCGCCCGGTCCCGCGGCCAGCCGAGCGCGGCGGCCAACGCGTCCAGCGCGACCGGCCGTCCGGCCTGCACCAGCGCGGCGACCACGGTCAACGCGTCGTATCCGACCGTCTCCGCGAGGTTGCTGTCTCCCATCTGCTCGCTGAGCCTGCCGAAAAACCGGCCCATCTCTCCGAGCCGGGCGCCGGCGGGAGTGTCGGCGCCGAAGAGGTCGATGCCGCGGCGCGCGGCGGACGCGATCCGGCCGTGCGCGTCGGTGTCGGCCCGCCACGCCCGCAGCCAGGCGCCGTCGTCTATCGAGTACCACTCGCGACGACCGCCTGGCTCCGGGCGGCGCAGCACCAGCGCCATGGTTTCCAGGTGGCCGATCGACTTCGACACAGACGCCGGGCTGACCCGCAGCCTGCGCACGAGGTCCGCCGAGGTCAGTCCGTCGGCGATCAGCAGGCAGGCGAACACTCTCGCGGTCATCCGCGGCAGGCCGGTCGCGGCGAGCAGCGTCGCGAACTCGTCGACAAAACCGCGCGCGGCCTCGGAAAGGAAACCGTCGTGAACCGGCGCGGCGGGCCGAACGGGTTTGCGACGGCGAGCCCGGCGCCCAGCGGTCTCCTGCGCGTCGTCCGCGACGTAGACACCGGTCACGCTGTTGCGCGCGACCTCGCGGCTGATCGTGGACGTCGGCCTGCCGAGCTGCCGGGCGATCTCCGCATACCCGAGCCCCTCGGACAGCCAGGCTTCGATCCGCACCCGCTCCTCGCGGGTCAGCCGGTCCCCCGGCATCAGCGCGCCGTCTCGTGCATTCGTCCACAGTACATTGCAACGGCCGAGAACCAGTAATTGCATTTATCCACAGACTCATTGCAATAATTTGCTGTGAGCTGGTGATATGTGAACAAGCAGTGTTGACGCACCCTAAAACGCAACGTAGCTTTTCCTCATTCGGAAAGGGAGGAAGAATTCATGACGCACGTGCTGGCCGTGTCGGCGGTCTCGGACCACAGCAAGTTCTGGAGCAGCCTCAAGAAGGCGCACGCCCAGCTCCCCCAGGGCGCGAAGTGGAAGCTGGCGATCGCGAGCACCGACGGGGCCAAGGCAGTCAACGTCCTCACGCATGACTCCGTCGAAGGGCTCCGGGAGTTCTTCGAAGCCCATGCCAGCCCTTACGCCACCACGGAATACTTCGAAGCGGACGCCGCGAACGCCGTCGGTCTCGCGCGATGACCTTCGACGCGCCGCGGCTCGCCGAACTCCTGGCGGAGTACGGAATCCCGAGCGCCGCGATCGGCATTTTCCGCGACGGACAGCGCACTGAATTCGCGGCCGGCGTCAAGAACGTCGAAACCTCGGAACCCGCGACGACCGGCACCGTCTACCAATGCGGCTCCATGACCAAAACCTGGACCGCGCTGGCGTTCCTGCAACTCGTCGACGAGGGGAGGGCCGATCTCGACCGGCCCGTCCGCGCGTATCTTCCCGGCTTCGCGGTCGCCGATCCGGTGGCCAGCGCGCGGGTCACGCCGCGGCAATTGCTGAACCACACCAACGGGATCGAGGAATCCTACGGCGACCCGGGCGAGGGCGACGACGTCTGCGAGCGGATGGTCGAGAACGTCGCCGGCGCGCCGCAGGTCTTCCCGCTCGGCCACACCCACGGCTACAGCGCGGCACTGGGTTACGCCGTCCTCGCGCGGATCCTGGAAGTAGCCGACGGGAAGCCCTGGGACGACGTCATGCGGGACCGGCTCTTCGCTCCGATGGGCCTGACCAGCACGAACACCCGGCCCGAGCAGGCGGACGAATCCCGGGCGGCGACCGGGCACCTGACCCGCTCCCCGGCCGAGGGCCCGATCGTGACCCCGATCGACTACCTGCCGCGCGCGTACGGCCCGGGCGGCGGCATCACGTCGACGATCGGCGAAGTCCTCGCGCTGGCACAGGTCCTGCTGAACGACGGCGTGGCGCCGAACGGAAACCGCGTGCTCTCGGCGAGACTCGTCCGGGAAATGAAGAATTCGCGAGTTCCGGTCCCGGATCCGCTGATGTTCGGTCCGGAATGGGCGCTCGGCCTCATCGTCTGCGACTGGAACGGCGAAACCGTCTACGCGTCCGACGGCAGCACTGTCGGGCAGAACTCCCGGCTCCGGATCCTGCCGGAGTCGAACGCCGCCGTCGCGATGCTGACCAATGGCGGTCCGCGGGAAAGCTTCTACCGCACCGTGTTCACTGAAATCTTGACCGAGCACACTATCCCGCCGCTGCCCGCACCAGACCCCGCGATAAGCCTCGACATCGGAAAATACGAAGGCGTCTACGAACGGCCCGGCGCGCGATACGAGGTGTCCGCCGAAGCCGGAAAGCTGTACGCGACGCTGACAATCGACCCGATGCAGGCCGAGTTCCTCCGGAAACCGGACCGCGTAAAGTACGAACTGCTTCCGGTGAGCGAAACGCTTTTCCTCATGCCGCCGACAGATCCGCTTGAAGACGCCCAGTCAGTCGCGATCTACGATTTCGAGCACGGCCCGGCGCGGTACTTCCACACCAACTGCCGGGTGCACCCGCGCGTCACGCGGGCTTGAGCAGCGGCACATCCCGGGAAATCTCGCTGAACCCGACGCTGTAGTACAGCCCCCGCGCCGACGGATGTCCAGGCGCGCCAAGGCAAGCGACCGTCGCGTGGGTGGCTCCGGCCGCCCGCGCGCGGTCCATGCCGTGCAGCAGCATCGCGCGGCCCAGCCCGAGCCGCCGGTAGTCCGGATGGGTGCCGACCGGCTCGAATTCGACGGTCTTGTTCGCCTCGTCGAGCCACATGATCGCGGACGCCGCCATCGTCCCGTCCGGTGCTTCGACCAGGATGTGCAAGTCGCCGCGGTACGCCGGGGTCGCGCGGACGCCCTCGTAGCTTTCCAGCGTGTACGCGGTCACGCCCCAGGCGTCCACATGAGCCTGGACAGTCGCTTCCGGTCCGGCTTCGGCGGCGGTGCGGAAGCGGAATCCGTCTGGCAGCACCGGCGTTTCGAGCACTTCGAGGTCGCGTTCGTTCAGCTGCGTCCAGGATCCGGTGTCGCCGAGGCTGTCCGGATCGGGCAGGTAACCGTGCGCTTCCCAGCGTTCCAGGCCGAACTTGTCGGCCGCCCCGGGAAGCACAGTGCGTTCGAGGCCGTCCGCGGTGGCGTCGAACCAGTCGATCACCTCGTCGACCAGCGCGGCGTGCTCGGGATGGACCTGATATGCCAGATAAGCACCCGTGACGTCTTTGACTGAGCCGTCGTTGAGCCGCACGCTCCGGGGCAGCTGCGCCCAGCCCCACGCGACGAGGTCGTCGCCGGCGAACCACAGCCGGCGGACCCAGCTCGCGCCCTGCGCGGCATGCCCTTTGCCCCAGTTCCAAGCCAATTCGCCGTAGGCCGCGTCGCTGTTGACGAGATCCTGGCGGATGGCCGTGATCCGCTGCGCGAGTTCCTGCATGAGAAGTACATCCGCGGCGGTCAGCAGATCAGTCATGGCCCGACTCTGTCAGGCGGACGCCCCGGGCGTCGACCGGTTTTCCGCCGCAGGCGCGGATCACCGCGTCGGCGAGCAGGTCCGTCGGATCGAGCACCCCGGTCGCCTGCCTCGTCGCCAGCGGAAGTTCCGTGCAGGCCAGCACGGTCAACGGCGCGTCGACGTCCGCCAGTGCCCGGAGGAGATGTGCCGCTCCGCTGACCAGGTCACCGCGCTTCACCGCCGCGACCGCCGCGCCGACCTCCCGCTGTCCCGCCTCGGACGGCAGCGCCCACTCGATCCCGGGCACTCCCTGTTGGTACAGCCCGGCGGCGATCGTCCCGCGAGTGCCGAGCAGCCCGACCGGCCCCGCGCGTCCGGCGAGGAAGCTCGCTGTTTCCGCGATCATGTCCACAAAGGGCACTCCGCTGTCCTCGGCCAGCCTCGGGAGAAAGAAATGCGCGGTGTGGCATGGCATCGCGATCACCGTCGCGCCGAGCTCGCGGAGTTTTTCCGCCCCGGCGAGCAAAGCCGGATATGGGTCGGTGCTCCCGTCCAGCACGGCGGCGACCCGGTCCGGCACCGTGGGATCCGCCCAGATCGCCACCCGCAAGTGGTCCTGATCGCGCTCCGCGGCTGTGCGCGCGACCAGTTTCGCGTAGAACTCCGCAGTCGCCGCGGGACCCATTCCGCCGAGAATGCCCGCGATCACTGGAAGGCCGACCGGTAGCCGAACAGCCCCACCGCGCCGCCGGTGTGCACGAAAACGACGGTGTCGGTCGCGGAGAACCGGCCTTCCCCGATCTCGCCGAGCAGGCCGGCGAATCCCTTCCCCGAGTACACCGGGTCCAGCAGTATTCCTTCGGTCTCGGCGAGCAGCCGCACCGCGTCCACCATGGACTGAGTGGGCACGCCGTAGCCCTCGCCGACCCAGCGGTCGTCCACCAGCACGTCGTCGCGGGAAACCTCGGTGCCGATCAGCTCGGCGGTCCTGCTGGCCAGCCCGTGCACCGCGTCGATCTGCCGCGCTTCCGGCTGCCGGACGCTGACGCCGAGCACCCGGGCGGGGCTGTGCACGGCGCGCAACCCGGCGACGAGCCCGGCCTGCGTGCCGGTGCTGCCGGTCGCGTGCACGACCCAGTCGACCGGAATCGGCGCGGCCTCGAGCTCCAGCGCGCACTGGACGTACCCGAGCGCGCCGATCGGATTCGACCCGCCGCCCGGGATCACGTACGGCCGCCGTCCCTGCGCGCGCAGCTTCTCGGCGACCGTCTCCATCGCCGCTGACATATCAGTTCCGGCCGGTACGCGGTCCACGATCGCCGCGCCGAGCAGTTCGTCGAGGAACACGTTGCCGGAGTTTTCGTACTCCTCGTCGCGCACCTGGCGTTGTTCCAGCAGCAGCTTGCAGCTCAGCCCGGCGCGCGCGGCGGCCGCGGCGGTCTGCCTGGCGTGGTTGGACTGCGTCGCGCCCTGGGTGATCAGCGTGTCGGCACCCCGCGCCAGTGCGTCGCCGAGGAGGAATTCCAGCTTGCGCGTCTTGTTGCCGCCGGTCGCCAAACCGGTGCAGTCGTCGCGTTTGATCCAGAGGTCCGGTACGTCCCGATGGCGTTCGCGCAGCCGCGCGGTGAGCCGTTCCAGCGGTTCGAGCGGGGTCGGGAAGTGTCCGAGCGGGAAGCGGGCGAAGCGCGTCGTCTGTACCACGGACGCCATCGTGCTTCCGGAGCCCAGCCGCTGTCCACCGCGTCCACTACGGATGCAGTTCGGCCCGGATCACCTGCGCCGCCTGCGCCAGCCGACCGCCGATCGCAGAGATATCAGCCGGGCCGGTCAGATACACCACAGCCAGCGCGGCCGGATGCTGCCCGGGCACCGCGAGCGGCACCGCGATCGACGACAGGCCGGGGATCACCTCGTCATGGCTGGTTTCGTACGGCGCCTTCTCCCCGCGCAGCTGCTGCAGGATCGCGCGGCCCGGTGCGCCGTCGGTGATCGGATGCCGGCTGCCCGGCCGCTGCGCCACCGCCGCTGCCGCCTGTCGCGGTTCGACGCTGGCCAGCGTGACGACGGAATCCTCGCCGTCGAGCGTCGCGAGGAACGCCGTCATGCCCAGTTCGTTCGCGAGCACGGTCAGCTCGGGCAACGCGGTCGACTGCAGATCGCGGGAAACGTTGCGCGCCAACGCCGCCAGCCGCGCTCCCAGCTCCAGCTCGCCGTTCGCGCCGCGCACGACCAAACCGTGGTCTTCGAGCGTGCGCACGATGCGGTAGGTGATCGACCGGTGCAGCCCGAGCCGCGAGGCCAGCTCGCCGATCGACAGCGGCGCGTCGGCCTCGGCGAGAACTTCCAGCGCGGTGAGCCCGCGCGACAACGTCTGCGACCCGGCCGCTTGCTTGGCTTCCGTCACGACTCGGTCCTTCCCCGCGGGGTCTTGTGCACCGGAGCGGCCCACCTTAGCATCGATGTACTCAATAATTGAACAACGAGTTCTATTATCGAACACGGTCCCCTTGGAGTTTCACCGCGCTCCCGGTGCTCACAGCGAAGTGAGGAAACTTATGCAGTTCCACCACCACGGCTACGTTTCCGGCGAACCGCGCGTCCTCCCCGCCGCCGGAACCGGGATCGACCGGCCCGCGGAACTGCCGGACGAGGTCGACGTGCTGATCGTGGGCACCGGCCCGGCGGGCATGATCACCGCCGCGCAGCTGTCCCGGTTCCCGAACGTCGCCACGCGCGTCGTCGAACGCCGCGGCGGACGGCTCGAAGTCGGCCAGGCGGACGGGATCCAGGCCCGCAGCGTCGAAACGTTCCAGGCGTTCGGCTTCGCGAACCGGATCGTCGAAGAGGCGTACCGGATCACCACGATGTCCTTCTGGAAGCCCGATCCCGCCGATCCGAAGCGCATCGTCCGGTCCTCGCGCGTGCCCGACGATCCCACCGGGATCAGCGAATTCCCGCACCTCATCGTGAACCAGGCGCGGGTGCAGGACTATTTCGCCGAGTACATGGCGAACTCCCCGAGCCGGATGACGCCCGATTTCGGCCTGGAATTCCAGTCGCTGACCATTGCCGAGGGCGACGAATATCCGGTTTCCGTCACGCTGCGCCATACCGTCGGGCCGCGCACCGGCGAGGATCGCGTTGTCCGGGCCAAATACGTGGTCGGCTGCGACGGCGCACGCAGTGCGGTGCGCGAGTCGATCGGCCGCGAACTCGTCGGTGATCAGGCCTTGCACGCGTGGGGCGTGATGGACGTCCTCGCCGTCACCGATTTCCCGGACATCCGCACGAAATGCGCCATCCAGTCCCACGACGGCGGCAACATCCTGCTGATCCCCCGCGAAGGCGGCGCGCTGTTCCGGATGTACGTCGACCTGGGCGAGGTGCCCGAGGACGACCGCGGAGCCGTCCGGAAGACGACGATCGACCAGATCATCGCGCGCGCCAACGCGATCATGCGTCCCTACACTGTGGACGTGAAGAACGCGGCCTGGCACAGCGTGTACGAGGTCGGCCACCGCCTCACCGACAAATTCGACGACGTTCCGGTCGGCGACGATCGCCTGCCGCGCGTCTTCATCACCGGCGACGCCTGCCACACGCACAGCGCGAAAGCCGGACAGGGCATGAACGTCTCGATGCAGGACGGGTTCAACCTCGGCTGGAAACTCGGCCACGTCCTGGACGGCCGCGGCCCCGCTTCGCTGCTGGCCACCTACTCCGCGGAACGCCAGCTGATCGCGAAGAACCTCATCGATTTCGACAAGGAATGGTCGACGCTGATGGCGACCCGGCCGGAGGACCTGGCCGATCCGGCGGAGCTGGAAGAGTTCTATGTGAAGACGTTCGAGTTCCCGTCCGGGTTCATGACGTGTTATCAGCCGTCGGTGCTCATCGCCTCGCCAGAACACCAGGACCTGGCAACCGGGTTCCCGATCGGCAAACGCTTCAAATCGGCTCCCGTCATACGGGTCTGCGACGCCAATCTGGTCCACTTAGGACACCATGCGCAGGCCGACGGCCGGTGGCGCATTTACGTGTTCGCTCCAGCCGCGCCCGCTTCGTCGACCGAATTCGCGGACTGGCTGGGTTCCTCGCCGGACTCCCCGGTGGTCGCTCACACTCCGAAGAACCTGGACTCCGACGCCTGGTTCGATGTGAAGGTGATCTACCCCGGGCCGTACGAGGACGTCGATCTCGGCGAGGTCCCGGAGGTCTTCCTCCCCCGCACCGGCCCCTTCTCCCTGATCGACTACGAGAAGGTCTACGCGGCAGATTCGGCGGACGACATCTTCGCCACCCGGGGCATCTCGCGCGACGGCGCGGTCGTGGTGGTGCGGCCGGACCAGTACGTCGCGAACGTCCTTCCGCTCACCGCACCTGCCGAACTCGCCGCGTTCTTCGCCCCCATCTTCGCCGCCGAATGTCCGTGAGGGGAACCCTGACGGAATCTGATTCCCTCAGGGTTCCCCTCACAGACGGTGGTCAAGACCGCTCGGCTGGGCAAAATCGGTCCTGTGCCGGGAAATGTCCGTCGACCAGGTAAGCCGTCGCGGTGTCGTTCAGGCACTTGTTCGCACCCGCGCCGTAAGCGACGTGCCCGCCCTGGTCGGCGGTGACCATCCGAGCCCGGCCGCCGAACGCCCATCGCGTGCGCAGCGCCCCGGGCAACGGCGTCGCCGGGTCGCGGAGGTTCTGCGCCATCAGCACGTTCGCCGGTCCGTCACCGGTGATCCGCACCTTCGGCTCCGCCGGCGCGGGCCAGTACGCGCACGCCCGGACATCGGCGGTGTAAGCGCCGTACATCGGATACCGCGTCCGGTCGATCTCGACGTTGCGCTGATAGGTCCGCACCGACGTCGGCCACTGCGAATCCCCGCAGATCACCCCGAGATAGCCGACCGGGAAGCTGCCGCGATCACCGGCTCCGGCCGCGGCCGTTCCAGGAAGCGGCTGACGCGTATCGAGCAGATGCCAATACGTGGCAAGCTCTGTGAAACTGTTGTCATTGCGAAGCTCCCCGGACGTGAAGCCGCGGAACGCCGTCCCGTCGAACCCGGACTCCGGCCTCCGGTCCAGCCGATCGGCCAGCCCGAAGTACTTCGCGGTCACCGCCGCCGGCGTGGCACCGAGGCGGTATTCCTGGTCGTGCTCAGCGGCATGCTTCGCGAAGTCGGGGAACCGCGACTGGAACCCCATGCCTTGCGCCCGCAGCGCCTCGACGTCGTATCCCTCCGGCGGCAAACTGCTGTCCAGGACAACCCGGTCACTGCGCTCCGGGAACAGCGTCGTGTACACCGCCCCGAGGTAAGTGCCGTACGACTCCCCGTAATAGGAAATCTTCGGCTCGCCCAAGGCTTCCCGCACCCGGTCCAGGTCGCGCGCAGTGTTGGCGGTGGTGATGAACGGCACCAGATCGGCAGTCTCCGAACTGGTGCACTGCTTGGCGATCCGCTCCGCCAGCGCGGCCGATTTCGCCACCTCCACCGGATTGTGCGGATAAGGCGGATTGGCCGCGACCGCCTTGTCCGCGTCGTTCAGCCCGCAGGTCAGCCCCGCACTGGAACCGATTCCGCGCGGGTCGAATCCGACGATGTCGTAACTGTCCCGCACCGCCTGCGGAAACGGCTGCACCACCGGGACGCGCAGCCCGGCGAGGCCCGGACCGCCGGGATTGACCAGCAGCACACCGCGTCGCTTTTCCGTCTTCGCCGCGGACAGCCGGGACACCGCGATATCGATCTTCCGCCCGTCCGGATGCCGGTAGTCCAGCGGAACGGCCACCGCCGAACACTGCAACCCGGGTAGCTGACCACCGCCCGGACAAGCGCCCCACCGCAATGGCTCAGCCGACGCTGGCGCCGCCGACACCACCCCTGCCAGTGCCGCGGCGGCAAGAGCGATCGGCATGGTCTTTCGCATTCAGCTCTCCTCTTCGGATCGGAGTTGCTGATTCACCACACCAGCCGAGGTCGCGGCGGACCCCTGCCATTTGTCACCCCCGCAGCACCGCGGCGAGCCCCTCCCGCAGGTCCTGGACGAAATACTCCGGCACTTCCAACGACGGGAAGTGCCCGCCCCGTTCCGGCTCCCGCCACCGGACGATCTGCCGGAACCGCTCCCGCGCCCAAGGCCGAGGGGTCTTCTCGGTGTCCCGGGGATACATGGTGACCGCCGCCGGAACGTCCACCCGAAGCTCCGGATCCAGCGAATTGTGGCTCTCGTAATAGATCCGGGCCGCCGACGCCCCGGACCGGGTCAGCCAGTACAACGTGACGTCGTCCAGAACGCGATCGCGGGAAACAGTCTCAAAAGGACTGTCCTCAGTGTCCGACCACTCCGCGAACTTGTCCACGAGCCAGGCAAGAAGCCCGACCGGCGAGTCGACGAGCGAGTACCCGATGGTCTGCGGCCGCGTCGCCTGCTGCTTCGCATACGCCGCGCGATGCCGCCAGAAATGGCGGGTCTCCTCGGTCCACCTGCGCTCGTCCGCCGTCAGCCCGTCCGTCGGCAACCCAGGCGGTCCCTCGGCGAACAACGTGTGTACGCCAAGAACATGCTCCGGAAACCGGCCAGCGAGAACCGTGGTGATATTGCCGCCCCAGTCGCCGCCGTGAGCCAAGAACTCGCGGTACCCGAGCTTCCCCATCAGCTCTACCCACGCGGCCGCGATCTTTTCCGTCCCCCATCCGGTAGTCGTCGGTTTGTCGCTGTACCCGAAACCCGGCAGCGACGGAATCACGACGTGAAACGCTGGCGCGCTGGGGTCGTCCGGATCCGCCAATGCGTCCACGACGTCGACGAACTCCGCGACGCTGCCCGGCCACCCGTGCGTCACGATCAGCGGAGTGGCATCCGGTCGCGGGGACCGGCGGTGCAGGAAGTGGATTCCCAGACCGTCGATGACCGTGCGGAACTGGCCGATCCGGTCGAGGCGCTCCTCGAACGACCGCCAGTCGTACTCGGTGCGCCAGTAGTGCACGAGATCGACGAGGTCGGCGAGCGGAACGCCCTGATCCCATCGGCGGGGGCCGTGCACTGTCTCGGCCTCCGGAAACCTCGCCGCGGCTAGCCGAGCCCGCAGATCGTCGAGGTCGGCGTCCGTCGCGCGGGCTTCGAATGCCTGCACATCGCTGGTCAGAGCGGTCATGAGTCCTCCTCGGTCAGGGTGGAACCGGCTAAGACGGTTCTAGCAGTCGCCCGCGTCCGAGCGCAACCGGCTAAGCTGGTTCCATGCCTGCCGCGTTCCCTGACTTCCGCCTCGGCGCCGTGCTCGCGACCAGCTTCACCGCGACGCTGACCGAACGCTCCGGCGACGCCGTCGAGCGCATTCCCACCCCGCAGCGGCTCGCCGATTGGCTGGCGGTGAGCGGCCTCGCCGTGGACTCCTGCACGACTGACCAGCTCGAACTCGCCCGGGAACTGCGGGAATCGATTCACGCCGCCGCGACCGCGGCCGCGCTCCACGAAGCCCTCCCCGCGTCCGCCGTCAAGGTCATCAACGACCGCAGCGCTCAGGGCCACGCCTCGGCCGTCCTGACGCCCGACGGCGAACGGCGCTGGCAACTCAGCTCAGCCACCGCCGTCGAAGACGCCCTCGGCGTGATCGCCGCCGACGCGATCAGCATCATCTCGGGCGAACGCGACGGAAAGCTCGCCTTGTGCGCCTCACCTACCTGTCAGGCCGCGTTTTTCGACACCAGCCAGAGCCGCACCCGTCGATGGTGCGAGATGAACACGTGCGGGAACCGGCAGAAGAAGGCGCGCTTCAACGCCAACCAGCGCAAGAACGCCAAAGCAGCCGAGTAACCCCCGGAATGAGCAACCACTGCGGCCGATCCCGGTTGAACATCGGTTTCGCACCTGGCCGGATTGACCACTGCCGACGAGCTGGAAGCCGCCATCGGCCGCCCCGGCGCGGCGATCATGCTGAACCAGCTCGACCGTCTCGACGGAGGCCGCGAAACGCTCCTCGGCCACGGCATTTCCTTAAGATGCCGGTCGAGAACGTTGACGCGGCCACGGTCGAACCGGGCGGCACACTGTTCGACGCCAGCCTCGCTGCGGGCCTGCCGATGCCGTACTCGTGCACCGTGGGCCGCTGCGGCGAATGCCTGTTCGGCTGCGTTCGGGAGACGTCGCGATGAAGCAGCCGAACAGCCTCGCTCCGCAGCAGATGGCGGACGGCTACGTGCTCGCCTGCGTCGGCTGCCCGCGCTCAACAGTCGTCCGCGACCTCGGCGACCGCTGCCGCCCGGAATTGTCGGTCCCCCGATTTACCATGGCGGCACATCCGAGGAGGTGGGCACATGCGGGACGCCGTGCTCGAGGCGGCGAGGTTCCTGGCCGCCGGACGCACCCGGCGGCTCACGCTCGAGGACGTGGCCGACCACGTCCGGTACAGCCCGTTCCACCTGGCGCGCGCGTTCGAGCGGGAGATCGGCCTGCCGCCGGGGAAATTCCTTGCCGCGCAACGGTTCCAGCTCGCCAAGGAGCTGTTGCTGGACACCGGCGAGAAGGTGGTCGACATCTGCCACGAGGTCGGGTTCTCCGCGCCGGGCACCTTCACCACCCGGTTCACCGCGGCGGTCGGGGTCAGCCCGCACCGGTTCCGGCAGCTGCCCGGGCTGCTCGCCGAGCACCCGCCGGAGCCGGTGCGGGTCGCGGGCCCGGACTGCGCGGGCGGGGCCGTCACCGGCCGCGCGCTGCTGAGCCCGGCCTCGGTCGCCGCGCTCGACGGGGCGCCCGCGGTGTACGTCGGGCTGTTCGCCGGGTCGTCGGCGCGCGGCGTCCCGGTCAGCGGCTCGCTGCTCGGGCCGGATCTGGAGTTCACGCTCGTCGACGTGCCGCCGGGCACCTACCGGCTGCTGGCCTGCGCGCTGCCGTCGGCAGGCGATCCGCGCGCGCAGCTCGCGCCGAGCGTGCAGGCGGTCGGCTCGGCCGCCCGCCCGGTGCGGATCCGGGGCGGGCCGGTGCCGCTGCGCCAGGACGTCCGGCTGGACGTCGCGCCCGCGTGGTCGCCTCCGGTGCTGGTCGCGCTGCCTCCTCTGGCGTCGGAGGGAGCGCAAGAATGGAGAGGCGGCTCCCGGCTGGCGAGGTTAGGTTGAACCAGGTCACAGCCCGTTGTCAGGGAGAAAGCATGCCTGGAGTTCGAGTATTGGTCGGCACCCGCAAGGGCGCGTTCATCCTCACCTCGGACGAGGGCCGCACGCGCTGGGAGGTCGACGGCCCGCACTTCGGCGGCTGGGAGGTCTACCACCTCGCCGGCTCGCCCGCGGACCCGGACCGGCTGTACGCGTCGCAGTCCACGTCGTGGTTCGGCCAGCTGATCCAGCGCTCCGACGACGGCGGGAAGACCTGGAACCAGGTCGACCACGAGTTCGTCTACGAGGGCGGGGCGGGCGAGCACCTCTGGTACGACGGAACGCCGAAGCCGTGGGAGTTCACGCGGATCTGGCACCTGGAACCGTCGCTGACCGACCCGGACACGGTGTACGCGGGCGCGCAGGACGCGGCGCTGTACCGCAGCACCGACGGCGGGAAGAGCTGGCGGGAGCTGACCGGGCTGCGCAAGCACACGTCCGGGCCGGGCTGGCAGCCGGGCGCGGGCGGGCTGTGCCTGCACACCATCATCCTCGACCCGAGGAACTCGAAGCGGATGTTCGCCGCGATCTCCGCCGCGGGCGCCTTCCGCAGCGACGACAGCGGCGAAACCTGGCAGCCGATCAACCGCGGCCTGCACTCCGAGGGCATCCCGGACCCGGACGCCGAGGTCGGGCACTGCGTGCACCGGATCGCCCTGCACCCGTCGCGCCCGGACGTGCTGTTCATGCAGAAGCACTGGGACGTGATGCGCTCGGACGACGCGGGCGAGCACTGGCGCGAGATCAGCGGCAACCTGCCGAGCGACTTCGGTTTCCCGATCGCGGTGCACCCGCACGAACCGGAAACGGTGTACGTGGTCCCGATCCGCAGCGATTCCGAGCACTATCCGCCGGAGGGAAAGCTGCGCGTGTACCGCAGCCGCACCGGCGGCGGCGAATGGGAACCGCTCACCAACGGCCTGCCGCAGGAAAACTGCTACGTGAACATCCTGCGCGACGCGATGGCCGTCGACTCCCTCGACGAGGCAGGCATCTACTTCGGCACCACCGGCGGCCAGGTCTACGCCTCGAACGACGCGGGCGAGAGCTGGGCCCCGATCGTGCGCGACCTCCCCGCGGTGTGCTCGGTCGAGGTGCAGACCCTGCGATGACCACCGTCGTCCGCGTCAAGCTGCCCACGCACCTGCGCCGCCTGGCGAAGGTCGAGGGCGAGATCCAGCTGCCAGTGGAGGACCCGCCGACGCGGGACTCCCTGCTGGACGCACTGGAACGCGCCTACCCGCAACTGCGCGGCACGGTCCGCGACATGACCACCGGCAAACGCCGGGCGTTCGTCCGGTTCTTCGCCTGTGAGGAAGACCTGTCGAACACCGCCCCGGACACCGCACTGCCCGCCCCGGTCCTGTCCGGAGCCGAACCGTTCCTGATCATCGGAGCCATGGCGGGCGGCTGACCACGAACCACCGGCCGAGGGGAAGAACCCCGGGCCTCGGTGCGTCCCGGGGGCGCACCGAGGCCGGGGGCTCACGACCGGCTGGGCTGGTTTTGCCGGGGCCGATGGCGGCAGCGGAGTGGCGTCCGCCGGGAGCCGAGCGTGGCGGAAGCTGCTACAGGGGACGAGGCTTGACTTGCGGGAGGCCATGAGCCACGGTCCGCTGCGGCCAGGCTGGCGAAACCCGACTTCACCGACGCAACCGCGAAGCCACGCTCTGCCGCAGCCAGACTCGCGAACCCGACTTCACCGACGCAACCGCGAAGCCACACTCCGCCAGAGCCAGACTCGCGAAACCCGACCTCGCCGATGCGAGCACGAAGCCACGATCTGCCGCAGCCACCTCCGTGAACCCCGACCTCGCCGACGCGAGCACGAAGCCAGACTCCCCCGGAACCAAGCTCGCGAAAGCCAACTTCACCGGGCGCAAGCGCAGCGAACTCAACCTTCGCCAGGCCCGCCAAGCGCGGGGCTCAACCTCGCCAAGCCCGCCGAGCACCGGCCTCGACCCCGCCCCACTCGCTCCAACCTGGCATCCGCTACTTGCAACGCATTCGGTGCGTCCCCCCGCACCAAACGTCGCATTAAGCCTCTCCAACAGCGACCAAGGCCCTCCGCAGGAGACAAACCTCCCCAACCTCAGCGCTCCGCAACCAGCCACACCGCAACCCGCGCGGACGCCCCGTCGACCCCGGCCGGATCAGTCCCGCACCCGCTTCACCGGATCATGTCCCAGCGACATCAGCCCTTGCCGCCACCCCGCGTCCCCCGTCACGGGCTCCAGGTCGTCCCGGCGCGAGGCGTGCACCCGGTCCACCACATCGCGCATCACCTCGACATCCCTCTCGTTCACGTCCGACTTGCGTTTGCCCGGGATCGACAGCACCTGACGGCCGGTAGCAGACCCCACCTGGTCCGGAAGCGGCCCCGTCTCCGTTGCGGCTTCCCGGGTGCGCAGCCAGTCGGCCAGCTTCCGCGAGGTCTCACCACCCGGTGGAATTCCGTCCACAGCTCGTCGTCCACGTGCGCGGCCACCTCGATCACCTCCCGGCGTCGTCGTCAGTGGCCCGGTTACCCGGGCAGCATCGAGTCCACATAGGACCTGGCCCGCGCGGCGATCCGCGCCAGTGCGGCGCATCCCGGCTCCGCGACCCCCGTCCGGACCGCTGACGCGATCGTCCGGTGGTCCTCCCACGACCGGGAAAGGTCGCCGTGTTCGGTGAGTTCCTCGAGGAGCCGGTCGGCCGTCAGGCGGCGCAGCGGGAGGCGGATCGCGAGCATGCTGCGCAGCAGGATCCGGTTGTGCGCGGCTTCGGCCAGGGCGACGTGGAACTCCGCGTCCGCCTCCAGGAAACGGTCCCGGTCGGTCAGAACCGCCGCCATCCGGTCGACCAAATCCGTCAGAACCGCCAGCTCGGCGGCGGTCCGGCGGCGGGCGGCCAAGGCGATGACGGTCGATTCGATCGCCTCCCTGGCCTCGACCAGCTCGCGATACTCCGTCACGTCCGAAGCGCCCAGCTGCCACGGGACGAACCGGGCCGCCGAAGGTTCCAGCACGAACGTTCCGATCCCCTGGCGCGTCTCGACCCAGCCGCGCGCCTGCAGTGTCCGGACTGCTTCGCGGACGGTCAGCATCGACACCCCGGCCGAGGCCGCGAAATGCCGCAGCGACGGCAGCGCGGCACCGGGAGGCCATTCGCCGCCGAGGATTTTCCGGGTCATCTCTTCGACCAGCGAATCCACCACGCTCACCCGCCGCACCCGAGCCAGCTCCGGCGGCGGTCCCCTCCGTCGCGAGGTCATCGCGTCAGCGTACGGATTGACGGCACTGTTTCAAACACCTAAATTCAGGCCGGGATGCCCACCGAAACCGATCTGCTCGCCGACCTCCGCGCGAACGTCCGCGGCGAGGTGCACGCCGACGTCCGCCGTCGCGCCGAGTACTCCGCCGACGCGTCCAACTATCGGGTCGTCCCGCAGGTGGTCGTGCTGCCGAGGGAGACCGAGGACGTCCTCGCGACCCTCGAGATCGCCCGCCGGCACGGGGTCCCGCTGACCAGTCGCGGCGGGGGCACGTCGGTCGCCGGCAACGCGATCGGACCGGGCGTGGTCATCGACTTTTCGCGGCACCTCAACCGGATTGCCGATCTCGACTCGAGAGCGCGGACCGCGGTCGTCCAGCCCGGCGTCGTCCTCGCCGACCTCCAGCGCGCCGCCGCGCCGCACGGGCTGCGCTTCGGTCCCGACCCGTCCACGCACGCCCGCGCGACGCTCGGCGGCATGATCGGCAACAACGCCTGCGGCCCGCACGCGATCGCTTACGGCCGGACCGCGGACAACGTCCGCGAGCTGAGCGTCGTGGACGGCACCGGACGGCAGTTCACCGCTGGTCCGTCCGACGCGGTGCCGGGCCTCGCCGAGCTGATCGGGACCCGGCTCAGCTTGCTGCGCACCGAATTCGGCCGGTTCAGCCGTCAGGTTTCCGGCTACTCGCTCGAACACCTGCTGCCGGAGAACGGCCGGTCGCTCGCCCGCGCGCTGGTCGGCACCGAAGGCACCCTCGCGGTCACGCTGGAGGCGACCGTCGACCTGGTCGACATCTCCCCCGCGCGGCTGCTGGTCGTGCTCGGCTACCCGGACATGGCGACGGCCGGCGACGTCGTGCCCGGACTGCTGCCGCACCGGCCGCTCGCCGTCGAAGGGCTCGACGCGCGGCTGGTCGATCTCGTGCGCCACCATCGCGGCAATGTGCCCGCGCTCCCGGACGGCGGCGGCTGGCTGATGATCGAGGTCGGCGGCGAGACGGAAGCCGAGGCACGCTACAACGCCGAGCGGCTCGTCGCGGATTCCCAGGCGCTCGACCACGTCGTGCTGGCCCAGGGCGCTGAGGCCGCCGCGATGTGGCGGATCCGCGAGGACGGAGCCGGGCTGGCGGGCCGGACCCCGACCGGCGAGCAGGCGTGGCCTGGGTGGGAAGACGCCGCAGTCCCGCCCGAACGGCTCGGCGCGTATCTGCGGGATTTCGACGCTCTCCTGGACGAATTCGGTCTCGAAGGACTCCCCTACGGCCACTTCGGCGACGGCTGCGTGCACGTCCGGCTCGGGCTGCCGCTCGAACGCGACGCGTCGGTGTTCCGCGCGTTCATGGCCGCCGCCGCGGATCTGGTCGTCGGTTACGGCGGCTCATTCTCCGGCGAGCACGGCGACGGCCGGGCGCGCGGCGAACTGCTGCCGAAGATGTACTCGGCCGAGACGATCGAACTGTTCGGCGCGGTCAAAAACCTCTTCGATCCCGAGGACCTCCTCAACCCGGGCGTCGTCGTCCGGCCGCACCCGCTCGACGCCGATCTCCGCCGCCCGCAAGCACATCCGCTCCCGGTCGTCGCGGGCGGGTTCTCCTTCGCGCACGACGGCGGCGACTTCACCCGCGCCGTGCACCGCTGCGTCGGAGTCGGGAAATGCCGCGCTGACAACCGGTCGGCCGGCGGCTTCATGTGCCCGTCCTATCTGGCCACTCGCGACGAGAAGGACAGCACGCGCGGCCGTGCCCGGGTGCTGCAGGAGGTCGCGAACGGCTCGCTGGTGTCGGGCTGGTCGGACGACGCGGTGGGTGAATCGCTCGATCTTTGCCTGTCCTGCAAGGCCTGTAGCAGCGACTGCCCGGCTGGAGTGGACCTGGCGCAGTACAAATCCGAAGCTCTGCACCGGAAATACCGGCACAAGATCCGTCCGGTATCGCATTACACGCTGGGCCGGTTGCCGGACTGGATCCGCCTGCTGCACCGAATCCCGGTGCTCGGCCCGCTCGTCGTCAACGCCCTGCTGTCGCTCCGTCCGGTCGAGAAGGTCCTGTTAGCACTGTCCGGAGTGGACACTCGCCGCCGGGCGCCGAGGTTCGCCCGCCAGCCCTTCACCCGGTCCCGGCGACGGATCCGCGAGGAGGGGCCGGAAGTCGTGCTGTGGGCGGATTCCTTCTCCGACGGCATGGACACCGAGGTCGCCGAAGCGGTGGCGGCGGTGCTCGCCGAAGCCGGATACCGCGTGCTCGTCCCGCCGCGACGGCCGTGCTGCGGGCTCACCTGGATCACCACCGGTCAGCTCGACACCGCTCGCCGGAAGCTCCGCGATCTGGTGCACACGCTGCGCCCCTACGCACAGGCCGGGCTCCCGATCGTCGGCGTCGAACCGTCGTGCACCGCCGTCCTGCGATCCGATCTGCTGGACCTGTTCCCCGGCGATCCGGACGCCGCCACGGTCTCCGCCGCGGTCACCACTCTCGCCGAGCTGCTCGCCAAGACAGAAGACTGGCAAGCACCCGACTTGTCCGGCGTCACAGTGGTCGCGCAGCCGCATTGCCACCATCACTCGGTGATGGGCTTCGAGGCCGACCAAGCCCTGCTCGCGGCCACCGGAGCGGAATTGCACGCTCTCTCGGGCTGCTGCGGTCTGGCCGGGAACTTCGGCATGGAACGCGGGCACTACGACGTTTCCGTTGCGGTAGCGGAGAATGCGCTGCTCCCGGCCTTGCGGGACAACCCGGGCGCCGTGTTCCTCGCCGACGGTTTCTCCTGCCGCACGCAAGCCGATCAGCTGGCCGGAGTGCGCGGTGTCCACTTGGCACAGCTGCTGAAGCGCCGCTGACGCCCGGAGTCAGTTGTCCCAGAAGCCTTGCTTCTCCAGCAAGGCGACCGCGCGCTCGCCGCCGTCCGAGAAGTGTTTCTCCACAATGGACCGAGCCCGCGAAGCCGACCTGGCGCTGAGCGCGTTCAGGATCTTCCGGTGGTCGTCGTGCGCCTTTTCCGGCCAGTCCTCGTGCGCCTCGTAGAACCCGTGCGACACCGTTTTCGCCAGGATGCCCAGGATCGAGACCAGCCGGCGGGAATCGGCGGCGTAGTTGATCCGGCGGTGGAACTCGAAGTTCAGCCGCTCCTGTTCGGCGCGGTCCACCCCGGACTCCATCCGGTCCGCCAGATCGTGCAACGCCTGCAGGCTTTCCGGCGAGAGGTTCTTCGCCGCGCGCTCGGCGGCCAGGCCGGAAACGAGGCCGAACACGCGGTAGTGGTCGCGGATGTCGTCGCGCGTCATCCGTGCCACGAACGCGCCCCGGCGGGCGATGTGCTCCACCACGCCCTCGTGGTCGAGCGTGATCAACGCTTCGCGGATGGGCAGCTTGCTGATCCCGAGTTCGTCCGCCAGCGCCTCCTGGTCGATCTTCGCCCCGGCGCGCAGCTGGCCGGAGAAGACCCGTCGCCGGATCTCGTGCGCGGCCAGCGCTTTCAGGTTCGCCGGACCGCCGCGGCGCGGTCCCGCGCCCGTGGTTTCGGGCATCGCCCCGGCCTCCCCTCTGGCGGATGTGTCCACAGATAAAGTATTACATAAGCCGCTCTGCTCGAGACTCGTCACCGGCCGCGCGCCACCGGCCAGATGCCGCGAATACCTCGATGAACAGCGCAGCGCACCCGCGAAGAACCGCACAGGACACCGGGTAATTCCTGATAAAGTATTCAGCCGACTGCCTCGCCCGAAACCAGATCCGAGGAACCCATGTCCGAACCGGAAGCCTGGGAACCGTACGCCGTCACCAGCGAAGAAGTGCTCGAACCCGGCCCGGTCGCCGCGCTGGCGGCGTTGTTCGACAACGGGCTGCCCGCACCGGGCGAAGGCGACGACCTGCCGCCGCTGTGGCAGTGGGTCGCGCTCCCGCGCTGGCCGGTGTCGTCGCTGCTCGGTCTCGACGGCCATCCGGTGCGCGGCGGCTTCCTGCCGCCGATCGACCTGCCGCGCCGGATGGTCGGCGGGGGCGAGGTCGTGGTGCACCGCGCGCCGAAGGTCGGCGAGACCGTGCGCCGTCGCTCCATTGTGGACTTTGTCACCGAAAAGTCCGGCCGATCCGGGAAACTGGCGATCGCCCAGGTGCGCACGGAATTGTCCGGAATGGACGGAACGCCGTACGTCGAGGAGCGCCAGGACCTGCTCTACCGCGAGGCCGGGCCGCCTGTCGCGCCCGCGGTCCCGGAAACCGCCGCCGCGCTGGAGCCGGCGGGGTCGCCCTTCCGCCGCACCGACGGGCAGACCTGGGAGTTCGTCACCGATCCGACGCTGCTGATGCGGTTCTCCGCGGCTACCGCGAACGCGCACCGCATCCATTACGACTGGCCGTATGCCACGAGGGTCGAAGGCTATCCCGGCCTGGTCGTGCACGGGCCGTTGATGTCGCTCGCCCTCGCCGAGGTGCTGCGGCTCGACTCCCCCGCCTCGCGGGTGCGCCGGATCAGCCACCGCAACCAGGCGCCGCTGTTCTGCGGGCAGCCCGCGCAACTGCGGGCGAGCCCCGGCGCCCGTTCGGTCACGCTCGATCTCCTCGGCCCGTCCGGTTTGAGCACCAGCCTCGCCGTCGAACTCTCCCCGGAAGGTCCGTGACCCCGGCCCTGGCGGCGGTGTTCGCACCGATGGCATTGTGACGCAGGTGTTCCGGACGACGGAGGGAAACTGAATGAGCCGCTACGCGCAGTTCGAGAACCTGCGGGTCGACGGGCCGGACGAGGACGGCGTCATCGAACTCGTCCTGGACGCGCCGCACCTCAACGCGGTCAGCGAGGACGCGCACGGCGAACTCGCCGACATCTGGCGCGAATTCGACCGCGACCCCGAGGTCAAGGCCGTCCTGCTGCGCGGCGAAGGCAAGGGATTCTCCGCGGGCGGATCGTTCGACCTGGTCGAGAAGCTGGCGAACGACTTCGAGGCCCGTTCGCGCACCATGCGCGAGGCCCGCGACCTCGTCTACAACGTCATCGACTGCTCGAAGCCGACCGTCTCCGCGATCCACGGCCCTGCCGTCGGCGCGGGCCTGGTCGCCGGGCTGCTGTCGGACATCTCCGTGGCCGCCGCCAACGCCAAGATCATCGACGGCCACACCCGCCTCGGCGTCGCGGCGGGCGATCACGCGGCGGTGTGCTGGCCGCTGCTGTGCGGGATGGCGAAGGCCAAGTACTACCTGATGACCTGCCGTCCGATGACCGGAGCCGAGGCCGAGCGGATCGGGCTCGTGTCGCTGTGCGTCGAGGAGGAGGCCGGGCTCCTGCCGACCGCGCGGGAGATCGCGCACGAACTGGCGAACGGCGCGCCGAACGCGATCCGCTGGACGAAGCAGAGCCTCAACCTCTGGTACCGGCAGCTCGCGGGAGCGATCTTCGACTCCTCGCTGGCGCTGGAGTTCTACGGCTTCGCCGGTCCCGAGGTCCGCGAGGGGCTCGCCTCGCACCGCGAGCGGCGGAAGCCGGACTTCAGCCGGGTGCACGAGTCCTAAGCGGACGGTCGAGGTATTTCTACTGTGGACCGTGCGTCAGCGGGAGATTGAACGAATACCGCGACGCCCGGTAAACGTGCCAGCCGTACTCGACCACCCGGCCGGTTTCGTCGTACGTGGTCCGCTGCATGGTCAGCAACGCCGCACCCGGCGTCTCCTCCAGCAGTTCCGCGTCTTCCTCAGTCGCCAGCCGCGCGCCGATGCTCTGCTGCGCTGAATGCAACCGGATCCCGGCCCGCCTCAGCAGCCGGTACAGGCCGTCCGAGCGCAATTCGGCGTCATCGACGTCGAGCACGCCGTCGGGGAGGAAGTTGTTCATGATCGCCAGCGGTTCGCCGCCGGTGGAGCGGATTCGCTTCACCCGGCGGACCCGTCGCAGCTCGGGCGCCTCCAGCAGCGCGGCGGTCTCGGCATCGGCCGGTTCGACGCGGTTGACCAGCACCCGCGAGGACGGCGTCTCGCCCAGTCCGGCGAGGTCGTCGAACAGGCTGCTCAGGCGCAGCGGCCGGGCGACCTTCGTGCGCACCACCTGGGTGCCGACGCCGCGTTTGCGCACCAGCAGGCCCTGGTTCACCAGCGACTGAATCGCCTGCCGCACCGTCGGCCTCGACAGCCGCAGCCCCGCCGCGAGGTCCAGTTCGTTCGCCAGCCGGGACCCCGCGGGGAGCCGGCCGTCGTCGATCGCGGCGTGCAGCTGGCGCGCGACCTGGAAGTACAGCGGCTCGGGGCTCGCCGGGTCCACCGCGATCCCGCGGACCGGGTCCCAGGCCGGACTGGTGCTCATCGCCGAAGCCTACCTCGCGTATGTCCGTATGTCTTGACAAAGTCCTCGGCCACGGGGCACGGTCGGGGCACAGCCTGCGAGGAGGACGCGATGACCACGGGGTTCGACCTCGTCACGATGGGCCGGATCGGGGTGGACCTCTATCCGCTGCAGACCGGCGTCGGCTTGGAGGACGTCACCTCGTTCGGCAAATACCTCGGCGGGAGCGCCACCAACGTCGCGGTCGCCGCCGCCCGGTACGGCCGCCGCGCCGCGGTGTTCACGAAAACCGGCGACGATCCGTTCGGCCGGTTCCTGCGCCGCGCGCTCGCCGGGTACGGCGTGGACGACCGGTTCGTCGGGACCTCGCCGCGGCTGCCGACCCCGGTCACGTTCTGCGAGGTCTTCCCGCCGGACGATTTCCCGCTCTACTTCTACCGTTTCCCCAAAGCCCCCGACCTCGACCTCTCCCCCGGCGACCTCGACCTGGACGCGATCCGCTCGGCGAAGGTCTTCTGGGCGACGGTGACCGGGCTGTCGCAGGAACCGAGCCGCTCGGCCACGCTCGCCGCGCTGGAAGCCCGTGGCCGCAAGGGAATCACCGTGCTCGACCTCGACTACCGGCCGATGTTCTGGGAGTCCCGCGAGCAGGCCCGCGAATGGGTCGGCCAGGCACTGGAACACGCGACGGTCGCGGTCGGCAATCTCGACGAATGCGATACCGCGGTGGCGCGGCGCGAACCTCGGGAAGCAGCGAAAGCGTTACGGGACAAGGGTATCTCGCTCGCGGTGGTGAAGCAGGGACCGAAGGGCGTGCTCGCGGTGGACGACACTGGCGAGGCGGAGGTGCCGCCGGTGCCGGTGGAGGTCGTCAACGGCCTCGGCGCGGGTGACGCGTTCGGCGGCGCGTTGGTGCACGGGCTGTTGTCGGGCTGGGACATCGAGCGGATCATGCGGTTCGCGAACGCGGCGGGCGCGCACGTCGCCGGGGAACTCGCTTGCTCGGACGCGATGCCGACGGAGGACCAGGTACTGCGCAGGCTCGGAGGGACGGAATGAACACGGTCGAACGGATTGTCGCCAAACGGGTGCACGATCCGGACGCGATCGCCGAGGCGGCCGCGAACCGGGTGCGGGCGAAATCGCCGTTCAACGACAAGGGCGCGGCGATGATCATCGCCGCCGATCATCCCGCGCGCGGCGCGAACGCGGTCGGTTCCGACCCGCTGGCGATGGCCGATCGCGGCGAACTGCTGGAGCGGCTGTGTCTCGCGCTGGAGCGCCCGGGCGTCACCGGCGTGCTCGCGACCCCGGACGTGATCGACGATCTGCTGCTGCTCGGCGTGCTGGACGGCAAGACAGTGCTCGGGTCGATGAACCGCACCGGGCTGGCCGGGTCGAGCTTCGAGATCGACGACCGGTTCGCCTGCTACGACGCGGAAACCATCGCCCGCATGCGGTTCGACGGCGGCAAGATGCTCACCCGGATCTGCCTGGCCGACCCGGCGACGCCGAGCGTCCTGGAGAACACCGCGAAGGCCGTCGACTCGCTCGCCGACCGGAAGCTGCTCGCGATGGTCGAACCGTTCCTGTCCGAATGGGTCGACGGGAAGATCAAGAACGACCTCTCCCCCGAGGCGGTCATCCGGTCCGTCACGATCGCGTCCGGCCTCGGCCGGTCGTCGGCCTACACCTGGCTGAAGCTGCCGGTGGTCGCCGAGATGGAGCGGGTGCTGGCCGCCTCGACGCTGCCCGCGGTGCTGCTCGGCGGCGAGGTGACCGACCCGGACGCGGCGTTCGCGTCCTGGCAGGAAGCGCTCGCGCTGCCGACAGTGCAGGGTCTGGTGGTCGGCCGTTCGCTACTCTATCCGCACGACGGCGACGTGGCCAAGGCAGTCGATACGGCGGTGGGGTTGCTATGAACCGGTTCAGTCTCGTGATCACTCCCGAATCAGCGGGGTGGGGTTACTCCGGCTTGCGCGTGCTCGAACTCGACGGTATGGAAACCGTCGCCACGGGAGACGCGGAAACGCTCGTGCTCCCCTTGTCCGGCAGCTGCTCGGTCTCGGTGGACGGCGAGACGTTCGAGCTGGCCGGTCGTCCCTGCGTATTCGACGCGGTCACCGATTTCGCTTACCTGCCAAGGGATGCCGAAGCGACGATCACCGGCCGAGGACGGTTCGCGTTGCCCTCGGCGAAAACCTCGAAGCGGCTGCCCGCGCGATACGGGCCCGCCGACGGTGTGCCGACCGAACTGCGCGGCGCGGGAAACTGCAGCCGCCAGGTCAACAATTACTGTCTCCCGCACACCTTCGACGCCGACCAATTGCTCGTCTGCGAAGTCCTCACCCCGGGCGGCAACTGGTCGTCCTACCCGCCGCACAAGCACGACGAGGCGCGCGAGGGCGAAAGCGAACTGGAGGAGATCTACTACTTCGAGGTCGCCGGCGGCGGAATGGGCTACCAGCGCGTCTACGGCACCGACGAGCGGCCGATCGACCTGCTGCGAGAGGTCCGCAGCGGCGACGTCGTGCTGATCCCGCACGGCTGGCACGGCCCGTCGATGGCCGCGCCCGGCTACGACCTGTACTACCTGAACGTGATGGCCGGTCCCGGCCCCGAACGGGCGTGGCTGATCTGCGACGACCCCGCGCACGCGTGGGTGCGCCAGACCTGGGAATCCCAGGACGTCGATCCGCGGCTGCCGTTCGGAGGCCCGCGATGAGGCTGACCACCGCGCAAGCCCTGGTGCGGTTCCTGGCCAACCAATACTCCGAACGCGACGGCGTCGAACACCGGCTGATTCCCGGCTGCTTCGGGATTTTCGGGCACGGCAACGTCGCCGGACTCGGACAAGCACTGCTGCAAGCCGCGCACACCGGGACTTTCCCCTACTGCCTCGCCCGCAACGAACAGGGCCAGGTGCACGCCGCGACCGCATTCGCGAAAATGCGCAACCGGCTCCAGACGTTCGCCTGCACCGCGTCCACCGGTCCCGGATCGACCAACATGATCACCGGGGCCGCACTGGCCACCACGAACCGGCTGCCCGTGCTCCTGTTGCCGAGCGACGTTTTCGCTGGCCGGGGTCCGGATCCGGTGCTGCAGCAACTGGAAGACCCGCGCCGCGGAGACGTCTCGGTGAACGACGCCTTCCGCCCGGTATCGAAGTATTTCGACCGGATCACCCGGCCCGAACAGCTGATCCCGGCCGCCCTCGCCGCGATGCGCGTGCTGACCGATCCGGTGGAAACCGGCGCCGTCACGCTCGCACTGCCCCAAGACGTCCAAGCCGAAGCCTGCGATTGGCCTGACGACTTCTTCCGCCGTCGCGTCTGGCACGTCGACCGCCCGGTGCCCGCGCCGGAAGCCGTGACCCGCGCCGCGGAACTGCTCCGTGCTGCGAAGGCGCCGCTGATCGTCGCGGGCGGCGGCGTCGTGTACTCCGAGGCTTGGCCGGAACTGCGCGCGTTCGCCTCCGCTACCGGCATCCCGGTCGCCGACACCCACGCGGGCAAGGGCGCGGTGCCGTGGGACCACCCGTGCGCGGTCGGCGGTCTCGGCTCCACCGGCACCTCCGCCGCGAACGCACTGGCCGCGGAAGCCGACGTCGTACTGGGAATCGGTACCCGGTACAGCGACTTCACCACCGCTTCGCACACCGTCTTCGGCAACCCGGGCGTGCGGTTCGTGAACCTCAACGTAGCCCGGTTCGACGCCGCGAAGCACTCCGCCGAGATGGTCGTTGCCGACGCCCGGCGCGGCTTGGAAGCCTTGTCGACCGCGCTGTCCGGCTGGGAGGTCTCCGCCGCCTACCGCGCGCGGACACGCCAGCTCGCCGATGAATGGAACCGCACCGCCGACGCCTGCTTCGACCTCGGTCACGCTCCCCTGCCCGCGCAAACCGAGATTCTCGGCGCATTGAACCGCTCGCTCGACGACAGCGACGTCGTGATCAACGCCGCCGGTTCCATGCCCGGCGATCTGCAGATGCTGTGGCGGGCGAGAGATCCCAAGGCGTACCACGTGGAATACGCGTACTCCTGCATGGGATACGAGATCGCCGCGGGTTTCGGGGCGAAGCTGGCCGCGCCGGACCGCGAGGTCGTCGTGCTGGTCGGCGACGGCTCGTATCTGATGATGGCGCAGGAAATCGTCACGTTGATCGCCGAACGGCTCAAGGTGATCATCGTGCTGGTGCAGAACCATGGGTTCGCTTCGATCGGTTCGCTGTCGGAATCGCTGGGCTCGCAACGGTTCGGCACGTCCTACCGGTATCGGTCCGACAACGGTTTGCTGGAGGGCGACGTACTGCCGGTCGACCTGGCGGCCAACGCGGCAAGTCTCGGGGCGACCGTCCTGCGCGCGTCCACTGTGGACGAGTTCCGGGCGGCTTTGAAGCAGGCCAAGGCCAATCCGGTGACGACGGTGGTGCACGTGGAGACTGATCCGCTCGCACCCAACCCGCCGGGCTCGGCGTGGTGGGAAGTACCGGTGAGCGAAGTGTCCGATTTGGACTCTACTCGCGCGGCCTACGAGACATATACCGAGGAGAAGCGGAACCAACGGCACTACCTCTGACGCTTCGGCCCGCACCGAACCATTCCCGGGCCACCCTTGTCCCGTGACCGCAACAACCTCCGCACGCACGCAACGCCTGGCGCTGATCGCGCTGTGCCTGCCCTTCTTCATCGTCCAGCTCGACGCGACCGTCGTGAACGTCGCCGTCGAAGCGATCCGGCGCGACCTCGGCGGCGGGCTGGGCGGCGAGCAATGGGTGATCGCGAGCTACACCGTCGCGCTGGCCGCCGGCATGCTCACCGCGGGATCGCTCGGCGACCGTTTCGGCTCGCGGCGGGTGTGCGTGCTGGGGACGGTCGTGTTCGGGGTCGGGTCCGCGCTGTGTTCGCTGGCCCCGACCATCTCGGTGCTGATCGTCGCGCGAACGCTGCAGGGCGTCGGCGCGGCGGCGTTATTGCCGTGCTCGCTCGCGCTGATCGTCCGGCAGTTCCCGGAACCACGGGCGCGGGCGCACGCGCTCGGCCTCTGGGGCGGCATCGCGGCCATCGGCCTCGCGACCGGCCCGGTCGCGGGCGGGGTGCTCATCGCGCTGGCCGACTGGCGGGCGATCTTCTGGGTCAACGTTCCGTTCGCCGCCCTCGCTATCGCGCTGACCTGCCGTTACGTCGTCGAATCGCCGCCGCGGCGGAACCGTCGCCTCGACCCGTACGGCCTCGTCCTCGGCACCGTCGCCCTGTCCGCGCTCGCTGGCGGGCTGATCCAGGTCGGCCGGTCCGGCTGGGCTGTCCCGCTGATCGCCGTCGGCTTGCTGACCGGGCTCGCGTTCATCCTGGCGGAGCGGCGCCGGCGCGATCCGATGCTGCCGTTGGCGATCTTCTCGTCCCGTCCGTTCTCCGCCGCCAGCACGGCCGGGCTGCTCTTCAATTTCTGCCTCTACGGCAGAGGCTCTGCCTGTCGCTGTTCCTCCAGGGCCCGCTCCGCCAATCCGCGTTCGCGACCGGCATGCTGACGCTCCCGCTCACCATCGCGATCGGCATCGGAGCCACGGCCAGCGGACGGCTCACCGCGCGTTTCGGCCCCCGCGTCCCGATGCTGACCGGCTTCAGCCTCGCCGGTCTCGGTGCGATCCTGCTGGCGGCGGCCGATTCCCTGCCACTGGTGACAGCGGGCGGCGTAGTGCTGTGCTGCTGCTCGATCGCGATGCCCGCGATGACGTCGATCGCGATGTCGACACCGCCCGAGGAGCACACCGGGCTCGCCAGCGGGGTCCTGAACACCGCCCGGCAGACCGGAGGCGCGCTGGGAACCGCGGTGCTCGGCACGCTGCTCACCGCGGGCTCGACGATGTCGCTGAGCGTCCCGATGACAGTGGTCGCCCTCGGCTACGCCGCGGCGGTCGGCTGCACCCGGCTGGCCACCCGCCCTCCCTCGACGGTCCGTGAGGGGAACCCTAAGGGACTCTGATTCCCTCAGGGTTCCCTTCACGGACCGGTACCGCGATCAGGGCACGAGCAGGGTCGCCCGGTGCACCAGCCATTCCAGCGGACCGCGGCGGCGCCAATGCCGCCACGCCACCGACACGGCCAGCATCACCGCGACCACCGTTACCAGGAACACGAAGGAATACGGCTTCGGCACCAGCTTCAAGACCGCGAAATGTGCCGCATACCAGGTAAAAGCCATCCCGCCGGCGGCAGCGAGCGGCCACAGCGCACGACGGCCGAGCGGCCGGTCCAGTGCGATCAGCAATCCGCCGAGCAACACCATCGCGACGCCGATCATCAGCACGATGCCGAGCGGGCTGGTGGCGTACAGCGATCCGTCCGGCGGCATCGCCAGGAGCACCTGCCACGGCATCGCGGGCGGCGGGGTCGTCGCGATCGCGTCGGCTCCGCCCAGCGGGTAGGTGGCGATCCACGAACCGAGGATCGACGCGGAGGCGAGCACGAAACCGGTGTACAGCAAGCGAATCCGGACTTGGTGCGCACGAAGGTCGAGGCGGCCGATCGCCATGCCCGCCAGCGCCAGAGGCAGCCCGTACGCGACCTGGAAGCCGCCGCCGAACAACACCATTCCCTTGAAAAACTCGCCCCACTGCTCGGGATGCCCGAGGATCGCGAGCCCGCTCGCCGTTTCGGACCCGGTCCGCAGCCAGTCGGAATGGTCGTTGAACACCCAGAACGCGTAAAGCGTCACCGCCGGGACGGCGATTCCGGAAAGAACGAACAACGTCCGCGCGCGCAGCCGGGTCAGCGGCAGCAGGAGGAGCAGGAGCACCGCGTAGTACTCGATCACCGACATGCCGTACTCGTCGATCGCCAGGCTGAGCAGGAACAGCACCACCGCCCGGACCGCGAGCCTGCCGCGGGCGCGCCACCGCTCGTTCCCGGCGTACGGGGTCGCGCCGCCGGTCATCAACGCCGCGGACAGCCCGAACAGCAGCACGAACAGGCTCATCGCCCGGGACGACGTCTGCACGTTCAGCCACGTCAGGAATCCCGGGGCGGCGTTCGGCGGGCCGGCGTGCAGCCAGCCGCTCGCGAAGAAATGCTCGATGAACACCCCGACGATCGCCAGTGCCCGGACCGCGTCCACGCCCAGCAACCGTCCCTTCGGCACCCGGGTCTCCGCCGGGTCCCGCACCGTTTCCGTCCTCATCGGACTCCTCCCTGGTCGATTCCCCGCCACGGTAGGAACCGCGGATCACCACCGGCCGCGAACCGCGTCGCAGCTGGCCGGAGGAAACCCATCGGTCTGGTAACAGCGCTTCCCGAGCAGCGCGCGGACGGCAAAATGGCTACTGTGCGAAGCATGCGGAGGACAGCGATCGCGGCGATTGCGGTGCTGTCGCTCACCGCCTGCTCCGATGTGGACGGTGTGCGCGTCGCCGGCCCAGCACCATCGGCGGCGGCAGCCCCGGCACCGGCGAACAACCCGCGCGGCCCGACCGTGGACGCGATCGCTCTGCTGCGGGCGGATCCGACGGTCAGCGCCAGGACGAAAGCGGCGTTGCGACCGTGCCAGTACGGTCCGATCGCCGGGTCGTATCCCGTCAGCACCGCCTACCACGAGCTGACCGGAGAGGTCGACGTCGTGGTGAACGTGTACCCGTGCGCCGCGGTCGGCGCTCCGGGCACCGGGAGCAGCGGCGCGACCGGCGTGCCGGTCAGCGCGTATCTCGGCGGCTACGTCTACACCATCGGCGGGAAACAGCTGTTCAAGCTGGAGAACTCCGGCGCCCTGCTGACCGTGCTCGACGGGCGCCTCGCCACGATGTCGGCGACCGGGCCGGACAATGGGATCGCCCGCTACCGCTGGACCGGCAACGGTTTCTCGCCGGAGTGAGAGGGGACATGACGCAGGTACTGCTCGTCGAGGACGACGACGTGATCCGCGAAGCGACGCAGCTCGCGCTCGAACGCGCCGGGTTCCGGGTCTCGACGGCCGCGGACGGGCTCGCCGGGCTCGAACAGTTCCGCGCGCGGCCGCCGGACGTGGCGTTGCTCGACGTGATGCTGCCCGGGCTCAACGGCGTCAGCCTGTGCCGGCGGATCCGCGAGGAAAGCCGGACGCCGGTGCTGATGGTCTCCGCCCGGGACGACGCGGTCGACGTCGTGCTCGGCCTCGAAGCCGGTGCCGACGACTACGTCACCAAGCCGTTCGACACCGCGGTGCTGATCGCGCGGATCCAGGCGGTACTGCGGCGAAGCGGCTGGTCCGGGCCCGAGGAGGACGCGTTCGTCCGCTTCGGCGACCTCGAGATCGACCGCGCCGGGCTGGACGTGCGCCGGGCCGGTGAGCCGGTGGACCTGACTCCGACCGAGTTGCGGCTGCTGCTGCGCTTCGCCGAATCGCCCGGCATCGTGCTGAGCCGGGACACGCTGCTGGCCAGCGTGTGGGATTACGCGTGGGGCGGCGATACGCGAGTGGTCGACGTCCACGTGCAACGGCTGCGCGTGAAGATCGGCCAGGAACGGCTGCAGACCGTGCGGGGCTTCGGGTACAAGCTCCGCGCCGAGCCGTGAAGCTCTTCCCGGCCACGCTGCGGTGGCGGCTGACCGCGGCGGTGACTCTCGTGTCGGCCGCGGTCGCGCTGACGTTGAGTTTGCTGGTGCACCAGCAATTCGCGCGCACGCAAGCCGAGCAGGCGCGGCACGCGCAGGACGAATGGATCCAGCTGCTGCTGCGCAACCCCGGGGTGGACGGTCAGCTCGACGATCCGACACTGCCCGCTCCCCTGCGCGACGCCGTCCGCGGCGGCAACCGAGCGACCTATTTGGACGGACCGGTTTTGTGGGCAGCCGCCGAAACTGGCGGGCACGTCGTCTCGGTGCGGGCCAGTTACGCGGCGCAAACGCAGGCACTGGCCACTTTGGACCGGGAATTGCTGGCCGGTTCCGCTGTCGTCACCGTCGCAGGGGCACTGCTGGGAGTCGTACTCGGCGCTGGGATGGCGCGTCGGCTCCGACGGGCCGCCGACGCTGCCCGGGACGTCGCGAACGGCGCTCCGGCCAGGGTGCGCGACGCGATCGGCCCACGCCCGCGAGACGAAGCGGCCGACCTCGCCCAGGCTGTCGACGCGATGGCGGATGCGTTGCAGGCGCGATTGGCCGCGGAACAACGGGTCACCGCGGACATCGCGCACGAGCTGCGGACGCCGGTGACCGGCTTGGTGACCGCCGCCGAACTGCTGCCGCCCGGACGTCCCGCGGAGCTGGTCCGCGACCGGGTCGCCGCGCTGCGATCGCTGGTGGAGGACGTGCTGGAGGTGGCCCGGCTGGACACCGCGGCCGAGCGGGCGGACCTGGCGGAGATCGACCTCGCGGAGTTCGTGCGGCGGCGGGTGCCGGACGCGGTGGCTCCGGCCGCGGTACAGGTGCGGACGGATCCCCGGCGGCTGGAGCGGATCCTGGCGAATCTGCTGTCGAACGCGGCCAAGCACGGGGCCCCTCCGGTGACGGTGGAGGTGTCCGGTCGGTGTGTGGTGGTCAGTGATCGGGGGCCCGGGTATCCGGAGGTACTGCTTCGGGAAGGGCCCGCGCGGTTCCGGACCGGCGCGGACGCGCGCGGGGGTGGGCACGGGCTGGGGCTGACGATCGCGGTCGCGCAGGCGCGGGTGCTGGGGGCGGAGCTGGAGTTCGCGAACCCTGCCGATGGCGGGGCGAGGGCGGTGCTGCGGTTGCCGGAGCGGCCGGGCCTTGAGGGGGACATCGAGGGGCGCTGATTCCGTGAGGGAGGCGGAGTCCGTGAGGGGAACCCCGAGGGAATCAGAGTCCTTCAGGGTTCCCTTCACGGCTTTCCGGCACCGACGGGCGAAGTCCTTGTGAAGGTCCCCTCACGGCTTCCTTGTGCCGACGAGCGACGTCTGTGCTGGCCCATCACGGCTTCCCGCTGCCGGTGGGCGAAGTCCGCGAAGGCCCCTCCCGGCTTCCGGGCACCGATGGGCGAAGTCCGCGAAGGCCCCTCCCAGCTTTGCGGTGCCGACGATTCCTGGCGCCGACGAGCGAAGTCCGCACAGGCCCCCTCGCGACTTCCCAAGCGCCAGTGGGCCAAGTCCGTGAAGGCACTTCCCGGCGTCCCGGTGCCGACGATTCCCGGCACCGACAAGCGAAGTCCCCACAGGCCCCCTCGCGACTTCCCAAGCGCCGGTGGGCGAGGCCCGGGAGGGCTCCTCTCCCGGACGGCTGGCCGGGAACGCGAACCGGAAGCTGTCCCGTTGTCGGCCTTCTCAAACCCCCTCCGGGATGACAAGCTGCTCACCAGCCGGTCGCCTCCGCACCGGTTCGCACGATGACAACGTTGTCAGCCCTGGAGGTAGCGCGTCCATGTGGTCGCAGAAGAGACGGGTGGCCGCGGTCGCGGCGGCGGGCTTCGTGGTGGCCGGGCTGCTGTCCGGCACGAACGGGGCCGCCGCAAGCACGGCGGCCACGGCGGATCCGGTTTCTCTGGTCAACCCGTTCGTCGGCACGCAGAACTTCGGCAACACCTTCCCCGGAGCCAGCGCGCCCTTCGGCATGGTCCAGGTCAGCCCCGACACCGGCGGCCAAGGCGGCTACGACTACCAGCAGAACTCGATCTACGGCTTCAGCCAGACGCACCTCTCCGGCGTCGGCTGCGGCGTCATGGGCGAACTGCCGGTCATGCCGACCACCGGGGCCGTCGACTCGGTCGACAAGAACTCCTACAAATCCGAGTACAGCCACGACGACGAGAAGGCCGAACCCGGCTATTACCGCGTCGGGTTGAAGAAGTACGGCGTCAACGCCGAACTCACCGCCACCCCGCGCACCGGCTGGCAGCGCTACACCTTCCCGTCGACCGGCCAGGCCAACGTGCTGTTCAACACCGGCCAGGCGAACCAGTCCGTGAAGGATTCCGAGATCCACGTCGTCGGCGACCGGACCATCGAGGGTCGCGTGCGCGCGGGCGGCTTCTGCGCCGGGCACGACGAGCACACCGTCTACTTCACCGCCACTTTCGACCGCCCGTTCGCCTCCTACGGCACCTGGCGCGGCAACGCACGCACCGCCGGAAGCCGTGACGCCGCAGGCACTGGCGGCAACGGCGCGTGGGTCAGCTTCGACGCTGCCACCGACCATGACGTCGTCCTGAAGGTGGGGCTCTCCTATACCGGTCTCGCTGGCGCGCGGGACAACCTCGCGAAAGAAACCAGCGACAGCTACGACTTCGACGTCACCCGCACCGCATTGCGCAAGCAGTGGGCGGACCGGCTCGGCGCGATCAAGATCAGCGGAGGCACCGCCGAACGGCAGACCGCCTTCTACACCTCGCTTTACCACGCGCAACTGCACCCGAACCTGGCCGGCGACATCAGCGGCGACTACGCCGGTTTCGACGGCAAAGTCCACCGTGCCAACGGATACACGCCGTATCAGAACTTCTCCCTTTGGGACACTTATCGCCCGCAGAACCAGCTGCTCGAAATGCTGGAACCGCAGGTGGCCCGAGACGTCGCGTTGTCCGTGCTGTCGATCGGCCGAGACGGCGGCTGGCTGCCGAGATGGGCGCTGGCGGGCAGCGAAACCAACATCATGACCGGCGACCCGGTGACTCCGTTCCTCGTTGAAGCCTGGTCGAAGGGTTTGTTAGCCGGGCACGAGGACGAGGCGTACGGGCTGCTCAAGAAGAACGCGACGAGCACCCCGCCCGCTGATTCGCCGTACAACGGCCGCTCCGGCGTGAGTTACTACAATGACCGCGGGTACATTCCGAGCGGTCTCACGCTCGGCAAGGATTGCGCGGCCAAGGGCGGCGACAACGACTGCGAGCACCCGACCTCGGCGACCATGGAGTACTCCGCCGCCGACGCCGCGCTCGCGTTGATGGCCAAGGGGTTAGGCCACCAGGCCGACGCGCGCATGTTCGCCGAGCGAGGCCAGTGGTACCGCAACGTCTGGAACGCCGCCGACAAGCAGTTCCGCCCCCGCACCGCCGACGGCACCTGGCTCACGCCGTACAACCCGGTCGACGCAGACCACCAGTTCCACGAGGGCGGCGCTTACCAGTACCAATGGCTGGTTCCGCAGGATCCCGCCGGGCTCACCGCGCTGATGGGCGGCAAGCAGGCGACCGAAAAGCGGCTCGACTCCTTCTTCGCCTACGACAACCTGCTCAAGGACCCGGCGGGCACCGCGCGCGAGGACTGGATCGCGAGCCCGTACGACTACTACGCCAAGGCCACCTACAACCCCAACAACGAACCCGACCTGCTTTCGCCGTACATGTACAACTGGGTCGGCGCGCCGGCGAAGACCGCGACCGTCGTCCGCGCGGCGATGACGTTGTTCACCACCGGCCCGGACGGCATGACCGGAAACGACGACCTCGGCACGATGTCCGCCTGGTACGTCTTCTCCTCGCTCGGCCTGTACCCGACGATGAGCGGCGCGAACTTCCTCGCCGTGTCCAGTCCTCAGTTCGAATCGGCGACCGTCCGGATCGGACAGTACGAGGGCAAGCAAGGCGGCACGCTCACCGTCACCGCGCCCGGCGCGAGCGACGCTAACCGTTACGTGCAACGCGTTTCGCTCAACGGCCGGGACGTCCGGCAGACCTGGCTCGACTGGTCCGCGGTCGCGCACGGCGGCAAGCTCGCCTACCAAGTCGGCGCGGCACCGTCGAACTGGGGCACGCAGCCGGGCACGGAACCGCCGTCGGTGAACAAGTCGGCCGGTGATCTGCGTCGACACGTGGATGCGACGCTGCGGCCGAGTTCCGTTGTTCTGCCAAAGCAATCCGAAGCGCAGACTGTCCACTTGAATCTCGACGTACTCGGCCAGAACCCCGGAGCGCAGCCGGTCTTCGTGACGTCCTCGGCACCGTCCGGCTGGCGAGTGCAGACCGAACCGCTGCAGCTGCTGTGGTCCTTCAGGCTACCGACGCAGAAGACCGCACCGGTCACAGTGACCGTACCGGCGAACACGCCAGTCGGCACGTATTCGGTGCAGCTCAAGGCCTCCGGGCCGGGAGCGAATACCGTCACCCGCACTGCGGGCATCGAGGTCCGGGAACCGACAGTGTGCGCGACTACGTCCGGGACTCAGTGCGCGGTCGATCTCAGCCACGACCGCAACCATGACGGGACCGCGACCGTCGCGGCGTCCACGGAGGGCAACTTCGACGGCAGCGGCTGGAGCTACGACGCTGACCTGATGCCGCCAGCTGGCACCTTTGTCCACAATGGAGTTTCCTACGCAGCGCCTGATCCCTCCGGAACCGCGGCGAATTTCGTGGAAGCACGCGGGCAATCGCTGCTGCTGCCCGCCGGAAAGCACCAAGCGGTCCAGCTGATCGGCTCGTCGCACAACGGTCCGGTGTCCACTTCGCTGACCGTGCACTACAGCGACGGATCCAGCGCGGACCTCCCGGTGACGTTCGGCGACTGGGCCGGGTCGACCCCGTCCGGCACGACTGTCGTGCTCGACATGGCGCACCGGATCAAGGCGGGCAGCGGCATCGACGGTCCGCCGGTGCGGCTGTTCGGCATCGCCGCCGCAGCGGACGGCGCCAAAACCGTCCAGTCGGTGAGCCTGCCGGATGACCCGCGCGTCCAGCTCTACGCGCTCACGCTCGCCTGAGACCAGAACTCGGCCGGGTTCGCCGGATCCCTCCCCTTCGTCCGGCGAACCCGGCCATCCCCCAGTCCCCAGTCCCCAGTCCCCCCAAGCCTCAGGCGGCCGCGGGCACGGCCGTGACGCGGCCCATCGCCTCGGCGTAGCAGGCTTCGAAAGAATCCAAAGTGGACTCCAGCGCGTGCCCGGCGATCATCTTGCCGCTCGCCGTTCCCATCCGTGCCAGAGTCGCCGGATCGGCGACGATGGCATGCAGCCGCTCGGCCAGCTCCCCCACGTTGCCCGGTTCGAACAGCCAGCCGTTGTATCCCGGACGGCACAGGTGCGGCAACGCCATCGCGTCCGCGACCACCACGGGTTTCCCCGCCGCCATCGCCTCCATCGTCGCGAGGCTCTGGAGTTCGGCGACGCCCGGCATGCAGAAGAGATCCGCGGCCGCGTAGGCGTCCAGCAAGTCCTCTTCGGACACAAACCCGCGGAACCGGACCCGGTCGGCGATCCCCAGCTCACCGGCCAGCTTTTCCCATCCCGCCCGGCACGAACCGTCGCCGACGATCTCCGCGTGCAGGCCAGGCACGAGCGCGACCGCGCGCAGCAGCTCGTCGACGCGCTTCTCCTCGTCAAGCCGCCCGACGAACAACACTGTCGGATCGTCGGACGTCCGCGAAACCTTCCGCAACCGGTAACGGTCGATGTCAATGCCGCACGACACTGGGATGGCACGCTTCGGGAACCCGTTGTCGTGCAACAGTTCTACCGCCCGCGGCGTCGGCGCAGTCACCACCCGGGCCGACGAGAACACTCGCGTCAGGTCCCGCCACGCCCACCGCGAAGCCGCACCGCGCAGCCACGTCGGCACTCGCACGTGACCGAACAGGTTCTCCGGCATGAAGTGGTTAGTGGCCACTCCCGGGATTCCCATCGCGGCGGCGTGCTTCAGCACGTACCGGCCGACCACGAAATGCGCCTGGACGTGCACAAGGTCGGGCTGCAGCTCCTCCAGCAGTGCAGAGACGTCCTTGCTCACCTCCCACGGCAGGCCGATCCGGAAGGTCCGGTGGAACGGGGTGCGATGCGACCGGACGCGGTGCACCACCACGTCGCCGTCTCTTTCGGTGCGCGCCGGGCCCTCCGGGTCGACAGTGATCACGTGCACCTCGTGTCCCCGGCCGGCGAGTCCGGTGGACAGCCGGTACGCGAACTGCGCCGCGCCGTTGACGTCCGGCGGATAGGTTTCGGCGGCGACCACGATGCGCAAAGCCCGGTCGTCGTTCACAGGGTGCTCCGATCTGGTGGAATGGACAGGAGAAGAACTGCTGCGGCTCAACACCGCGACGCCGCCGACCGCCAGGACCGCCGCGGTCAGCGCGACCGCGGTCGCCGTGGCGTCGAGGTGGGTGGCTTCGCCGAGCACCCCGGCGCCGAGACCCACCGCGACCAGCGGATCCACGACGGTCAGGCACGCGACGGCGAGGTGCGGCGGACCGCACCGATAGGACAACTGCACGAGCCAGCCGCCGACCAGCAGCGCCGTCACCATCGCGGCGACCGACACCGCGGTGCTGAAGTCGACGGCACCCTCTTGAACTTCAAGGGAAACCGCTCGCATCAATACCGAGACGAAGCCGTAGGCAGCACCGCCGGCCGCGCCGAAACACAGTCCGCGGATCGACGGCCGAGAGGAAATCGCGCCGAGCAAAGTCAGCAGCGCCACGACCCCCAGCACCAGCAATGCCGCCCGCGTTTGCGCGTCGGCGCCGACCGAGGTGCTCGTGGTGCTGCCCGCGGCGACGCTCACGAACGTCCCGACGCCGAGCATGGTGACCGCGACCGCGGGCAGATCCCGCCGTCGCCGGTCGAGAATCGCAGTGATCGCAACGGCAATCACCCCGACCGGCTGCACGACGGTCAGCGGAGCCATCCCCAGCGCGACCGCGTGCACGCCCGCCCCCGAACCGAGCAGGGCGAGCCCGCCGAGCCAGCGCGGCGCGCGGAGCAACTCCCCGATCCGCGGCCGGCCGGACAGTCCGGTAACGACGCCGTGCTGCAGAAGTGCGCCAGTGGAAAAGAAAACCGCGCCGAGCACGGCGAGCACGATGGCGATGATCGTCATGAGGCCACCTCGGCTCGGGCCATCGCGGTGACGGCGAAAAGCTGTGCGTAGAGCAGGGCGTACAGCACGCGTTCGAACAACCCCAGGAACTCGGGCACGGACTGCTCCAGCAGCGGTGCGTGGGCCAGCAAAAAGGCAAGCGAAGCGGCACCTGAGGCCAGGGAAAGCCAGTGCACCGCCTTCGCGTCCGTCCGCCGACGCGCCAGCAACCATCCCGCCAGCGGCAGGCACACGAACATCGCCGCACCGGCATACCGGTGCACCGCACCGGAAAACGACGTCTCCACGCCGGTCGGGTCGGTCGGGAAGAACGTCGCGATGACCAGCCCGGCCGCCCACAACGCGATCAGCACCGACTCCGGGCCGCGTTTCGGCAACCCCTGCCTGAGCAGCGCGTGCCGGACCGCCAGCGACGCGCCCGCCAGCCCGAGCGAAGCCGCCGCCAGGAGCACCGCCCCGCCGGGCGGGAAGACATAATCGCTGATGACGTCGCGGACCGGGTCGATCGTGCCCGCCGCCACCACGTGCAGCAGAAGGATCGGCACCAGCGAGAAGGCCAAGGCCGCGGCGGCGATCGCGGGTGCCGTCGCCCTGGCCTTCCGCGTTATGAGGGTCACATCGATCAGCATGCTGGCGGCTGTGACACCTCGACATCGGGGAACACCCTGAGATGCACCCCTGGAATCGGCGGCCGGCCCTGGAGCCTTTCCTGCCCGGATCGGAACGGACGCGTGCCTCCGGTTCGCCGTCGGCGCGGCCGGGCGTGCTGCCGCGAGGCCAGCTGAATAGGACGTTATACACCGACCGGCGCACCCGGATCTTACTGTCCTTTGTGGACTTTCCGGGTCCCTCACCCGGGTGGATGTCAGTCCGGGCGGGCGAGGCCGCGAGGCGCCGCCCCCGCCCTGCTGACGGCGCGAAACCGCGCGGCCGCTCGGCGCGATCGCCGGGTGCGCCGCGGTTGCCGCCGCCGGGGCCCCGTGTTCAGATCCCGGCGAACCCAGCCGAAGGAGCGCAATTCCCATGCAGAGGGCACTCGTCAAGGCGGTCGTCGGGGCCGCAGCCGTCGTCGCGCTGGTCAGCGCGTGCGGGTCGGGCGGATCGAACGACTCGTCCGGATCCGGAGCGTCCGGGCAGAACACCGCGCAGGCCAGCGGGGCCGCGCAGTCCGGCGACGCCGGGCAGAACGGCGCGTCCGGCCAGAATGGTGCACCGGGCCAGAACGGCGCGTCCGGCCAGAACGGCGCGCCGGGCCAGGACGGAGCCGCCGGGCAGAACAGCCCGGCCGCGCAGGCGGTCACCGCCGCGATCCAGCAGGCCTCGCAGTCCTCGCCGATCAAGTTCGAGCCGGAGAAGGCGGAACTGACCGGCAAGGCCAAGGAAGGCCTCGCCGCGATCGCAAAAGCCATGCAGGGCAACGATGTCAAACTGAAGGTCGAGACCCACGCCGGCTACCCGGACGCGGAGAAGGCGAAGAAGCTTTCCGAAGAGCGCGCGCAGGCGATCTCCGCCGCGCTCGAAGGCGACGGCGTCGCCAAGGACCGCGTGCAGGCCGAGCCGAGCGGAAGCGAGAAGGCCCAGGGCGAACAGGCGTTGGACACGCAGCTCAGCGTCGCTTCGTGACTCGTGCCCCGTCCCCCCGCCGGCTTTACCTCGTCGGACCGAGCGGATATCCGAACTTCGGCGACGAACTGATCGCCGCTGCCTGGATTCGCCGCTTGGCCCGCACCGAACCGGACGCCGAAGTCTGGCTCGACACGCATTCGCCGGGACCGGCCCAGCATTTGTTCGGCGACCTGCATCCGCGTTTGCGCTGCACAGACACCTTGTGGCGGCTGTGCGGCGAAGCGCCGTCGGACGATCCGTGGGAAGTCGCGTCCTGGGTGCAGGCAGCGGTGCACGACCCCGGTCGTGCACCGCGCTGGGACGCGGGCATCGAACTGCTCGGCCGGCTCGACGTCGTGCATTTGATCGGCGGCGGCTATGTCAACGCGCTGTGGCCCCGGCACCTTGGACTGGTCGCCGGGGCCGCCGCCGCGGCACAGCGTTCCGGAGCCCGCTCGGCGATGACCGGACAGGGCTTCGTCCCGTTCCCGGCGGGCGCGGCCGGTCTGTTGCGCGCGCTCGCCGAGCGGTTCGACGTCGTCGACGTCCGCGATGATCCGTCCGCCGAACTCCTGCACGGCGTCGCGGGCGTCGAGCGGACCTGCGACGACGTCTTCCTCGACCCGCACCCGCCGACGACGCCCACCTCGCGGGAGTTCGTCCTGTGCGTGCAGTCGGACATCGGCGCCGAGCGGCCGTCCGTACTCGCCGCGCAGGTGCTCGACCTGGTGCGCGCGTGGCGGCTGCCACCGGGAGAACTCGCTGTGGTGGAAGGGATTCCGCGCGTCGACCGCGAGGTTTTCGCGTTGCTGGAACACGAACTTCCCGGCGCGGAGTTCCACCCGTTCCGCGACGTGTGGCACCGCGGCCTTCCGCTCGCCGCCGGGCAGACGTGGATCTCCAGCCGCTTCCACTTGCACCTGGTCGCCGCCGCGGCGGGCGCGACCGGCGTGGCGATCGACGTTTCGCCGGAGTACTACACCACGAAACACCGGAGCCTGATCGACCTCGGTTCCGGCTGGACGCTCACGCCCGCCGGCGCCGAGAAGCCGCCGGAACGCCCTTCCGGCACCGGGTTTCCGGCGCACGTCCTGCATCACTGCGCGAACCTGAAGCGTTCTGTCGCCGAAGCCGTCTACGGCCCGGAATTGCCCAAGACCCGCACCCGGTGGCCGCGGCTCAGTTGAGCGCGCCGCGGCTCTGATCGGCGAGCGCCCCGAATCCGATGCACAACGCACCCGCGACGAACAGCAGCGAAACACCCCAGGTCGCGTGCGTCGCGGACGCTTCCACTATCGCCAGCGCGGCCAGCGGCGCGAGCCCGCCGGACACCGCTCCCCCGACCTCTCGGCCGGTGCCGAGACCGGTCGAGCGGACCTCGGCCGGGAACTGCTTGGCCAGGAACGCGCCCTGCGCCGACAGCATCGCCGGGACCACAATGCCGGTCGCCAGCACCAGGCCGAGCCAGATGAACCAGCTGGTGCCGGTGTCGAGCAGCCAGAAGAACGGGAACGCCAGCAATCCGGTCGCCACCGCGCCGGCGACCACGACCTTTTTCGCACCGATCCGGTCGCTGACCCAGCCGGCGATCGGCACCGTCACGATCGCCGTCCCGCTCGCGATGCTGATTCCCAGCGCGCCGATATTCGCCGGTACACCACGGAAATTCGTCAGATACGCGAGCGAGAAGGTCTTGAACACGTAGCTGACGCCGTTGTAGCCGATGGTGATCACCATGACCACCGCCAGCGCGCGCCAGTCGCTGCGGAACAACTTCACCAGCGGCCGGTTCGCCCAGCCGCGCGGCCGGTTTTTCCTGCTCCGCACCAGGTTTTCGAACTCCGGCGTTTCGGGGACCCGGCGGCGCACCCACAGCCCGACGCCGACGAGCAGGAAGCTGGCCAGGAACGGGATCCGCCAGCCGAAACCGTGCAGGAACTCCTTGTCCAAAGTGGTCAGTCCGGCGACGGCGAGCGAGGAGACGAGCAACCCGACGTTCACCCCCAGCGCGGGCCACGAACCCTGCCGCCCGCGTTTGCGCGGATCAGCGTGCTCGTAGGCGACCGCGATCGCACCGCCGAATTCCGCCCCGGCGCCCAGCCCTTGCAACAGCCGCAGCACCACGAGCAGCACCGGCGCGAGAAGCCCGGCGCTCGCGTAGCTCGGCAGCAATCCGATCCCGGCCGAGGAAACGCCCATCAGCACGAATGTCCACGACAGCACCTTTTTGCGGCCGATCCGGTCGCCGAGCGCGCCGAACACGATGCCGCCGATCGGCCGGGCCAGGAACCCGACGGCGAAGGTCGCGACCGAGGCCATGGTCGCGGCGGCGTCGTTGCCGGGCGGGAAGAAGACGTGGCCGAACACCAGCGCGGCCATCGACGCGTAGAGGTAGAAGTCGAACCACTCGAGCGCGGAGCCGACGATCACCGCCAGCCCGACCCCGCGCGGGGCTTTCCGGGTCGTTCCGACGCTGTCGTGCACAACACTGGGCATGGTCCTGCTCTCCGGAACTGGGGCACAGGCGAGCGGAAGCCAGCCGGCGCGCGCCGTTGCGTGCGTATTTGGGAACGTTTGATGCGTATATCCGGATGCTAAGAGACCGCGAACACACCGGTCAAGAGTCTTCGGGAATTCGGGCTCAGCCCTGGCGCGCGGCTTCCCAGCGCTTCACGACCGCCGCCGTGATCCCGGCCAGGGCCTCCCCGATCTCGGGAAGGCGTTCGGAAATCCGCGTGGTCGGGCCCGCGACCGCGATCGCCGCGACCACCTCGCCGTCGACCAGGATCGGCCGCGCCGCCGCGCTCACGTCGGGCAGCGTTTCGCCGCGGTTGAGCGCGACGCCCTCGGCGCGGACGGTGTCGAGTTCCTCCATCGCGGCCCGCACTCGCTCCGCGTCCGGGAGCACCGACTTCAGGTACGCCTCGCGCCGGCGCGCCGACCAGTACGCGAGGAAGATCTTGCCCGCGCTCGGCGGGTACAGGGGCCGTCGCGTGCGCAGCGGCGCGGAGTAGCGGATCGGCTGCTCGGACTCGACCGCGTCCACGTAGATCAGCGAATCCCCGACCGCGGCGCCGAGCATCACCGTCTCGCCGAACCGGCGGCGCAGCTCCTCCAGGGCGGGCCGGGCCGCGGTCGCGATGCCGGGCAGGCCGCCGGTGAGCAGGTTCCCCAGCGCGGGGCCGAGCCGGTAGCTGCCGTCGGCCTCGACGAGGTAGCCGGTCGACACCAGCCCTTTGACCAGGCCGAACACCGAGGATTTCGGCGCGTCGAGAGCCACCGACAGCTCGTGCAGCCGCATCCCCGGCTGCCGCGCGACGCACTCCAGGATGCTGGTGACCCGCCCGACCGTCCGGTGGGCCTTGGCAGTCGACTCGGTCACGGCGGCCTCCCCTGCGTTCGCAGATACGAACCCTATCGCGACATCCACCCTGGGCGGCGCTTGACCCGAAGCGCGCGCCGCCTTACGTTGAACGTATATCCGAACTCAGCGTTCTTATATGCGCATGATGGAGAGCAGCACTGTGGACTTCCAGCTGACCCGAGACCAGGAGGACATCCGGCGCGCCGTGCGCGAGCTGGCCGCCCGGTTCCCCGACGAGTACTGGGCCGAGCGCGACGAGCGCGCCGAGTTCCCGCGCGAGTTCTACGACGCGTTCGCCTCGGCGGGCTGGCTCGGCATGGCGATCCCGGAGCAGTACGGCGGCGGCGGGCTCGGCATTCTCGAAGCCGCGCTGCTGCTGGAGGAAGTGGCCGCGTCCGGGGCCGGGATGAACGGGTGCAGCACGATGCACCTGACGATCTTCGGGCTCAACACGATCGTCAAGCACGGCAGCGAGCGAATGCGCCAGGAGATCCTGCCCGGCGCGGTCGACGGTTCGCTGCACGTCTGCTTCGGCGTCACCGAACCGGACGCGGGCACGGACACCACGCGCATCTCGACTTTCGCCCGCCGCGACGGCGATTCCTACGTCGTGAACGGCCGGAAGGTCTGGATCACCAAAGCGGGCCAGTCGCAGAAAATGGTGTTGATCGCCCGCACCACGCCGCGCGACGAAGTGGAGAAGCCGACCGACGGCATGTCCCTGTTCGTCGTGGACATCGAGTCCGACGCGGTGCGGCTGCGCGCGATCCCGAAGCTCGGCCGCAACGCGGTGTCGTCCTACGAGGTGCTGATCGACGGCCTGCGAGTGCCGGAATCGGCGCGCGTCGGCGAGGAAGGCAAGGGCTTCCGGTACCTGCTCGACGGCCTCAATCCGGAACGCATCCTGCTCGCCCACGAAGCGCTCGGCATCGGTCGCGCGGCGTTGCGGCGCGCGGTCCGGTACGCCGGGGAACGGCAGGTGTTCGGCCGTCCGATCGGGCAGAACCAGGGGCTGGCGTTCCCGCTGGCCGAGGCCGCGACCCGGCTCGACGCGGCGGAGCTGATGGCGCGCAACGCCGCCTGGCGCTACGACCACGGCCTGCCGGCCGGCAAGGAGGCGAACATGGCGAAATGGCTGTGCGCGGACGCCGGGTTCCAGGCCGCCGACCAGGCGATCCAGACCCACGGCGGGATGGGCTACGCGCGGGAGTACCACGTGGAGCGCTACTTCCGGGAGGCTCGGCTGCTGCGGCTCGCGCCGATCAGCCAGGAAATGGTGCTGAACTACGTGTCCCAGCACGTGCTCGGGCTGCCGAGGTCGTACTGATGGGCGCGCTCGACGGGTTGCGGGTGCTGGACCTGTCGCGGGTGCTGGCGGGGCCGTACTGCACGCAGATGCTGGCTGATCACGGGGCCGAGGTGATCAAGGTCGAATCGCCCGCCGGGGACGAGACCCGGGGCTGGGGGCCGCCGTTTCTCGAGGAGGGGACCAGCGCCTACTACGCGAATCTCAACCGGGGCAAGAAGAACATCGTGCTCGATCTGTCCGGTCCGGACGGTCGTTCGCTGCTCGGCACGCTGCTCGCGGGCGCGGACGTGGTGGTGGAGAACTTCAAGGCGGGCACGCTCGCGCGCTGGGGCTGGCCGGACGAGACGATCCGGGCGGAGTATCCGGCGCTGATTCACTGCCGGATCACGGGATTCGGCACCGACGGGCCGCTCGGCGGGTTGCCTGGGTATGACGCGGTCTTGCAGGCGTACGGCGGGTTGATGAGCGTGAACGGCGAGGCCGACGGGCCGCCGTTGCGGATCGGGGTGCCGGTCGTCGACGTGGTGACCGGGGTGCTGGGGTTCTCCGGGATCCTGCTCGCGCTGCATGAACGGGAACGGTCCGGCCTCGGGCAGCTTGTCGATTGTTCTTTGCTGGACACGGTGATCAGCTTGCTGCATCCGCATTCCGCCGCCTGGCTCGCTGACGGCGCGGTGCCGCGGCGGACGGGTTCGGCACATCCGTCGATCGCGCCGTATGAGACGTTTTCGACGGCGGACGGACTGTTCTTCGTCGGTGCGGGGAATGACCGGCAGTTCGCGGCGCTTGCCGAAGTGCTTGGCGCGCCTGGGCTGGCTTCTGATCCGCGGTTTGCTTCGAATGCGGAACGGGTCCGCAATGTAGGTGCGTTGCGGGCCGAGCTGAGTGTCCTGATCGGACGGTACGAACGGGACTCGTTGGCGGAGATGTTGCTGGCTAAGGGAGTTCCGGCTTCTCCGGTGCACGATATCGCGGAGGCGATGAACGCTCCGCAGGTGCGGCACCGGGAGATGGTGGTCGAGCGGGACGGGTATCGCGGGGTCGGGGTGCCGGTGAAGCTCGGCCGTACGCCGGGCAGTGCCGCTGATTCGCCTCGGCCGCCGGGGGCAGATACGCGGGAAGTCCTTGCGGCGGCGGGGCTTTCCGTCACGGAGGTCGATGCCGCGCTCGAAAGCGGAGCGGCGCACACCGACCTTCCGCGAAGCTAGCCGTCTCGTGGGTGCCTGCGACCGGGCACCGGGCACCCACGAGATTTCACCGCCAGGGCCGCACCGGCGTGCCCCAGTGCACGACATCGCAAGGCGACGAACGCTCCGCGGGTACGGCACCAGGAGATGGTGTCGAGCGGGACGGGTATCGCGGGGTCGGAGTGCCGGTGAAGCTCGGGGTGCGCCGCTGAGTCGCCAGGTCAGGTATTCGTCGAAGATCGCCGCTGTCCCGCCGCGCTCGGCCCGCTTCTCGAAGAACTCGTCCAGGCGGCTTCGTCGCGCCAGCCCTCGGTGCGGTCCGGGAACGCGAGGTGCAGGACCAGCGAGTCCCAGGTGAGATGGTCGCCGCCGCCGACGCGCGGAACGAGCGGCTCCCTGAAGCCGGTGAGCAACTGTCTGTCGTTGCCGAAGTCGAGGCCGAGGAGGAACGTGCAGTAGTCGTCATAGCTGCCGTCCAGTCCGTAGAGCCCCGAGCGCTGGCGGCTGTCGCCGAAGAGTTCCGGCAATCCATAGTCCTCCCCGGTTAGTGGGCGGCTCTGCTCGGCAGAACCGCCCACCGGGCTTCACCGCCAGGGACGGACCGGCGTCCCCCGCCACCGAGTGCGCGGCGGGACCGTCTCCCCCGCCATCACCAGCGACCCCGACCCCACCGTCGCGCCGTCGGAAACCCCGCTGCCCGGCAGCTGGAACGCCCGCGGGCCGAGCGTCGCGCCGGGGCCGAGGCGGACCGGGTCCAGCCGCATGACGCGGTCGTGGAACAGGTGCGTCTGCAGCACGCAGCCGCGGTTCACCACGGCACCGTCGCCGAGGTGGATGAGATCCGTTTCCGGCAGCCAGTAGCTCTCGCACCAGACGCCGCGGCCGATGCGGGCGCCGAGGGTCCGCAGCCACCAGTTCAGCACCGGCGTGCCGAGGAACGATCCGGCGAACCACGGGACCGCGAGCGTCTCGACGAACGTGTCGTACAGCTCGTTCCGCCACACGAACGCGCTCCACAGCGGATGCCGGCCGGGCTTGAACCGGCCGACCAGTGTCCATTTCATCAGCGTCGTCAGCAGCGCGGCGACAAGACCGGCCGAGACGAACACAGCGGGGGCGACGGCGGCGGCGACCCAGAAGCCGTCCGCGACGTCCACTCCGGCCAGGACCGTGGACACGGCGAGTCCGAGGAGACCCGCGATGAGCAGCGGCGCGATCCGGCAGGACTCGACCAGCGCGCGGGCCAGCTTCAACCGGCGCGGCGGCGCGAACGTGCGGGCGGGGTCGACGGTGTCCGCGGTCCGCCGCAGCTCCAGCGCGGGCCGGCCGAGCCAGGACGTGCCGTCGGGGACGTCCGCCGGGGTGTCGGACAGGACGCCGACGAGCGAGCCCGAACCCAGCGTCCGGTCCGGGCCGACGACTGCCGAGTTGCCGACGAACGCGCGCTCCCCGACCTCGGAAACGCCCAGCCGGACCCAGCCGCGGTCGAGTTCGTACGGTGCGGCGAGGACGTCGTCAGCGAGGAACGCACCGTCTCGTACCCGAAGCAGCGACGGCAGACTGAGCACAGTGGACAGTTCGACGCCGCGGCCGATCCGCGCGCCCAGCAGCCGCATCCAGACCGGGGTCGCCAGCGCGGCGTAGAGCGGGAACAGCTGCCGCCGCGCGATTTCGAGCAGTTCGTGCACGAACCAGGCCGCCCAGCCCGCGCGGCTCAGCACCGGATAGGTTCCCGGCCGCACGGCCAGGCTGGCGAGCCGGACGAGCAGGACGATCGTCAAGGCGTACACCACGATTCCGGCGAAGACGAGCAACGGCGTCCACGGCAGGATCGCCAGCCCGGCGGTGCGCGGATCGTCCGCCGCCGGGATCAGCAGCAGTGCCACCACGATCAGCGGAATCGCGGACACGAACATGAACAGCGACCGCAGCGTGCCACCGAGCGCGAAGGCCAGCGAATACCGCTTCGCCCGCGGTGCCGCCACGGTCGGCCGCGGCGGGCGCTCGCCCGACGGTCCGGCCGGAGAACCGCCCCAGACCGCGCCGTCCGGCACGCGGGTGTCGAGCGTCGAGCCCGGCAGCAGCACCGATCCGGCACCGAGGTCCGTACCCGGCAGCAACGTGCTGCGACCGCCGACCCGGGCACCGGCACCGACCCGGACGCGGCCGATCCGCAGCACCGGACCGTCCAGCCACCATCCGGCCAGGTCCGCCTCGGGCTCGATCGCGCATCCGTCGCCGAATTCGGCGAGACCGCCCACCGGCGGCGGCGAGTGCAGATCGATGCCGCGGCCGACCCGGTTGCCGAGCAGCCGGGCATAAGGCGCGGCAAGCGGCGTTCCGGCGACTCCCGGCGGACCGACCACGGCGGCGAACCGCTCGGCGGTCCACAGTCGCATGTGGACAATGCCGCCGCGGCGGTACTCCCCTGGCTCGAGCTTTCCGCGCAGCACTCGCACGCCGCCCGCGGCGAGCAGCATCCGTCCCGGCGGGCTCAGCAGCACCAGCCACGCGGGTACGAGGACCCACCACGACATGTGCGGCAGCCACTGCAACGGCAGTACCAGAGCGGCCAGCGAGCCGAGCAGCGACACCGAAAGCAGCCACCGCGTTCCGGACAAGGCCAGCAAAACCAGCTGTACCGCGGCCTGCCACCATCCGCTGCCCCGAACCGCGGGAACCCGCGGCTCCTCCACCGCGACAGTTTCGACCGGCTCTCCGGCGAGGCGTTCGTACAGCTCGCGCGGCGTCGGGCAGGAGTACACATCGGACACTGCCGCCGTCGGATGCCGCTCGCGCAGCACAGAAACGAGCCGCGCGGCGGTCACGCTCGAGCCTCCGAGATCGAAGAAGTCGTCGTCCGGCCCAGCGGAGGTCCCGAGGTGTTCGCTCCACACCTGCAACAGCCAGGCCAGCTTCGGATCGGACGGCACCACCGGCGCGGTCGTCGGTTCTTCCAGCGGCCACGGCAACGCGTCACGGTCGAGCTTGCCCGACGCGCGCACCGGCAGGTCCGGCACCAACGCCAGCCGTGGCACCAAAGCCGCGGGCAGCCGGTCCCGCAGAAGGCTGCGCGCGGCAGTGCGATCGAGGCTCTCGCCTTCCGGCACCACGTACCCGACCAGCACCTGCGCGCCGCTGTCCGTGCGCCGCACCACCGTCGCCGCGGCGGCGACACCCGGCAAGGCCCGCAGCGCGGCTTCGATCTCGCCCAGTTCGACGCGCCGTCCGCCGATCTTGACCTGACCGTCCGCGCGGCCGACGAACTCCAGCCCCTCCGGCACCGCGCGCACCAAGTCGCCGCTGCGGTAGGCGCGGCTCCAGTCGAGACCCGGCAGCGGCACGAACTTCTGCGCGTCCTTCGCCGCGTCGAGGTACCGCGCGAGGCCGGCGCCGCCGATCACCAGCTCGCCGCTGCGGCCCCACGGCACCGGGATGCCCGCCGGGTCCTCCGGGTCGACGACCGCGAGTTCCCAGCCGTCGAGCGGCAGCCCGATCCGCACCGGCTCGCCCGCGCGCAGCCGCTGCGCACACGCGACAACCGTGGTTTCCGTTGGGCCGTATGTGTTCCAGATCTCCCGGCTGCCGTCGTCGAAGCGGGTCACCACCTCCGGCGGGCACGCTTCGCCGCCGAGGATGAGCAGCCGGACGCCGGCCAGGGTGTCCACTGGCCACAGCGCGGCGAGCGTCGGCACCGTCGACACGACCGTCACGCCGCGCTCGGCCAGCCACGGCCCGAGGTCCGCTCCCGCGCGGACGAGCGAGCGCGGAGCCGGGACCAGGCACGCGCCGTGCCGCCACGCCAGCCACATCTCCTCGCACGACGCGTCGAACGCGACACTCAGCCCGGCCAGCACGCGGTCGCCCGGGCCGAGCGGCCTTGTCCGGCAGAACAACCGGGCCTCAGCGTCCACAAAGGCCGCGGCCGCGCGATGGGTGACCGCGACGCCTTTCGGCTTGCCGGTGGAACCGGAGGTGAAGATGATCCAGGCGTCGTCCTGCGGCTGCGGACGGACTCGCGGCCACTGCGGTCCGCGCGAGGGCGGCAATCCCGCGTCGGTCAGGACCAGGCTCACCTGGGCTTCTGTCCACACTGTCTCGGCGCGGTCGGCCGGATCGTCCGCGTCGACCGGAACGTAGGCCGCGCCGGTGGCGAGAACGGCCAGAATGCCGCGGTACAGCGCGGCGGTGCCGGAAGTCATCCGGATGCCGACCCGGTCGCCCGGCATGACCCCGGCCGCGCGAAGGCGTCCGGCGAGTTCTTCGACCTGTGCGGCGAAATCGCGGTACGTCGCCCGCTCGGCGCCGTCGTCCAGGGCGAGTGCGTGCGGGTGCCGGCGCACCGTTTCGGCGAAAATGTCGTAAAGCGTGCGCGCGGCAGGCGTCGGACCCGCCCGGTAAACCGCAGTCGCCTCTTCGGCGAGCCTCTCGGGCGCGACCGTGCGCGCCCGATCCGCGTCCAGCGTCACAGGAAAACCTCTTTCCAGGAGAACAGGATTCACGAAACCGGCCGATGGCCACTCAACAATGGGCGGCGTGAGGCCGGGCTGAAGCAGCAGTGCCGTTCTCAGGCACTGGAATCGGAACAAGAACGGATATCGGGCAATCCCCCGGCCGCGGCTGTGCGGCTCGTCACCCCGTCCCGGACATTAGCGGGCACTTCACCGCCGAGGTCACTCGGGAGAGTTAATTTAGGAATTCGTTCTCAACGGGTTCACAGGATCGTTGTGCTTCTCCCGTTCACCGCACGCACGGCACCCCGCCTCCGGACAATTCGTCGGCGGGCGAAACCGGGGAGACCGGCACCGGGTCGACCTGGTCGGCCGTTTCCCGGAAATCGGCGCCGAGCACCAGTTTCAGCTCCCCCGCGGCCAGCGCGCCGTCGTAGCCCACGGCGTACCCGCCGCCGAGCGCGGCCACGAGTTTCGCCGCCGACGCGGAATCCCCGCGCCCGTACCGGACCACGGTGCGGTGCGTGTGCCGCGCGCTGGACGACGTGTGCCCGGCGCGGTATCCCCGCGACGGAAGCGCCTTCAGCACCCGGGCGGCCGCGCCCTCACGGCCGCTCGCGTTCACCACGTCGACCGCGGGCCCGGCCGTCGCGGCAGGCGGCGGCGGGACCGTCCGGCCGAGCAACCGGGCCGCGGCGGCGCGGATCTTCACCGGATCGACAATGTCGACGTCTTCGCCCCGTGCGTCTTTTTCGAACCTTTCGACCGGAAGCGACGCCAGCGTCAGATCCCCGCCGGCGAACGTTTCCGCCTGCCGGGCCAGCGCATTGAGGTCGAGCCCGGAATCGATCGCGATGTTCTGCTTCGCGACCGAAACCAGCTGGCCGAGTTTCCCCGGGTCGCCGAACACCCGGCCTTCTTTCAGCTGATGCGCCAGCGAAACGAGAAACGCTTGCTGGCGCCTTTCCCGGTCCAGGTCGGTGAACTCGTGCGCCGGATCGCGGGCCTGCCGCACGAAGGCGAGCGCCTGCGCCGCGGAAATCCGCTGCTGCCCGGCCGGGAAATCCGCTCCCGAATAACTGTCGCGCGCGGGCTCGGCCAAACACACCGTGATCGGCTGCACGACCTGGGCGAGCTGGAAGAACGCGACAAGGGTGACCTCGACGAAATGGTCCACCGCGACCCCTCCGAGGAACTGGCGCACCGTCGCGACTTCTGCCGCGCGGCCGGCGTCCCGGGACCTCTGTTCGCGAGCCGCCTTCTCGGTGACGCCTTGCGCGGCAAGACGTTTGGCCTCCGCGGCGAACGCGTACCCGTAAGCCTCCTTGATCTTGCCCTTGCACACTCCGTCCGGACAGCCGGCGAAGTCGGTGTAGTCGTCGCGCGGGATCGAGATGACCGTCGGATGTCCGCCGTCTGCCGGGACGTGCAGCAGCATCAGGACGTCGGTGTGGTACCCGCCGACGCTCTGGTCTCCCGCGTGCAGCTGTTCGTACAGCTCGGCGGGCAGCGGTTCGCCCCGCTCGTCGAGCCGCGAATCGAGTCCCATGACGAGGATGTTCGTGTCCCCGCCCGGCCGGGCCTGCCCGTCGAGCGCGGTGGACGTCGTGACCCCGGACAGCAGCGCGCGCAGCTCGGCCCACCCGTAGGCGGCCCCGCCCAGCAGGACGGCGACCAGCGCCACCACGCCGATCCGCTCGGCCCAGTGCCCGTTCGCGCGCTCCATCGCCCACCGCTCCTCCCTCCGGCGGAACCCGGTCTACTCCGGGTTCCCTGTGAGAGCGATGAGAGAGAAGACCGTCCGGGCAGTCCGCCGAGGTCGAACGGGCGGCCGCGTGCGGAACGGCACACTTTGGAGGGTCAGCGCCGCCGTTCGCGAAGATCGCCCGGCCGGACGCCGGCCAGCAGCACCACGACGGCGAGCAGGACGATGCCGGCGCTGATCTGCAGCCCCAGCGACAGGCTGCCGGTCGAGGCTTCGATGAACCCGAGCAGCGACGGCGAAGCGGCGGCGGCGAACGAACCCATGGACGTCACGACCGCGATCCCGGTGGCCGCCGCCCGGTCGGTCAGGTAGATCGACGGGATCGAATAGAACACCGTCAGTCCCGAGTAGTGCGCGGCGGCCATCACCGCGAGCAGCAGGATGACCACCACGACGCTGCCGCCGGACACCGAGATCGCCAGCATCGCGAACGCCGCCACGATCCAGCTCGTCGCCGCGTGCCAGCGCCGCTCCAGGGTCCGGTCGGAGTGCCGGCCGACCAGCAGCATCACCACGATGCCGAGCAGCGGCGGGATCGCCGAGAAGAAGCCGAGGTTCAGGACGTTGCCGACCCCGGCGTTGGCGATGATCCGCGGCGTCCAGTACGAGACGGCGTTCGCCAGCGTGTACGCGCCGCACGCGCAGAGGCCGAGAATCCAGACCTTCGGATCGCGCAGGGCGAGCAGCAATCCACTGTGCTTCTCAGTCGCCGGGCCCTTGTCGCGCCGGTCTGCCTCGAGGTCGGCGCGCACCGCGGCTTTCTGTTCCGGAGTGAGCCACTTCGCCTGCTCCGGACCGTCGGTGACGAAGAGCAGCACGAGCCCGGCCAGCAGGATCGGCGGGATCCCCTCGATCAGGAACAGCCACTGCCAGTCCGCGAGCCCGCCGACGCCGCCGAGCGAGTGCATGATCCAGCCCGACATCACCGAGCCGAGCGCGCCGGACACCGGGATGCCGATGAAGAACACGGCCGTCATCCGCGTCCGCCGCGACGACGGGAACCACAGCGACAGCAGATACAGCGCGCCCGGGAAGAACCCGGCTTCCGCGACGCCGAGCAGGAAGCGCGCGGCGTAGAACATGATCTCGTTGTGCACGAACAGGGTCACCACGGTCATCACGCCCCAGGTGGCCATGATCCGGGCGAGCGTCTTGCGCGCGCCGATCCGGGCGAGGAGCGCGTTGCTCGGGACTTCGAAGAGGATGAAGCCGACGAAGAACAGCGTGACGCCGAGCCCGTACACCGCGGGCCCGAAGCCGAGGTCCCGTTTGAGGCCCTGCTGCGCGATCCCGATGTTGGTGCGGTCGATGTAGCTCACGACGTAACACAGCACCAGCAGCGGCATGACGCGCCGGGCGATCGTGCGATAGGTCGCTTTGCGGTCGACAGCGGCGGTTGCCGGAGCGCCGGTGACTGCGGATGGTTCGGCCACGGCTGAGACTCCTTCGTCCGGATCGGGCGAGTGGCAGTCTCCGCATCGAGTGTTGAGTTTGTCAACACCCATCGGGTAACGGCTACGATGTCCGGCCATGGCCGAACGCGCAGACGGACACGAACTGGTCCCCATCTCCGGACTGCTGTCCTACCGGATCTCGCGCACGTCGTCGGCGATGTCGCGCAGCGCCGCGGTGCGCTACCGGCGGGACTTCGGCGTGAGCCTCGGCGAATGGCGCGCGATCGCGCTCATCGCGGCCGACCCGACGCTCACGCTCAACCGGCTCGCGCGCCGCGCCGGACTGGACAAAGCGCAGATGAGCCGCGTGGTCAGCCGGCTGACCGAGCGCGGCCTGGTGAACCGCACGGCCGGGTCCGGGCGCACGTCGCAGCTGGCGCTGACCGCCGAGGGCACCCGGGTGTACCGCGGCCTGATCACCGCCGCCAACGAGCGCGACGCGGACTTCCTCGCCACCCTCACCGGCGAGGAGGCCCGGGTGCTGGACCGCGCGCTGGACAAACTGGCCGAGCACGCGCTGGCCGTCGAGGAGAGTGAGCGGGCTCACCCGTCCGCCGAGCAGTGTTGACTTTATCAACACCCTCGCGTACTCCTGGAACCACCGACGAGGAGGTGGGCCCAGGATGTCCGACGCCGTCACGATCTGCGAGTGCTTCGCCCGCGACGGGCTGCAGCACGAGCCGGAGCCCGTGCCGACCGCGACGAAGATCGCGCTGCTGAACTCCTTCGCGCGCACCGGTTTCCGCCGGATCGAGGCGACCAGCTACAGCCACCCCGCGCGGGTCCCCGGGTTCTCCGACGCCTCCGAGGTGCTCGCCGGGATCGACCGGAGCCCGGGTGTCGCGTTCAAGGCGACCTGCCCGAACCCGCGTGCGGTCGAACGCGCGCTCGCCGACCTCCAAGCCGGGCACGGCGCCGAGGAACTGAGCCTGCTGGTGTCGGCCACCGAGGCGCACACCGAACGGAACCTGCGCACCACGCGCGCCGGGCAATGGGAGCGCGTGACCGAGATGGTCAAGCTCGCCGACGGACGGTTTCGCCTGGTCGGAGTGGTTTCGGTGGCGTTCGGCTGTCCGTTCGGGGGCATGGTCGACCCGGGCCGGGTGGCCGAAGACGTCGCGCGTTTCGCCGATCTCGGCGCGAGCCTGGTGACCCTCGGCGACACCACCGGGGTCGCGACCCCGGGTTCGGTGCGCGCGCTGTATACCCGGTTGTCGCGAGAAAACCCGAGCCTGCCGCTGGTCGCGCATCTGCACAACACGCGCGGAACCGGGATCGCGAACGCCGTCGCCGCGTTGGAAGCCGGATGCCGGCACTTCGATTCCGCGATGGGCGGCGTCGGCGGGCACCCGGCGAAGATCGGCTACGGGGCCGGGCTCACCGGCAACGTGTGCACAGAGGACTTGGCCAGCCTGTTCGCCGCGATGGGCGTCGACACCGGCCTCGATCTCGACCAGCTCGCCGCGGCGTCCGCGGCCTGCGAAGAAGCGCTCGGCCGACCGCTCCACAGCATGGTCGCGCGCGCCGGCTTCGCGTCCGCCTGACCTTTCTTTGGGGAGAAACCTGTGCTGCTGACCGAAAACCACGACGCCGTCCGCGTCCTCACGCTGAACCGGCCGGACAAGCTCAACGCCCTCGACACCGCTCTCACCCGCGCGCTCGACACCGCTTTGGACGAAGCCGGGCGGGACCCCAGCGTCCGCGCCGTCGTGCTGACCGGTGCCGGACGGGGCTTCTGCGCCGGTGCCGATCTGAACGAGTTCTCGTCGCTCACACCGAGTCAGCCGGAAGCCGTTCTCGAACGCGCCGCGCTCACCGCCCGGCTGCAGACGCGCATGCAGCAGCTGCCGGTCCCGGTGGTCAGCGCGGTCCGCGGGGCGGCTGTCGGCGGCGGCGCCGGGCTGGCGATCGGGGCGGACCTGGTGGTCGCCGGGTCGGACCTGAAGTTCGGGTATCCCGAGCTGAAGCATTCGATCGTGCCCGCGCTGGTGATGACCGGGCTGGTCCGGCATCTCGGCCGCAAGCTCGCGTTCGAGCTGGTCAGCACCGGGAGGTTGCTCACCGCCGCGGAGGCCTCGTCGTATGGGCTGGTGAACCAGGTGGTCGAACCTTCCGAGATCGTGCCCGCCGCACTCGCGATCGCGCAGCGCTGGGCCTCGGTCGAACCCCGCGCGCTCGCCGCCGCGAAAGACCTTTTCTACCGGGTCGCCGACCTGCCGACGGACGCCGCGATGCGCGCCGGCCAGGACGTCAACGCGCTGATGCGCGGGTTCCGCTCATGACCGGCCCGCTCGCCGGGGTCACCGTGCTGGACCTTTCGCGGGTCCTCGCCGCGCCGCTGGCCACCCAGATCCTCGCCGAACTCGGCGCGACCGTGATCAAGGTCGAACGCCCGGGCTCCGGCGACGAAACCCGCGGCTTCGAACCCCGGCTGCCGCACGGCGAAAGCGCGTACTTCTTCGCCTTCAACCGCGGCAAGCAATCGGTCACTGTGGACCTGAAGGACCCGCGCGGGCGCGACGTCGTCCGGAAACTGGCCGCGCGCGCCGACGTCGTCGTGGAGAACTTCCTGCCCGGCACGCTCGACCGGCTCGGCCTCGGCTACGCCGAACTGGCCGCGGACAACCCCGGCCTCGTGCTGGTGTCCGCGACCGGCTTCGGCCAGACCGGGCCGGACGCGCACCGCAAGGGCTACGACACGGTGTTCCAGGCGCTGTCCGGGGTGATGGCGATGACCGGCGATCCCGCTGGTCCGCCCGCGAAAACCGGCGTGCCGGTGGCGGATCTGACGTCCGGGCTGTGGGTGGTGATCGCCGTGCTGACCGGGCTCGCCGGGCGCTCGTCCGGCGGTCGCGGCCGGCACCTCGACGTGGCGATGATGGACGTCCAGCTGAGCCTGCACGCCCTGAACGCCGCCCGGCTTTTCGCGCTCGGCGAGGACCCTGTCCGCACCGGGACCGAACATCCGGGGCGGGTGCCGTCGGCGGCGTTCCAGGCCGGGGACGGCGAATGGCTGCACATCAGCGGCAGCGACCAGCATTGGACTCCACTGTGCACAGTGCTCGGATTGTCCGCTTTGGCCGCTGATCCTTCGTTGCAGCACAACGCGGGCCGGGTCGAACACCGCGCGCGCGTCATGAAGGCGCTGCGCGGGGCGATCGCCCAGCACGACCGGGATCAGCTGGTCAAAGAACTTCAGGCCGCGGATGTCCCCGCTGGCGCGGTGCGTTCGGTCCGCGAGGCGCTGGCCGACCCGCATGCCGTCGCGCGGGGCGTCGTCGGCGAGTTCACGCATCCTGTCGAAGGCTCGTTCCCAGCGCTGCGCACGCCGTTGCGCGAGACTTCCGGAGACGCCCCGGCACCGGGAACGCCGCCGGTGCTCGGAGCGGACACTGACGTCGTGCTGCGCGACTTGGCGGGGCTGTCGGACGGCGAGATCGAGGGCCTGCGGGCCGCGGGAGTGATCTGATGAACGAACGCGTGACGCTGGACGTCACCGACGGAATCGCCCGCGTCGAACTGGCCCGTCCGTCGGCGCGCAATGCCGTGGATCTCGCGATGTGCCATGCCCTGAAGGACGCTTTCGACGCCGTTGATATCTCAGATGCCCGGGTTGTGCTGCTCAGCGGTGCCGGCCCGGTCTTCTGCGCCGGTGCCGATCTGAAGGAACGGACCGGCAAGGACGCCGCGTGGGTCCGTCGCCGCCGAGTCGCGTCCTTCGCGGCCTACGCGGCGATCGAGGCCTGCCGCTGTCCCGTTGTCGCGCTGGTGCACGGGACTGTCGTCGGCTCCGGCGGTGAGATCACCCTCGCCGCTGACTTCGCGCTTGCCGCCTCGGGCACCGTTTTCCGCTTCCCTGAACCGCATTGGGGCACCGTCGGCGCTACGCAGCGGCTCCAGCGGGCTATCGGGAAACGCCGGGCCAAGGAATTGTTGTTCACCAATACTCCGTTGTCCGCCGAGGAAGCCGCCTCGCTCGGCCTGGTCAACCGCGTCGTCCCCGATCTGGCCGCCGCCGGAGCCGAGGTCGCCGCCGCCATCGCCGCCGCCCCGTCCGGCGCGATCGCCCTGACCAAACGGGCCGTCGACCTGGGTTCGGAGACCGACCTGGACCGCGGCATCCGGATCGAAATGTCCGCCATCGAACAGAACCTCGCCGACGGCAGCTGGCGCGACGGCGTCGCCCGGTTCACTGGAGAGACCCGATGACCGACCTGCGCACCGCCTGCCCGCTCACCGTCCAGGACGCCCTCGCGCGGGCCGTGCTCCTGGCTCCCGATGTCGAAGCCGTCGTCACCGCCGAGGCCCGGATCACCTACCGGGAACTGGCTTCTGACGTTGCCCGAGTGCGCGGTGCCTTGGCCGCTTCAGGAATCGGCCGGGGCACCCGGGTCGGGCTCTGCCTGGGCAACACGCCCGAGTGGGTCACGCTGTTCCTGGCTTTGGGTTCCCTGGGCGCGCTGGTCGTGCCCGTCAACACTCGCTTCACCGCGGACGAGGTGCACTACACGCTCGCCCATGCTGGCGTCAGCACTCTGTTCGCCGCCGAGCGCGTCTTGAACGTCGACTTCCCTGCGCTGTTCTCTGACGCCGGTATTGAACCCGGTTGTGCGTCTCTGCCTTCTTTGAAGCGGATCATCATCCTGGGCCAAGACAGCTGGACCGATTTCCTGGCCGCGGGCGCTGGAATCGCGGCGGAACCCGTTGCCACTCCGGACGATCTCCTTCTCGTGCAATACACCTCCGGCACGACCTCGCGCCCCAAAGGCGTCCTCCTGACCCACCGGAGCATGTGCGCCGACGCCTTCTTTTCCGGTGCCCGCCTGGGTCTGCGCCCCGGCGACCGATTCCACTCAGCGCGCCCGTTCTTCCACGTCGCCGGAAGCACCCTTTCTGTGCTGGCTTCCCTCCAGCACGCAACCACCTTAGTGACGATGCCGAAGTTCGAACCAGCGGAAGCGTTGCGGCTGCTGGAAACCGAGCGGTGCACGCACTTCTCCGGCAACGACACCATCGCCCTGCTCCTGCTCAACCACCCCGACCGCCCGCACCGCCGCCTTTCCCTGCGCGGCGCGTGGGTCGCCGCGTCCCCGACCGTCGTGCGCCGGGTCATCGACGAACTCGGCGCGCGCGAATGCGTTGCCGGGTACGGACTTTCCGAAGCCTCCCCGAACGTCGCCCAATCCGCCTGGTGGGAACCGGAGGAGATCCGCGCCTCCGGAGCCATGGCCCCCGAACCAGGCGTGGAAATCCGCATCCGCGCCCTGGACGACACCCGCGACTGCGCCCCCGGCGAACCCGGCTCCGTCCTGGTCCGGGGCTGGAACGTCATGCAAGGCTATCTGGACGACCCCGTGCGCACCGCCGAAACCATCGACGCCGACGGCTGGCTGTCCACCGGGGACGTCGGCCTGCTCGACGATTCCGGCCGGTTCCATTTCACCGGGCGCACCAAGGAAATCATCCGGGTCGGCGGGGAGAACGTCGCGCCCGCGGATGTCGAGGACGTGCTGCACCGCCACCCCGCCGTCCGCCAGGCCGCGGTCGTCGGAGTTCCGGACGAGCGATTGATCGAAGTGCCTTTCGCGTTTGTCGTCCTCACCTCGCCGGACATTTCGGAAGCCGACCTGCTTTTGTGGGCGAAAGAGCGCTTGGCCGGGTTCAAAGTCCCGCGACACCTGCGCATTGTGGACGGTTTCGAGGCCATCGGCATGACCGCCAGCGCGAAGGTGCGGAAGAACCAATTGGCTCGCTATGCCCGAGCTTTGCTGGAGAACTCATGAGCCGGCTGCGTACTTCTGTCACCGACCTGCTGGGCTTGGACCTGCCGATCATCCAGGCCGGGATGTCGTGGGCTTCGTCGTCCTCGGCGTTGCCCTTGGCGGTGTCGAATGCTGGCGGCCTGGGCGTCGTCGCCGCCGGTCCGATGCGCCTGCCCGATCTGGCCCGGGTACTGGACGAAATGGCCGCCGGGACGGGCCGTCCGTGGGCAGTGAACCTGCCCCTGTACCGAGCCGGTGCCGACGAGGTCATCGACCTCCTGCTCTCCCACCGCCCGCCGGTACTGATCGCCTCCCAAGGCGGCCCTCGCCGATACCTGGACCGATTCCACGCCGTCGGGACCCGGTGCCTGCACGTCGTCGCCGGAGTCTCGCATGCTGTGAAAGCCGCTGCCGCCGGTGTCGACGGATTGGTGGTAGTCGGCGCCGAAGCTGGCGGTCATCCGCCGCCCGGGATGGTCACCACGCAGGTTTTGGTGCGTGCCGTGGTCTCGGCAGCGCCTTCGGTTCCGGTAATCGCTTCCGGCGGGGTCGCCGATGGCGCCGGACTGGCCGCGATGCTGGCCCTTGGCGCTGGTGCGGCCCAGTTCGGGACCCGCTTCCTGGCGAGTTCCGAGGCGACTGTGCATCGTTCCTATCAGGAGGCAGTTGTTGCCGCGGGCGTCGATGACACCCGGACGGTGGGACATGGGTTGGGCGTGATCCGTGCACTGTCGAATGATTTCACCGCTCGGATGACGGAGCTGGAGACTTCCGGCGCGGAGGAGTCTTTGCGGCGGAAGGTTTTCCAGGCATCGTCGTTGAAGGACGCAGCTCTGCACGGTGATGTCGCTACGGGGAAGGTGGAGGCCGGTCAGTCGGCTGGGCTGATCACGGAAGTCCTTCCGGCAGCGGAGATCGTCTCGCGGATCACCGCAGAGTATGCGGCGGCAGTGGGGCGATTGCCTCAGCTTGAAGGGTCTTGATTGCTCCGTTCAGCGCAATCCTGCCGGTGATCGAATTCCGGTAGGATGCACAGGTGAGCCAACCGATCGAGGAGATCGTCGAAATCACCGGGTGGACCGGAGGCATTCAGCCGGGCCGGGACTGGAGCACCGTCGAGCAGGACATCGGCACCGTGCTTCCGGACGACTACAAGGAATTGTTCTCCCGGTTTCCGTCCGGCGCTTTCCGCGACGCGATCGTCGTGACCAATCCGATCGACGCGCGCACGGACTACCCCTATTTCGTCCGGGAGCAAGTCTTCGGAATCCTGGACATCCTGGCCGATGAAGAGTGCGGATACCTGGAGAACGCCGACTACCGGCTCTTCCCCGAGCAAGGCGGGCTCCTGCCGTGGGGCCACGACGGGCAAGGCGGGTTCCTCTGCTGGATCACCGAGCCAGCGGATCCGAACCGCTGGCGGGTCGCTTACTACGGTCGGGGCATGGGCCAGTGGCGCGAGCACCCGGGACCGATCACCGAGGTCCTCCGGGAAGTCCTGGCCTCCACCGGAGAAGACAACATCTTCGACTGGCCGCTCGAAGAACTGCCGCGCGTTTTCCGGGTCCCGTCGATGCTCCTGGGGAACGGGCAATGGCTGCCCGCCGCCGAATACCGTTGACCCCACGGGGAAGAAGACATGGACCACCTGCGGAGACATTCGATCGACGAACTCGCCCGGATCTCCGGCTGGACCGGGGGAATCCGCCAAGGCCGGGACTGGGCCGAGGTCGAACAAGCCGTCGGCGTCGCCTTTCCCGACGACTGCAAGGCCCTGATGTCCCGGTTCCCGTCCGGCTGCTTCCGCAACGCCGTGAACTTCACCAACCCCATCGACGCTCGCGTCGACCTGAGCACATTCATCCGCGACAGAATCCACGGCGTGCTCGAGTCTTTCGTCTCCCCGTGGGGAGACTTCCTGGAGGGCACGAACTACCGGCTGTTCCCCGAACCGGGCGGCCTCCTCCCCTGGGCCAACGACACCGGCGGAGGCGTGTTCTTCTGGCGGACCAGCTCCGAAGACCCCAACCGCTGGCCCGTGGTCTTCTGGGACCGCGGCTCGTTCGAATGGAACGAGCACCCCGGCGGAATGGTCGAGGTCATCCGGGAAGTCCTCACCCGCACCGGCGCGGACAACATCCTCTGCATGGACCTCGGCTACGAGGAGCCGAGCTTCCGGGTCCCGTCAACCCATCTGGGAAACGGCGAATGGCTGCCCCACGAGGAATACCGCTAACGCCAGCTGTCCGGCTGCCGCCCATCCACATCCGTCACCCCATACTCCCGCGCCAGCTCCGCCGAACTCACCGACCGCTGATTCCACCTCTCCCGCACCGGATCAGCCGCCACCGCCGCCACCCCGCGCCCCACGTACCGCGGCGATTCCGACTCAGCGAACCCCGCCGGAGCCCCAGCCTCCAAAGCCGAGCGCCAATTCTCCTCGCTCACCCCGTAGGCGTCGAGCATCATCTCCGATCGCAGCCACCCCGGCGTCACCGCGACAGCCGTAGCGCCATAACCCGCAAGCTCATGTCCCTGCGAAAAGGCCAGCCGATTCACCGAAGCCTTGGCCAGGTCGTAAAACACCGAGATCCGATAGCGCGACGCATTATGCGCCAAAGTGCCGTCTGTAATCTCGACCACCAACCCGCCCGGCTCGCGAATCACCAGCGGCAGCAGGAAATGCGACGTGACCAGATGCGTCTCCACGCCCAGCCGAAGTATCCGCAACCCCGCGTCAAGGTCGTGCTCCCACACCGGCGTGTTCCAGTCCGCCGGACCGCCCTTGAGCCGTTCCGCACCCCAGATGTCGTTGACCAGCAAGTGAAGCCGCCCGTACTCGGACTCGACGAAAGCGGCCAGCCGCCGGACGTCGTCGTGGTCCAGATGATCGGCGACGAACGGGACGCCGGCTCCGCCGAGCTGGGACACCAGCGAAGCGGTTTCCTCCACGGTCTCCGGCCGGTCGTAATCCGAACGGCGAAGTCCGCTGCGGCTGCTGCGTCCGGTACAGATCACGGTCGCCCCGGCCTCGCCCAGCGCGGCGGCGATTCCCCGGCCGGCACCGCGGGTCGCCCCCGCGACGAGGGCGACCCGGCCGTGCAGATCAGGCGGCATCGGGCCAGTGTGCCACCGGCCGTCGGAAAACTCAGCTCGAAGCGGTGCTCAGCTCCCGGCCCCGCAACGCGAATCGCTGGATCTTGCCGCTCGGCGTCTTCGGCAGTTCCGCCACGAAGTGGATCCGCCGCGGGTAGACGTGCGCCGCCAGACGGGTTTTGACCGTCTGCTTCAGCTCGTCGACCAGCTCGTCCGACCCCTCGACGCCGGGGTTCAGCACGACGTAGGCCACCACCAGCTCCCCGCGCAGTTCGTCCGGCGCGCCGATCACCGCGGCTTCCGCGACGGACTCGTGCTGCGCCAGCGCGCTTTCCACCTCGAACGGGCCGATCCGGTAGCCCGCCATCAGAATCACGTCGTCGTCGCGGGAGCCGAAAGCCAGGTAGCCGTCGCGGTCGCGGGCGGCGATGTCGCCGGTGTAGTACCAGCGGCCGTCGGCGCTGAAGCGTTCCGCGGTCCGCTCGGGAGCGTCGCGGTAACCGGAGAACGGCATCAGCGGGCTGGCAGACACGTCGATCGCGACGCGGCCGGTCTCGCCGACCTCCGCGATCTCGTCGCTGCCCGCCTTCAGGACCTCGACGGCGAACCCGGGCAGCGGCCGTCCCATCGACCCGGTTTTGACCGGTGCGAGCAGGGCCGGATGCCAGGCGTTGCCGACGACCATGCCGGTTTCGGTCTGGCCGTAGTGGTCGCGCACCGGGCAGCCGAGCATCTCCTCGGCCCAGGTCACGACGTCCGGCGTCAGCGGCTCCCCCGCCGACGAGCAGTGCCGCAGCCGCAGACCGTTCGGCACCGGCAGGCCGGAGCTGCGCAGCGCGCGGTACACGGTCGGGCCGGCGGTGAAGTTGGTGACGCCGAAGCGTTCGAGCACCTGCCAGGTCAGCTCGGGGCTGAACCCGGCGTGCAGCAGCAGGCTGCGCCGTCCGGTCGCGAGCGGGCCGAGCAAGGCGAAGTACAGCCCGTACGCCCAGCCCGGGTCGGCGGCGTTCCAGAAGACGTCCTCGTCGGTCTGGTCGAGGCCGAACTCCTGGTAGGAGTGGATCCCGGCGAGCCCGCGCAGCGGCACCGGCACCGCTTTCGGGGTGCCGGTCGTGCCGGAGGTGAAGATCTCGACCAGCGTGCCGTCACCGCCGACCGCGACCGGGTCGGGCAGCGGATGCGGCTCGTCCAGCAACGCGTCGAACGACAGATCGCCGCCGGACGCTTCGCCGGTCGTCACGACGATCCGCGACGGATCGGCGGGCAGGTCCTCGCTGACGTCGAGCTTGGCGCGCTGACCAGCGTCGACGACGACTACGCGGGTCCCGTTGCCGACGATCCGCTGCGCGATCGCGGGCGGCGCGAACGCGGTGAACAACGGCACATGGACCGCGCCGAGCCGCCAGATCGCGAGCAACGCGGTGACCAGTTCGGCCGATTTGCCCATGAGCGTCGCGACCCGGTCGCCGGGACGCACGCCGTGCGCGGCCAGCGCGGCGGCGAACCGGGCGGAAGCGGCCTCCAGCTGGCCGTACGTGAGGTCGCGACTGCTGAGGTCGGCCTCTACGAGGGTGAACGCGACAGCGTCGGCGGGATGGCGTCCGCACAGCAGATGGGTCGCGTCCGCGTCCGGCGCGGCGTAGGTCTGCAGCAGGTCGAAGGTGGTCCGCTCAGGGCTCACAGCGTGCTCCACGGTCGTCGTTGGCCGGTGTCGGCGGTACTATCACCGCACGTCAGCAGGCCCACTACCCCCGAAAAGGGGTGACGCCCCGATGCCCGTCACCGATCCCGGCCCGGCCGAGGACGTCGCGGAGGTCCGTCGCGCGCTGGTGCGGCTGCGCGGAGCCGCGCAGGTCCCGCTGTCCTTCGGCGGCGTGGTCGCCGACGGTCGCCGGCTGCGGATGACCGAGCTGGTCGGGAACTCGACGACGTCGCTGCTCGGCCTGGTCGTCGCGGAGGGCAAGGGCCTGGGCGGGCGCGCGATCGGCGTGCGGAAACCGGTGGTGCTGCCGGACTACTACACCAGCGAAGCGATCAGCCACCACTTCGACCGCGCCGTGCAGGCCGAGGGTGTGCGCTCGGTAATGGCGGTGCCGGTGATCGTGTCCCGCACCGTCCGGGCAGTCCTCTACGGCGCGGTCCGCGAACACGTCCGTTTCGGCGACCGCTCGGTCGCCGCGATGGTCGAAGTGGCCCGTGACCTGGAGCAGGAGCTGGCGATCCGGGCCGAGGTGCGCCGTCGGCTGGAGCTGCTCGCCCCCGTCCCGGACGTCGCGTCCGGCGAACCGGCCGACCGCGAGACGGTCCGGGAAAGCCACGCCGAGCTCCGTCGCATCGTCTCCTCCCTCGACGACCCGGACCTGCGCGACCGTCTGGACGCCGTCTGCCGCTCACTCGCTGGCGGCACTCCCGAAGGTCCGCAACCGACGCTGTCGGCGCGTGAGCTGGACGTCCTGGCCGGAGCCGCAGCCGGGCAAACCAACGCGGACATCGCCGAGGCGCTCGGGCTGGGGGCGGAAACGGTGAAGAGCTACCTGCGCAACGCGATGCGGAAGCTGGACGCGAAGACCCGCCTCCAAGCCGTCAACGCCGCCCGCCGGGCCAACCTGCTGCCATAGCCGTCCGTGAGGGGAACCCTGAGAGGGTGTTGCGGAACCTGGGTGGTTAGTCGTCGTGGTCTTGGGCTGGGCGGCGTGCTGCTTCGGTTTCGATGGGGCC